>PDZV01000016.1 GCA_002753135.1 Magnetococcales bacterium WMHbinv6 | reverse complement strand
CAACGGATAAAAGGTACTCCGGGGATAACAGGCTGATCTCCCCCAAGAGTTCACATCGACGGGGAGGTTTGGCACCTCGATGTCGGCTCATCGCATCCTGGGGCTGTAGTAGGTCCCAAGGGTTTGGCTGTTCGCCAATTAAAGCGGTACGCGAGCTGGGTTCAGAACGTCGTGAGACAGTTCGGTCCCTATCTGCCGTGGGCGTTTGGAAAATTGAGAGGATCTGCTCCTAGTACGAGAGGACCGGAGTGGACGTGCCTCTGGTGTTCCGGTTGTTCTGCCAAGAGCATGGCCGGGTAGCTACGCACGGACGGGATAACCGCTGAAAGCATCTAAGTGGGAAACCCACCTCAAGATGAATTTTCCCCATGAGACTCGTGGTAGACCACCACGTTGATAGGCTGGGTGTGGAAGCGCGGTGACGCGTGAAGCTTACCAGTACTAATGAGTCCATTGGCCTTCTTACGATCCATCAACGCACATCAATGCCCATTCCACCCAGTTGTCAGATGCACTTCTCCATCTTCTTCCTCTTCTGCACCGTTCGGCGGGGCAGGGGAGATGACGCAACATGATTTTCCGTATCTTCCTGGTGGCCATAGCGAGGAGGTCACACCCGATCCCATTCCGAACTCGGTAGTTAAGCTCCTCAGCGCCGATGATACTGCATCTCAAGATGTGGGAAAGTAGGACACCGCCAGGAAGTTTTTTTTTATAGCCCACGCGGCTCTAACGCGGGATGGAGCAGTCCGGTAGCTCGTCGGGCTCATAACCCGAAGGTCGGAGGTTCAAATCCTCCTCCCGCAACCAAATAAAAAAAGCCAGCTAAGATGCTGGCTTTTTTGCTTTGTGCGCCCGGCAGGGCACACCTCGTCAATAGCTGTCCATACTGCACACTTGATGTTCACCCAATGTGTACCACCGATGATCGGGCATAGCCTTGTGGTGCGAATGCGCACGCCTGTTGAGCAGGCGCGGCAGGTGGTGTGTCAGTGGCTACCGGGCAACACCCGCAGCAGCGTCATCAAGATACCTGCCATCATGGCCAGTTGCGCCAGGGCAAGGCCGATCATCCATTTGATGGTCTCGCTTTTGGCAATTTCAATCTCTTTGCGCAACTGTTCCTTGGTGGTTTCAATCTCTCTCTGCAAGGTGGCTCTGACTGTTTCCACCTTGGCATCGATGGCGGCAATATCCCGTTGCAATTCAGCTTTAACGGTTTCGACCTTGGCGTCGATGGCGGCAATATCCCGTTGCAATTCAGCTTTAACGGTTTCGACCTTGGCATCGATGGCGGCAATCTCCACCCGTAAACGGGCTTCCATATCCTGCAGATTGCGATCGGTGCGGGCCTCCATATCCTGCAGATTGCGATCGGTGCGGGCTTCCATATCCTGCAGATTACGATTGGTGCGGGCTTCCGTTTCCAGCAAATCCCGCTTGCTCACTAGGCGATTTTCCATGATCGAAACCAGGGTTTCCGCCATGATGGCCGCTTGATCCTCATTCATCCCCGCTTCACGCAGGCGACGCACATAACTGTACGTGTCGAACAGAAAGCCTGTGTTCGATGTGCTTGGCTCTGTGGCAACACTCATGGCAGCTTCCTCCTGGCTGAACAGTACCGAACAGGACGATCGGCACAGGCTCATTCTCAAGTTTATCTGTTGTCTCTGTCAATCAGTTTTGTGCGACAGGCCTGCGATCGGACGGCACCCTTGCGTTGCCGTTTATTTTTCTGTTCCCGGTACGGCATCCTTGCAGAAAAGCGCAAGATCCCGTGCATCTCCGGCACCATCGGAGCGCCCCTCCACAAAGGGGCGATAGCGTTCCAGCAGGTGCGGGGTGGGCTGATCACGAAAACGCTGGATGATCTCCTGTGGCAGGTGGAAAAACTGCCTCGCGGCACTGCGCAGCGCTTCCCTCAGATCGGGACGACTGCCAGCCAACAGATAAAAACGTTCTATTGTGTGACGCTGGTAGAAATAACTGGCAAGCAACGCCATCACTCGATCCAGATGTGATTGTATTTTGTTGCCTTGATGTAATGCACGCAGAGTTGCAGCAACGTGTAAGTTTCCATTTGCCTCCCACCGTGCAAACAAACCGTTCATCTCTGCATCAGATGGCAGGCGCTCTCCGGCAGATAGCGCCACAGCCAGGTAGATTCTGTTGTAAATTGATGGCAATCCTGATTGTTTCTCAAATCCAGCAAGGGCTTTTAATGAATCCGCTTGCCAATCCTCACCAGAAATCAGTTTGATGCTTCCCATATTCATGAAAAGATAGGGACTATCCGGATCAAGAGCAAGCCCTTGCCGGTAACATTGCCTCGCCTCTTGGCATTGCAAGGTATTCGTGTAGAGCAATGCCAAACCGTTCCAGGGAGCTGCAAATTTGGGGTCCAGTTCAATGGCGCGTCGATAGGCCGCTTCAGACTCTTCATGGCGGTTCAGATGGTCCTGCAAGAGGTCTCCTAAACCGTTCCAGGGAGCTGCAAATTTGGGATCCAGTTCAATGGCGCGACGATAGGCCGCTTCGGACTCTTCATGGCGGTTCAGATGGTCCTGCAAGAGGTTTCCTAAACCGTTCCAGGGAGCTGCAAATTTGGGATCCAGTTCAATGGCGCGGCGATAGGCCGCTTCGGACTCCTCGTAACGGTTCAGATGGTTCTGCAAGAGGTTTCCTAAACCGTTCCAGGGAATTGCATCTTTGGGATCCAGTTCAATGGCGCGACGATAGGCCGCTTCAGACTCTTCATGGCGGTTCAGATGATCCTGTAAGAGGTTTCCTAAACCGTTCCAGGGAACTGCAGATTTGGGGTCCAGTTCAATGGCGCGACGATAGGCTGCTTCAGACTCTTCATGGCGGTTCAGATGCACCTGCAAGAGGTTTCCTAAACCGTTCCAGGATAATGCAAATTCTGGATTCAGTTCAATGGCGCGACGATAGGCTGTTTCAGACTCTTCAGGGCGGCCTAGATGATCCTGCAAGAGATTACCAAGAAAAATCCAGGCTGCCCCATTTTCTGGATCAAGTGCTATCGCTTTGCGATAGCCAGCCTCCGCTGATTCATATCTTCCAGCTTCCTCCAACGGTGTTGTCAACGCAAACCAATAGGCGGCATAGTGCTTCCAGGATGCAAAGGGGCCGGGATCTTTTTCCAGTTTGGAGAGAAAGAGTGCCTCTCCCTTCTCCTGACCACACAACAATTCCGCCCAAGCCTGTTGGGCATGCAACAGCCTGACCATGAACCTCGGTGCCGCACGGATCGACCGGGCGGCAAATTTTTTATTTTCTGCCTGGAAAACTTCAATCAATGAGTCAAGTTGGAACTGGCTCAGACTTGCGCAACTGGATAGCACATTTGCTTTTTCTTCTGGCGACAATGTGATGGACGCACACAGCCCGTTGAGCAAATGAACCAGTGTCTCATTCGGTTCGGCTGGTAATCCGTGCCGCCTGAGCCAGGAACGAATCTGTGTCGGCTTGTCTGCCAGCGGCCAATGCCATTCAGGCAACTGAAACATCAAGGCCAGACTCTTGCGCGTGGGATCCCGATCTTTCCAGTTGATCCCTTCTTCCTCCTCCTCCATTTCCAGCTTGTTTTTTTCGTTATCTGTCGCAGAGGGGCTCTCTTCAGCAGGAGCCTTGACGGCAGGCGGCAAAACCGTCCCGGTGATGTTATACAGTTGTTGCAGCGTTTCTCGCTGCGACTCCTCCAGCGATTGCAGCGACACTAGGGTATCGGCAATCTGTTCCACCACCTCCCAATAGGGGTGGCGTCTGCCCAGAAAAAAATCCTGGTTGACCGGTTCATCCGAGGTGGCCAAATGGGGGGTGTAGGGCAGGAGAAAACAGGGGGGTACTATTTCGGCACGGGCACCGGCGGTGACCGCTGCGCGGTTTTTTTCCAGAATGCGCATCCCCTTTTGCAAAGATTGTCTCGCCTGGGGGTCGTCCATGTAGTGGGCGGGCACTGGTCCGAAAGCCAGCAGCAGTTCGGAGGCGTAGTGCAGGGGAGGGACGCGGTGCGGGCGCAATTTTTGCAGCGTGATGTCCAACCCCTCCAGATTTTGATGGTTGAGACCAGAGACCAGCACCACCCGTTCGGCCAGATAACCCATGGCCAACTCTTCCATGTCCAGATAACCGGTGCGGCAGTCGATCAACAAAAAATCGATACCCGATTGGGTGGGTGGTTCTGGCAGACGAAACGCCTCCAGATCTTCCCGCAGCAGGCGGGCAAAATGGCGCAACGCCTTTTGTTCCGGATCATCGGAGGCCGAATCTTGCCCGGAAGGAATCTTGACGGCTTGCGCATCCTGGATCGACTCAGGCTGGGGCAACGCCACCTGACCAGAGGGCAAAACCAGCATCCGCCCCTTGCTGCCCCAACGGTTGCTCCCTTTGGGTGGCCTGAGATGACGCAGCATGCGACTGGGGGAAAAAAATTGGAACGTTTGCTTCTGCAGATTTTGTGTCTGATAAAAGGTTGCCAACAAATCACTGATTCCCAGGGTGTGATATATGTTCTTCTTTTCAGGTTTTTCCAGCCAAGGGTGCAAACTGATACCCGGCGCATGCAGATCCATGTCCAGCAAGGCGACGACATGGCCTTTGCTTGCCCAATAATCGCCCAAATGAAACATCAAGGAGGAACGACCAACACCACCCTTGAAAGAATAGAAGGTAAAAATTCTCATCGCGCTCTTTGAAAAAATTCAGAGAAACAAGGCTGCTTCAATACGTGACCTCTTCTGCTACAGAAGGAATTGAAAATTTTTTGGCATTTCTAATTAGACCCTCTTGTACATTCTTGATTATGCGGCGTGTCTGTATCTCTGCTGCTGACTCACCCACCCCCGACGCCAGCGGATCATAATCGGGCAATGCCTCGTGCGCACGGGGACCAAGCGTGATGATCTTCTCTTTTTTGTAACGCTGACGCAGTACCAGTTCCCACCCTTCCAGCTGGCTCATGAGACGGGAGAGGTTGGACGGACCGATTTGCGGGAAGGCAGCGGCCACTTGCGACTGGGAGAGTTGGCCCCGCTCCCTTAGCAACTGCAAAATTTCCGGGACATGCCGTCGATTTTTGATGGCCTCAGGAATGGCCGTCTCCAGTATCGACAAGCGATCCTCCAACAGATCACTCAGGGTCTGCCAGCGCACCGCATACGGCTTGTCCAGGGCATTAAACTTGGCCGCCCGGAGAGGATGAATCATGCGCAACAGATGTCGATTCAAGGTGTCGAACTCTTCAGCATCTGCGTGATTCCGCAACAAGCGGGAGACACGTACCCGGTAGGCATAATCCAACAAGCTGCCCACATGATCATCCAATTCAGTCAACTGCTTGACCGCAGCCAAAATTTGGTCCAGAGCCTCCGGGGCCGGGGCCTGCGCCAACCAGAGTGGATGGGCATGGCGCAAGGTAAAAGGGGTTTCGGCGTCGGGCATGGTTTTACTTTCCATAATATGTCAAATCATACACTTGTATAACAATTTACACGAATGGTGATCGCCTGTCATCTGTTTGTTAGCCCAGGTTGATTTTTTTCAAACGACACTCTGGCGAAACCCATTGCGCCCCTGCCGTGCCATCCTCTAAAGGATAGACAAAACCGTGACTTATTTTTGATGTAAACTGCTTGTCCGGTGTCTGATTGGCAAGCAGAATTTTGCTGCCGCAATGGTTGTACAACTGTTTTGCCTGCGCCTCATGTGCCCCTATTCCCGTGTCGAAACTCATAGACGGCACCAACAGCCAATCCGGGGCCAGAGTGTCCCATAACTGGCGCACATCTCCTTCCCCTTCGCAAAAATCACGGCATATTGCCAACGTGATGATGCCAATGGAGGTTTGCCACAAGGTTATCTTGTTTCCGGGTGCAATCTGTTCATGACACAGATGATCTGTGCCAAAGGCATACAGCTTGTCGTGCTGCAAGATCTCTCTACCAGAACCATCCCATAAAAAAGCGCGATTGTGTGGCAGCGCCTGATCACCAGTCTCGTGATAACTGCCGGGAACAATCAACAAAAAAGCAGATGCGTTGTCATCCAACCAGGCAGCAACTTTTTGCCGTAATTCGGGGCAAACGGTCAACTCCGGCAGAATCACCACATGCGCTCCTGCCGCTTTGGCCTGCTGGAGAGCGTTCTGAATGGAGTGCCAGCGTGTCTCTGGATCATCCAAATGTTGGCTGGTACATTTTTTCTGCGCCATCTCCGGCCAATGGGGCATCACCCCATCGGCAAAAGTTCCAAGCCATACCTTGCAACTGTTGCCCATTTTATTTTTCAGGTCACGGGCAAACTTGCTGGAAGGCGCAAAGAGAATGCGGTGCTTGCGTTGCTCCTCTGTGGGGCCAGAAACAGGATACGCGGGAAATGTGCTGGGCACGATGAGGTGATAACGCAACCAATTGCGCAAATGGCCACGTTGAACCGCATAGGCACGCTGGGCAGAGAGAGGAACAGCACGTTGCACAAGCAACCACTCTCTCTCCATCACCTTGTAATGGTATGGGGGACGGTACACCGTATCCCCCTCACTAGTCCCTTGTAAGGCCTCATCCAAGGCAGACAAGCGCATCAATTCTTCTGGAAAATTGTCCCAGTCTATCGCACTCAGATCCTCACTCTCTATTGAGTCCCTGATATGACGCACCAGCGCATTGTGTTTTGCTTCCCAGGTAGTCGGGTCATCCCTGTAGATGTTTTCCTCATCAGGCAACAGGGTCTTTGTTGTGTAAAATTTTACATAACTATTAATAAACCGGCCAAATAAATCAACATCATTCTTGAATTCATTCATGTCTTGACTGTTCTGGTTTGTGGTTTGGTTGCTTCTCTGGCAAGCAGCTGTAGCCGGCAAAAACATTCGCTCGTCAAAATAACCAATAACCGCAAAACAGTCAAACAGAATCAAAATCAGTTATCAGCCTTATGCTGTTTATTGATTCCTGGCGGGATGCACCCAAACCTAAATCCGGCAGTTGGGTGTTCATCCGCCAGCGGGGGGCTGATTTTTTACCTGCCGCTGCGTCGCAACAGCAGTAATACCGGCAGCAGGCCGGCCAAGACCAGGGTGACCGCTGGCAAGGCGGCCCGTTGCCACTCCCCTTCTGAGGTCATCTCAAAGATACGTACCGCCAGGGTGTCCCAACCAAACGGACGCAACAACAAGGTGGCGGGCATCTCTTTCATCACCTCTACCAGAACCATCAACAGGGCAGTCAACAAACTCGGACGCAGGATCGGCAGATAAATCCGTCGAATCAGGGCTGTGCCGCTGCAACCGAGGGTGATGGCCGCTTCGGCCAGTTGCGGGCGAATCCTTTCCATGCCGCTTTCCAGGGGACCAAAAGCAACCGCCAGAAAACGGGTTGCATAAGCCAGAAGCAGTCCGGCCACGCTGCCGGTCAGCAGGACAAAGCCCAACCCTTTTTCCAGCCAGGCAAAACTGACCATCACGCCAACCGCCAACACCGAACCCGGCAAGGCATAACCAAGTGTCGCCACCCGCACTGCCCAACGACGCAGCCGTTGTCCGCTCCGTACCGCCAAGGCGAGCAAAAAGGCCCCGGATGTGGTCAGCAAGGCGGCACCACTGCCCAACAACAGCGTATGTCCCAGCAGTTGGCCATAGCGTGTATCCAGATCACGCGCCATGCTCTGCCAGGCCCAGACGAGCAACTGCCCCATCGGTAACAGAAAAGCACAGAGAAACACCAGCGCGCACAGCGCAAAAGCAGCAAACGCCGCCATGCCATGCAAAACGATACGCTCTGGTTGGCGCAGGCCGTCGGCACCGTGAAAACGGGCCAAGCCGCGCATGCTCCGTTCCAGAGTCAACAAGAGCAAAACAAACAGCAACAACAGGGAGGCCAGTTGCGCAGCGGCGTTGAGATTGAACAGTCCAAACCAGGATTTGTAAATGGCGGTGGTAAAGGTGTTGAAATTAAAAACCGATACCGCCCCGAAATCGGCCATCGCCTCCATCACCGCCAACGAGGCCCCGACCACAATGGCTGGACGCGCCATGGGCAAGGCAGCGGAAAAAAAAGCCCCCCAAGGACCACGACCCAACACCCGAGAGGCTTCCAGCATGCGCTGCCCCTGCTGCAGAAAAGCACCACGCGCCAGCAGATAGACATACGGATACAACACCAAAACCAGAATGGTGATCACCCAGGCGGGCGTGCGCAGGTTCGGCAAGCGAACCGTGCCCGGTACCAGGCTCAACCAGGATTGCAGCGGACCACCAAAATCAAAAAAACCCAACACCGTAAACGCCAACACATAGGCCGGAATCGCCAAGGGCAATATCAGCACCCCGTCGAAAAATCGGCGACCCGGAAACTGACACAACGTGGTCAGCCATGCCAATCCGCTGCCCAACACCATCACCCCTGTACCCACCCCTGCGGCCAACAACAGGGTATTGACCAGCAACTCCGCGAGTACCGTCTCTGCCAGATGGTGCCAGACAGCTGCCTCGACCACCCACCATGAAGAGAGAATCACCCCCAGAGGAATCAGGATGGTCATCGCCAGAAGTATGGCGACCAGGGTCAGTCCACGGCCACCATACAGTGTGCGCACACTCTCCATTTTTCTCTTTCCCGGCAGCGGCAGATTATTTGTAACCGGCTCGATCCATCAACATCACCGCCTCGGCTTGATGGCGTCCCGCCAGAGCGATAGGATGTGCATCCGCCTTGAAACTGCCCCACTGGGCAATTTTCGCATTGGGCGCAACGCTGGCGTTGACCGGATACTCTTTGTTGAGATCGGAGAAAAGACGCTGTGCCTCTGCGCCGACCAACCATTCCAACAATTTTTTCGCCGCCTCTTTGTGTTTGGCATGCGCGGTCACCCCGGCACCGGAAATGTTGATATGCACCCCGTCGCCCTCCTGATCGGGCCAATGCAGCGCCAACGGCAGTTCCGGTTTTTTCTCCAGCAGCTCTCCGTAATAATAGGTGTTGACGATGCCCACGTCACACTGTCCGGCGGCAATCGCCTCCATCACCTTGCTGTCGTTATCGAGGGGCGGCAGTGCCAGATTGTTTATCCACCCTTTGACAATGTCGGCGCTCTTCTCCGCTCCCAAACGGGCAATCATCATCGCCACCAGCGATTGATTGTAGACCTTTTTTGAGGTGCGCAAACAGAGACGCCCCTTCCAGGCCTCCTGCGCCAAGGTTGCATAACCGGGCAACTCAGCGGGTTTGACCTTGCCGGTATGATAAACGATGGTGCGAGCCCGGATCGTCAACGCAAACCAACGGTGTTCCGGATCGCGCAGATGGGCGGGAATGGTCTCTGTCAGCACTGTCGATGACAGCGGGGCCAAAACACCCTCGTTGGCAGCATGCCACAGATTGCCGACATCCACCGTCAATAACAGATCTGCCGGGGTGTTGGCCCCTTCCGCCTTGAGTCGGGCCAACAAGGGTGCCGCATCGTCGGTGAGTATTTTACTCTCCACCCCGGTTTTTGCCCGGTAGGCATCCAGCAACGGCTTGATCAGATGGTCCTTGCGGGCCGAATAGATGACAACCTCTTCTCCCGCCACGGCAGAACAGGGCAGAATAATACCCAGCAGCAACACGATAAAACGTTTCATAGCCAAAGACTCCATCAATAAACAGACAGTATGATATGCCCTGGACACACCCGCTCTGCCCTGACACGCCCTTGCCACAGGCAACAAAGCGGACAGTGTATGCAGTCAGGTATCAAAATGATAGCGATTCTTATTTGCATGTCAAGTCCATTCACGCATTCTGGCCATGACATGCTGCTTGGAGCAGCTCTGTTATGGTCTGCGCCAGCAGCAGGCAAGCCGCTCATGTATGGGGAAAAAGGACCAGGTGTTCTGGTTGGATACAAAAATGGACCCGATTGCCGGGAGCGAGATCGATGCGGGCCGGGAAGAGTGCCGGAAGACGGGTACCATCCGGCAAGCCAAGGTGATAGAGAATCTCCGAACCGCGAAACTCTTTGAGCAACACCTCGCCGACCAGTGGCGAGGAGGGATCGGGGATCACATCGTCAGGCCGCAGCAGAACATCGACTCGTGTTCCCTGCGCATAGGGGTAGGCGACGTTACCATCCAAGGTGCAAAATCCGGTTTGCACGATGGCCGGAGTGACCATCTGACCAGCAAGGAGAACGCCTTCGCCGATAAAATCAGCGACGAAGCGGTTGGCAGGCTGGTGATAGAGATCGAAGACGTCACCCCATTGTTGCAACACCCCCTGGTGCAGCACGCCGGCCCGATTGCCCCAGGAAAAGGCTTCGTGCTGATCATGGGTGACCAGTATTCCGGTCATGTTTTGCCGGATGAGAATATCGCGCACATCGCGCCGCAGACGTTCGCGCAGATCGACATCCAGGTTCGAGAAGGGTTCATCGAGCAGCAACAGGCGGGGTTGTGGTGCCAGCGCACGGGCAAGAGCGACACGCTGCTGCTGCCCCCCGGACAGTTGATGGGGATGGCGCAACGGCAGATCCTGCAGACCGACCAGCTCCAACATGTCGTTGACACGTTGTTTACGTTCCGTCCGGGAGAGATGGCGCAGTCCGAAGCCAATGTTGTCGCTGACGGTCAGGTGGGGAAAAAGGGCGTAATCCTGAAAAACCAAGCCGATCTGCCGTCGTTCAGGAGGCAAAACGAAACCGGGACGGGAGATTATCTGTTTGTCCAGGATAATGCTGCCGTTACTGGCTGGCACAAAGCCGGCTATTGCCCGCAGCAGGGTGGTTTTGCCGCATCCGCTGGGCCCAAGCAGACTGACCAACTCACCCTCTTTGACCTGCAAGGAGAGGTGATCAACAACGGTCTGTTCACCCAACCGGCAGGAGAGATGATCAAGTTGCAATAAAACCGCCATGGTACGAAGCAGGCCATCCTTTCCGGTTCCAATATCCATCCCTTCCCTCTTCGCCAGACAGTATCCGCTGTGTCTGCACGAGTCAACCGGTGAAGAGGGTGTCCGACAGCTCTGCCTATCGGTTCGGCACACGGCAACAAAGCCAACGGGCTCGCTTTTTCATACTCTTGACTGACGTTGGCGGCGGCAGTCACCCCGCCGCATCGACTGCCATTCTGCCGACCTCTGGGGTTATTTGCTCTGAATGCCCCGTGCGATGCGAGCCAATTTTTCCTCCAGTGCCGCCTCTTGCGAGATCAGGGTCAGGGTATCTTTTTCGGCGCGGGTGACGATGAGCATCAGTTGATCCTCTTGTTCCGTGGTGAGGCCGCCGATCAGGGTGTCGTCAATGGCGCTCTGCATCTCTTGAATCAGCTGTGAAAAGCGTTGCACAATCTGCTCACGCAGTTGTGCCTGCGAGGCTAAAATTTCCCGGGTGGCTTTGTCCAGGGCCAGAACAATGTCGGAGAGTTGTTTTTCTCGTTTGGCCATCTGCGCGGCGTTCTCCAGGGCCTGCATGCGGGCATCCACCCCGGCAAGCAACATGGCCAGGGCATCTTTTATCCGCCCGTAGCTCTCTTCATCGTCCACCGGCATGCAGCGGATGAACAACATGGCCCGGGCGGTGGAAAAGATGGCACTCTTGCCGAAAGTTATCATCCGCTGATCGGTGCCACAATGGCCGAGTACCGATTTTTCCAGCGGGTGAAACAGGCTGCTTCGGTTATAAAAGGTGACCTCGCCACCGCTGTTGAGCCGTAAAATGCCATCCAGTCCCAGGCTGTCCAAGGTGGCAAAAAGTCGTTCGGACAGGCTTTTTTCTTCGGCACAGTTCAGGCTGTCCTGCAAAAAGCGCAACAACTCTCCCATCTCGCCCGCTGAACTCATGGCCGTAAAGGCCACTTGTCTGGCCTCCTGAGCCATCCGTTTGAGGTTGGCCAGTGCCTCCCGGTTGGCCAACAACAGGTTGATCTTGGTCAGCAGTTCATCCTCGTCAAAAGGTTTGACCAGATAATCATCGCCACCAGCCTGATAACCGGCCATCCGTTCATCCTGCGAACCCAGAGCGGAAACAAAAATAATTGGAATCGCCTCATCTTCAAACAGGGTACGAATTTGCCGACAGGTTTCCAGACCATCCATGTGCGGCATTTTGACATCCATCAACACCAGATCGGGCAGCCTCTGCTGCATGCTTTGCAGGCAGGCGTGGCCGTCGGCCACACAGACAATTTCAAAGCTCTCTGCCAACGCTTCGAGCAGAATGTTCCGGTTGACCGGTTCGTCGTCGACGCCAAGAATGTAATATTTTTTGCTCATCCTTTTGCCCTGTGCAGAAAGTTGGGGAGGGTTGGTCCCGGGCTCAATCTTCCGAGCCCGGCGCTTCTTCTCGAGAGACTCTCTCTCTGGGAATGATGAATTGCATGGCGGTCCCTTGCGTCAGATCGGTTTCGGCAAAAATTTTGCCCCGATGGCCGAAAATAATTTCCTGACAAATGGCGAGCCCCAAACCGGTGCCTCCTGATCCGTCATTGGTTTTACTGCTTTGCACAAATTTATCAAAGATGGTTTCCCACTCACCGGGCGGAATGCCCACACCGTAATCGCGAATCCGTACCGCCAAAGCCGGAACCTGCACGGTATCGGTGGCACGCCTGCCAAGCGGCAGGGTTGTTGCGCGCAAGGTGACTTCAATGCTCTGTTCGGCTGGAGAAAATTTGATGGCATTGTGCAACAGGTTGCGCACAACCTGGCTGATCCGGGTACGGTCGCAACAGGCCAGCCCGGATACGGTGCCTGGTTCAAAACGGACGGTCAACCGTTTTTCTTCCAGCCAGGCTTCCTGACTTTGCAACACTTCGCCAATCAGTTGGCACAGATCCTGTTCGGCAAATTCATAACGCATCCGTCCCGCTTCCATTTTGGACAGATCAAGCAGATCGTTGAGCAACTCCAGCAAACGACTGCCGCTCTCACGAATTTGGCTGAAATAGTATGCCAATTTTTCCGGCGGCACGGTATGCAGACGTTTCAGGCCGAAATTGGCAAAGCTGAGAATGCCGTGCAATGGTGTGCGCAGTTCGTGGGTGATGTTGGCTAAAAATTCGCTTTTGGCCCGATAGGCCGCTTCGCTGCGATCCCTGGCCTTTTGCAACCCTTCCATGGTGTTGTGAATGCGCACCTCCTGTACCTGCAGGGTGGCGGCCAGATGGTTGATCAGATAGCCCAGATCTTTATGGAGCGATGTGTGCTGGCCGGGGAGCAGAGAGATGCGGGCGTTCAGATCACCACAGGCCACCCGTTGCAGAATGGTGGCAATCTGCTGCATATCCCAGGAGAAAATTTTGCGCAACAAGGCAGAAAAAAAGCCGAATAGCGGTATCAACAGCAGCAGGAAAAGGCCAAGCCACCAGGTTTCTGCGGCTGAATCCAGCAGATGGTGTTGCAGGGGATTGCTGCTGGCGGCGTCAGCAAGCAGAGAGGAGAGGTGAAAAAGGTAGCTTCCCGCCAGGCAGAGCAGCAGCGCCATGATGGTGGTAAACGACCAGTAAATCCGTTCAAAGCGCTCCTGAAACAGCAGTGGATGGAGCAATCGGGTTTGCCGTGCTTCCAGATAACGCAGCAGGAGAGAGGAGGGGCTGGCGGGCAAATGCTGTCGCAGTGCGGCAAAAGAGAAGAGAGACATGGGCAGCAAAGTCCTTGCACGAGGATTGAACAGACATTGCTTTACGCAAACACCGTGCCTGCCAAAGAGTTAACGACCGCAACAGCCGCCCACTCCTCTCGCCTGCGTAAGCGGAGCGAAATGATCGCGCGGTTGCGTGTCATCCTCCCGGCTTTCAGGAGGGGTCGCCTGGCAACAACTGGTGTTCGCGTAACTTTCTGAACAAATTCTCCTTAAGAACCGGTTTCTGGAGATAGTCGGTGCGGAAAGCGATGCTGAAGGCGGCAACCGCATCATCACCGGCATCGATGGCGGTAACCAGTATAATGACGGCCTCGTTGTCGCGTGTGACGCCACGCAACTCTTCAAACATGCGGATCGAGGCCAGGGCATCGTGTCCGTTCATTTCCGGCATCATCACATCCATCAATACCAGATCGTAGCGCAGTTCGCTATCGAAGGCAGCTTTGAAAAAATCGACGGCTTCACGACCATCGGCGACCGGGTCGCATTGGGCCACAGCTTTGAGCAGTTGCTGCAGCAGCAGCCGATTGGTTGGCTCATCGTCAGCGATCAAAATACGCACTTTTTTCTCTCCTTGTGCTGGAATGGATTTTGTCCGATCTTCCCTGGGCAATGATCCGAAGAAACGTATCACGACCGATGGCGCGAAGTATACGACAAACTGCAGGAAATGTGAAGAGCTGGAATTATGCGCAAAGTGCCAGAAATGTGTCTGATGGCTGTCATGTGATGGTCAATCATCGCCCCTGCAGGGCACGGGGGATGGCGCGGCGGTCGACGATGGCGCGGATTTTGTTGCCGATTTCCTGAATTGGCAACACATGATCGACACAACCGGCCTTTTGTGCCGCCATCGGCATGCCATAGACGGCACAGCTGGCCTCATCCTGTGCCAGGACATGACCGCCCACTGCTTTGATCGCTTTGGCTCCTTCCACGCCATCATCGCCCATGCCGGTCAAAATGACGCCGATACTTTTCAAACCATAACGGCGGGTTACCGAACTGAGCAGGGCGTTGCAGGAGGGACGATAGATCTCTTTGGGGTTGGGGGGCACCAACACCGTGCGCCCCTGGCTGGAAATTTCCAGGTTGCGTTCGGCAGGAGAGAGGTAGACATGGCCGGGCAGCAGGCGTTGCTGATCGGTGGCGACGCAGACCACCAGTGGTGTGACGCTCTCCAGCCACTCCACCAGTTTGGCAATAAAGTCGGTATGGATATGTTGCGCGACCACCACCGGGGCGCGCCAGTCGGAGCCCAAGGTGTTCAACAGGGTAATCAGCGCTTTGGGGCCGCCGGTGGAGGAGGCAACGGCAACGATCCAATCCAGGGCATGGCCGCCGGTCAATGGTTCGGATGGGGTGGGAATATCCGACGGCAGACGGCGGGGCGGCAAATGACGAATAACTTTTATTTGTGATAATAATTTAACCTTGCGGATAAATTGCCCGGTGTTTTCCGGGTTGATTTCCGCCTTGCCCAACAGGTCCAGGGCACCATAGGAGATGGCTTCAAAGGCCAGGTTGGCGGTATCCAGATCGGTGACGATCAAAATCGGTACCGGGTTGTTGGACATGATCTGGGCGGTGGTTTCCAGTCCGTTCATCCCCGGCATGTTGACATCCATGGTGATGATGTCCGGGGCAAGTTTATCCCGTTGCGTGATGGCATCCAGGCCGTTGGTGGCTTCGCCCACCACCTGGATCTCTGGATCGGTGGCCAACATTTTACGGATGCCCAGACGGACCACGGCACTGTCATCGACGATAAGGACCTTGATGGGTTCCACACTTTTCTCCTGGATTGTCTGCGGCGGATAAACAAGAATTATTGTAAAGGAATAGCGTAACATAACCGCTGACAGGATAAGCACAAAAAAATTTTTTCCCAAGGAAATTATCCCAGGTGCCGTGAATTTTGTTAGCGTGACCGATAGCGGTTTGCTAGACTAAAGTAACGGAGTGTTGCAAGCGGCAAGAGACAGAGAACAACAAAATACTGATGTGAATCAGTGGTGGGAGATGTTGCCAGTGAAGCCGATGGAGATTGCACCGCACATTTTGATTGTCGACGATGACGGGTTTACCCGCATGTTGCTGCGCAGTGCGCTGGAAGAGGGGGGCTATCAGGTTACCGAGGCGGCGGAAGGCCAGCAGGCTTTGCAGACGCTGCACGGAGATGGCGGTATTGCTCTGATGATTACCGATTTGAACATGCCCGGCATGAGCGGTACCCAATTGGTGCAACATTTGCGGCGCGATGGCCTTCGTCTGCCGATCATTGTTCTGTCGGGCAACGACCATGTGGGTACGGCCATTGGGGTGATTCATGACGGTGCCGACGATTATCTGCTCAAAGATGAAAATATTGAAGCCACGGTGTTGTTTGCCGTACAAAAGCTGTTGGATAAGGTACGGATCGAGCAGGAAAACCGTCAGTTGCTGGAGGCGTTGCAGCAGAGCAACCGGGAGTTGGCTGCCGAGTTGTTGATTCGCCAGCAGAATGAGGCACAAATTCAGCGGGATTTTGAATCGCGCACGGTCATTTACCGCTTGCTGGAATCGGCGATGACCGGCCTGGGGTTGGCAGAGCAGTTGTCATTGATGTTGCAAGTGATTCTCTCGGTCTCCTGGATGGATTTGCAGGGCAAGGGGGCCATTTTTTTATTGGAGGCCAAAAGCGGCGATTTGTTGCTCAAAGCGTCGCACGGGTTGAGCAAAGCGCAACAAAACGCCTGTGCGCGCATCGGCCAGGAGCAGTTGGCCCGTGCTTTGTGTGGTCAGGCCATGACCGAGGGGCGTGTTTTATTCATTGCCCACGATCAGGTAGAGCCAGGCAGCAACTGTACCGGGATGAGCGACAGCAGTCGCTATGTGGTGCCAATCATCTTGCAGCAGCGTCCCATCGGGGTGCTGAAACTCTACCTGGCGCACGAACGCCAACCCCTGCCGGAAGAAGGGAGTTTTTTGCAATCCATCGCCTCGACGCTGGCCAGCGTTCTGGAACGCAAGCAGTTGGAAGAGGCGCTCAAACAGAAGGCAGAGTATGATCCCTTGACCGGATTTGCCAACCGGGCGCTGTTTTATGATCGTCTGGCGCAATCGATTACCGCTTCGCAGCGCAACGGCAAAGATCTGGTGTTGATGTTCATCGATCTGGACCGTTTCAAACAGGTCAACGATACCCTGGGCCACGAGGCGGGGGATCGCCTGTTGCAGGAGGCCTCCCGGCGCATTTCCGGTTGTTTGCGCGGTACCGATCTGTTGGCCCGTTTGGGGGGGGATGAGTTTACCGTCATTTTGCCCTGGTTGACGCACGCCTTTTACATCGAGTATGTGGCGCGGCGCATTCTGGAGGAGTTGAACAAACCGTTTCATCTGCCCCAGGGGGAGGGGTCGATTTCCGGCTCGATCGGTATCACCTTTTTTCCCAACGATGCCGACAATATGGAACAGTTGTTAAAAAATGCCGATGCGGCCATGTATCAGGCCAAGGAGGCCGGACGCAGCACCTTCCGCTTTTTTACCCCGGCGATGAACGAAGCGGCAGCAGAACGGGTGCGCATGGAACGGGCCATGAGCGTCGCCTGGGACCGGCGGGAGTTTGCCATCTATTATCAACCCCGAGTGGAGACGGCAAGCGGTCGGGTGTTGGGAGTGGAGGCCCAGTTGCGTTGGCAACGGGAGGGGGAAACGGTTCCTCCCGACCGTTTCATGGCCCATCTGGAGCAGACCGATCTTGTGGTGCCGGTCGGTTTGTGGATGATGGAGAACGTCTGCCAGCAGTTTCACCTCTGGCGTGGCGAAGGGCATGCCCTGCAGCGCATCACCCTGCCATTGTCGTTGCGCTATTTGCAGCAGGGGGCAGTGTTGACGGAGATGATTCAGGTGGTGTTGCAGTCGGCAGAGATTGCGCCGGAAAGTTTGGAATTTGAAATCAGTTGTGCCGTCCTGATGAGTCAGTGGCAGAAAATGTCTCCGATCTTTGAACAGTTGCAATCGCTGGGTGTGACCATTGCCCTGCGCGATGTCGGGCGGACACCCTTCGCCCCGGCGATTCTGCAGGCAGCACGGGTCGGATTGCTCAAGCTGGAGCAGGAGTTTTGGCAAGGAGTGGTGGCGGGGAGTCAGCAGGCGGAGTTGTTGCAGGGGTGGCATGCCTTGAGCAAGGCGATGGGTTGGCGTCTGTTGGCTGCAGGGGTCGGCAGTGCTGCCGACCGGGAACTGTTGCTTGCCTACGGCTGTGATGTCATGCAAGGGCAGTGGATTGCCGGGCCGATGTCGGCGGCGGCGTGTGGCGATTTTCTGCGCACTCAGGGCAGTGGGTGATGAGCGGGCCGACGGCAGAAGAGAGTTGGTCAGCCGACGATCTGGCCCGATGGCAGGCACTGGTGCGGGAGCAGAGCGGACTGTTTTTTGATCAGAACCGGATCAGCAAACTGCGGGAAGGGATTGAAGACCGTCAATTGGCCTGTGGTATCACCTCCCGGAAGGCCTATTGGCAGCGGGTGCAGGAAGATGCGGCGGAGTTTGCGGCGCTGTTGTCGCTGTTGACGGTCAACGAAACCTATTTTTTTCGTGGTATCGAAGAGTTGCGTCTCTTTTGCGACGATCTGCTGCCCGCCTACCGCCAGCAACAGGCGGCGGAGCGCACGGTTAACGTGGTCAGCGCCGGTTGTGCCAGCGGCGAAGAGGCCTATTCGTTGGCCATTCTGTTGTTGGAGAGGCATGGGGAAGAGTGCGGTTTCGGTGTGCGTGGTGGCGATGTCGATGGCCGGGCCTTGCAGTTGGCGGCAGGCGGCGTTTATGGCGAGTATGCTTTTCGCAATTGTGATCCGTGCTTGCGTCAGCGCTATTTTACCCGGGAGGTTGGCGGGCGGGAGCGGGTTATCGATGCCTTGCGCCGCCGGGTACACTTTTTCCCGTTAAATTTGATGTCGGCCATTTATCCGGACCCGATGCAGGGGGTGGATTTTATCTTTTACCGCAACGTGTCGATCTATTTTGATGCCGCCACCAAGCGGGCCGTCTTCAACCGGCTATTGGATCAATTGGCCCCGGGTGGTTGTCTTTTTCTCAGCCCGGCGGAAATATTTTTCCACAATCAGCCGCAGGTGCGACCGGGCAATGTTCACCTCGAGTCGTGGCAGGGCCGTTTTTTCTTTCGCAAACGGGCCGGACGCAGTGTGGTTGCCGCCGTGGCCTGGGAGGGGGAAAATCGTCGGGATGGGCAGCCTGTCGCCATGCCGCCTGGCCAGCAGCCAGCGGGGACCACCCGGTCGCGGGCCTTCGAGGTGGCGCAGGATCTGCTGATGGCCGGGGAAAAAGGGCAGGCCAAACAGGATCGGCAGAAGCAGATGGCCAAAGTGATCCGTTTGGTCCTTGCCGGTGCGCTGGAAGAGGCGTTGCAGTTGTTGCTCAAGCGGTTGTGGAGTGATCCACCCCATCCACAGGTGGCCACTTTGCGGGCGGCCATTTTGTTATGCCTGACGGAGGATCGCCAGGCCCTGCGCCAGGCGGTGGAACTCTGTCGGGCGGTGATCAAACGGGATGCACTCTGTTTTGAGGGACTGCTGCTGTTGGCCATGGGGTTGCACCAGGAGGGAGGGGATCCGATCGAGCAGATTGCCCATTTGCGGGCAGCGGTTTTTTTGCGCCCGGACAGTTGGTTGCCACACTATTATTTGGCGTTGGCCTATGAGTTGTTGCAAGAGATGGCCATGGCAGTTCGTGAGTATCAAATCGTCATCTGCCGGCTCAAACAGAGCGATGGTGTGCAACGGCATGGTTTGCCGTTTCTGCCCTTGCCGTTGACAGTGCAGGAGCTGGTTGATGGCTGCCAAAACCGGTTACAACAGATCAAACCAGAGTAGAAACGGAGGGTATGGGTTATGGTGGACGGCATTTGGCGTTGGTCGCTGCACAATCGTTCGGAACTGTTTGCCCGCTTTACCATTGCTACCTGGATGCGCTTGACCTCCGGGGTGTCCCTGGTCCTTTTTCTGGCGGTCATCTCTCTCAACCTTGCCTCTTTGGGGGATGTGCAGGAGGTCAATCGGGATTTGTACCGGGGCCTGCGCGACAAGGATGGCTGGCGTCTGGTTTCGCTGGGGGTGGCACAGGCGGAAAATGTGCGCATGAAGGTGCAATTGAGCCGCCAGCTGGAGTCGGCCAAACCGATGCAGCCCCTGCTCAACGAGCTGCAAAAGCAGATTGCTGAACTGGGCGGAGAGGCCATCGAGGCCATTCGCACCGATTTGCGCGAATATGCCGCTGCCTTTGCCCAGTTGACCGAAGCGATTACCCAGAGTCAATCCCTGCGCCAGACCTTGAGTCGCCAGCGGGAGACGATTGAAATTCAAATCTATGAGCTGGAAAACCGCTCACTGGAGTCGGCACTGGCCGATTTGCATTTGGCCGAAGTGGATTATATGGCCGATCCGAGCGAGGGGCGGGCGCACGGTTTGCGGGTGGTGTTGGATCGCCTGGCCCGGGATGCCAGCGAATCGCTGGCAAAAGTGCGCAAGACACTGGAAATGGCCCCCTATCAGCAGACTTTGGACCTGTTGGTGGCCGTCGATTCCCAGGTGGCGCACACCATTGCCAGCATGGAAAAGACGGCACAAAAAATTACTGAAGATGTGCAGCGGCAAATGCAGTGGATGGATCAAAAAATGGCCAAACAGGTGGTCGCCACCGAGTCGGAGGTGCGGCGTACCCAATGGAGCAGCCTGATCGGTACTTCGACCGGGGTACTCTTGACCGTGGTACTCGGTTTATGGGTCGGAAAAATTTTCCAGCGCTATCTGCATAAGGTCCCCAGCGGCCTGGATCAGTTGGCCAGTGGTGATTTAAGTTTTCATTTTCGCGTACCGCTGCAGTTTCGCAATGAACTGTTCCAGATCATGGATGCAGCCAACCGGTTGGCGGATGGCTTGGAACGATCCATTCGGGCGGTGCTGCATGTCACGGATAATGTCAACCGCTCTTCGGCGGAAATTTCGGCGGCGGTCGAGCAGCAATCGACAACGGCGGTGCAACAGGTGGCTTCGGTCACCGAAATCACCTGTACCATGGAGGAGTTGTCCTCCTCATCAGCGCAGATTGCCGACAATGCCCGTCGGGTGTTGCAGATGTCGAGCGATGCCTGGTCAAAGACCAACCAAAGCGCGGCAGAGATGGCGGTGGTCATCGATCGGATGAAAAAAATTACCAAAGCCAACCGGCGCAGTGGCCGGGCGATTGCCGAGTTGGGGAAAAAATCGGTGGAGATCACCGAAATCATGAACATCATCAACGCGATTGCCGATCAGACCAAATTGTTGGCCTTTAACGCCGCCCTGGAGGCGGCCAGCGCCGGGGAGGCGGGCAAACGGTTCGGGGTGGTGGCCTCGGAGATTCGTCGTTTGGCCGATTCGGTGATGGAGTCCACCGGTCATATTGCGGCGCGGGTCGAACAGATTCATGCCACCATCGAACGATTGGTGGAGGCGGCCCGGCGTGATGCCGAACAGGTGGAAGAGGGGATGGAGATCAGCATGCGTGCGGCGCGCATGTTGGCGGAGGTGGTGGAAGGGGTGGGCAGTACCACCGATGCTACCCAGCAGATCTCTTTGGCCACCCAGCAGCAGGAGACCGCCAACCGGCAGATTTTGGTCGCCTTGCAGGGGATCGAGCAGGGCATTCAGCAAAGTTCGGCTTCGCTCAACCAGATCAGTCAGGGAATCAAAGAGATGACCCATTTGGCCCAGAATCAGAAGGAGCAGGTGGCCCGTTTCAAATTGACCGAGGTACGGCTCACTCTGGCATCGGACGGCTGATATGGCCTTGAACCGGGCGCAATTTATTGCCTCCTTTTTGGCCGATGCCCACAGCCATGTGGGCGAGATGGAGCGTTGTTTGTTGTTGTGGGAGCAGTTGCCGCCAGCAGCGGCTCTGGCAGCGACGGATGTGGATGGATTTTTCCGGGCAGCCCATACCGTGAAAGGGGCCGCGCGGATGATGCGTTTCCCGGCCATTTCTCTGACCGCGCACAAGATGGAGGATGTGTTGGGGGCGTTGCGTGAGCAGCGCATCGCCTGGTCGCCACGTATGGGGGATCTGTTGCTGGCGGGTTTGGATGCCTTGCGTGGTTTGTTGGAGCAGGTGGCCAGCGGTGCGGGTGAGTTGGTGGAAGATGAGGCGCTCTGTCAGGCCCTGGAACAGATGGCGGCAGGTCGGTTTGAAGAGAGTATGCCCGCCCCGCCCGCCCCGCTCCCTGCCGCCGTGCCGTCTCCTGCACCGGCGGAGCCGCCAGCGGCACCACTGGCATCGGCCAGCCCGCCGTTCGTCAGCGGCATGCCGCCACCTCCTGGCGAGGAGAGCGCACGGCGTCCGCTGGCAGCAGCACGGGTTCCGGCAATGCGTTCCATCGGGCGCAGCAGCGATGCCACCATCCGTATGGATGCCCAGCAGATTGATCGCCTGTTGCAGACGGTGGGCGAGTCTCTGTTTTTCCGCAAACGGATCAAGCAGCGCCTGGCGGATGTGCGCCAGGCGCATCAGTTGTGCAGTCGTCTGGCGGATGATCGACCTTCCAAGGGGCTGCAGAGTTTGACGCTGCAGTTGCAGCAGACGTTGGCGCAGATGGGGGCCGATGTCACCCTGTTGGATCAGGTGTTGGATGCTTTGTATGCCCACACCCTGGAAATGCGCCTGTTGCCGTTGACCACCCTGTTTGACATGTTGCCCCGCCTGGTACGGGATTTGGCCAAGGCCAGCAGCAAAGAGATCACCCTGCAGGTGCGCGGTGGGGAAACCCGCCTGGATCGGGTGATCATCGAAAAATTGGGCGATGTGTTTCTCCATTTGCTGCGCAACGCGGTGGATCATGGCATCGAGTTGCCGGAAGAGCGGCAGCGGCTTGGCAAGGAGCCGCAAGGGACCATTCAGGTGTTGGCCGGTACCCAGGGGGGCGATGTCACCATTGAACTGCGCGATGACGGCAAAGGGATCGATCGGCAGCGGCTGATCGCGGTGGCGAAAGAAAAACAGCTGCTCAGCGCAGAGGCGGCCACACAGCTTTCGGCCAGCGAGGTGTTGGAGCTGATCTTTCATCCCGGTTTGAGTACCCAGGCCACGGTGACCGATCTGTCGGGCCGTGGTGTGGGCATGGATGTGGTGAAAAAAAATATTGTCCAAGAGTTGCAGGGTTCGATCCGGGTGGAGAGCGAGGCCGGACAGGGGACCAGATTTCTGTTGCGTTTGCCGTTGACCTTGGCCACGGTGCGGGTATTGCTGTTGCGGGTGGCGGGGGTGTTGTTGGCCATTCCCGGGGCGGCGGTGGCAGAGATTGTCGCGGTGAGCGAAGAAGAGCTGCTGACGGTGCTGGGCAACAAAACGTTGCCTCTGCGCGAACAGATGATACCGGTTGTGGCCTTGCAGGATGTGTTGGGGATAAAACCATCGCTGTTGCCAGAGAAAGAAGAACAGAGTCGGCGGCGTTTGCTGTTGATTTTGGCCAATGCCCAGGGCAACCGGGGTCTGTTGTGTGATGCCTTGGTCGATGAGGAGGTGGTGGTGTTGAAGCCGCTGCCCTATTTCATGCGTCGGCATCCCTTTGCCTCCGGGATGATGATTTCTGGACATAATGAAATTGTCCTGGTCCTGGATGGTGTTCTGCTCTGGAAGCGGGTGCAGGAGATGGGGGCGGAGCGGTTTGGAGAGAGCAAATCAGGGGTGTTGCGCCAGGGGCGGCATCTGCTGGTGGTGGATGATACGCGCACCAACCGGGAGATTGAGCAGGCCATCCTGCAGGCGGCGGGCTATCGGGTCAGCCTGGCGGAAAATGGCGAAGAGGGGTACAGCAAAGCGGTTGCCGATGTTTTTGATCTGGTATTGACCGACGTGGAGATGCCGTTATTGGATGGTTTTTCTTTGACGCGCAAACTGCGTCGCCATGAACGCTATCGCCACACACCGATCATTCTGGTCACCTCGCGCGACAAAGAGGAGGATAAACGGCGTGGCATCGAGGCCGGGGCCTCGGCCTACATTGTCAAGGGGGCCTTTGACCAGGACCATCTGTTGGATACGGTGCGCAATTTGTTAGGCGAATAGAGCCGCAGGCCGACGTTCGACGCCGACCTGTGGCTTATCACTTCGTTACGGTGAAAACATCAAAAAGGCGACGGTCAGATAATTGACCGAGCCGACCATATCGATAAAGGCCAGGGCCAATGGTCCGGCGGCAACCGCCGGATCGGCCCCCATTTTCTTGAAAAAGAAAGGCAACGACATGGCAATCGCCGCAGAACAGGCGATACTCAGGGTCATGGCAATGCCGAGGGTCATCGACAACAGATGGTTTTGGAAAAAGAAATAGGAGGCCAGACCGAGGGCGGAGCCGTAGACGCTGCCTTGAATGACATTGACCCCCACTTCGCGGAAGAGCAACTTGAAAAAGTGGCCTTCGTGCAGCGTGCCGAGGGCCAGACCGCGTACCACCACGGCACCGGTTTGGCTGCCCGCGTTGCCAGACATGCCGATAACGATGGGAAAAAAGAAAGCCAGCTGCACGACGGCAGCAAGGGTGTGTTCAAAGCCGTCCAGGATGGCGGAAATGAGCAGGTAGGCAACGAAAGCGGTAATCAGCCAGGGTACCCGGGTGGCAAAAATCTGCCAGGGAGATTGGCTGAGAACATTGGCTTTGCTGGAACCGATACCGGCCATTTTCATGATCGATTCGGTGTTTTCTTCCTGGATGATGTCGATCAGATTATCGATGGTGATCTGTCCGACCAGCATGCCAAGCTCATCGACAACCGGCACGGCCAGGAGCCGGTGGCGGGAGATCAGTTTGGCAACATTGCCTTGCGGGGAGTCCACATGAACTTTGACCAGTCGTGTGGTGGTGAACTCCATCAACAATTTATCCGGATTGGCCAGAATCAGGCGGCGCAGGGAGCAGACGCCGGTGAGCCGGTGCATCTCATCGATAACATAAAGATAGAAGATGGAATTTTGATCGGTCATCTCCTGGATGGTGCGGATCGCTTCGGCAGAGGTCATTGTTTGTGGCAGAGCCAAAATGTTGGTCTCCATCAGGCTGCCAGCGGTATTTTCCTTGTAGGAAAAATTGTCCACCGGGCGTTGTGGCATTTGACGGATTTCCAGGGCATCTTGCAGTCGTTCACTGGTGGCATCATCCAGTTTGCTCAGAATGACGGTACGCACCTCCATCGGCAGATTATTGAGGATAGACCATGCCTGATCGGTGGGGAGTTGGCGAAAAATAAACCGGGTATGGGAATCATTCAGCAGTTCCACCACCTGCGCCGCATGGATGGCGGGGGTAATGGTTGCAAACACCTCCTGGGTCCGCTCTTCCGGGAAACTGTTGAGGACGGTGGCAATATCAGCGGCTTTCAGTTTGCTGAGCAGTTGCGAAAGATGGGTACCGGCACCACGGCGATGCAGGCGGACGATGGCCTCGGCGATATTATTTTTTGGTGGTTGGGAAGGTGCCGATTTGCTCTCTTCCAGATCCATCATGGCCATAGCAGTTATCCTGGACGTCAAAGGTTGGCGAGGGGACGGTATCAGAAGCCGTAGACGACGGTGGCGATCATCAAATAGTTGATCACCCCGAGTACATCAACGGTGGTAAGCACATAGGGACCACCGCCGATGGCCGGATCATGCCCCATGCGTTGCAAGAGCAACGGCAGACTGGAGGCAATCACCCCGGCGTAGGTGATATTGGACAAAATGCTGATGCCCACGACAAAGGCCAGGGTAGAGCTTTTAAAGACCAACATGGCGTAGAGTGACAGGCAGACACCATAAAACAGTCCGATCAAAATGCCGGTTTTGGTCTCTTTGAACAGAAGAGCAAAATAGTCGCTGACCTGAATGACGCCGGTGGCGAGGCCACGCACGGCGACGACGGCGGTTTGGCTACCCACATTGCCCGCCATACCGAAAATCATCGGCATGAAAAAGCTCAATTGAATCACCCGGGACATGGTCTCTTCAAATTCACCCAGAGTCCAGGCGGCAAAGAGGCCACCGAGAAAGGGTGCCAGCAGCCAGGGCAGGCGATTGCGGGCAATGCTGGTAATGGCCTGAGTCAGAATACCCTGCGATTGATCCGAGTCGGCACCCACCGATTTGAGCATCGATTGGGTGTCGGCATTTTGGATGACATGGATCAGATCATCGACGGTGATGATACCACGCAACACCCCTTGATCGTTGACGACCGGGATGGCCATCAGATCGTGGGCGGTCACCAGTTTGGCGGCCTCCTCCTGCGGGCTGTCGACGTTGACGGTCTGCACGCGGCGATCCATGATGTCGCCCACCCGCTTGTCGGCTGAGGAGAGCAGCAGACGGCGCAGAGAGCTGACCCCGATCAGACGGTTATGCTCGTCCAGAACGTAGACGTAAAAAACAAATTCGTGATAGGGCAGGCTGCGCAAGGTCTCCAGAGTTTGCCGGGCGGTGGTGTTCTCATCGATGGCGAAAAACTGGGTGGTCATCAAGGTACCGGCGGTATCAGGCAGATACTGCAGAAGGCTTTGCACCTCCTTGCGGGTCTCCTGGCCGAGGGCGTTCATGATGTGTGAACCCACTTCCGGATTCAGCTTGCTGAGAATACGGCTGCGGGTGTCCGGCGGCAAATTTTCCAGCACCGCCACGGCACGGTCGAGCGTGCAGGTGGAGATGATGTGGATTTGATGCTCTTCTTTGAGATTTTGCAGCGTCTCTCCGGCCTGTGTCGGCTGGGTGATCAGGTTGAACAGATCAGCAGCCTCCTCGGGTTCATCGGTCGAATTGATCACCATGGCAATATCGCCGGGCAGCAGTCGGCTGATGATCCGGGTCAATTGCGTATCGGCCCCCTTGCGATAAAGGCGGCGGATTGTTTCCACGTACATGGGTGGCTGGTTGCCGCCCAGGGAAGTTTGCGGTTCATCGACGACGATCGCAGCCATTGGTCATCCTCCCGTTTACGTGGTCTGATGGTCGAGAATAGGCGAGAGCAGAGGGATAAGCGGCAACCTCTACGGTCAGCCACTATAATCGTACCCTTTTGTTGGCGTCAAGAAGACGGCAAGCAGGAATGTGAAATTTTTTTAAGATATTGAGATTTTTTTTGCGAACATGAAGCGTCTAAATACCATTCATGCAGGGTTTCCTGGCAGAATCAATGTGAAAAATATTTCAGATTGATGGTTCTGTTTCACAATCGCCTTGAAGCGGATGCACTTTCCGCATACCATACGCGGTAAAGAATGCGTGTGTGCAGCGGCATTCGTCTCTTTTCGTGCCTAAGGGGGGTGCTGCATGCGGGGAGAATATTTGCCAAGGGAGAGATCATGAGTCACGACAGTATGGTGGATCCGAACCAGTTCAAAATTATTTTGTTGGCGACTGACGGCTCAGAGTTTTCGGCTGGGGTGGAACGGGTCGGCATTGAAATGGCGACTCAACATGGCTCACAATTAGTTGTGTTGCGTCTGTTGATGGCGGAACCGGGAACGGATGCGGCGATTGTGGAAGAACAGGATGCCTCGTTGAACGTGGAACGGATCCATGAGCTGTGCAGGGAGAAGGGAATCGAAAGTACGGTGTTGTTGCGACCGGCCAAGGATCCCAGTCACGGTATTCTCAGCGTGGCCAAAGAGGTGGGGGCGCACTTGCTGATTATTGGTCGGCGTGGTCGGCGTGGCATGGCCAAGTTTATGGTCGGGGATGCGACGGCGAAAATTATTGAAAAGGCGGAGTGTTCCGTTTTGGTGGTGCCGCGCCTGTTCTCCTATTGGACCAATGGGGTGTTGTTGGCGGTCTCGCCGGAGTTGAGTGAAGGGGATGCTGTAGCCGATGGGGCCTTTTCGGTGGCGCAGATGGCCCACCTGCCTTTGACCGTTCTGACCACGGTGGAAGAGAAAGAGGAGGGGCGCAGCGAAGTCAATCAGACGGTCAATCGCCTGGTGGCCAAAGCCAAAATGGCACAGATTGATGCCGATGGGTTGGTGCAGGATGGTGACGCCAACGATGCCAGTCTGGAGGTGGCCCGTCAACGTACCTGCGATATTATTGTCTGTGAACCACGGGACCGCTCAATGATCGATCGCCTGTTCAACGTCAATCCGTTGATCCACCTGATCGGCAAGGCGCATTGCCCGGTGTTGGTCATGCAGGGAGAACGACTGGTGGCATAACCGGCAGGCAACTCTCCGTTGCGAACAAGGATAAAAGCGTGGCACAGCAGTATTGGCGTCGGCGTTTGTTGCTCTATTTGCGCAGCTGCGCTCGGGCGGAGTTGGAGGTGTGGGATCGTCCCATCCGTTTTTTTCACTGGATGGTGACCGGGTTGGTGTTGGCCTGTTTGCTCTCTGGCTGGCTGGATCCGGCTTGGCAGTTGGATCGACATCTGCTGCTTGGCGGGGTGTTGGCCGGATTATGGCTGTTTCGCCTGATTTGGAGCCTGGCTGGTTCTGGATATGCGCGATTCAGCCCTTTTTTTGCTTTACCGAAAGATGAAAAAAGGCAGAGAGGGATCAATCTGACGCCGACCCGCTGACGGCAGGGGGCAGCAACACCGCCAGATCGAGCAGCAGAATCGGGCCGGAGGCGGGGAGGGCAATGGCCCAGTAGGGGTTGCGGTTCTGGCGCGGGATCAGACCGGGTGGCCAGGGTCGCAGCTGCCGGTAGGGCACGGCCAGCAACCCCTGCAGACGGTCCACCAGCAAACTCCCTTGCCGCTGCAGTTGTGGGGCAGGAAAGAGCAGAAATGGGTCGCTATAGGGTGGCGGCTCCTCCTGCCAGTCGATCTGCTGATGAAAATAACTAAAATTGTTTATCGCCACCCCTTCCTGCCAGCGCAGAGTGCGGGCCACCTGTCTGGCCTCAATGCCGAGTCGACTCTCCCGGCAGGCAAAGAGCAGGATGAGCAGTTCCTGAGAGGGGCTTGCCCCGCTCACGTACACAGCTCCTGCAGGGTTTGGAAAAAGGCTTCCACATCCAGCAGGGGGGTGGGCTGATTGTCAAACAGCAACTGGCCAGCGCATAATTTTTCCAGCTCGGCACTGAGGGTGGCTGGTTGCGTTTGCAGGGCGCTTTTGGGAAACTCACGAATATCTTCGACGGCATCGACCAGCATGCCGGTGTTTCTCTCCTCTTTTTGTATGATCAGGATGCGACTGCGGCGATTGCGGGCCGAGGAGGTGGTCGCTGGCAGCAGGTGCAACAGACGGGCTGGGTCGAGGACCGAAACAATTTCGCCGCGTACGGGCACAACGCCGAGAAAGAGGGGGGAACTGCCAGGCACAGCGACAATTTCGCCCACCGGCAGCAGTTCGCGCACCGCGTGGCCGGGAATGGCGAAGGTGTTGTCCGATAAACGAAAAATAACCAGTTGTTGCGTCTCTTCGTCGACGTTGACAATTTGATCCTGTTGGCGCAGTTCGGTGGCCTGCAGGAGAATCTCTGGATAGGATGGGGTGTGGTTTGCGTTCATGGGGCGGCGTCGGATCGCTGGTCTGAGAAAAAAAGAATGGACGATCTGCTCTGAGCAAGCTACAACGGTTGCAGAAGGATTGCCAGCGTAAAATGCGCGGGCTACCCTTTTTTGTGTCGTTGGCCTGTCGTGCCGAGGAGGGGTCGGAGGGAGAGGGTGAACGGGGGGTGGTGGCAGAGAGGGTGGCGTTATTTTCTGGAGGCTCTTTTTCCAGCCGAATGTCTGCTCTGCCGACAGAAGACAGAGGCGGTGGACCAGTTGTGCCTCCCCTGCATGACAACCTTGCCTGCTTCCCCGGACTGTTATTGCCTGCGCTGCGGGCAGCGTACGGCGCACGTCAGCCAGGGGTGTGGCCACTGTCTGGCAGAGCCAGAGCAGCATGCCGACGCCACCTATTTTGCCTTCAGCTATGACGACCCCATCGCCTCCTGGCTCATCGGTCTGAAGTTTGCGGATCGTCCAGAGTGGGCCAGGACGTTGGGTTGGCTGCTGTGGCAGCGCCTGGGCAACAGCTTGCAATGGGAAACGCCGGCACTGGTGTTGCCGGTTCCTTTGCATCCGTTGCGTCTGTTGCGCCGCCGATACAATCAGTCGGCCTTATTGGCGGCGACAGTGGCCAGACGTTTGCATGTGCCGTTGCAGACCCGGGCCTTGCGTCGTATCAAACGCACCAAACCGCAAACCCGTTTAAGTGCCGTCGAGCGGGCTGTCAATCTCCGCGACGCGTTTCGGGTTGAGTCGGCGTTGGTGGCGGGCAAGGATCTGCTGTTGTTGGATGATGTCTATACCACCGGAGCGACGATGCAGTCGGCGGTCCGGGCATTGAAGCAGGCAGGGGCCGGACGGGTGGTGGTAGTCTGTCTGGCAGTGGTGCAACGGGAGCTGACAGGGGCACCGGCAGGGAGTGTGGATTATTCGATTCTTACCGATTCAAGGAGCTGGTAATGGCTGAAGTTGTGATTTATTCGACCACGGTGTGCCCGTTTTGCATTCGGGCCAAGGCGTTGTTGAGCAAAAAACAGGTTGCATTTCAGGAGATCAATTTGACCGAACAGCCCGAGCGGCGGGAGGAGATGATCTCTCTGGCCAACGGACGGCGCACGGTGCCGCAAATTTTTATCAACGGGCAGCATGTGGGTGGCTGTGATGACCTGCATGAGTTGGAAGCCACCGGCGAGTTGGATGGATTGTTGGCAAAATGAGCGGGCAGCGGGCAGCGGTCATTCAACTCTGTTCTTCGCCGGATCGGGCGCACAATTTGGCTGAGGCGGAGCGATGGATGAGCGCTGCCGTGCGTCAAGGGGCCGGATTATTGGTGTTGCCGGAGAATTTTTCCTTTATGGGGCGCAGTGATGAAGAAAAACTGGCCCATCGGGAGAATGTCGCTGCCAGTCCCAGTTTACAGTTTTTGCAAGAGTTTGCCGCCCGGCACCGGGTCTGGGTGGTGGGCGGTTCGATTGCCATCCGTCTGGAAGGATCGGAACGGATGAGCAACAGCTGTTTTGTGTTCGATGAGACAGGGCAGATTCGGGCCCGTTATGATAAAATTCATCTGTTTGATGTGGATCTGGGCGGCGAGATCCCCTACCGCGAATCGGATTGGGTCGCAGCCGGAGAGAAGGCGGTGGTGGTGGCGACACCGTTTGGTCGTTTGGGTTTGACCATCTGTTATGATCTGCGGTTTCCGGAGCTGTTTTCCGCTTTGGCAATGGCCGGTGCCGAACTGATCACTGTTCCAGCCGCCTTTACGCAAGTGACCGGTCAGGCTCACTGGGAGGTGCTGTTGCGGGCGCGCGCCATTGAAAATTTTGCTTATATTCTGGCCGCCGGGCAGGGAGGCCATCATGCCAACGGTCGCCGCACCCATGGCCATTCGCTGATTGTTGAACCCTGGGGCCAGGTGGTAGCCCACTGCCCGGAAGGTCCCGGATTTGTTGTGGCCGAACTGCAAGCGGAGCGCATCGCCCAAAATCGGCAGCGCATCCCCTGTTTGCAGCATCGCCGCCCGTTTACCGTGCAGCAGGGCTGACAGGCCATATTTGTCAAAATAGCCTTGTGTGTTGCACGCTTTTTCCTTTTTTATAATGAGTTTGTTTGCTAGAATGAGGCGGTTTTCCATTACTGATTGTCTTTGTATTTCCAATATGTATCCCCAACATAAGGTAGGTCGCCATGAATTTTTCCGCCATGAGTATCGGACAGAAATTGATCATTCTGTTTACCATACTGTTTATGCTGGCCATTTTTGTGTTGGGTTATCTGCATATCAAAGACGCGGTAGAATCCTTTGAATCGCGGAAGGCCTCGACGGCGCAGGCCGCCTTGGATGCTGGACACAATGTGCGCGTGGCCATGGGGCGGGCATGGAAAGATGAGTTGATCTCTTCTGATGCCTTCACCCAAGCCAAAGAGTGCCGCAAAGCTGCCTCTACGGAAGCCCGTTTGCAGTGTGCCCGGCAGACCAACCTGCACCGGACCATTCCGGTGATTCGCATGCTGGAGGCGGTCAAAGCAGCCATGGATAACAGCCACATGGGGGTGCGGGTTTTCAAACGGGACCGGCCCCGTGATCCGAAGGCTCAGGGCACTTCCAGTGAGTTGGCACTGCTCGATGAGTTGAGCCGTGGCGGCAAAAAAGAGTTGGCCCGGGCGGATGAGGCCAGTGGTCAATTTGTTTTCATGCGTGAAATTCGCGCTGATGAGGGGTGTCTGGAGTGTCACGGCAACAAACAGAAAATGGACTGGTTTGGCTTTGATCAAGAGGATTGGCGGGTGGATCAACAGGTGGGAGCCATCATGATCTCATCGCCCTTGTCGGAGTTGAGCAGTGCCAAAAATGAAATTCTGATGCAAATGGTGCTGGCGGCAGGTACGGTTTTTGTGGTCGGCTTTTTGCTGTTTACCGGCATGGTGCGCAAGTTGATCGTCGAACCGGTGCAACAGATGGCCACTGCTTTGTCTTCGATGGCCAGCGGCGATCTGGATGTGACGATCAAAATCAGCGGTCAGGATGAGGTGGGCCGCATGGGTGAAGCGTTGCAACGGATGTCGGAAAAATTGCGTGAAGTGGTCAGCGAGGTGCATCATTCAGCCGAGTTGGTGGCAGATGGCAGCCGCAATTTGGTCTCCACCTCACATGTGGTCTCGGAAGGGGCGAGCAACCAGGCGGCTTCAATTGAGGAGACCTCCTCTGCCATGGAGCAGATGACGGCCAATATTGCCACCAATACGGAAAATGCCACGGCCACCGAACAGATTGCCGTCTCAGCCAACAAGGATGCCCAGGAGAGCGGCCAGGCGGTTGCCGAAGCGGTATCGGCGATGAAGGAGATTGCCGGTAAAATTTCCAGCATTGAAGAGATTGCTCGCCAGACCAACCTGTTGGCCCTTAATGCCGCCATTGAAGCGGCGCGGGCAGGTGAGCATGGCAAAGGGTTTGCGGTGGTGGCCGCCGAGGTGCGCAAACTGGCCGAGCGCAGCCAGGTTGCCGCCGGAGAGATCACCCATTTGGCCGGTCACAGCAAAATGGTGGCCGAAAAAGCCGGTACCCGTCTGGCCAATCTGGTGCCGGATATTCAGCGTACCTCCGATCTGGTGCAAGAGATTGCCACCTCCAGCCGTGAACAGGCCCAGGGGGCAATGCAGGTTAACCAGGCGATTCAATCCCTGGATCAGGTCATTCAGCAAAATGCCAGTGCTTCCGGTGAGTTGGCTTCGACCGCAGAAAAATTATCAGAGCAAGCAGAACATTTGCGTACCACCATTGCCTTTTTCCATACCAACCAGACAGGTGGCGGCCATCGTTCCGGACGCGGTTCTGCCTTGCAACTGAGTCACTTCGACGAAGAGTAAGGAGCCTGGCGAAAATAACTTGTGCAGATTGCGCCGGATTTTGCTCCTTCTGCCAGGCGCAAAAACGAGCGCATACTTTTAGTATGTAAACGTTTTTGCAACGACGCAGGGGGAGCAAAAGACAAGCAAGATGTCCAAGTTGTTTTTGCTGGGCTCCTGACGCCCCTTTATCCAGCCAGCCGCTTGGCGGGAAGGTGTTATGGTGTGTCGTGATCCAACTGCCCCTTGGCGACGCCTCTGATCCAGCTCTATCCTGGATAAGGCCGATCCCAAGGGGCTTTTTGTTTGTCCGTTGCTCACACCAAGTCGCAATCGAATGACCAATGTATCCACAATTTCACGCAACCAGTTGGCGGAAAGAAGGAGAATATCGTTGTCCAGCTTGGTCAAAAAGCGGCTGTGTGGATGGGCCTGGGCAAAGCCGGTGTTGAAACCGGCAGAGGTGCCCAGATTGTCTGGCAGCAGAATCAGTTGATCGATCAACCCGCTGGCATTCCAGGCCTGCAGCGCGGCCACGCTGGCGGGTTCGGAGCCGTTATCGACGACGATCAATTCAAAATCAACCCCGGCATCAAGCGTGGTCAATGCCTGCAGGGTACGATCAGTATACGGGGCGCGTTGATAGCTGAGCAGCACCACCGTGACCAGAGGAGCATCATTCTGGTCTTTGCGTTTTTTCATGCCGGATCCTACTCTGTGGGCGCTTTTTCCCACTGCTTCAAAAAGGAGTGGACCTTTTTCATGAAGGCAGGCAAGGCCCGCAACGCGGCCAGTTGGCTCATGTTGTCGCGATGATTCTGTCCATACCAGCCAGACCAGGTAACCCCGGCGGGGACACTGCCCGCCACACCGGTGGCGGCGGCGACGCGGGCACCGCGACCAATGGTGACATGGGGTACCAGACCGGCCTGTCCGGCCAGAATGACACCATCTTCGAGGCGGCAGGAGCCGGCAATGCCGACTTGGGCGACGATCAGACAATGGCGTCCGATCTCCACGTTGTGGGCAATTTGCACCAGGTTGTCGATTTTGCTGCCACAACCGATGCGGGTGGCACCGAAACGGGCCCGATCGATGGTGGTATTGGCCCCAATCTCCACATCATCCTCGATGATCACAGTGCCGAGGTGGGAAATTTTCTGATGGCCGCCCTGGGCATATTCATAACCGAAACCGTCAAAGCCGATGACGCTGTTGCTGCCGATGATGCAGCGGGCACCGATTTGGCTCCGCTGGTGAATCACGGCCCCGGCGTGGATGACGGTATCGGCACCAATGACCGCTTCCGCCTCGATCACCGCTTTGGCACCGACCGTCACGCCAGGGGCCAGACGGGCCGAAGGATCAATGCTGGCGCTGGCATGGATGCCGGGTACGGTGAGGGTGTGACGCCCGAGCAACACCCCGGCGCTGGCGATATGCCAGGCCGGGGTGGGGGTGACCAGGTGCGGAATGGCGGCTTGCTGCAATGCCGGGGCCAGTTCTGCCGGCAGCAGATAGGCCGCCGCCTGGGCCTGGCCGGACAACAGCGGCTCGAGCCATTTACGGTCGCTGATGAAAGAGAGGTGATGCTGTCCGGCCTCCTGCAGCGGAGCGACATCGTTGAACTCGGCATCGAGGGAGGGCGGGGTCAGGCTGAAGTGTTGCGCCAGTTGGCTGAGTTTCATGGCGAGGCATCCTGTCAGATGGTTTTACGGTGATGTTTGGCGTAGATGGCAACATGGGCAATCAGTCCCATGGAAAAAAGCAGGGTAATCATCGAACTGCCGCCGTAGCTGATCAGCGGCAGCGGGATGCCGACCACCGGCAGCAGGCCGATAACCATACCAATATTGATGACCACCTGAAATGAAAAAAGGGCAATAAAGCCCACGGCGGTCAACAGGCCGAACCGGTGTTGCGCCGAGGCGGCGATCAACAGGCCGCGGGCGGTGATCAACAGGTACAGGGTGATCAGGGTAATACAGCCGACAAAGCCCCACTCTTCGGCAAGTACCGAAAAAATAAAGTCGGTATGGCGCTCCGGCAGAAAATCCAGATGGCTTTGGCTGCCGTTGAGAAACCCTTTGCCGAGAAAACCGCCAGAGCCGACGGCAATTTTTGATTGAATGATGTGGTAGCCGGAACCGAGAGGATCGTGTTCTGGAAAGAAGAGGGTATAGACCCGCTGTCGCTGATAGTCGTGCAGGCCGTTCCAGGCGATGGGCAGACCGGCAGCCAGCAGACAGAAAGAGAGGGCGATCATTTTCCAGGAAAGCCCGGCGATGACGATCACCACCGTGCCGACGGTGGCAATGATGATGGCGGTGCCGAGGTCGGGCTGTTTCAGGATCAGGCCCACCGGCAGCACGATCAAAAGCAAGGGAACGGCCAGGTCGCGCAAACCAAAGCCAGAGACCACGGCGCGGTCGTGGTAATAGCGGGCCAGGGCCAATACCAGGGTGACCTTCATCAATTCCGACGGTTGCAGTCGCATGAAGCCGATATCGAGCCAGCGGCGGGCACCCATGCTGATGCTGCCAAACAGAAAAACGGCCACCAGCAGGGCCAGGGTGAGGCCATAGGCCAGGTAGGCGTAACGGCGATAGACCCGTTCACTGCCGACAATGGCCACCACAAAGAGCAGCCCCAACCCCAGGAGAAAACGTCCTCCCTGACGCAGCAGATATTGGCTGCTGTTGCTTTCCGGTTGGTTGAGGTGGACCCCGGCAGCTGAGTAAAGTACCACCAGGCCGATCAGTGAAGTGAGGGTCAGCAGCAGGACCAGACTCCAGGGAAAACGTTGCCAGCGTTCCTGCCAGCCCAGGGTGGTGGAACCGTCAACACTCAACACTCCTTCGACCGGATTGCGTGTTTTATCCTCCGGGTCGGCGGGCTGGATGGGCGGTTCGGTAACCGGATTATGATGGGTCAGGGCAGGCCGCATGGGTGGTGTCGTTGTTTAAGGGTGGTCGGGAGTTTCATCGGGGGGATCCTCGGCCAGTTCGTCATCCGGGTTGGGTTGCATAGGCGTGCTGCCCGGCAGATTGGCGGCAGGCAGCGATTCCCCCCGTTGTTTGGCAAAGTAGAGATCCATGACCCGTTTGGCAACCGGTGCCGCGTTGGTGCCACCGCCGCCGCCATGTTCAACGATCACCGAGATGGCAATTTCTGGTTGTTGCGCCGGGGCGTAGGCAACAAACATGGCGTGGTCCATCAGACGGCGCTGGGTGGTTTTCAGCAGAGAACCGCTTTGGGTGCGGCGATGACGGGCCACCTGTGAGGTGCCGGTTTTGCCCGCCATGCGCACACCGTTGAGCTTGGCGGTACGGGCGGTGCCCAGGGCACCGTGGACCACCTCTTCCAATGCGGCATGGACCAGGGTCATCTGTTCGGGACGAAAATGGTTGTGCCAAAGAGGGGCGATGGCAGCGGGACCGGCTTTTTGCCCGCTTGGGTTGGGCGCGGGTCGTTCCGGTTTCACCAGATAGGGGCGATAGACCGCACCACCGTTGGCGATGGCCGAAATCATCACCGCCAACTGCATCGGGGTGGAGAGGACATACCCTTGGCCGATCGCGGTGATCAAGGTTTCGCCGGGATACCAACCGGCTTTGTGGGTGGATTTTTTCCAGGCGCGGGAGGGGATCAGGCCAGCCCGTTCCCCCTCCAGGGCGATACCGGTCAAGCTGCCCAGACCAAGGCGGAGAGCCTGTTGATGGATGGCGTCGATGCCGACCCGCTCAGCCAGTTCATAAAAATAGACATCGCAGGATTGGGCGAGAGCCTGATGCAGGCTGACTGAGCCATGACCGCGCAGTTTCCAGCAGTAAAAGCGATGCTCCTGGCGGGTGGTATAGCCGGGGCAATAGATGGTGTCATGCTCGCTGAGTTTGCCCAGGCGCAGGGCGGCCAGCACCACCACCATTTTGAAGGTTGAGCCAGGGGGATATTGACCTTGAATGGCCTTGTTGATCAAGGGGCGGTTGGGATCCTGATTGAGCTGTTTCCACTCCTCTGGGGTAAAACCGTTGACAAATTGATTGGGATCGTAGGCTGGCTGGCTGGCCATGACCAGCAGTTCGCCGGAGTAGGGACGCATCATCACCAGGGCCCCGGTGCCACCGGATGATTCGGTCAGGGCCCGCTCCGCCTCTTGTTGCAGGTCCATGTCGAGGGTCAGGGTAATATCCTGTCCGGGGCGCGGTGGGGTGCGGCGCAACTCCCGTACCTGGCGGCCATAGGCGTTGACTTCAATTTCTCGCAATCCATCCATGCCGCGCAAAGAGGGTTCCATGGCCCGTTCGACGCCCGATTTGCCGATTAAATCACCGGGGCGGAAATCAATGTCAGAGAAGCGATTTTGATCTTTTTCATTCACTTCGCCCAGATAGCCGATGGCGTGCGAGGCCAGGGTGCCGGTGCGATAATGGCGTTGTGGTTGCACTTCGATGGTAACACCGGGCAACTCATGGATGCGTGTTTCCACCAGGCTGACCTCTTCCCAGGTGAGGTGGGTTTTGACGGTCAGGGGGAGAAAGGCCCGTTGTCGGCTGGCTTGTTTGAGAACATATTGGATCTCTTTTTCATCAAGTTGCAGCAGAGGTTTCAACAGTTCCAACAGGCGGATCAGTCCGCTGCGATCCCGGGGAGAACGGCGCAGATGCTGGCTGGCCAGTTCGGGAATGGCCACCAGTTGATAATCGGGATGATTTTCCACCAGCAGGCGGCCCTGGCTGTCAAAAATGCGGCCACGCGAGGCAGAGAGCAGTTGCAGGCTGATGCGGTTGTCATCGGCCATATCGCGAAAGGTGCCGCTTTTGAGCAGTTGCAGATAAAACAGGCGGCTGGTGAGGGCCGAAAAGAGCAGGCCGAGACCACCACCAAGTACCAGCAGACGGCGGCGGGCATCGATCTGAAAAGTTTTCGGTTTTTCGTCGAACATAGAGTCACCGGGCAAACTGGGTGGAGAGGCGGCAGCTATTATACATTTTCCAGCCAGCCATGGTGCAGATAAATCAACAGTGAAACCCAAAGAGGGGCAATCAGAAAGGTGGCCAGCGGGCGACCGAGCAGCAGCGGCCAATGGGCTTCATACCCTTTGATCAGGCTCATGATCAGCCAGTGCAGGCTGGCGTCCAGGATGGCGAGCAGCAATATGCCGAACAGAACGTGCAAAAAGCTCAAGGTGCGCAGTCGGCGACCAAAGCGACCGATGAGCAAAAGCAGGATCAACTTGCTGAAGGCGTTGAGGCCCAACTGGGAACCGCTCAACAGATCGACCAGCAGACCGATGACAAAAACCAGTGGAATGGTGCAGAGATCCGGGCGATAGAGACGCCAGTAACTGAGGCTGATCAACAGCAGATCGGGGCGCAAGACCGACCAGGCTTCCAGAGGAATGAACATCTCCTGCAGGGTGACGGCCAACAACAGGGTCAGGGCAGGGAGCCAGGCGATCAACAGAGAAGGAAACACGGCGCGCCAGCCAAAGGATGCCGGAAGGAGAGAGCGAGGGCGACCAACAGGGGGACGGCTGCGACCGGCATCATGGGGCGGTTAACGGGGTGGAAGAGGGGCAAGGGCAGCTTTTTGGCCGCTGTGTCTGGTGGTTGTCGAGGCACTGGTTGCGCTGGCCGGGGGAGGTGCGGAGGTCTGTTGGATGGGGGGCGAAGCCGATTCGATGATCGGATTGAGCAACAGGCGCACCTCTTCGACGCGGTCAAAATCGACCAGAGGTTTGACGCTGATCAGGTGGAACATGCCGGTCTCTTCGGTGGCGGCGATGGCGTGAATACGCCCGACCGGAATCCCTTTGGGAAAAATGCCGCCCACGCCGGAAGTGATGACCAGGTCACCGGGTTTGATGTCGGACCCTTTGGGCACAAACTCCATCTCCAGCAGGGGTTTGTTGCGGCCAGAGACGATGGCGCGGATGCGCGAACGTTGCACCATGACCGGGATGCGGGAGTTATAATCCGGCAGGGCGAGAATCAGGGCACTGTGCGGCGAGCTTTGCACCACGCGACCCAGCAGTCCGCCGCCGGCTTTGGCGCTGATGCCCAACACGGTGGTATCGTTGTTGACCCCCTCTTCCTGTCCGGCATCGATCAAAAAGGAGCGGGCAAAGGCCGAGGAGGTGTTGCCGATGATGCGGGCCACCAGTTCCTGGGTCGATTGGCTGGGGCGCATGCCCAACAGCAGGCGCAGCCGCTGGTTTTCCAGCGAAAGCTCTTCCAGACGGACCGAAAGGGAGTTCAAACGGTCCAACTCCAGTTTCAGTTTATGGTTTTCCTGTTCGATGTGCTGCATCCCCTGGATGCGCCCGGCCAGCGATTGAGAGGCGGCAACCGGGGTTTGAAACAGGCGGAGCAGGGGTGAAATACCCTCCATGGCCCACTCTTGCAGCGTATCCCGGCTGCGTTGCAGGAGCGAGTTGGCCGGTGGGTTGGAGGAGAAGGTCAGCAGCAAGAGGGCGGCCAGCAAGGCAACGCTGACCATCAGCAGTTGTCGGGAGGGATGTTTGAGCAGGATCACCGGGCGCTCCACAGGCCGCACTGCCACAGGAGAATGGCAGCGCAACAGCGGCAAGAGGCGGCAGGCTGAGAGGCGGACATGCTCAGCGATCCATCAGAATATCGGACATGGTATCGAGTTCCTCCAGGGCGCGACCGGAACCGAGGGCAACGCAGGAGAGGGGATCATCGGCAACGATGACCGGCAGACCGGTCTGTTGGGCGATCAATTTGTCGAGACCGCGCACCAGGGCACCGCCGCCGGTCATCACGATACCGCGATCGACGATGTCAGCCGCCAGCTCCGGCGGAATTTGTTCCAACGCCAGGCGGATACCGTCGATGATGGCGTTGATCGGATCGGACATCGCTTCCACCACCTCCGGGTTGGTGATCACCTGATGTTTGGGTACGCCATGCACCATGTCGCGCCCCTTGACCCCCACCTCCAGCCGATCCGGCAACGGCAGGGCGGAACCGATCTGAATTTTGATATTTTCTGCGGTACCTTCACCGATCATCAAGGAGTATTTGCGCCGCACATGGTTGATGATCGATTCGTCCATTTTATCGCCGCCGATGCGCAGCGAGCGGGAGTAGACGATACCACCCAGGGAGAGGATGGCAATTTCGGTGGTGCCGCCACCGATGTCGATGACCATCGAACCGCTGGCGGTGGTGACCGGCAACCCGGCACCGATGGCAGCGGCCATCGGCTCTTCGATCAGGTAAACCTCACGGGCTCCGGCATTTTCTGCCGAAACGCGGATGGCATGGCGTTCCACCGAGGTGGCACCGCACGGTACGCAGACAATGATGCGCGGTGAATAAAACAGCCGACGGCGATGGACGCGGCTGATAAAATGTTTCAGCATCGCTTCGGTGATGGTCAAATCGGCGATAACGCCGTCACGCATCGGTCGAATAGCCTTGATGTTGCCGGGCGTGCGTCCTAACATGCGTTTGGCTTCGTTGCCGACCGCCAGCACTTTGCGTGTGCCACGAGAATTTTCGTGGATGGCGACCACCGAGGGTTCGGAGAGCAGGATTCCTTTGCCGCGAACATAGACCAGGGTATTGGCTGTACCCAGGTCAATGGCCATATCGGTGGAGAACATTCCGAGCAATTTGCTGAACATGAGTCGTGTTGCCTCAAAAGGTGCCTTGCTGTCGAGTGGCGGGTGACCGGCAGACGGTCAAACCCCAACCTGCTCTTAACCCGGCGAAGTTATCATGTAATCGGTAGGTTCGGCAAGGTTGCTGAACGCATACCCCATCGGGAGTGATGCCCGATACGGTTTTTTGGTCCTTGCGGCTGTCGCGGCGACAGCCTGGCAGAACTCCCGGAGCGTGGAAGCAAAACGTGCGTATTTTCAAGAAGACCGACTTGTTGGATGTGGAGACCCTGGATCAGCGCATGGCCGCATTATGCGCCGGTGCTGGCGAAACGACGGGTGGCAATGCAGGGGCGGACAATCGACGCCAACAGTTCTTAGACCTGTTGAAGGAGACGTTGGCAACCGGTCGGCAGCGCCTGCACCAGAATCATCTGGATGGGGCCTCCGGACACCAGGTCGCCCAGGGTCATGCCTATCTGATGGACAATCTGCTCTGCCGACTCTACCGTTATGTCCACGATGGTCGGGATGACGGCAAAGGCACTTTCAGCGTGATTGCCACCGGGGGATATGGGCGTGGTGAACTGGCACCCTATTCCGACATTGATCTTTTGTTTTTGTTGCCAAACGATATATCTTTTGTCCGACCCAAAAAGGAGGCAGCTCCTTTCCGCCCTGCCAAGGGAGGCACACAGGCTGCTCCCACCCCATCGGCGCAGGGGTCGCCACAGGACCAGATTTCCCAACGGGTGGAGCGGATGCTCTACTGTTTGTGGGATCTCAATTTGGATGTCGGTCATGCGGTACGCTCCGTACCGGAATGTGTGCAACTTGCACGCCAAGATGTGGAAATTCGCACCTCGATGCTGGAGTCCCGTTTTTTGAGTGGCGATCCGGTTCTGTTCAAATCCTATTATGGTACCTTGTTTGCCAAGGTGTTGGAGCGTGGGCCGGAGGCTTTTCTGCGTGCCAAACTGGTGGAGCAGAGCAAGCGCCACGAGCGTTTCGGCAACTCGCTGTTCTACCTGGAACCCAACGTCAAAGAAAATCCCGGTGGATTGCGTGACTTGCAGACCTTTTCCTGGATTTCCAAATATCGTTATCAAGTGCAGCGGATTCGGGATTTGATCCCTAAAGGTTTGATCACCGATGATGAGTACCGTACCTTTATCCGTTGTCAATCTTTTTTGAAACGGGTGCGCAACGCGCTGCACTATCGGGCCGGGCGGCGCGATGATCGTTTGACATTTCAGCACCAACTGGATATTGCTGAAGAATTTGGCTACAAAGACCGGGCGGTCATGCGTGGGGTTGAACAGTTCATGCGCCGCTACTATCAGGTTTCCCGGCAGGTGAGCAATCTCTCCTGGATTTTTTTGCGCAAATATCAGGAGGAGTATCGTTCGTTGTACTGGTGGAACCGGCGCTCGTTGGAGGATTGTTTCCATCTGCACGGCGACAAGGTGGTGGTGACCGATCCAGAGGCTTTCCGGCAAAATCCGGTGCGCATCATGCGCCTGTTTGAGGTGGCCCAGCGCCATCTCAAATCGATTCATCCCGATACCATTCGTTTGGTCAGCAAAGATTTACGGCTGGTCAACGGTCAATTTCGCCGCAATCCTGAGGTGGCGGCGCTGTTTATCAAAATGCTCAACGGCGAACGGGCAGTGGCCTGGGTGTTGCGGCGGATGAGCATCAGCGGTGTGCTGGGGCGCTATCTGCCGGAGTTTGGGCGGATTATCGGGCAACCGCAACACGATTTGTTTCACATTTACACCGTGGATGAACATACCATTCTGGCGGTAGAAAACCTGCGTCACATCAAGTCGGGGCAGTTCAGCAGTGAATTGCCGATCTGTACCGCCCTGATGGGACAGCTGGACTTTTACGAACGGGGATCGGTCATGCTCTATCTGGCTGTTTTGCTGCATGATATTGCCAAGGGCCGCGGCGGCGATCACCAGAGCAAAGGGGCAATCATCGCCCAACAGGTTTGCAACCGTTTGGGTTTGAGCGAGGCGGAAACCGGCATGGTCTATTGGCTGGTCGGACGCCATCTGGATATGTCGCGTACCGCTTTTCGCCGCGATCTCTCCGATCCCAATACCATTCGTGCCTTTGCCCGCCAGGTGGGCACGCAGCGCCGCCTGGAATATCTGTTGCTGCTGACGGTGGCCGACATTCGCGCGGTGGGTCCCAATGCCTGGAGTTCCTGGAAGGCGGAGCTGTTGCGTCGCCTGTATACGCTCACCTCCAGCGCTCTGATCCGAGGGGCCTTTCAGCCCGACGAGCTGGTGCGGCAGGCAGAACAGCAAAAACAATCGGTTATGGCAGTGCTGGCCGACAACAAAGCGGTATCCCCGCTCCGTTTGCGCAGCCATTTGGACCGTTTCGACGAGCCCTATTTCATCCATTACGAACCGGAGGCGATTGCCCGCCATGCGGTGGCCCTGATGGGTCGGGAAGAGGAAGCGGTGGCCATTATGCTTTTGGCCAACCCCGGTTCGGATACCACAGAGTTGCTGATTCATACCCGTGATCAATCGGGGTTGATGTCACGCATTTCCGGCGCTTTGGCGATGGAGGGTGTCAATATCCTGTCTGCCGATATTGTAACCACCAAAGATGGCATGGCCCTGGACTGTTTTGTGGTGCAGAATTCGATCGGCAAGGCCTTGGAAAATAAAAATCATATTATCCGCCTGGAACAACGGCTGCAGCAGTTTCTGCTCGATCCGGAACGCCCCAAGCCGGTCCTGGTCCCTAATGAAAGCGACCTGCACCGACACCGCACCTTCCGGGTACCGTTCAAGGTGGAGGTGGATGACAGTGTGGACAACTTTACCATTCTGGAGATCACCTCTCTGGACCGGGTAGGGTTGTTGTTTCTGATCACCCGTGAGATGGAGCTGCATGGCATCCAGATCCGCACCGCCAAAATTGCCACCTACGGCGAACGGGCGGTGGATGTTTTTTATGTGCGCGACCTCTACGGTTTGAAACTGACACCGCAGAAGGTGGAGAGCTTCACCCGCAGCCTGCGCCAGGCGGTGGAAGCGGCTGGGGGAGAGGGGTGACAGCCCCCCCTTTTTTTTGTCTGAACTTGGCCGGTAGATATAAAAAATACGGAAACTTCTTGTGGAGGAGAGTGTCAAAGCCGCCAGGTGCAGTGGCACCGTTTAACCCTTCCCCCCGTGTCGTTGAGGAGTGTTCCAGATGAAAGCCAATGTTGGTGGTATCGATCGCATTTTACGCATTGTTGTCGGCTTGTTGTTGCTCTCGCAGGTCTTTGTTGGTCTGACCACCCCTTGGGGTTGGATCGGTATCATACCGCTTGCCACCGGTACACTCCGTTTTTGTCCTTTTTATCCCCTGCTGGGTATCAGTACCTGCAGTTCTTGCCAGCAGGAATAACTCTGCCGTTAACCACGCGCACCCTGTCCGTCACCAGGCCGGGAGGGTTTCCTCCTGGCCTTACGGTGGCTGGTTCCTGCTTGATGTGAAGGTTGAGAAAATTTGTGGCTGTGGGGTGCGTTGTTTTTACTGACCGACACTGTGTTGGTGCGCACCTCCTGGCAGGCTTGGTCAATGATTGTTTGCAGCAGGGTCTGATCCACCATGGTACTATGTGCTTTTGTTTTCTGGACAAGTTTATCGAACTCACGCCAGTTTGCAACTCCTTCCAAGGTTCTCGGTGTTCCTTGCTGCGGTTGTTGGCGAGAATGTCGCAACCGCATCTCTTCTGCAATCAAGTCGGCAGCACGCTGATTAATTTCTTGTTGCTGGTCGAGAGGCAAACCTTGGATTACATCATCTAATGTTCTTGCCATGTTAACATTCTTTGCCCTGTTGAGCTAAATGTTCCGCAAATCGTCTGTCAGCCGTTTCGATGAGCTTTCGGTAAAACAGTTTCTGTTTTGTCCCGGTTTTGTTGCCAGCTACCAGCAGAATGGCTTGCCTGTTGGGATCAAAAGCAAACGCAACGCGCCACTCACCTCCACCCACACGAAAACGCAACTCTTTCATGTTGTCGTATTTTGAACCCTTCAGTGTGTCAGCATACGGTCGACTCAGTTGAGGTCCAACTTGTTCCAATAAACGAAGATTGGCAAGCAGCTCGGTTTGCACATCTCGCGTAAACCTAAGCTGATCTGCATAAAACGCATCATGAAAAACAACCGTCCAGTTCATGAAAACATTTTATATAGCTGCACACTTGTCGGCAAGAATAATATTTACCTATAAAAAGGTGCCTGATATTACCTCCCCGGCAAATAATCCTGTAACGCCTTGCAATGAAAACCGAATTCGCGCAAGGCTTCCATGGCGGCGACGGCGGCGCGCATGCCGGCGGCGGTGGTGAAATAGGGAATGCGGCTCATCAGGGCGGTGCGGCGGATGGAAAAAGAGTCGGCAATGGCCTGTTTGCCGTGCGTGGTGTTGAAAACCAGCTGAATATCACCGTTTTTCATCCGGTCGACAATGTCGGGACGATCTTCGCCGACCTTGTTGGCACGGGTGACCGGAATACCCTGCTGCTGCAACCACTCGGCGGTGCCACGGGTGGCACACAGTTGAAAGCCCAGCGCGATCAGTTGGCGGGCCGGTTGGCTGATTAACGGTTTGTCTTCATCCTTGACCGAAATAAAGATCAAGCCATGTTCCGTCGCCTGGCGGGGCAACAGGGTGCCCGCGCTCTCCTGGGCCTTGGCAAAGGCCAAGCCGAAATTATCGGCCAAACCCATCACTTCGCCGGTCGATTTCATCTCCGGGCCGAGAATGGTGTCGACGCCGGGAAATTTTTCAAAAGGAAAAACCGCCTCTTTAACCGCAATATGCGCTTGTTTCGCAATGGTGGTCACGCCCAGTTGCGACAGGCTCTCCCCGGCCATGACGCGCGCCGCCACTTTGGCCAGAGCTACCCCCGTGGCCTTGGAGACAAACGGCACGGTGCGCGACGCCCGCGGATTGACCTCCAGGATGTAGACCGTATCCTGCTGGATGGCAAACTGCACATTCATCAGGCCGACCACATGCAGCGCTTTGGCCAGTTGAACGGTCTGCTCCTCGATGATGTCAATCAAACTTTGGTTGACCGAATAGGGCGGCAGCGAACAGGCCGAATCGCCAGAGTGAACCCCGGCCTCTTCGATATGTTCCATGATACCGCCCACCACCACCGTTTCTCCGTCGGCGACACAATCGACATCAATCTCGATGGCATTGTTGAGAAAATGGTCAAGCAACACCGGATGGTCCGGCGAAGCACGCACGGCGGTGCGCATGTAGCGTTCCAGATCGCTTTGATCATGCACCACCTCCATGGCCCGCCCGCCCAAAACATAGGAGGGACGCACCACCACCGGATAACCCACCTCGTGGGCAATGCTGACCGCCTCTTCGGCGGAGCGGGCGATGCCGTTCTGTGGTTGGCGCAACTGCAACCGGTGCAGCAGTTGTTGGAATCGTTCACGGTCTTCCGCAATATCAATGGCGTCTGGTGTGGTGCCGATGATCGGTGCCCCGGCGGCTTCCAGAGCTTTGGCCAGTTTGAGGGGGGTTTGACCACCCAATTGCACGATGATCCCCACCGGTTGTTCCACAGTGACGATGGCCATCACATCTTCAAAAGTCAGCGGCTCAAAGTAGAGGCGGTCAGAGGTGTCGTAGTCGGTGGAGACGGTTTCCGGGTTGCAGTTGACCATGATGGTCTCAAAACCGGCCTCACGCAGAGCAAACGCGGCATGTACGCAGCAATAGTCAAATTCGATACCCTGGCCGATGCGGTTGGGACCGCCGCCAAGAATCATGATTTTTTTGCGTGACGACGGGCGGGCCTCGCACTGCTGCTCATAGGTGGAGTAGAGGTAGGCGGTTTGCGCCGGAAATTCGGCGGCACAGGTGTCGACCCGTTTATAGACCGGTAAAATGGCCATTTTTTGCCGGGTTGCCGCCACTTCGGCAGCAGAAACAGCCAGCAGTTGTCCCAAACGTCGATCGGAAAAGCCCATCTCCTTGAGGGTGCGCAAACGGCGTGGCGTCAACTCCGCCAGGGCGGTACCCTGCAGACTCTGTTCGGCTTCGATCAGTTGTGCCATCTGGTCGATAAACCAGGGATCGATGGCGGTGGTTTGCTGGATCCATTCGGCACTTTTGCCCAGGCGCAAGGCGTCGGCCACATAGAGAATGCGGTCGGGTCCGGCATGGCGCAGATTTTTTTCCAGGGCGGCATCGGCCTGTTGCGTGGTCAGATAGTTTTCCGGTTTGAACAGCGGGTTGAGCCCGTCCAGACCGGTCTCCATGGAGCGCAAGGCTTTGTGCAGCGACTCTTTGAAGGTGCGCCCGATGGCCATCGCCTCGCCGACCGATTTCATTTGTGTGGTGAGCAGCGGTTCGGCCAGAGGAAATTTTTCAAAGGTGAAGCGCGGAATTTTGGTGACCACATAGTCGATGGTCGGCTCGAAAGAGGCCGGGGTGATGCCGGTAATATCGTTCATGATCTCCGGCAACGTATAACCGATGGCCAGTTTGGCGGCCACTTTGGCGATGGGAAAACCGGTCGCTTTTGAGGCCAGGGCCGAGGAGCGGGAGACCCGCGGGTTCATCTCGATGACGATCATCCGTCCGCTGGAGGGCTGCACGGCAAACTGCACGTTGGAGCCGCCGGTATCGACGCCGATTTCGCGCAGGATGGCGATGGAGGCATCGCGCATCTCCTGATACTCTTTGTCGGTGAGGGTTTGCGCCGGGGCTACGGTGATCGAATCGCCGGTATGGATGCCCATCGGGTCAAAATTTTCGATGGAACAGATGATGATGGCGTTATCTTCCCGGTCGCGCACCACCTCCATTTCATACTCTTTCCAGCCGAGCAGGGACTCTTCGATCAACACTTCGCTGGTGGGCGAGGCGGCCAGACCACGGCGGATAATCCGTTCAAACTCTTCCCGGTTGTAGGCGATACCGCCGCCGGTACCCCCCAGAGTGAAACTGGGGCGGATGATCAGCGGAAAACCGATCTGTTGTTGTACCTGCAGGGCCTCTTCCCAGGAGTGGGCGAAGCCGGAGCGGGGCAGGGCCAGACCGATACGCTGCATGGCGGCCTTGAATTGGGCCCGATCTTCTGCCTTGGCGATGGCGGCGCGGGAGGCGCCGATCAATTCGACCTGATAGTGGGCCAAAACCCCTTTATCGGCCAGGGCCATGGCAATATTGAGCGCGGTTTGCCCGCCCATGGTGGGCAGAATGGCGTCGGGGCGCTCTTTGGCGATAATGTTGCTGACCGCCTCGACGGTGATCGGCTCGACATAGGTGCGGTGGGCCAGGTCCGGGTCGGTCATGATGGTGGCTGGATTGGAGTTGACCAGCACCACTTCGTAACCTTCCTGTTTGAGAGCTTTGCAGGCTTGTGCCCCGGAATAGTCAAATTCACAGGCCTGACCGATAATGATGGGTCCGGCGCCGATAATCAGAATTTTGTTCAGGTCAGTGCGTTTAGGCATGGAGTAGGGCTTCTGTGACAAAAAAAGGTGGGAGAGGTTCTCCGTTGCGGTGCCAGGCGGCCTGATTGGCAAATATAGTCCCTCTTGGTGGCCAAAGTCAATGAACCGGACGGAAATTTTAACGCAACATCGGAGTGAGGAGAGCGGCAGCCTGTTCTGCCCCTTGTGCCGAAGGGGCGGGCGGCGGTGCTTGCTGCAACAGATCAAAGAGCGGCGCAAGCCATTGGGCAGTGCTGAATTGGGCGGCACTCAGCTGGCGGGCGCGGCCATGGGCGGTCACCCAGTTGGTGATAAACGGTTCATCGGGGAAGGTGCCACGCGGGATATAGAGAAAAGGAATCTGGTGCAAGGTGGCAGCAACGGCGGTGTTGTAGCCCGGTTTGCTGATGACGGCATCGACCGAGGCGGCCAGATCACGAAACGGAATCTGCCGGCGCAGGGGTTCGATCGGGTGCAGATAAGGTTGTTGCTCGTCAAAAATGGCATCGATCAGCCAATGGCAGTCGGGGCACTGGCTCAGGGCGTTGATGGGCAGGTGCCGGGCAGGAATACCACCCAGGGAGATCAGCACCAGCGGGCGTCTGTCCGCCGGGTCGAGTTGCAGCAGGCGGCGCAACCGCTGCGGGTTGCGCTGACCGGGCAGGGTCAGCGGATCGATATGGCGGGCATGGGGGAAGGGGTGGGGTATGATGGAGGGTGCGGGCAACAAGGCCAGGGTGGTGGTGGCGTAGCCCTCGCGCATGGTCTGCCACCACTGCTGATGGTCGGCCTGTGCGGTGTTGTCGCTTGCCTGGAGAAAATAGGCGGCCAGCACCGCATCCCAGGTGAGAGAGGCGATGGCGACGCTGGGCAAGCCGCAGGCAGCTGCCGCAGCCAAGGCGAGATAAGGAATATCGGCCAGCAGCAGATCCGGTTGCAGACTGAGCAGTTGTTGCTCGGCAGACTGCAAGCGGCGCGGCCAGTCGTGGTGCAGGGTGCGCAAGGCGGTGCGGGTGGCGGAGAGATCAACCTGCAGGGCATCTGTTTGCACCAGCCCCACATCCAGGGCCTGCCGGATATGGTGGAAGGGGAGGGTGAGTTGCTCGGCCAAGACGGCAGTGGGCAGCGGGCAGAGAATCTGCAGTTGCAGATCGGGCAGCCAGAGCGGCAGATGGTTGAGCAGGGCGGCACATTGGCTCAGGTGGCCATAGCCGTGCCCGGAGATGGCGCAGAGCAGACGCGGCATGCTTCAACCCCCTTTGACGACCCAGCCGACCCACTCCCGTCCTTGTTGGCGCAGCTCAAGCAGAGCATGGCCGTTGATCTGGCACCAGGCAGGCAGATCGTGTTGAATGCCAGGGTCGGTGGCAAGCAGGGCCAGCGTGGCCCCGGGGGGCAAGGCGCGCAGGGCGGTTTCGGCACGCAGAATGGGCATCGGACAGAGCAGGCGGCGGGCATCCACGGTCTGATCGGCATGGGGTGTCGGTGCGGCAGGGCTCTCCATCAGATGTACCAACTGTCAGGAATGGCGTCGGCAGGCAGTGGTGTAACCGAGCGCAGAACCTCCTGCCCCTGGTATTCCACGCGCACGGTCACCGTCGGGGCCAGTTTGCCCTGACCGAAACGGGCGGTCAGGCGGCAGGCCAGGGTCAAATCCTCCTCGTTGGGGGTGCCTTCGAGCAGCAGCACCGGTCCGGGGATGCCTTGCGCCTGCAGCAGCCAGCGCTGCTGGCGAAAGCCGGAGAGAAAATGATTTTCCGTTTCGTCGCGCCCGACAATCACCTTGAAATGGGCAGCCGGGCGCAGATGGCGACCGGCTTTGAGCAGCAGAATATCATCCATGGTATACTGACGTTCGCCACGGCTGTGCCAGAGATCCTGCAGTTTGCGCGAATAGTTTTCGTCGGTCAAAAAGCAGCAGCCACCGGCAGGGCTGGGATAGTCGTGCAGCCCCAGCTGTTGGGCCAGCGCCATTTGCGGGCGACGGCCCCGACCATTGAACCCTTGCAGCTGTTTGCGATCGACCCAGCCCCGTTTTTCCGGTTCGGTGGCTTTCAGGCGCAGGGCACAGAGAGGGCGCAGCAACCACCCTTCCACACCTGCCTCCCGTTCGATATGTGGTAGATTTTCCCGCCGTTGACTCATCGGGCGTTGGCCGATCACCTCGCCGGTAAAGAGAAAGTGCAAACCCAACTCCTCTTTCAGCTGCCAGGCTTTGCGCACCATAAAAATTTTACAGTCGAGGCACGGGTTGAGGTTGCTGCCATAGCCATGTTTGGGATCGGTGACGATTCTCACATAATCTTCAGCAATATCAACCATATGCAGCTTTATGCCGAGCAGTTGCGCGGCATGCAGGGCATCATGACGGGGTGGTTTGGCCCCCGGCTCTGGATTGCGCAGGGCACCGGTATGGCTCTGAATGCAAAAGCCGGTGTGAAAGTTGACACATTCGACGTGGATGCCCTGATCCATAAGCAGGCGGGCGGCCAGCATGCTGTCCAGGCCACCGGATAGCAGGCCAAGAGCGGATATTTTATTTGAATTTTCCATTAGATAACCAAAAAGTAGCAGCGTACCGATCAGTCGGCAAACCCCTCTTGCAACAGGCGGGCAGCCTCCGGAGCGTGATAGGTCAGGATCAGGTCAGCCCCGGCCCGTTTAAAAGCGGTCAAATTTTCCATCACCACCCGTTGTTCATCGATCCAGCCGTTGGCGGCGGCGGCCTTGACCATGGCATATTCCCCGCTGACGTTATAGACGGCAAGGGGCAGATCGGTCTGCTGGCGCAGGTCGCGCAAAATATCGAGGTAGGCAAGGCCAGGTTTGACCATCAGCATATCGGCCCCCTGTTCGATATCGAGCAGCGCTTCGCGGCGGGCTTCGCGCCGGTTGGCCGGATCCATTTGATAGCTGCGCCGGTCGCCAAAGCTGGGAGCGCTTTCGGCAGCGTCACGGAAAGGACCGTAGTAGGCCGAGGCATATTTGACCGCATAGGAGAGAATCGGAATATGCTGGTAGCTCTGCTGATCGAGGGCGGAACGGATGGCGGCGACCATGCCGTCCATCATCCCTGAGGGGGCCACCATGTCAACTCCGGCGGCAGCGTAGGAGCAGGCGGCCTGGCCCAGCAGGGTCAGGGTGGTATCGTTATCCACCTCCTGATCAGGGCGATGGCGATCCGGAGAGGAGCGCAGCGGGCCGCAGTGACCATGATCGGTATACTCGCACAAACAGAGGTCGGCCATGACGTAAAGGTCAGGCAAAACCTCTTTGATGGCCTGGATAGCCCGCTGGATAATGCCGACAGGATTGCGGGTATCGGAGCCGGAGGAATCCTTGACTTCCGGTATGCCAAACAGGATGATGGCAGAGATGCCCAGATCATGAGAACGGCGTGCCACGCGAATGGCTTCATCGATGGAGAGTTGTGCCACCCCGGGCATGGAGGCAACCGGTTTGTGGATGCCCTGACCAGGAACGATAAACAGGGGGTGAACCAGATCGGCTGGATGCAGGCGATTTTCCCGTACCAGACGACGGATGGCCTGGTTTTGCCGCAGACGGCGCGGGCGGTGCAGCAGAGAAGAGTCGGACATGGTCGTTAACGGCGTTCCGATAAACAGAGGTTGGCACAGATGTCGGCATCCGGCTGTCGAACCGTACACGGATGGTTCCCAGGATGCTGGACGAACCGGTCCAGTCTAACCTAGAATGGATGGCGTGGGAAGTTTTGTAGGTGATGTGTCTCAAACCAGAGGGTCGGGTGAGGCAACGAGCAACCGCATGTTGGAAAGATCGGATCCATGGCAGAAAAAATCGGGGATCATCTGCTGGCGGTGGGGCGGAGCAATGTGGGATGTGTCAGACCGCTCAACGAGGACAGCTATCACATTGATGCCGAAACGGGATTGTTGATTCTGGCAGACGGCATGGGCGGGCACGATGCCGGTGAGGTGGCCAGCGCCCACGTAGTCAACGAAGTCACCGGTCGGGTTCGGCAGTTCATGAACGCCTCGTCTGGCCTGCTGCAGGAAGAGAGTGGTGTGGCGGCTCTTGCAGAGGCGGAAGTTGATCCCCAGGATCAGGCAACCTTGGATGATTTACCCAATCCGGTTTTGAGCGTGGTGCGCGAGGCGTTGTCAGCTGTCAACGCCGATCTCAACCGTCTCAATCAAGAGCGGGGACACCCGGAAGATTCGGGCATGGGTTCGACGGTGGTCGGTTTATGGGCACCGCCGTTCAGCGCCTATCCGGTGGTTTTTCATGTCGGGGACAGCCGGTTGTATCTGTTTCAGGATGGACGGCTGCAACAAAAAACGCGAGATCATTCGCTCTATCAACAATGGTTGAGTTTTGGTGGCAAAGGGATGCCGCCACCGCAGAATATTTTACTGCAGGCGATCGGGCCGTCGCGGATCGTGACGCCGGACGTGCAGTTTCTGCCAGTCACAGCTGGAGATACCATTTTGTTGTGTTCGGACGGGTTGACCGGCATGGTCAGCGAAGAGGCCATTCAGGCCACCTTGTCTGAACTGACGGCAGAAAACCTGGAGACCATTTGCGAACGGTTGATCACCATGGCCCGTGATGGTGGCGGGCGGGACAATGTCACGGTGATCCTGGGCCATTTTGTTTGAAGAGATGCAAAACGTGCGGCATAGCCCGACAGGCCTGTCTGACAGGTTAAGGAGAGGATAATGAGAGAAAATCACCAACTGGCGATCATGTTTGCCGACATTGCCGGCAGCACCAAACTCTATGAGACAATCGGCAATGAAAAGGCACGTGAGGTGACTTCCCGCTGTATTCAGTATTTGAACAAGGTGACCGAAGAGTTCAAAGGACGGGTGGTCAAGACCATCGGTGATGAGGTGATGTGTACCTTTCCGACGGCGGACGATGCGGCGCGGGCGGCGGTGCGCATGCAGGAGACGGTCTCTGAAAATGGTTCATCTCTGGGCAATCTGCATATTCGGGTTGGTTTCCATTTCGGAGAAGTGATTCTGGAAAATGGCGATGTGTTTGGTGATGCGGTCAATCTGGCGGCACGCATGGCCGCCCAGGCCAAGGGGGATCAGATTATCACCACCGGCGAAACCCTGGATGCCATGAGTCCCTATTTGCGTTTTGGCAGCCGCGAATTGATCACCACCACCGTCAAGGGCAAGTCGACGCCGATTCAGATCATCGAACTGACCTGGGGCGAAGAGGAGGAGTTGACGGTCATGGGTGGCCGGGAAGCGGTGACAGTGTTGGCACCCAATACGGTCAGCGGCACCATCTCCTTTCACGGCAAGAGCGTGGAGATCAACGAAAACAACCCCAGCGTCACCATCGGACGGGACAAGAACAACACTTTTTCGGTGTTGGACAGCATGTCCTCGCGGGTGCATGCCAAGGTGGAGTGTCGGCGGGGTAAAATTGTGCTGGTCGATCAAAGCACCAACGGCACCTATGTGGTGACGGCGCAGAAAGAGCGGGCCTTTGTCCATCGGGATGAATATGTCCTGCAGGGGCGTGGTGTGATCGGCCTGGGTCGTGAGGTCAACAGCAGCGATCCGTTGGCGGTCCATTTCTCTTGCTGATGGCCTGCTGTCACTCTTTTTTTCTGGCGTAGACCGGAGGGAGCGCCCTCCGGCTTCTGCATCTGTGTTATCCGTTCTCTTTTTGTTGCCAGTAACTCTGCAATCCTGCCAACATGCTCTCTGTTGTCGCCTCGCGGGCAACTATCTGCACCGGCCATCCGGCCTCCTGCACACTTTGTGCGGTGAGCGGACTGATGGCCACCAGCAGCGGGCGGCGCAACCAGTGTTCGCTGCCCTCCGGCAGGGCGGCCAGAAAGGCCTGTGCCGAACGGCTGCTGAACAATAAAATGGCATCGACTTTTTCCTCTGCCAGCGCCTGTTGCACGGCAGCAGGCAGGGTGGTGACCGGCTCAGCCCGATAGGCTTCCACCCGTTCGACAGCTTCTCCGGCCTGGCTCAAACCGCTGATCAGTTCATCGCGACCGATGGCTGCTTGCGGAAAGAGAAACGACCGGCAGGGATCGGGATGTTCTGCGGCCCATTGGCAGATGGTCTCCGCCAGGGTTGCACCACCTGCCGCCTGTGCCGGGACGATCACCTGCCAGCCCGCCTGTTGCAACAGGGCAGCCGATTGTTTGCCGACGGCAAAGAAGGGGGGCAACGTGGCCTCGGCAGGCAGAAGGTGGCGGACGGCGCGGGCAGCGTTGATGCTGGTGATCAGAATGGCCCGGTAGGGAAAAGGTTGGCGGCTGGCCCGTTGCAGCGCCCGTTGCAGCGGGCACGGATCGGCGGGCGGTTCGATGGTCATGGCGGGTGCCAGCAAGGGCAGCCCGTGGCAGGCGCTTACCTGGCGGGCGGTTGCCTCGGCCTCCGGTTCGGGACGGGTAATCAGCAGGGTGCGTCCCTGCAGGTTCAGTTTGAGCATGCGTATGTCCTGGGCTTGTGGGGTGGGAGGGTCGACTCCAGGCAATTGCATTTGCGCGTCACAAGACCGTGGCGGCGAGGTAGCAAGGCAAAAAGCGCCGCCACAAAAGCATAAACCTTGGAGACGCTGTCTCCAAACCTCTGCCAGGAGGAGATAATCTCCCCCTGGACCTCCTTGTGCGTTATTTAATGTTCAAAAGCGATTGCCCTGGTGGGAGGGTTGATCCAACTGGCAGTTTGCCTGATTTCGCCGTATTATAAAAGGTGGTTGTACAGAGTTGCCGCATTGCCGCCGGAGAAAGAGTGTGGAAGAGAACGAGCCCTATGATTTTTTTGAGACGCTGTTTCGCCTGGACGCCAGCGATGACATGCACGAATTTTTGGAGTTTGTGCAGGGACGGCGGCACAGCACCGCAGACATGCTGGCGGCGATTGCGCAACTGTTGGCACGCGGGCGGGTACGTTCTGCCTATATTCTGGGCATGTTGCTGGAGAAGCGTGGGCAACGCAACATTGTGATGTCGCTGGCCTTGAGTGTGGGGGGATTGATTTTCGGCAACACGATTGAGGAGGAGAACGGCTTGCAGCATTTATCCGCTCAGGTGGAGGCGCTGCCGCCGGAACGGTTGCTGGAGGTGTACGACCGGATGGTGGCCCCGTTGGTCAATCAATTGTGGGCTGCCAGCGCGGCCAAGCAGGATCCGGAGCGGGTGTGGCGTTTGTTGCGCCATTTTCAGGGGGCGGTGCGCGAAGGGTTCGACTGGACGGCGCAAGTTTGCAAGGTATGCGGCAGCAAGGCGGAATATTGGTTTCATGCCCTGCTGCGCGACCGGCATCGGGTGGCCTATTATTGGTGTACGCAGTGTGAATATTTAGGCACCGAGGCCTCGTACTGGTTGTCCGGTGAGGAAGAGGCGGCAGGCGAACCGCTGGTCACCGCCACGGCGCGGCGGCAGTGGGCGCGGCGACGGGCTTTTGTCAGTTTATTGTTGTTGAATCTGTATGATGCCCAGGCCACCTGTTTTGATTGCAGCGCCGACGGGGGCCGTTTTGCCCGTTCGATGCGGGAGGCTGGTTTTCAGTTTCGCCATCAAAACCCGCAGGCGGTGGCGCGTGCTGCCGAAAAAAGGGGCAAGGGAGGTGGTGAACTGTTTGAGCTGGTGACCGCCTTTGATGTCTGGCAGCAGTTTGCCGAACCGGGCAAGGTGTTGGATCGTCTGTTGGCCCGTTGTGACGGGGTGTTGTTCAACGTGCCCCTGCTGCCCGATCCGCTGCCCAAGCCGGAGGAGTGGGAGGGGTATGATCTGGCGGGTGGCCGTCAGGTTTCCTTTTACGCGCCGCGCACCTTGCGCCGTTTGGCCGAGCGGCGGCAATTGAACTGGTTGAGCAACGGCGATGAGTTGCACCTGTTTACCCGCCGCGAATTGTCCGGAGAGGTGTTTGAGGGGATGGCCCGCTGGGTTACTTGAGCGAGGGATGATCCTCTGCCCGGCTGGGCTGGACGGTTTCCCCATCGATCACCACCGAGTGGGGGTTGCGAGGCGGGTTGCGGCTGGAGACGGTGCTGCGCCGTGGCAGGCGGCTCAAGAGAAGGGCGGCCAGGGTGCGGAAGGGGGGCAACAGCAGCAAGGTGGCGAGCAGATCGGAGAGAAACCCCGGCAGCAGGTAGAGAAAACCGGCCAGCAGCAATACCGCCCCTTCCAGCATTTCCACCCCGATGGTCTCCTGCTGACTCATTTTGCGCATCATTTTTTCCAGGGTGCGCATCCCCTCCACCTTGACCAACCGACTGCCCACCCAGGCCATCACAATCAACAACAGCAGGGTGATCAGAATACCAATCTGATCCATCACCTGACCGATCAGATAGATATCCACACAAAAGATCAGGCCGATCAGAAGCAAAAGATAAGACATGCGTCCTCTTTCCGCGAAAGGGTTGCCATGGTTGAAAAAAGAGTGTAGCGGCTTGCCGGTGGGAAATAAATGGCTTATCGATGCGGAGCAAGCGGCGGGCCGCATTGCCCCTGCTTGCCGCTCAGCGGGAGAGCAGTTGGCAGGCGTTGGCCGGAATATCCACCAGGCCGAACGAACTGTACAAAAAATCCAGCAGGCGAATCAACCAGGAGGGCAGGCAATGATTGTTTGACCAGAGCGTGGGGATGGCATAAAGAAGAAACAGGCTTAAACTGGTGATGGTACAGGCAGCGCGCAGGCGATGCAGCCACAGCAGTATGTAGACCTGCGTTGCATCAGGATCAGCAGCCGGATTGCTTCTTAAACGATTGTGCCAGGATTGCTGCACGCTGCCGCCATAAAAAAAGATGGCAACCGTCAGCAACAGACTCGGCAACACGGGCAGGTGCCACAGGGGGAGTTGGTGCAGATCGATGAACAAAGCATAAAACAGCAGGGAAGCCTGGGGAAAAGCAGTGCGAATCTCGGCGATGCGGGGATCTTTCAGGAAGAGGAAGAGCATGCCCAGCAGAAAAAACAGTGCCAGCAGGCGCCGCAGCCATTCCAAGCGACCAGAATGCAGCCAACTGAGCCAATCCTGTGCACTGTACCCCACCGTATCCTTTTGTGGCGGCGGGAGCAGATAGATCATCGGCAGATAAAACCAGCAGGTGGACTTCAGACTCAGGCGGTAGAGGTAGGCGGGGGGAAACCAGAAGAGGAAGGAAATATAAGCAGCTAATGAGATAAATATTCTCATTACAACACTTTCCTCTTCTGTTATCTTTTGCAATATTTGGGGATAGCTTTTTACATCAAGCAGATTACTAATTTTGTGCCCGTCTGGTATCAACTCCGGGGTATGCCATAAATCAGTGGCTGCTACGGTGCGCCACCAATTATCCGGCAGGGCAAGAACCCCGCTGGGTATATGTCTGATGGTGGCAGCAACACGGGTGAATAAAGCACGCAACAAAACACCTGCAGCAAATCCAAAAATAAGCACCGCCTCCGATCTATCTTCCCCTCCCGCTCTCGCTAACGCTAACGCTACCATTAACACTGCCGCCACCGCCACCGCCGCCACCGCTCCCGTTAACGTTAACGTTAACGCTAACGCTAACAGTCCCGCTCCCGCTACCGCTCCCGCTACCGCTACCGCTCCCGCTGCCGCTCCCGCTGCCGCTCCCGCTGCCGCTCCCGCTGCCGCTCCCGCTGCCGCTCCCGCTGCCGCTGCCGCTACCGCTCCCGCTACCGCTACCGCTCCCGCTCCCGCTACCGCTACATCTACCGCTACAGCTCCCCCTACCACAATACCAGTTATCACTGCGACAATTCCCAACCCAAAGGCACGCCAAAAAAGCGTCCACCCGGTCACATCGACCAGATGGATCGAAGCCAACCAGGAGCAGAGGGCAAAAACAGCAATAAAAGTAACCAGGATTGTTGACCAGAACAGCAGCGGAGTCTCTGTTCTGGAAAATTTATCTTGTCGCCAATAAGCCCGAAACCAGCGCACCCCCGTCTCGACCGACTGTTCCGAGCGCAACAGCAGCAGGGGGGCGAGAAAAATGCTGATGGCGAGGTGGGTGTAGGAATCGAAACGGAAGGCGATATACCAGGTCAGAGCCACGGCGGCCATGGTTTCGAGAATCGCCTGCACGGAGAGCTCGTTTCTGTCAACCGATTCATCTGTAGAGCGCCAATGCCAAGCCATGGGTATCTATTCCGCGCCGATCACAAAACAGAGGGGTAAGTGGCATCTCTTGCCGATTGCCAACAGTCACAGCGACAACTTTTCTCGCCATTATGATCAAAAGCTGCCGAACTGCCAAGCCAAATGTTGCGCTTGGCAAAAGAATCATCGCCCAGTTTGCCGACCGGGCAGAAGCAGCCTGTCTTTTTCGCAGTCGCTCTCTTTGTGATAGCTGTCATGTCTTGGCTCCCTGTTTGACTGGACACGGAAAGGCCGGATTGGTTTCATATCCATGATGGTCATGCCGCCAGATCCTTGTCTGCATCAGCATCCATCATTTCTTGCAGCTTTTTCTTGGCGGCCTTGGCCCAGTGCTGCCACTTCGGAATCGTGATGGAGACCCCACCAGCATAGACATCTGCTGGAGTGACCGGATCCAGGAGTCGGTTGCTGCATGATGTGGGAAATTTTCTGCCAGCAGCAACATTTTTGTTGCGTTGATGCAACAGAAATGTTAGTATCATTCCCATGAACAGCAACGAATTCAAACGGTGGTTGGCCCAGCAAGGCGCAACATTTGAACAGGGACAAGGGGTCACACCTGAAAGTTTTCCTGAACGGTCAGTTTTCACTCTTGCCGATGCACTCTACGGACCTGAAAAAGGGAACTGTTGAGGCCATCAAAAAGCAACTCGGTCTGAAATAGGAGGGAAAGATGTTGGAATACCCAGTTGAACTCACACCAGACGCTGAAGATGGCGGGTTTGTGGTAACCTTCCCGGATGTTTCGGCAGCGATCACCCAGGGTGATACCGAGGATGAAGCGTTGAAATATGCTGTTGAGGCTCTTGAGACCGCATTGGAAAACATCATCAACAGTGGTCAATCGATTCCAATTCCATCGGCATCTGGAGGGCGCAAGATTGTCTCTCCTTCCCCGTTGTCATGCGTAAAAATAGCCATTTACCAGGCCATGCAGGAAAAAGGGGTGATCAAAGCGGAATTGGCTCGCCGGTTGGGATGGCATCCGCCGCAGGTCGACAGACTGCTTGACCTGAATCATGCCTCCAAATTCGATCAATTGGAATCGGCTCTCGAAGTGCTTGGCAAACGGGTATCAGTTACCGTTGTGGATGCAGCGTAGTATGGCGTTTGTGTCTCGTCTGTCACACACAAACCGGTTTATGTCTCACGAAACAGTAACTATTCAGCTCCTCTGGATCGCTGCATTGGCAATGAACTGAAGCCAAAGTTCTGGTGGGTGCAGGGAGGATCATCCTCCCTGCCGGAGTGCAGAGGCGGAGCCTCTGTTTCTGGTGCGCTTTCACCGAAGCAGATTTGGCGTAGCCAAATCTGCGCAGCGCACCACAATCTGTGCCCCGCAGGGGCACGCTTTGGGAGGGCGGAGCCCGACTTTTAACCTTGCAGGCTTTTGGATGCTCTCGGACAAAACCCATTGGGAGAATGTTCGTGTTGGCGCATAAAAGTGCGCAAATCTGCTTACGGTGAAAAGCGCGCCAAAGGCAAAAGATTAAAGGCAAATTCCCAGGGTTCCACCCTGGACCGGCCAGGGAGCCAGCCTCCCTGGACCCGCGATTGTTTTGGGTGCTGAATAGTTACCAAATACAGAAACAAATTTTTGAGCTGTCACGAGATTTCTTGAGACATTCTGAGACAACAAAAAACCCGCGATTGTATATTTTTCACGGGTTTAGAGATGTTCTGAGACATGCTGAGATGTATAATTGGCGTCCCCAACGGGAGTCGAACCCGTGTTGCCGGCGTGAGAGGCCGGCGTCCTAGGCCACTAGACGATGGGGACGCATTGTGGCGGGCTCTCTTTTACCGCTTCTTGAGCGGGCTGGCAAGTGCTTTTGTGCATGCGGCGGAAAAAGTCTCTGCCCGGGCCTGGGGAAGTGGTCGGTCAGGAGAGTACCTTGATCGGAATCACGCTCGGTTTGCGCCGTTTGTTGGCCGCTTGCAACTGCTCGAGATAGGCTTGCCAGTGCTGCTCCTGGCGCAGGCCCAGATCAAACAGGGTGGTCCAGGAATAAACGCCACTGTCGTGCCCGTCGCTGAAAACCAGTTTGACCGCGTAGCGGCCAACCGGCGTGATCGACTGCACCGTCACCCCCTGTTTGCCGTCGATCAGTTTGGCCTGATCGGGGGTGTGGCCGCAACAGTCGGCACAGGGACATTTAACCCGCAAATATTCCATCGGATAATAAAAAAGTTCGCCGCTGTCCCAGGAAATCTGCAGACGTTGTTCCTGGCTTTGGTGACGAATTTCCGTCGGAATATGTTCACTGCCGTAAGACATGGGGCTCCTCGCTCTGGCAATCAGGAATGGGCTTCGGTCGGATCATCCTGCAGCGCCGTATCTGCATAGTTTTCGATCTGTTTGCGGTAACGCAAATAGTCGCTCTGCCGCAACAGAGTGCGCCAATCACCCGGCGGCGGGGCGTAGGGCGACAGGGTGCGGCGGATTCGCTCTTCGGTTGCCCGGTATTGACCCGGCGACCCGGCGGCGTGGGCCCGTTCGATACCTTCCAACACCGCCGCATTATCTTCCAATTTGCCCGTACAGCACAAGACCAGGTCACAGCCTGCCACGATCGCCCGCTCTGCCCGTTCCTGCAACGAACCACGCAAAGCCCCCATCTCCAGGGCATCGCTGACCACCAACCCTTGATAGCCCCACTTCTTGCGCAGCAGCGTATGTAAAATTTCCCGCGACCAGGTGGCCGGTTGCTCTTCATCCAGGCCGGTGGCGATCAGGTGGGCGGTCATCAGGGCCGACAGGCGCGGCAACAACAGACGAAAGGGCAGCAACTCCCACTCCGCCAACTCATCGCGCTTGGCATCAATCACCGGCAGGCTTTTGTGCGAATCGGCACGGGCGGCACCATGGCCGGGAAAATGTTTGCCAACCCCCAGCACACCCTGACTCTGCAAGCCGTCCAACCAGGCTCCGGCCAGAGAGACCACCAGTTGCGGCGTCTCACCAAAAGCCCGCTCACCGATAACCGGATCGGCATCCTTTTCTCGAATATCCAACACCGGCGCACAGTTGATGCCGATACCGATGGCTGCCAGTTCCATGCCGCACACCTGACCAGCCAACTGCGCCATTCTGGCCGCCTCTCCCGCATCGCGACGGGCCAGCTTTGCCCAGCGCCAGGGGTTGGGATAGTGGGTGAAAGGTTCACGCAAACGCTGCACCCGCCCACCCTCCTGATCCAACCAGATGGTGCAGGAGGGTGAAACCTCCTCACGAATCGACTGAATCAAATCCTGCAGTTGGTCAGGATCACGAAGGTTGCGGCTGAATAAAATGATACCGGCGGGTAGGGCTTCCTGGAGAAAGTGACACTCTTCACTGCTCAACTCATAGGAGGCGAGGCTGGCAACCAGATGCAGGCCAGCGGAATCGGCTATGCTCATACGGCTTCCCGTGTATAATAGGCGGAGTACTTGCGGAGACTCCGACATCCCCTTGCTTGACTTCCGTTAGCGTCAGGGCCAAAGATAACATGAACCCAACCCTTTGGGCCAGGATTTGTTGGCCACTTCTGTTGTTGGCCTATTCCGGCCTGATCTATACCCTCTCTTCCGCGCCGGTGCTTCTGCCGGGACCGGGTTTTCCGCTGAAGGATAAACTGCTGCACGCCTTCAGTTATGGCCTGTTGGCGCTGCTGGCCTGGTTGAGCGGTCGCAGTTGGCAGCTTTCTGCTGCCTGCTGGTGGGCCTTTGCCTATGCTTCGCTTTTTGGTGCCAGCGATGAGTGGCACCAATATTTTGTACCGGGTCGTTCGGCAGAGGTGGGGGATTGGCTGGCCGACTCTCTGGGGGCGGCGCTGCTTTTGCTGCTGCTGCGACGGATTGACAGAAAAAAACGGAACGGCGCATGAAACGAGACGATCAGCAACGTATCACAGCCATTTTTTCCTTGTGGCAGCAGGCCAATCCCCATCCGGGCAGTGAGTTGCACTTTGCCACCCCCTTTGAACTGCTGGTTGCCGTCATCCTCTCGGCCCAGTCCACCGATGTGGGAGTCAATCGGGTGACCCGAACGCTCTTTGCCGAAGCCAACACCCCGCAGGGTCTGTTGCAGTTGGGCGAAGAGGGGATTATCCGCCATATTCGTACCTTGGGGCTCTACCACAACAAAGCCAAACATCTGTTGGCCATGAGTCGCCTGTTGCTGGAACAGTTTGCCGGTGAGGTGCCACAACAACGGGAGGTGTTGCAACAGCTGCCGGGTGTCGGACGCAAGACGGCCAATGTGGTGTTGAACGTCGCTTTTGGCCAGGCCACCCTGGCGGTGGATACCCATGTTTTTCGGGTCGCCCACCGTCTCGGTTTGGCGGCAGGAAAAACCCCGGAAGCGGTCGAGCAGGAGCTGTTGCGCCTGATTCCTGCCCCCTTCATGGCCCATGCCCACCACTGGCTGCTGCTGCACGGACGGCATGTTTGCCAGGCCCGGCAACCCCGCTGTTCTCTGTGCCCGATCACTGCCCATTGCCCGCAAAATCCGACCGCGATGAATATTAAAGAGAATCAGAAATAATCAGGGGTTGCGCAATCTTCTGGCCTGTGCTATCACTGCCACCCTAGTGGCTGGAAAAGAGCGGGAGCAGACCTGTCGCCAGGCCACCGATTCCATTGACCATAAAAGGAGCAAAGCCGATGAATGGATGGCTGAAAGGGATAGTGACGGGCGTGCTGTGTATGGTGAGTGGTGCCTTGTGGGCCTCTTCGGCAGCACCACCGATCATCATCAAGTTCAGCCATGTGGTGGCTGCCGATACCCCGAAAGGCAAAGGGGCAGAAAAATTCCGTGACTTGGCCGCAAGTTATACCCAAAATCGGGTCAAGGTGGAGGTCTACCCCAACAGTCAGCTCTACAAGGACAAAGAAGAGCTGGAAGCCTTGCAGATGGGGGCAGTACAGATGTTGGCCCCTTCGTTGGCCAAGTTTGGCCCTTTGGGTGCCAAGGAGTTTGAAGCTTTCGACCTGCCGTTTCTGTTCAACGATTACGACGCCCTGCACAAAGTGACGCAAGGTCCGGTCGGACAAGCCATGTTGCGCAAACTGGAGCCGAAAGGGATCATCGGTTTGGCCTACTGGGATAACGGTTTCAAAGTGATGAGCGCCAACAAACCGCTGCGCGATCCCGCCGATTTTCAGGGGTTGAAGCTGCGTATTCAATCCTCCAAAGTGCTGGATGCGCAAATGCGCTCCGTCGGTGCCATGCCGCAGGTGATGGCTTTTTCGGAAGTTTATCAGGCCCTGCAAACCGGGGTGGTGGATGGAACGGAAAATCCTCCGTCCAATTTTTATACCCAAAAAATGCACGAAGTACAAAAATATCTGATGCTCTCCAACCATGGCTACCTGGGCTATGCGGTGATTGTCAATAAAGATTTCTGGATGGGTTTGCCCAATGACGTGCGCCTGCAGCTGGAAAAGGCGATGACGGAAGCCACCGAGTATGCCAACCAGATTGCCAAACAGGAGAATGATCAGGCCGTGGAGGCGGTGCGGGCCTCCGGCAAAACCGAAGTGATTGCCCTGACCCCGGCACAACGGCGCGCCTGGCAGCAAAAAATGGTTGCCGTCCATACGCAGATGGAAGATCGCATCGGCAAAGAGTTGATTGCCGAACTGCACCGGGTGGCCGGCTTTGATGCCGGTCGTTGAGTCGATTCACTCTCGCATTGAGGCATCTCCGCCGGGGGAGCGGCATGCCGGGGTAAAGGCCGATGCGTTTTCTTGATCATCTGGAAGAGTGGCTGATCAGTGTGCTGATGGGGGTGGCAACGCTGCTGATTTTTGCCGCCGTGGTCCACCGCTATGCCTCTGGCGTTCCGGTGCTTTATCCCTATCTTTCCCAGATCAACCTCTCCTGGGCCCAGGAGTTGTGCATCTACATGTTTGTCTGGATGGCCAAATTCGGGGCCGCGTACGGGGTGCGCACCGGGGTACATGTCGGGGTGGATCTGCTGGTGCATAAGTTGCCGCCGCACAAACAAAAACCGATCATTCTGCTCGGACTCTCCTGCGGGGTGATCTTTACCACGCTGATCGGTACCCTGGGTGCCCATATGGTGTGGAAAATTTCCCATACCCAACAGACTTCACCGGATCTGGAAGTGCCGATGTGGTTGGTCTATCTCTGCCTCCCTTTGGGCTCCTACCTGATGAGTTTTCGTTTTCTGCAGGTCATGGCGGCCTTTGCCCGTACGGGCAAACTGCCACGCCACCAACCGATTCCTGTCGATGAACTGGATGTCCACCCGGCAGGCAGCGAAGCCACCGGTCACCCGATCGTCGGACGGGAGTTTTTGCGATGAGTACCGCGTTTATCTTTCTCCTGTTGACCGTTTTGTTGCTTACTGGCATGCCCATCTCCATTGCTTTGGGTATGACCGTATTGATCTTTCTGTTCACCCTGACGCGGGTGCCCCTGGAAGCGGTGGCCATGAAGCTGTTTACCGGCATCGAAAAGTTTGAAATCATGGCCATACCGTTTTTTATTCTCGCGGGTAATTTTCTCACCCATGGCGGGGTTGCCCGCCGTCTGGTCCGCTTTGCGACGGCACTGGTGGGCCATCTGCATGGTGGTTTGGGCATCGCCGGGGTTATCGCCTGCGCCCTGTTTGCCGCCATTTCCGGCTCTTCCCCGGCCACGGCTGCCGCCATTGGAGCCATCATGATTCCGGCCATGGTCAAAGCGGGCTATCCGTTGCGCTTCGGGGCCGGTTCCATCGCCACCGCCGGGGCGTTGGGTATTCTGGTTCCTCCCTCGATTGTCATGGTCATGTACGCCGTCTCCACCAACACCTCGGTGGGGGCCCTGTTCATGGCCGGTATCATCCCTGGTCTGGTACTGGCTGTCATGCTGGCCTTGACCACCTGGTATCAGGCCAAAATCAATAACTACCCTCGGCAACCTCGCGCCTCTCTCGCCGAAATCTGGCATGCGTTTGAACAATCCAGCTGGGGATTGCTGCTGATTGTCATCGTTCTGGGCGGCATCTACTCCGGTATGTTTACCCCGACCGAGGCCGCCGCCGTCAGCGCTGTCTACTCCTTTATCGTTGCCGTCTATATCTATCGCGTATTGCCCCTGCGCGATGTGCCCAAAGTGTTGCTGGCCTCGGCCAACATGAGCGCCATGCTGCTCTACATCATCACCAACGCCATGCTCTTCTCCTTCCTGCTCACCCACGAAAATATTCCGCAACAAATGGCCATGTGGATGCTCGATCAAGGGTTGAGTTCCATCACCTTCCTTTTGCTCGTCAACCTGATGCTGATCCTGGCCGGGGATTTTATGGAGCCCTCTTCCATCGTCCTGATCATGGCCCCGATTCTCTTTCCCATCGCGACCAAACTGGGGGTCGATCCGGTCCACTTCGGTATCATGATCACCGTCAACATGGAGGTGGGTATGGTGACCCCGCCGGTCGGTCTCAACCTCTATGTGGTCAGCGGTCTGATTGATCGTGGCTTGACCGAAGTGACCATTGCCGCCCTGCCTTGGATGTTGACCACAGTGGTCTTTCTGATGATCGTCAGCTATTGGCCTGACCTCTCCTTGTGGTTGCCCCGCCTGCTCGGCATGATCCGTTAAACCGTTTTCTGCCTCTGTGCTTTCTGTCGGCAAAAAGGGTGCAACGTTTGGTGAGCTTTTTGGTCAATGTTCTGTATAACCTATTGATTTTTATGTGTTTGCTGCAGGTGCAATAAACGTAGTGGTTGTCATTGGATGTTGCAGGGTTTTTGTTGCGCTGCAATAGAGAGAGACGCAAGGGGAACAGGCAGCGGCGATTTTGTGTTATCTTATTGATTTATAATGATAAATTATTATTGAGTCGAGAGGTTGTGCGGCGGGCATAAAAAAAGCCGGGCGACCAGGAGTTAGAGGGGGGGGGCTCCCGATCAGCCCGGCAGGAAGTCACAGACCGCAAGGCCCGTTTCTTCTTTCCGGCAACGGGTCAAAAGACCCGGATATTTATTGGTTAGTCAAGCCGGTCAGGAGCTAGAGGGGGGTACTCCCGACCGGCCCGACATTGGAGATGTCGACTCAAAGAACCGAAATCTCCCTACCTCTTCCCGGATCGGCAAGCGATGCAGTCCGGTATTCAGAATCCTGCTTGTGTTGCTGTTTCTCTGGGCCGTACTGCTCGACCCTTGCCTATAGTAGAGCATCATTCGTGCCAAGATATTTGGTGGCGCAAAATTGTTCCCGTGCGGGGATGTGCCGAGCGGATCAGGAGAGCTGTTCTTCGTTGTCATGCCCCTTTTTGCGCCGGGCCAGGCGCTGATTGAGGGCTTGACGGGTGATGCCCAGCAGGGAGGCGGCCATGCCCTGGTTGCCTTTGCTGGTGCGCAGGGCATGTTGCAACAAAAACTCTTCTGCCTCTTTGATGGTGGGGGGACGACCGGTGTTGGGCCAGGAGAGTTGCAGGCCGTTATGGCTGTCATGCGGGGGCAGGGTGGCATCCGGGTGCGGCAGGTTGATCTGAATATGTTCCTTGAAGCTGCGCAAAGAGAGAATGCCACGCCGATGCTGGGCAACGGCATCAAAAACCATGGCCCGCAATTCCCGAATGTTGCCGGGAAAGGGATAGCTGGACAACAGGGCAAACAGTTCTGGCGTCGGGGTGGGTGGCTCCTTGCCGACCGAGCGGGCCGCCTCCTGCAGAAAATGGGTGACCAGCAAAGGAATATCCTCGCGCCGTTCCCGCAGTGGCGGCAGATGGATCTGATGTCCGGCGAGACGATAATAGAGATCGGCGCGAAAGTGGCCGTTGACGATCCGTTCCTTGAGGGGCCGGTTGGTGGCGGCGACCACATAAATATCGGCCTGTTTGCCGATGTCGGAGCCGAGGGGAAAATATTTTTTTTCTTGCAGCAGGCGTAACAGCTTGACCTGGCTGGTTTCGCTCAAATCGCCGATTTCGTCAAGAAAGAGGGTGCCACCCTGGGCTTTGGCAATTTGCCCGTCCCGATTTTGATCGGCACCGGTATAGGCCCCTTTGCGATGGCCGAACAGGGTGTCAGAAAAAACCATATCATCCAAACCGGCCACATTTACGGCGACAAACGAGCCGCTGCGGCCACTCAACAGATGCATGGCCGCAGCGATGGACTCTTTACCCGCTCCGGTCTCCCCGCAGATCAACACCGGCTCACGGGTGGTGGAGATGGCCTCCATGTATTGAAAGATGCAGCGCATCTTGGGGCTGTTGGTGACAATCTCGGCAAAGGCCTCCTGGCGCGGTTGCCTGTCGTTGAGCAGGCACCCCTTCAGGGCATCCACCTGGCGGCGCAGGGAATAGAGTTGCCGGGTCTGTTCGGCCAGGGCCAGCAGGCGTTCTTTTTCGATCGGTTTGAGCAGATAGTCCATCGCCCCCTCTTTCATGCAGGCGACGGCCATTTTGACATCCTGCATGGCGGTCAGGATGACCACCGGCAGATCGGGATAGAGGCGCTTGATTTCACCCAGCAGTTGCAAGCCGGAAAGATGCGGCATATGCAGGTCCAGCACCACCATGGCCACGGCATGTTGGGTCAAAAAAGGCAACAGGTCGCGGCTGTCCTGCAAGGTGGTAACCGGATCATGGCCGGCGCGGCGCAGCAACAGGCTGGCACCCAGCAGGATGCCGGCTTCATCATCGACCAGAACGATATGCGGTAGCGCAGAAGTCATATGCAAACAGGGGTCATTAACAGTAAACGAAACGAACCGACAGGCAATCCGTGCGGGAGGAAGAGAGGACAAAAAAGAGGCTTCGTCGATGACGAACCTCGACGGCGATCCCCGACACCCCCCCCGTTTGGCGACCTTATCACCAATATACCGCAGATTTACAACAAAATCAATCCGCTATAGAGGAATTTTATGGCGCGACAATCTTTATCAGTCAAGACGTTGCATCAACCAGGTGCGATGAAAGTGGCTGGCGCGTTGAAAATCCCGTGGTACAGTCTGGGTTGTGATCTCTTGTACCTGTAGTTGGCCGGGCAGGGCCTCGTTCTGCAGGCGAAAGCGGCGGGCATGGGTGATGAACCACATCCGGCCACCGGGAGCCAGACGGTCGTAGCAGTGACGGATCAGGTTGGGGTGATCCCGATGGATATCCCAATGACCGTGCATCCGTTTGGAGTTGGAAAAGGTGGGTGGAGCCAGCAGAATCAGGTCATAGCTCTGTTTGTCCTGGCGGATCCACTGCAGGCAGTCGGCCTGAATCAGTTGATGGTTGTTCTGGGGCGTGTACTGATTCAAGGTCAGATTGGCAGCGGCCCAGGCGAGGTAGGTGCGGGAGAGATCGACGGAGGTGGTGGTGCGCGCCCCTCCGGCGATGGCGTAGACCGTGGCCGAGGCGGTGTAGGCAAAAAGATTGAGAAACCGTTTGCCTTCCGCCTGTTGGCGGATCTGCTGCCGCAGCAGGCGTCCATCGAGAAACAGGCCGCTGTCGAGATAATCGGTCAGATTGACGCGAAACTGCAGACCGTTTTCCCGCACGACGAGAAAATGGTTCTCTTCATCCTGTTTGCCGTAGGCGTTGCCGTGCGTCTGCACATGGCGTACCTTGCTGAAGATGCGTTCCTCCGGTATCTGCAACACCTGGGTGATGCCGGCGAGCATCTCCTGGAAGCGATGGCGGGCTTTGTCGGCATCGACGGTGTCGGGGGCCTGATACTCCTGGATATGGACCCAGTCGCCGTAGAGATCGACGGCGGCGGCATATTCCGGCATGTCGGCATCGTAGAGACGCAGACATTCAATCCCTTCCCGCCGTGCCCAGGGGAGCAGTTGTTTGACATTTTTCTGCAGACGGTTGGCAAAATGGTTGGTGGTTTTGCCTTCGTCGCGGGAGTGACTGGTTGGCGGAAAGAGCCATAAATGGCAGGGCAGGGGACCGTTATGCAGCAGAATCTCCTCTGCCGGGCGCATGCCGACGGTTTTGAGCAGATCGTCGCGGTTGCTGAAGAGCGCCCGCTGCCAGGTGGGACAGACCTGACGCATTTTTTCGCCCAGTTGTTGATAGAGCAGACGCAACGACTCCTCTTCGCCCTGGCGCACACCGTAAGGGGGGTTGACCGCCAGCAAACCATATTCCGGCAGCCCATCCTGGCGGGAGAGTTGGCTCAAGGGGCGCAAAGCGGTTTGTACATAATCGCTTAACCCGGCCTGCCGGAGATTGTGCCGGGTTGCGCTCAGGGCGCTGGGGTCGTGGTCCCAGGCGAAGAGGGGTGGCAGCTCTTTGCGTCCCTGTTGTGCCCGTTGTTGCGCTTCGGCGCGCAGTTCCGGCCACTGTCGGAGATCAAAGCCGGGCAGACGATGAAAGCCGAAGGCAGGTTGCAACAGGCCAGGGGCTACATCGGCGGCCATCCAGGCCCCTTCGATGATCAACGAGCCGGAGCCGCACATCGGATCGAGCAAGGCCCCGCGCTGTTTGGCGATGGCAGGCCAGCCGGCAAAGAGCAATATGGCAGCGGCAAGGGTTTCGCGCAGATTGGCCTCTGTGGGATGGCTGCGCCAGCCGCGACGGTGCAGGCCGTTGCCGGAGAGATCAAGACTCAAGCGGGCTTTGTCGGCCTGCAGGCGCAGGTGAATACGCAGATCAGGCCGTTCGGTATCGATCGAGGGACGGGCTTGCCCTCGGCTGCGAAAGCGATCCACGATGGCATCCTTGACCTTCAGGGCACCAAAATGGGAGTGGCGAAACAGGGCATTGTTGCCGGTAAAATCGACGGCAAAGGTGGTTTCGGCGTTCAGATACTCTTCCCAGGGAATGTGCTGCACGGCCTGGTGGAAGGCGTCGATGCTCTGGGCGGGCAGTTTGGCGATGGGCAGCAGGATGCGGCTGGCCACCCGCGACCAGAGGGCAATGCGCATGGTGGTCTCTGCCGAGGCCTGGCAGGCGACGCCAGCGATACCAGGCCGGATGGCCCCGGCTCCCAGGGAACGCAGTTCATCACCGAGCAAAGGTTCAAACCCGGCGGCGGTGGTAACGAAAAGTGTCAGCTCCATCCGTAAGATTCCTTGAAGAAAAGGGAGGCAGAGGACTATAAAGCCAAACAGCGCATTATGCCAGGATGACTTGGCGCTCTGCCGGAGAGGAAGCGGGAGAATGATACGGAAAAAAATGGGTGAAGGGCATTTGACCCAACGCCAGAAGGGTCAGATTGCCCATACCGAGCGCAAACGTTCCGAAAGCATGGCGACGCATGGCGATGCGTTGTTGCACTGTCTGGGACGGGAATCGTTCGGGCCGGAAGAGGAGGGGTTGGTCATTGCCCATTTCGGCTTGAATATTGAGGTGGAAGATGGGCAGGGAGAACGGTTTCGCTGTGCGGTGCGCAAAAGTTCCACCGGCGAACCGGTCTGCGGCGATCGGGTATTGTGGATGCGGGCCGATAACGGGCAAGGGGTGATCAACCGCATTCTGCCCCGACAGTCGTTGTTGCAGAGGCCGTTGACCGGGCAACGTCTGCAGGTGATTGCCGCCAACGTGCAACGGATCTGGGTGGTATTTGCTGCCACGGAGCCGAATATGGGGCTGTTGGATCGTTATCTGGTGGCGGCAGGGGTGGCCGGTATTGAGGCGGTGATTCTGGTCAACAAAATGGATCTGGTGGACGATGTGGCTGTGATTGAAGCCCGTTTTGCCCCTTACCGGCAGATGGGTTACCAGGTGATGTTGCTTTCGACGGTGGACAAGCGGGGTTTGCCCGAGTTGGCGCAGGCGATGCAGGGGTTGATTTCGGTGTTGGTGGGTGAGTCGGGCACCGGCAAATCATCGTTGTTGGCCGAGTGGGTGAGCGCGGAAAGTTTAAAAATTGGTGCCGTCAGCCAGTGGAGTGGCAAAGGTCGTCATACCACGACGGTCACCTCCTGGTATCATCTGCCGGGGGGTGGTGCGCTTATTGATTCGCCAGGAATTCGGGAGTTTGGCCTCTGCGGGGTGACGGCGGCTGAGGTGGGGCGATATTTTCCCGATCTGTTGCCATGGATGGGGCGTTGTCGTTTCAACGATTGCCGCCATGCTGCCGAACCAGGTTGTGCCGTGCAGGAGGCCATCGCCCGTGGCGAGGTGTCGGCTGAACGCTTGCAGAGTTTGCAACGCATTCAGGAAAGTTTGCTGCAGGAGCGGATTTATTGACGGCTTCTATTTTGGGTTGACGTGTGGTTTGTGATTTGTTAGAGTGTCGCTCTTTCGCGGCACACGCGATTGCGCTCGTAGCTCAGCCCGGATAGAGCAATTGGCTACGAACCAATAGGCCGGAGGTTCGAATCCTTCCGAGCGCGCCATAATAGATACTGACGGTCACCCACAAGGTGGCCGTTTTTGTTTTTGGCGTTTTTGGGTTCCCCTATGGGTCTCTTTTGCTTTTATTGCTTCCTCGGTTGACGGCCCATTTGCCGCCTGTCGGGTGCCGGGGTCTACAGCGCGTGCGCACAAGGCATTCGGTGGACCCGTGAAAACTAGGTTGTTTAAGATGTGTGTAACGAGATGGGTTAACTCCTGATTAAGCTCCACACTCTTGCAGTATTCACCCCGACACGATGGCCTGCTTCAAAACCTCCCCCGGTATCGTCACAGGCAACAAACCATCGGCCTTGGCATCAAGGATGGTAATTTGTCCGATGCCGCTTGCCGTCATGCCAACGTTGACATTCCAGCCATAGGAAATATCCTGCTCAACCGGTTGGTCATTGAAACGGATAAACAGAATGTCCTCTTTTTCGTCGTAGTCGATATTCATCCTCTCTCCTCCTGTTTCCACCGGTGCATGATGGTCTTGATAACCACCTTGTCCTCAAAAGCCACTGCTGCACAGATCAGATTGTCGTTGCGTTCCGGGTAACCCTTGCTGATCCACAGGTTGCGCTCGTTCTTGGCCGTAACCTCACCGCTCTCAATCAGGTCTGCCACAAGCGGCAAGGATATGCCGCGTTCTTCCATCCGCTCTTTGCCATGCCTGGTCAACACGACAGGTCGTTTGAAGCGTATACTGAACCAAGTATGGCATTCTGGCACATCATAAGGCACCATCATGCCATCACCCGCAACGGTACCACGTTGGATTCTGTTTGTCCGGTCACAATCGCCCGCAAGCGTCTGCCCCAGCTATCCAGCTTTGTTGCAAGCGTTCTCAAGACAACACCCAATGCCCATTTTTTTTGATCGCCTCATACATGGCATCCGGGGCAAGGTCCAACTCCCCCGGCCAGGAGACAAAGCCATCCGTGATGTGCAGTTGCCGGAACACAACCGGGTCTTGCAACGGGGCAAACACCCCATGCAGGCAGGATGGCAACAAGCGAACCTGCCCACTCAACCCGTCAGCAAAAGTGACTGCAAACTCCAAATGATCTAAAATTTTGGCTTCGACAACATCCCAATACATGGCCCTCTCCTTATTCAACGCAACGGGTCAATGGGTATGGGTTTCTTTTGCCGCTGGCACGGGGTGATTTTTGCTGATTGACCTTGCAGGCAGGATACCCGCGATTTTGTAGATTTTCAATAGGTTTTTTGAATAGTTGCAACAGTTCATAATCGATCAGATCAAGGCAAAAAAAAGCAGTTTACGCCTGGCTGAGACCCAATAGGCCGGAGGTCCGAATCCTTCCGAGCGCGCCATAATAGATACTGATGGTTACCCACAAGGTGGCCGTTTTTGTTGTTGGGTGTGTCTTACCCGCACAGAGGCTGCTGGAGAGAATTCTACTTGACTCGCAAATTAAAATAAGTTTTCATGTTTGGCGGCGAACAACTTATTGTTGCAATAATCCAGTGCTAAATTAAACTATCCGTCAAGGAAAGGGAGGTTGTTTATGAGCATGCAATACCGATCGATGGTGCCCGTTCTGCTGCTGTGCGCCAGCACGTTGTTGGTGGGGGCAGAAGCACAGGCCGAAGCGGCAGCACAGAGCGAACGTTATGTCAGCCTGAAAATAGGACGCTCTACGCCCAACGATCCATCCGCCAGCGGGGTGACATTCTCCCTTGATGATGGCATCAGTGCGACGGCGGCGGTTGGGGTCCGTTTGCAATCGTCATTTCGTTTGGAGTTGGAAGGTTCCTATCGCAGCTTTGATTTCATCAAGGCCAAGCAGGGTAACACCACCGTTGCGTTAGGCGGCAATGCCGATTTTACCTCCCTGATGCTCAATGGCTACTTTGACTTGAAAAACGATTCACCGGTAACGCCTTACCTGTTCGTTGGTTTTGGCCATGCCTGGGCCAACGCTGAGATTACCGCCTTCAATCGCAGCATGTCGGCGAGCGATGATGGCGTGGCCTACCAAAGCGGACTCGGTTTCTCTTATGCGATCAACAACACCCTTTCGCTTGATCTGGAATACCGCTATTTCCTGGTACCCGTTGACGGTGCGGACGATTTTTCCAACCATGAAATTATGGGGGGAATTCGGTTGGGTTTTTAATGGACTGGATGCACAAAATCAAACGGCTGATCGTGGGTTGCGCCCAACGCGCCCAACCGCTGAGTGTGCAGACCCAACAACCGGCAGGGATCTCATAACCATCTGGGTTTGTTCCAGTTCTTTCTTGCGTAACCGTCAACATCCGATTCTGAATCGGATGTTGACATTTCGCACTAAAAGGGCATCATAGCCGGAGTGTTACACACTTATTTGCGGCTGCGCTCCATGGACAAACCCCGTTCTTCCCCGATACGTGAAACGCTTTTGGCCTTTGTGGTGACCGCTCTGGTCATGGCTTTTCTGGAGTGGTTTGAGCTGGTCACCTTGGTCTCCTTGACACACTGGCAGTCACAACTGCTGACAGTGCTGATTATGGCTCTTCTGGCAGCGGTGCTGGCCAGACGCCTGATACGGCACCATGATCTGATTCAACAGCGCTTGCAGCGGCAGCAGGAACAGTTGTTGGCTGCCCATGCTGCTCTGGATCAAAAAAACCATTTTCTGAAAAGTTTGATCCGCGCCATTCCGGATCTGGTCTGGATGAAGGATCAAGATGGGTGCTATCTGGCCTGCAACCGCGAGTTTGAACGTTTTTTCGGCAAGCCGGAGGAGGAGATACTCGGCAAAAGCGATTTTGCGTTCATGGACCGGGAGTCGGCGGAATTTTTCCGGGCACACGATCAGGCAGCTGTCCTGGCTGGCAAGCCGACCGTCAACGAAGAGTGGATCACCTACGCCGAAGATGGACACCGTGCCCTGCTGACCACCAGCAAAACCCCGATGTACGACAACAACGGTCAATTGCTGGGCGTTCTGGGCATTGGTCACGACATTACCGCCAGACGTCGCCAGCAACAGGCACTGGAGGAGAGTCAGGAGACCTTGCGAGCGGCACAGGCAATTGCCTGTGTGGGCAGTTGGCGTTTTTCTTTGGCCAGCCAACAGTTGGAATGTTCTGAGGAGGGACGCCGGATTTTTGGGCTTGCTGCCGATGCCCCGTTGCGGTTGCAGGATTTTGCCGCCTGTGTCTGTGCCGAGGATCAGACAACCCTTGCTCTGTTGTGGCACGAGGCGAGGCACGGGGCTGCCTACGATGTGGAACACCGTATTTGGGTGCATGGTCAACGTCGTTGGGTGCGGGCGCAAGCCACGCTCAAGCAACATGCCGAAGATGGCGCGATATTGATCGGCACCGTGCAGGATATTACCGAACGCAAGGCGTTGGAAGAGAGCCTGCAGCACAATCTGGCTCTGGTGCGGGCCATTATCGATGCCTCACCGGTAGCGATGGCCTTGAATGATGCGCACGGGCGCATTGTCTCTGTCAATCCGGCGTTTGTGCGCACGTTTGGCTATCAGTTGGAGGATATTCCCACCTTGGAGGCGTGGTGGCCATTGGCCTACCCGGATCCGCTTTACCGACAACAGGTTGCTCAAGAGTGGCAGGAACACCTGTTACGCGCACAACAGTCCGGGCAACCATTTGAAGCGGTGGAAGTACGGATTCGTGCGCAAAATGGCGGCGAACGGACGGTCATTGTCAGTGCCGCCTCTCTGAGTGGTTCTTTTGCGGATATGCATTTGGTCACCCTGTTCGACATCACGGATCGCACCGTTGCCGAAAAAGCCCTGTGCGAAAGTCAGCAGCATTATCAGGCCTTATTTGCATCAGCACCCGATGCCATTTTTGTAGCCGATGCCGCAAGCGGCGTGATAGTTGACGCCAATCAACAGGCATCGCGATTGTTGGGCCGTCCGTTGGAAGCGCTGATCGGCTTGCACCAGAGTGTTCTGCATCCCCCGGAAGCGGAACAGGAGGTCAGAGAGGCTTTTGCCAATCACCAATTGCGGCATGCCGCTGACTTTGCCGAACCGGTGCAAACGCATGTGGTGCGGGCCGACGGGCAGAGAATTCCGGTAGAGATCAGTGGTTGTACCATCTCCCTGGAAGATCGGGCGGTGGTTTTGGGTGTTTTCCGCAATGTCGCCCGTTTCAAACAATTGGAAGCAGCCATCGACGAAAAAGATGCCCAGTATCGTGTCATGCTGGAGACGCTGCAGGATGGCTATTGGACGGTGGACCGCAGCGGAAAAATTATCGATGTCAACGCCGCTTACCTGCGCCGTTCCGGTTATTCGCGCCAGGAGCTGCTCGACATGTCGGTGACCATGTTGGAAGCCATGGAAAATGAAACCGATACCCGGCACCATATCGAACGGATTCTCGGTCAAGGTGGTGATTGTTTTGAAACCTGGCACTACACCAAGACAGGCGAACGTTGGCCGGTGGAGATTACCACTGCTGTCTTGCCAGTTATGGGGGGAAGCATTGTGGCCTTTTCCCGGGATATGAGCCAACGCAAGCAGGAAGAGGAGCGCATACGTTACGAAAAAGAGGTGCATCAACAACTGGCGCAATTGGGCAAAGAGTTGTTGGAGGCGCGCAACACCACCTTGCCGATGTTATGTGCCATGGTGTTGGCCAGTTGCAAAAAAATTACCCGCAGTCCCTATGGCTATGTCAATGTGGTGGATCCTTACCGAGGGGATCTGGTCAACATGGTTTTGGATCAAGGCTGGTTGGGGCTGGCAGGGTCCACGAACGATGAGACGGTGCGTTTCAGCAACCATGCGCCGCCCTGGGGGGAGGCAATTCGTCAAAGGCGGGCGCAGTTGTACAATGCGCCACAACAGTTTGACCATTTTTATGGTCACACGCTCCCGGTGTTTACCTGTCAGAGTCTGTTGCTGGTTCCGGTGTTGCGTGGTGAACAGGTGATTGCCGAATTGGCAGTATTGGATGCACCACAAGCCTATACGCCGCTTCAGGTGGAAATATTGACCTGGATCGCCGATATTTTTGCCATCGCCTGGGACCGTTTTGAGCTGGAGCGGCAGCTGCAACATGCCATCAAAATGGAGGCAATCGGTACCCTGAGTGCTGGAATCGCCCATGATTTCAACAATATTTTAGGAATTATTCTCGGCTATGCCGAATTGGCCCAGCGCAAAAACAAGGAACCCGATGAGATTTATGCCTGCCTGGGCGAAATTCGTCAAGCCGGAGACCGGGCCAAAGGGCTGGTTGATCAATTGTTGATGTTCAGCCGCAAAAAAAATGGTGAACATGGCAGGGTGGTATTGGCGGCCATTATGCGCGAAGTGGAGGGCTTTTTGCGGCACAGCATTCCCCCTTCCATCCACGTCAATATGCGGATTCGTGACAACACGCTGTCGATCATGGGTGATGCCGGGCAGATGAACCAGTTGTTGTTGAATCTTTGTACCAATGCCTGGCAGGCCATTCGTGCGGAGCAGGGTCGCATCACTGTGACGCTGGATCGGGTGACTCTGAACCGGGAAGAGGGGCAAAATCTGGCCTTGCCCAGCGGTCACTATGCCTGTTTGCAGGTGCAGGATAGTGGTGAAGGGATGTGTCAAGAGGTGTTGGAGCATATTTTTGAACCGTTTTACACCACCAAGGATATTGGCAAGGGAACCGGTTTAGGGTTATCGGTTGTGCATGGCATTGTCAGCGGCCATCACGGGGCAATTCATGTGGAGAGTTTCCCCGGCAAGGGCAGTCTGTTTATGGTCTATCTGCCGTTGCTGGTGGAGGAGGGGTATGGCACCGACCCGCAACAAGAGGTGGCTGTTTGCGCTTCCGGTGCCGGTCAATTGCTGGTGGTGGATGATGAAGAGCAGATTTTGAAAATATACGAGCAAATGCTCACCACAGCCGGTTACCAGGTAACCGCCGTTGGTGATGCGCAATCGGCTTTGTTGCACCTTTCCCGCCAGCCATCGGCCTATGCCGCCCTGATTACCGATCAGGCCATGCCGGGCATCTCCGGTCTGGAGTTGGCGGCACGGGTCAAATCCATGCGTGCCGACCTGCCGGTTTTGCTCTGTACCGGTATGGGTAGTGGCACCATTCCAGAAAAAGAGAGGGCACGTTTTACCGATGCCGTTTTGTACAAGCCGGTCCCATTGGCCACACTCGGCACTGTGTTGCAGGAGTTGTTGCGTCAGACAAAGAAAACGTATGGGGAATAATTTCACAGTAAGCAAATTTTGCGATTTTTTGATTGCCCTTTTGCCCCTCTTTGCGCCATGATGGTACGCAAGAGATTCATCGTGACATGGAGGGTGTATGAAACGGATTTTGCTGGTAGATGATGATTTGCCGTTACAGAAATTGTTGGGCATGATGTTGCAGGATGCAGGGTATCAGGTCGGTGTGGCCAGCAACGGTAATGAGGCGTTGTGCCAGTTGCAGGAGCAGGGGCCGTGGGATGTGGTGTTGTGTGATATATTGATGCCGGAGCGGGATGGGATTGAAACGATTGCCGCCATTCGCCGGGCCTTTGCCCAACAGGTGGTCGTTGCGATGACCGGGGGTGGCAACTACCATGTGTTGCAGGTGCAGGAGTTGCTGGCGGTTGCCAAACTGTTTGGAGCCAGCCAGGTGTTGCGCAAACCGTTTTCTCGTGAACAGTTGCTGACCGCCGTGCAGGCGGCCTTGGCCCTGTCCGCAAGCCAACAAACGGCAGAAGGGTGACCGTTGTGCTGGTGCTGCGTACTGATGGAGTCAACGCAACCCGGTGGCCTTTGCATTGCCTGCGACAGTTGGCAACGGTTGGGTCTGCCGCTGGCAAACCCAACCGTTGTTTGCCTCAGGGGTCGCTGGGATCCCTGTTGACCGAGATGTCAAGAGAAGCTGGCGGGGCGCTGCCTGCGGTGCCACTCTGAGCGCTCTGCTGCGCGCTCTGGGGTTGTTTTTTTTGATAATTCGTGGGTTTGCGGCTCAAGCTGTGGCCAATGGGCGTGTCGGCGGTTGAGTGGATGAAACGTGACTCGATCCAGGTATCCAGATCGCTGACCTTATACAAGATTTTGCCACCCACTTTGGCATAACGTGGGCCGTTGCCGTAAGTACGCATTTTAGCCAGGGTGGAAGCGGCCAACTTGATCCGCGCGGCAGCCCCTCTGACTTCCAAATACAAATCTGTTCCATTCATTGCTTGTCACTCCCCTGCAGAAATACCGGTTGGTTGATCACGCCAACCGGCGACATTGCCGCGCAACATGGAAAGAGTATAGCAAGCTTGCGGCAATAAGGGCATGTGAAGGAATTCAGCAGTTTTTTTCTGATTATGGCCAATAAAATCCGTTAGATCATCCTGATAGCAGGTATGTGGAGCGTCTCCTTTTTTGCGCCAGGTTAAGGTTGCGTTAAGCAGATAAAAGACTTATCATAGCGACCGGTTATGTGTCAAAAGCGTCAACCCTTTTTGCCAGCAAGGATTGTCAACCATGATCTATACCCATAAATCACCAGCTCTGTTGATCATGGGCCTGTTGATTCTCTTGTGGGGTGGTTTGAATCAGTTGGGTGTCATCGATGACCTGCAAGCGCGACTGCAACCCGGGGCCTATAAAGACCATATTGCGGTCAAAGAAAAATGGGAGGCGGAACAGCGTGTTGCCAGCGAACAGGCCAAGGCCGACAATCAACCGGCACCAACGCTGAAGCGGCCCCATTCCAAATTTGATCAGGAAAAAGCCTTTCAAAGCAAACTCTCCTTTCTGTTTGGTGGCCTGTTTACCGTTATTGGTGTTTTTATCCTGCTCTGGCCTGCCAAACCCGGCAATCTGGACTATCTGGTCGGCACCGTGCCTGGTCTCGCCTTGATTGCCAGCATCGCTTTTGTGGTGCGCTGGGGGCTTGATCCTCTGTTTGCCAACTGGGGCAAGGCGGTCAAGGAGGCCGGGATTCTCTCCTGGGATTTTGCCAAAATTTTCAACCTCAACTATGTGGTGTTGGGCATTTTGGCCGGTATTTTTGTGGTCAACGTGCTGAAAGTGCCGGTGTGGGCTGCCAATGGTGTCCGCTTGTCGCGTCTGTTGCTGAAAAGCGGTGTCATCCTGTTGGGAACGCTCTACAGTGCCGCCGAATTGGCCCAATTGGGAGCTTTGAGCGTGGTGCTGATCGCCATTTTTGTCCTTGGTTCGGTCGGTGTGGTGCTGTTCATGGGACGGCGCATGCAGGCGGGCAACTCGATGACCGGTGTACTTTCCGCTGGCATGGGGGTGTGCGGTGTTTCGGCGACCGTGGCCGCTTCGCCGGTGGTGCAGGCCAAGGCCTCAGAAATTGCCTATACCATCGGTACCATTCTCGCCTGGGGCGTGATGTGCATGTTTGTTTTTCCCACCATCGGCCACCTGTTTGAGATGACGCCGGTGCAGTTTGGTGCCTGGGCCGGGACCGGTATTCTCAACTCTGCACAGGTGGCCGGAGCGGCCCTGGCCTTTGATCCGGAAGGGGTGGAAACGCTGAAAGTGGCGGAAATTTTCAATATCACCCGCGTCCTCTTTTTGCCAATCATCGTTTTATGGCTGGCAACCTGGTATGTCAAAAATGAAGAGAATGCCACCAAGGTGGACATTGGCCACGTGTTGATCAGCAAATTTCCTGTTTTTGTTCTCGGTTTTATCCTGCTGTTTATTCTCAGCTCGCTCGGTCTGTTTGCCCCGGCGGATCACTATCAGGGTAAATATTTTAGCGGCGATAAGGTCAAGGAGGAAAAACTGCTCAAGCCCAAACAGGTCAAGCTGCTGGAGGGTGTATCGAGCAAAATGCGCACTCCAGACGAGCAGAAAGCGCTGCAGGATTTGATCAGCAACCGTAAACTGACCTCCCGTGACCAGGATAATCTCCTGAAAGCGGTGGGCAAGATGGCTGATCTGGATAAAGCGGTCAAAGGGATTCTGGAAAACGCCCACAAAGCCGCCTGGCATGATTCGCCGGTGATTCGTGCCTATCGTGATTGGATTGCCTGGCTCTTTGCCTTTGGCTTGATCGGTCTGGGGATGCAGATTACCGGTCAGGCGATCAAACAGGCTGGCGGCAAGCCGTTGGTGATCGGTTCCGTGGTGGGCACCCTGAAGGCGGTTGGTTCCCTGTTGGTGGTTCTGTTGTTTATTTCCAAATCGGTGTAGGGGGGAGAAGCGCATGGAAGAGAAACGGTTTGACCGGGGTTCACCCTTGTCAATTTTTCGCACCGACCGTATGGAAGATGTGGCCGCCCTGCTTGCCGCCTTGCTGATTGCCCTGGGTGTGTTGCTGGTTGTCGGGCATGGTTGAATCAAGCGGGCCAGGAGCTGCCTCTCTGCTTCTGGCCCATCACGGCACCCCGGGTGCCTGTGCCGCCGAGCCTTTGGCCTGGGCCATGGCGCGGGCCTGGCAGTGCGATATTGTGCATCTGTGGGTATTACCCTCCTTTTGGCGTGACATGATGGGTGATGATTGGCTCAACAGCGCCGCCACCCGCGCCACCTTCGCTACCTATCTGGAACAGACCCTCAGCAGGGAAATAGAGCAACAGCAACAGGCACTCCAACAACGCTGCCTGGCGCAGGGGCTGCGCTATCGTTTTCTGCTGCAGATTGGCGAACCCACCGCCTGCCTGCTGCACACCCTGCACAGCGAAACCCCCCGTGCGCTGGTAATCGGCTCCCGTCGCCCCAAAGGGGTGGCAGGCTACCGCAGCCACCTGGAGATGTCGCAACTGCTGCGCCAGGCCCGCGTACCGATTTTACTCGCTCCGTGGGGGTGGGTGGAAAGTTCTGTGGTGCAGTAACGACCAGTCAGCTTTACTGAGCAACAGCGTATGCAAGGGAGCCTGAAATTTATCTGGACAAAGTGCCACGATAGCAGCAACCCAATCCGGGAATACTGTAGCCATAACGGGTTAAGGCTTCGGCCTCCTGTAGCGTTCCACCATGGCCGTCGATATGTCTGGTGATGACGGCCACAAACCTCGTCGTTTTCCGGCATGTTCCTCATAGGCGGTCAAATGATCTGGTTGTGGCAGAACTGGTTTACCGTTTTTCAGAAACAGCAACCCTTCTTTGCCAATTGGCATTGCCTGCACAAACGCGTCGGCCTCATTAAGGGTTTTTCGCAAGGTTTGCGACACGGCGGCAGCGTCAACAGGTTCGACCAGGGACAAATCGGCATAGTCATCTGCCAGGTAACGGGCGTTGCGACGAATTTCCGTTATCAGGCTTTCTGGCGAATATCCTGGGTCTTTGGCAACCGCCGCCCAGATTACGGCACCAAGAGGCAGATGATTTTCGTGGATATAGAGGAGGTCCAAGACATCCCGTGGTTCACGACGGCCAGCTGCTGCCAGGGCCTTGTTGGTGGCCAGGTCGATGATATGCAGACGGTATCCGAACAGTTCATCCGCAACGATTGGAAAGAAGCGGAAATCGCTATCCCGAACCCATTCCAGCTTTGTCGTTTCTTCATGCCGTGCCACCACAGCAGCTTGCAAGCCTGGATAACGCCGCAGCCATTGAATGGAAAAACCATGCTCTATTAATTGGTGTGAGTCAGCTTCGGCAGCCAGAGAAACGGCCTCTTCGTGATCGTGAAAAATATCGATATCGTTGGAAAAACGAGGACCGTGCCGATTCAATGCGCTTGCCCCGGCGACATAACTATCTGGATTCCTGTGGGCGGCCAAAAGGACAAGAATGTCGTGTTGCAATTTAGAGAGCGGCACGGCACGCCTCTTCAATTTGCGCGGCAAAAGCACGGCTTGTCAGGTTGCCTTCGTGACGCAGGCAGTTCGAGATGACCAGGGCTTGGGCAATCGTCGGTTTCTCACTCGGTTTTCGACTCCAGAGAGACTGACTGCCGAATTGTTGAAAGGCTTGATGATATAAACAAGCCACCTCGTCTGGTGCAACGCGCCCAGCGCCAAGTGCTTTCAGTTGCTCAAAGCTGCGTTGGTCCATGTCGTGTCCTTTTTACAATCGCAGGGGGATACGCTGACAGTGTAGCAGTTGGTGAGCAAAAAATCATCTTGTCCGTTTTTGCACAGATGGATGCACCATCTTGATGCCAATTGCCCTTTCTTCGCGATGTTGGTTGCAGCCCTCAAAGTTATCGGCACGACTCTTTTCTCTCTCCCTACTGCCCGCCCCGCTTTTTTTCCTCGCGTTGATCTTCACCCTGTGTATTCCGCTCAAATCGGCCACGTCCCATGTGTTGAACCTCGTGCCGCCTGCATTGGTAACTGGATCATCGTTCTCAAAAGCGGCAAACGCGCCATTTTCATCGCCGCAGCTCATGCACAACGCGCCGCAGAATATCTGCGCAATCGTAACCGGTGATTTCTCCGCGCACCTCAATCAATTGACAAGGCGGCTTTCTTGACCATCCACCCTGCACACCGACACCCACCACCACCCGTGCGCTGGTAATCGGCTCCCGGCGTCCCAAAGTGGTGGAAGGCCCCCGCGCCACCTGAAGACGCCCCAACTGCTACGCTACGCCTGCGTACCGATTTTACGCGCCCGCGATAGATAACTAATTTTATTGACCAAAGTTTGTATTATAGCTTCTGATTATTCGATAAATTTTACTGCTATAATAGCTATTTCCAGTGTCTCTTTAGTCTCAATCAGCCAAACAGATCGGTTATCTTCAAATTATTAATAAAATTAGAGTTAATGATGAATTATATAGAGCATATCAAACTGTTGTGTTTGATGATTGCAAAGAAAAAAGTCATATGCAAAAATAATGCTTGAAAATGGTAATTTTTTCAAATACAATCACCACTAATAAATATTATATATTTTATATCATGAGTTGTGTTCCGGCAATTGATTATAGTTACTAATCAGTGCATTGTTTAGCCGACATTGATATGTGCAGCGTAGAGGGTTTCAGGGTGTCTGAAAAATCCGGCGATTTTTTCTGGTACACGCTGTAATGATC
>PDZV01000015.1:64882-85378 GCA_002753135.1 Magnetococcales bacterium WMHbinv6 | reverse complement strand
GTGGCGGTCGGCGTGGGGGTGGGGCGCGGTGGGGTGGAGAAGGCGTGCAGGATACCGCTTTGCCGTTCGGCAGCCGAGAGGGGGATGGGGGTGATGCCGGTCTGTTCGCGCAGATAGCTCAACAGGGATTGCAGAGAGACCCCTTGTTCGGCCAGGGTGGGCCTGTTGCTTGCCGGGAGGGTGGTGGCAGGCAGCATCGACGCCAGCAGGCCGCTCTGCCGCTCCTCTGCCGAGAGCGGCACGGGGGTGATACCGCTCCGTTGGCGCAGATGGTTGAGCAACTCCTGCCAGGGGTCGTCGCTGCTGGCGCTCATCCGCTGCCTTCCGGGGGGGATGATGGTTGACGCCGACGGCGCTCTTTGACCTTTTTTTCCAAAAATTCAATCATTTTTCCGGCCACATCGATGCCGGTGGCCATCTCCACGCCTTCCAGGCCGGGTGATGAGTTGATTTCCAGCACCGCCGGGCCGTGGTTGGTGCGCAACAGATCGACACCGGCAACCGACAGGCCCATCAATTTGGCCGAACGAACCGCCACCGCCCGCTCTTCCGGGGTGATGCGTACCGTGGTTGCGCTGCCGCCCCGATGCAAATTGGAACGAAAATCTCCGCTTCGCCCTTGCCGCTGCATCGCGGCCACAACCCGATCCCCGATCACCAGACAGCGAATATCACGGGCCCCGGCTTCACGAATATACTCCTGCACCAGAATGTTGGCGTGAATGCCACGGAAGGCTTCGATCATGCTTTTGGCCGAGCGCGGTGTTTCAGCCAGAACAACGCCGATGCCTTGGGTCCCTTCCAGCAATTTGATCACCACCGGGGCCCCGCCGACCATGTCGATCAAATCGTCGGTAAATTGCGTGGAGTGGGCAAAGCCGGTCACCGGCAGACCAATGCCGGAACCGGCCAACAGTTGCAGACAGCGCAATTTATCGCGGGATCGGGCAATCGATTCGGCATTATTCAACGGATAGACACCAATCATTTCAAACTGGTTGAGTACCGCCAGGCCATAAAAGGTGATCGAGGCACCGATACGGGGAATCACGGCATCAAACCCGCGCAACACCTCCCCTTTGTAGCGAATCTCCGGTCGATTGGAGGTGATGTTCATGTAGACCAGCAGGGTATTGATCACCTGAATCTGATGGCCCCGTTGTTCGGCGGCTTGCACCAGTCGCCGGTGGCTGTAAAGGTTGGGATTGCGGGCCAGCAAGACAATGTTCATGGCTGTTCCTCGACTGGCGGAGAGGGAGCTTGCAAAAAAGAGGCGGCAGGATCGACCAAAAAACGCTTGCGGATGGCGCTGCGGCCAAGCAACAGGCGAAAGCCCATCCGTTCCCGATTGCTGAGAGTCAACTCGATCGGCCAGCACAGTGCGCCAATTTGCAATTGGGTTTTAATCACATAACGCCGCCGCTTGCTGCCGCTCGAGCTGCGGATGGCGCGACGGTCGATGAGTGGGGCGACACACAGATGTGCTGTCTGCTGCGAGTGCTGAACGGAATGGACCGTGAAACGGACAAACCGTTTTGTCCCTTTGCGGAAGGGCTGCACCTCAATACCATGCAGTGCGGAGGTGCGGGCACCGGTATCAATCTTGGCCTTGATGAGCGGAATGCCCAACGCCGGCAGGGAGACCCATTCCCGCCAACCCAGCAACATTTTGCCCTCCGTCAACAGCGAGGGGCAGGCAGGCGGAGAGTCGGAGTTGCTGCCGGAGGGGGGAATCATGGATCAGGTGTTACTGGAGAAGCTGGTTTTCCAGGTATAGCTCAGCACCTCCTGCACCGAAGCATTATGGACCAACTGCACCACAAACTGACCCAACGTCGAAGGCGGTTTGCCATCCAGTTCCATGGTGATCAGGTAGGAGTCGGCAGAACGGCCTTTGCCCTGTATGGAATGGCCATTGATGTCGAAATCATTGATCAGTTTCAAAACATTGAGCAGGGCACCGGTCCGGTGTCCGACGGTAAAGGTGAGGTGCAGGCTTTCGTTGGCTTCGTTGATCATCCACTCCCCTTTTTCCCATTGATTGCGTTGGATTTTATCGCAGTCAGCCCGATGAATGATCCAGTGGGCATCCTCGGAGAGTCGTCCGACGATGGGCACGGTGGGTACCGCCAGACAACAGTTGGACCAAAAAATATCCGGACTGGCCAGTTCGGTCAGTTGAAAACGGCCCGGGCTGGGGCGCAGAATGCCGCGCACGGAAATATCAGGATTTTTCAAGGCCTGCTTGATGAGGGTTCTGGCCCGGGCCGTTTTGACCACATCGAGCCAGGCCCGTTGTGGTTGGGCCTGTTTGGAGGTCAAAATGCGCACCACATCGCCATCACGCAGGGGATATTCCGGCGGTCGCTGAATACCGTTGATCCGGGCACCGGTGCAGTGTTCGCCCAATTCGGTATGGACCAGGTAGGCAAAATCGACGACGACCGAATCGACAGGAAAGGTAAAGCGATCCCCTTTCGGGGTATAGACATCGAGCATATCGGGCAGCACGTGGGCATGGACTTCCGACATGCGCAGATCGCTGTCACCCAGCGTTGCCAGCAGGCGCATATAGCGGGCCGGATCGGGACCGCTGACCCCCCATTCGGCCAAAATGCCGAGCCGGTTGGCCAGATCATCCTTGCTGCGCACCACCTGCACGTTGAGGGGGTGGCCATCCCAGATGATACGGGTGGTCAGGGCGTGGAAGCCATTGACGCGCGGCGCATTGAGATAGTCGCGGACGTGGCGGGGCAACGGTCCGAAATGGCTGTGCATTTTGCCGAGGACGCGCCAGGCGGCCTCATCATCTTCCACCAGCAGCCGCAGGCGATAGGTGGGCCAGCTGATCCGCATCAACTGTCCGGTACCGGGTTGTTCGGTGAGAAAAAAATAGTCACCGAGGCTGCGGGCTTCGATGGCAAAATCATGGGCATAACCGGGCTTGATAACAACATTGAGCTGTTGTACAATCTGTTCCATGCCAGGGGCACCTCGGGTTTGCATCTCTTCCAAGGTGGCACGGGCGCGGTGATACTGCACCGGCATTAAATGGGGTAATATCCGTTCGATCAGGGCATCGGCCAGGGCCATGATTCCCAAACGGCGGGCGACCCCGACATAAATCAGGGCCAGACTGGCCTTGTTTTTGGCGTTGCTCTTGCCATGTACTTCCAGGCTGGCCGAGTTGTGGTAGACATCAAAAATTTTAATGACCAAAACACGTAAATCTTTGGCGGCAGCGCTCAGGATGCGTCGATAGGTGGCAGGCAGATCGCCGCTGCCGGTTTGCAGGCTGCGGATTTTGGAGAGGGATTGCACGATTTCGTAGACATGGGCATCAAAGGCCATCAGACGGCGTTCCGGCTCCATATGTTCGGGGGCATCTTCGATGGAGTCGTGCAACAGGGCAGCGCAGGTGCCGGCCACATCGGTCATCCCCCAGGAGAGGGCATGGTGCGCCACTTCAATGCAGTGGATGACATAGGGGCTGCCGTCCAATTTGCGCACCTGGCCGTGGTGAAACGCCTGGGCGAGAGAGGCGGCTTGGGCAATTTTAGCAGTAGCCGCTTCACCGAGTTGTGTGCGGCTCAGGGCCAGCAGTTCGGCAATTTTTGTTTCGAGTACTCGGGTATGGTCAGGGTTCATCCGTTCATCCCTCTCTGTGTTGCGCTGCATCATCCTGATAGCATGATCCGAGTCTGTGCAGTAAAAAGCAAGTCCTGGAAAATTTCTTTGCAGGAGATCTCAAAGATAGTTTCCATGTGGGCAGGAAGAGGGGTAGAATGGACGACGTTTATTTTGCCTGCATCTATAGACCATTTTTTGCAAGGATAGGCCATGTTTACTGGACTGATTAAGTGGATTTTCAGGCAGTTAATGCCATATCTGTTTGGGGCGTTAATCGGGGTTGGTTTTTTCTTTTTGCTGATGTATGTCCTGCCAATGTTGCCGGAAGGGCCGCTTTTTGACCTCTCTCTGGACAAACTCGCGCTTGAAATGAAGATGCCGGATATCAAGCTGCCGTTTGATTTGCCGTGGGAGAGCAGCAAGAAAGAGGTTTCGGCCCCGGCCAAACCGGCCACTCCGGCAGCGGCAGCGCCCGTGGTGTCGACTCCGCCTGCGGTGGCAGCACCTGTGGCACCAGTCGCTCCTCCGGCAGTCGTGGCCGCACCGGTTGCCACACCTCCGGCAGCGACAAGCGCGGCAGCGGTTAAACCGTCGGCAGCAACGGTTGCGGTTGTGCCTGTCACGCCGCCCGCGCCTGCAGCGACGGTTGCTGCAGCTGTCCCGGCACCGGCAAGCGGCAGCACCCGCAGCGAAACGGTGGTCAATGTGCCCCCTCCGGCTCCGGTGGCACCTCCGGCACCGATCAAGGCACCGCCTGTGTTGCAGGAGCAGGCAGTGGCAGCACCGCCCATGGATGCTGAGTTGGAGCGGGATCCGGTAGAGATTGTGGAAACGCAGAGAAATGCACAAATCGCCAAAGCGGTAGAAAACAGACCGCCCGTACCAGACAACACCGTTTCCTCCCGCAAGGATTGTGGCACACCGCCCAACCGTCCTGGCCCCGGTATGGAAAGCTATCTGGCTTGTCAATGGCGAGCCGACTGTCTGGCGCGGTTGGAGCGGGCGCGGAGCATGATCGATCAGGATCGGCGGCGTTGTCCGGTCAGTGGCAACGAGGCCCAGGCCTGCCAGTCCTATTATCGGGCTCTGGAGCAGCAGTATCATCCGGCCTTGTGTGGTGGCGGTTGGCCGGGTGCGCAGATGCCGGGTTGGCGCTGAGAAAACACCAAACCGCCGCCGGTTGGTAAAAATTACCGGCCATCGGTGGGGCAGGGAGAAAAAATTGCCGGGCTGTGAAGCCCGGCAAAAAAGAACAGGGTGGCGATCAGATCGGCAATAAAGCGCAGGATCAATGCACCCGATGCAGCTTTGAGGTTTCCATTACACCCACATCCGGTCCCCATTTTTCTTGCATTTCCAGTGCAGTAGCGTGCATTTGTTCCACGGGAATGCCCAGATAGCGGGACATGATTTCAATGGACCAGAAGGGTTCTCCCTCATCGCTGTAGCCGGTGGGCGTGGGATAGGGGCCAAAGGTCTCTTCTAAAGCGAGCCGCATTGCCTGGCGAATATCGCTTTGTTTGCTGAGAGCCAGGGTCTCCCAGGCGGCATCATAATCAGGATGTTGCGGGCCATCTTCTACAATTTGCAAGGCTTCTTGCAACGGCTGCGTCAAGCTGGTGATCATGCGGTTACTCCCGATTGGTCAAGACATGAATGCGTGTGGCCATCGTTCCGAAAAGGTTTGCGATGTGGGGACTGCAAGATGTATGCACATTTTTGCAGGAAGATAATGCCGGGTGTGATGGTGCGCAGAAAGCAGCCGATCCGGGGGCAGAGCGCTTGCAGGCCTGGCAGGGTGGGTGAAGCTGTGCAGTGGCCGCTTTTTGGTGGCAGCAACTGCCGGATTCACAGGCAAAATAGTCACGGTAACAGGAGAGGCGAGTAAGGAGCGGCAATGTCGGTATTTGATGTGGTGGTGTGGCGGGCTGGCAAGGTGCGCATGTTGGACCAGCGGGCGTTGCCGTTGCAGGAGATCTATCCCGAATATACGTCGGCGCAAGAGGTTGCCGAGGCCATTCGGGCGATGGTGGTACGGGGGGCTCCGGCGATAGGTTGCGCGGCAGCCTTTGCTGTGGCGGTCGAGGCGTTTCGTCTGGCCGGGCAGGGTACTCCCGCCTCGTGGGCGGAGGCTTTGGCTCCCGGCATGGCGGCATTGCGGGCCAGTCGTCCCACGGCGGTCAATCTGGTTTGGGCGTTGCAACGGATGGCGGCCCTGCTGGGCACGGTGGAGCCGGATCGTCTGCCGGAACGGTTGTTGTGTGAAGCAGAGGCCATTCGCCAGGAAGATATTGAATCCTGTCGCGAGATGGGGCGTTTGGGAGCAGCTTATTTGCCGATGAAGGATGATCGTTCGCTGACCCTGTTGACCCATTGCAATGCCGGGGCCTTGGCCACCGCCGGATATGGCACGGCTTTGGGGGTGATTCGGGCAGCCTGCGAACGTTTTGCCCAGGTGCGGGTCTACGCCTCGGAGACGCGCCCCTATTTGCAGGGAGCCCGCCTGACGGCATGGGAATTGTTGCGGGATGGGATCGATACCACCTTGATCACCGACGGCATGGCCGGTCACCTGATGAAGACCAGGGGGGTCGATGCGGTGGTGGTCGGCGCAGATCGGGTTGCCGCCAACGGCGATGCCGCCAACAAGATCGGCACCTACTCCCTGAGCGTTCTGGCTGCCCGCCACCGGATTCCCTTTTTGGTGGTCTGTCCGTTGTCGACCATCGATCGGGCAACGCCGAGCGGAGAGGGAATTCCCATCGAAGAGCGTGCGGCGGACGAGGTCACCCATTGCAACGGGCAACGGACGGCAGCGTTGGGGGTCAAAGTGTTCAATCCAGCCTTTGATGTGACGCCTGCCGAATTGATTACGGCGCTGGTGACCGAGAAGGGGGTGGTGGAGGCACCGGATACCGCCAAGATTGCCCGATTGTTTGCCGGCTAAAGAGTCATTGGCCAGGATGAGCTTTATGGGAAAGGGATGAATTTCCTTGAGAATGGGTGTTAATTGTCTTACGCTGCTCAACGAGGCTGGGCAGAGAACGGTTGAGTGGAGTGGCAGATTGACGGGCTGTCAGGTTGTGTGCAAAAAAGCGATGGCTTGCACCCGATTCCGAGGAGTGGTTTGGCGTGGTACAGTATCTTGACACGGAGGTGCAGCGGCGTGCCTATGCTCGGGTGGAAGATTTTTTACCCATGAGCTGGCGGCTGGTGAAGGCGGAGGAGTATGCCCAGGTTGCGGTCTATTTTGAACAATACCACGATTTTCCGCCCAAACCTGGGGATGATGTCCGGCGCATGTTGACCACCGTTTCCGCCAGCCACGAACTGGCTGAGCTGCGGCAGAAACAGCCCAATGTTGCCTATGTGTTTGAGCAGCTGGATGCCAAATTGAATTTAATTCTGCGCCAGCTGCACCCCAATCTGGTCGAGCGGAAGCTGCTCTCCATGCGCACGGTTTTGAGTGGCAGCGGTATTGCTTTTTGGCTGGAAAACAGCGAACTGGCCGTTGGGGACTGTCTGGAAATGCAAGTGACCTTGGCGGTGGATGCCCTGGTAACGATTGAATTTTTTGCCAGAGTGGTGCGCATGGAACAGCAGGATGGCCTGATTCAGGTTTCCTGTCGTTTTGATCCCATCGCCGATACAGCGCGCGAACAGGTCATTCAACATGTATTCAGGCGGCAGACCGATATGTTGCGTGCGCAACGAGGTATGTAACCGCCTGTTGATGGCGTGGTCAGAAAATTTCCAGACCAGGCGCAGCAAGTGCAGCCTCTCTGCCCGGAACAGGATGGGGTATGCGCGTAAAACAGCAGCCTGCTGCGCGAGTTTGGTATAAGATGGACAAGGGTATCTTTCCTGATCGACACAACACGAGGTAGACGAGCGATGGATTTGGCAACGATAATAGGTCTTGTCATGGGCTTCGGCCTGATGCTGGTAGCGGTTCTGTTGGGAGGATCGCTGCGGATGTTTGTTGACCTTCCAGGCATGATGATCGTGTTTGGCGGGGTTTTGGCAGCCTTGTTTGTAAAATATCGCTTAGGCGAGGTGATCTCGACCGTTTCGGTTATTGCCAAGGCTTTTGTCAACAAGCAACAGGATGTGGAGCGGGTCATCGCCCAGTTGATTGAAATGGCCAATGTCGCCCGCAAGGATGGTATTCTGGCTTTGGAGAAGGTTAAATCCAACGACCCGTTTTTGCAGAGTGCCATCAACCATTGCGTGGATGGTGCCGACCCCGATTTTCTGGAGATGGTCATGCGGAAAAATCTGGACTATCTGATCGGTCGTCATCAACGCAGCATCGGTATTCTTGATACCATTGCGGAGATGGGACCGGCTTTCGGCATGATCGGTACCCTGATCGGTTTGGTGCAGATGCTGGCGGGGATGTCGGATCCCAATACCATCGGCCCGGCGATGGCGATGGCCTTGATGGCCACCTTGTACGGGGTCACCCTGTCGGCGCTGGTGGCGGCACCGCTCAGTGGCAAGTTGACCTTGTACAGCGAAGATGAACGGGTGGTGCGGCAGGTGATCATCGATGGCATGGTTGGTATCCAGAAAGGGATCAATCCGCGCATGTTGCATGAGGCTCTGCGTGCCGCTCTGCCGCCGAAGCGTCGATGATTGCACGGCGGGGAACGTTGCCCGCAGCGCGCTGGTTGCGGCTTTCCGCTCTGGCCTGTGCTGGTGTTGTGCTGGTTCTGTTTTGTTGTATGGTGTTGCTGTTTTCGGTCTCCCATGTTTCGCGAGCCCGTTTTGATAAGGCGGCAGAGTCTGTGCGGCTGGCATTGAGTGGCCGCCGTGCCGCCCCGGCTCCGCTTCTCTCCCCTGCCGAGATGCCGGAGGGAGATCGTGCCTTTCAGCAAGAGGTGGGGCTGGTTCGTTTGCGGGAAAAAATCGGCATTCTGTTATCCGGGTTGGTCGATCAGGGGGATGTCGAGTTGGCCGATCTGCAGCAAGGGGTGATGGTGCGCATCGATAACCGGGTTTTGTTTGAGGGGGGATCGGTGTTGTTGCGCGATGCGATCAAGCCGCAGTTGCAGCAGTTGGCCGCTTTGTTGTCCGGGGTTGCCAATCCGGTGCGTATTGTGGGCCATACCGACGATCAAGGAGCGGGTGGCGAAGGGGTGCTGCGCGACAACTGGTCTTTTTCGGCGGTGCGGGCGGCAGCTTTTGTCCATTTTTTGACGAGCGAAGGGGGGGTAACGCCGCGCCGTTTGCAAGCTGTCGGCCAGGGACACTCCCTGCCCCGCAGCGATAACGGCACAGAGGCAGGTCGGGCCAAAAATCGCCGGACAGAGCTTTTTATCCTCCGGCAAGGGGTGCATTAACCCCCCATCCTCCGCCTGCTGGGCAGGAATAACCCGTTGTCAATCTGTTTCTTTGTGCGAATCATCCTGTTCCGAGGGTGCCAGCTGACTTGTCAATTGCTGTAGTGTCTCTTCCGCTTGTGCAAAATCAAATCTGTCCAGTTGTTCTTCCAGTATCAACAGCAGCTCCTCGACGCTCTCTTCACCAAGCAGCAGACTTTTCAACTGGACAAAAGTGTGCTGTGCCTGGGCGTCTGCCTGTTGCAAACGTTGTTGCAGGGTGGCAAGAAGCGGTGCCAGCGCCTGCGGCTGCACAGCGGGTGCCGGGCTGTTGCTGGTTGCGGTGCTGACGGGTCTGTTTTTTTCTGCCATCAGAGGGTAAATGCCGTGCAATACCCGCTCCAGTTCGTGCTGAAACTGCAGCAGCAGGGTTGGCCAATCGTGGCGCGCCTGCTGACGGATGGCCTGCTCCAGGCGGGCAGCGGCTTGATTCAGGGGCATGGCAGCCAAATTACCGGCCATACCTTTGATTGCGTGGGCCAAATGTTGCGCCGCAAGCTGATCGCTTTGCCGCCTGCCGGCCAGGGTGTGTGGCATCGTTTTGACCACCTGATGATAGTCGCGGTAAAAATCATGCAGCAACGAACGAAAAAGGGTTTGATTGCCGTTTAAGCGTTCCAGTGCCGCCTGCGTGTCGATGCCCTGCAGCTGTTGCAGTTCAAGCGGGATGGTTGCCAGCGTCTGGCGGCTTGTTTGTGGCAGAGTCGGCGTGTGGCTCACGGTTGCGGCATGCTTTGGCAACCAGCGGATCAGGGTGGCAAAGAGGGCGGCATGGTCGATGGGTTTAACAACATGATCATTCATACCGGCAGCCAGACTTTTTTCCCGGTCACCGCTCATGGCATGGGCAGTCATGGCGATGATCGGCAAGGAGGCCCATTGCGCATGGCTGCGAATGCGCTGTGTCGCCTCATAACCATCCATTTCCGGCATTTGAATATCCATCAGGATGCCATCGTATCTCTGTTCAGCCAGCCGTTGCAGGGCCTGGCGACCATTGGCGGCCACATCGACATGCACGCCGACGCGATGCAAAATTTCGCAGGCCACTTGTTGATTGATGGCATTATCTTCGACCAGCAGCAGGTTGGCACCACCGATCTGGGCAGCGATACGATCCGGTTGCAGTTCAGGTTGGGGCGGGTGAAACCATCGGGCCCGATTGACACCGCAACACGCCATCAAGGAGTCAAACAGTTGGGAACAACTGACCGGTTTGCTCAAACGGACGGTGTGGGCATTGCTCGGCAAGGTGAGTGCTGTTTCAGGCAATCCGAACGGATTGAGCAGGATCAGATGCACCGGTCGATCATTGGGCAGCGCGGCGAGCAGCGGTTGCACGCTGTCTGCCCGCTCGGCAGGGAGCAATTGGGTGTTGATAAGCAAGAAAGGGGGCGGTTGTGACTGGCGCAGGGCCTGTTGCCACAACGGCATGGCCTCTTTGCCGGAGGCGGTGCAGGCAGGTATAAAGCCAAACTGCAGCAGCAACTGCTGCAGTGCCTGCCGGTTGCTGGCATTGTCGTCGACAACCAGGACCGACTGTTGTGGCAAGGTTGCCGGTGGCCGCAGCCGCTCTTCTTCCTGCTGCGCTCGCCGTGGCAAGGTGAGAATAAAAGAAAAACAGCTGCCCACATTCGCCTTGCTCTCCACCCAGATATGACCGCCCATCATTTCGACCAACTGTTTGCTGATGGTGAGACCCAAGCCGGTACCGCTGAAACGGCGGCTGGCCGAATTGTCGACCTGGGTGAAGGGGACAAAGAGTTGCGCCACCTGGCTCTCTGACAGGCCGATACCGGTATCGCGCACGGAAAACTGGAGTGTTACCTCTGTTTCGCTTTGGGCGATGGTGGTGACGCGCAGTTCAATTTCCCCTTGTTCGGTAAATTTGAAGGCGTTGCTGAGCAGATTTAATAAAATCTGTTGCAGGCGCAACGGGTCACCGTGCAGGGTGTAATGACACTCGCCGGCAATATGGAGGATCAATTCCACTTTGCTGGTGGTGGATTTGATGCGAAACATATCGATCAGATGATCGAGAAGATTGCGCAGCAGAAAGTCGGTATTTTCCAGACGCAGTTTGCCGGCATCCAGTTTGGAAAAATCCAAAATATCGTTGATGACGTGCAAAAGAGAACGGGAAGAGCTGGCTATTTTGTTTAAATAATCTCGAATCTTGGCAGAAAGATCATGTTGCAGGGCCAACTCGGTCAGGCCGATGACCGCGTTCATTGGCGTACGAATTTCGTGGCTCATGTTGGCCAGGAAGAGCGTTTTGGTTTGGTTGGCCTCTTCGGCCTGGGCGCGCGCCTGTTGCAGGGCGCGGAAGGTGAGGGCAATACTGGCCAATAGACCGGTCAGCACGCAGATATAGCTGGCCTTTTTCAGTATATGTCCCAGATCGAACATGCCATCGTAGAGCTGTTGCGAGGTGGACATGAACAGCGCTTCGCCAAGAAAATTAACGATCAGGGAGAGAACGATCCAGTGTTCAAAGGGATCCTGTTGCCAGGCCCCTTTGCGCAGAAAGCCGATCAACGCCAACAGAAACAGCACCGCCGGGAGAAACTCCTGCGGTCGGTTAATAAAATAATCGGGAAAATGGGCCGGCGGCAGGGGGACAAAGATAAAAAACAACAGGTTGGCGAGGAGAAACAGGCCGGTATACAAATAGACAATGTGTGGACGGAGAAGCTTTTTTTCCCGTTCAAGCCGCAGGCAGAGCCACCAACAGAGCCAGCAGACGGTGGCGAGAAAGAGGCGGGAAGAGAGCCAACTCCAGGGAATCAGGGTGGTGTAGCCGGAGGGCATGGTTTGGATGAAACGTTCACTGGTAACCAGGGTATGGTAGCAGTCAAGGATGGCGGTGCCGAAAAAGCCGGAGCCGATCAGCAGGTAGAGATTGCTGCGGTTGGCGTAGTAGTGCAGCAGGGCCATGATGCCGACCAGCAGGGCCAGGGTGGTTGCCACGGCCTCCATGATGGTGTGCCACTGGTTGGAGCTGACCCAGGAGAGGTGTGCTGCCCAGCCATAACCGAGGGTGAGCAGCAGGGTCACGCCGAGATAGATCAGCGTTTTGCGGCGTGCCTCCGGGTGCTGGCGCGAAAAAAGATCGGCAGGTGTCATATGTTGTTCAGTTGTATTTGCTTTCGATCGCTTCGCGCAGGCGTTGCATATCGTCGGCGTTGCCCAGGCAGACCAGGGTATCTCCGGGGCGGATCACCACGTCGCCTCGTGGGTTAAAAATCATTTTATCCTTGCTGGGCAGAATACCGACCACGATCACGTTGTAGTCGGAGCGGATGCGCGTATTGTGCAGGCAGAGGTTGGCAAATGCGGAGTGGGCGGGCAGCGGCACCTCTTCCATTTCCAGTTCGGCATAGTCGGTTTTCATCACCAAATCGAGAAAATGCAGCGCTGTCGGGCGCAAAGCAGAGTGGGTTAGCTGCAGGCCGCCGATCTGGTTGGTGGAGACAACACGGGTAGCTCCCAGTTTCAACAACCGTTTTTCGGCGCTTTGGGTGGTGCTGCGGGCGACGATGGTGCAGTGCGGGGCAATTTCGCGTACGATCAGGATGATGGAAATATTGATGGCCTCTTCATTGATGGTGATGATCACCCCTTTGGCTTTGGCCAGATTGAGAGGTTTCCAGGTTTGCTCATCCTGCAACAACCCTTGCGTGGCCGTCCACCCTTCGCGGATGGTGGCTTCCACCCGATCCTGTCGTTGGTCGATGCCGACAAAGGGTTTTTGTTCAGCATGGAGATTTTTGCAGACGGTGCGTCCCATATCGGAGAGTCCGCAGATGATATAATGATCGACCAACTGAGCGATGCGTTGTTCCATACGAGTTTCCCTTAAGTGGATCAGGTGTTCGGTCATGGCGGAGATCAGGACCACCGAGATAAAGGTGGTGGTGATGATGCCGATCACGGTTCCGGCCATCACCACGCCTTGGCCAGCGACGGTGTGGGGCACAATATCGCCATAGCCCAGGGTGGCGACGGTGACCACCATCCAGTAGTAGGCATCCCAAAGGGTATGCAGGCGGGGATTGTGGCCTCGTTCCACCACGTAAAAGGCGATGGCGACCAGACTCCAGCTGACGGCGGCAATGATCAATACCGAGGTGATCTCCTGGGCATGACCTTGCAGGGCGGTTTTAATGATGGCGCTTTGCCGTGAATAACGGAACAGTTTCAGCAGGCAAAGAATACGCAGCAAAAAAAGACCGTGAAAAATGGGCAGCAGAGGCAACCAGGCCAACAAATCGATGATGGACATGGGCTGTTTCATCCACTGCCATTTGTGCAGAAAAGTATACCGTATGGCACGCCAGACAGAGGCCAACTCACTGGTCTGGTGGCGTCGGCGATGGCGATGATAGGCATAGCGCCAGTTGTTGACCAAATCAGAAGCGGCCCACCAGCGCAGGCAATATTCAATAAAAAAAAGAATATTACAGACAATTTCCAGATGGTGATAAAACAGTCGCTCATCTGCCGACAGATACGGATCGGTATCCTGAATGACTGAGATCAAGGTTGCCATGACCACAACGGTCAGGAGCAGATCAATGCGAGTGCGATAGGGGCTTTCTGCCTTAACTAGTAAACGTTGCACCAATAATTTAATTTTTTGCCGATCAAAAGGAACGGGTATCATGGGCAACCTGTCAGGCAGATGAAGTCGGCATTACACGGTACAGTCAATCCACAAGGGGCTCAGGCGCTGGAAGTGGATCTGTTGTTTTTTGACCGGTTATAGAGGTAGACGGCGGCGATCAGCAGAAGAACGCCGACAACCATGTGCATTTTATACTCTTCGAGCCATTGTTCCATCACTTTGCCCAGGAAATAGCCACCCATGGTAAAGGTGATGGCCCAAAGGGTAGAGGCAGTCAGGTTAAGCAGAAAAAAACGCAGCGGGGCGATGCCGCCGACCCCGACGACAAACGGGCTGACGTTGCGCACACCGTAGATGAAGCGATAGGAGAGGATGAAGGGTACTTCTCCTTTGCGCAGCAGTTCAAAGCCGCGCTCGGCTTTGGCGGCCAGCTTTGGTCGCGAGGCCAGGAAAGGGGTGCCATAATGGCGTCCCAGATAATAGAAGAGCTGATCACCGGCCATGGTTCCGGCGGTGGCACAGAAAGCGAGCAGTGGCAGATGGATGAACGGGGCGGAAGTGGCAGCCAGGGCGGAGACGATCAGCACAATGGTCTCCCCCTCGAAAAAGGTCCAAACCAGAACCAGGGGATAGATCAGATAGCCGTGTTCCTGGATAAAGTTGGTAACGAACTGTTCCATGGTGCCGCCCGTTATCAGTCTGTGAAGGGGAGTTACCCGGCGAACAGAGGTTCGCCGGGTCTGTTTCAGGTCATTGTTTGACGATTTCCAGCAGTTCCACTTCAAACAGCAACGTGGCGTCGCCGCCGATTTTCGGCGGGGCACCGCGTTTGCCGTAGGCCAACTCCGAGGGAATGAAGAAGCGGTATTTGCTGCCAACCGGCATCAACTGCAACCCTTCGGTCCAACCGGGGATCACCCGGTCCAGGGGGAAGGAGACCGGTTCTTTCCGTTTATAAGAGCTGTCAAACTCGGTACCATCGATCAGGGTGCCCTGGTAGTGAACTTTGACCGTATCGGCAGCCTTGGGTTTCGGCCCGTTGCCGGGGGTGACAATTTCGTATTGCAGGCCGCTGGGGGTGGTGATCACCCCTTTGCGCTCTTTATTTTTTGCCAAAAACTGTTCCCCTTCGCCGCGATTTTTGTTGGCGGCGGTTTGTGACTCTTTCTGCATCTCTTCAAGCATGCTTTTCTGGAACTCTTCGCGGGCTTTGCTGATCTCTTCCGGGGTCAGCAGCAATTTTTTGCCGCCGAGTTGATCCTGGATGCCACGAACAAAGATGGCAGCGTCCAATTTATCTTTCATTTGGCTGATGTCGGTACCGATCTGCAGTCCAAGGGCATAGCTGAAGCGTTCTTTCAAGGTTTTCAGCGATTCGTCGGCCTGGGCAGTGGGGAGGGTGATCCAAGCGAACAGCAGCAGGGCAGCGGAGCGGGTCAACAAGGTTTTCATGCCTGACCTTTCATGGCAAATGAGGGGTTTAAAAGCCCAAAATCGCCATTATACAGCAGTTGGCGCAAATTGCATGGAAGATAAACGCAGGCGGCAGCAAAAAAGAGCTTCGGCATCAACCGATCACGCTACCCATTTGGAAGATAGGCAGATACATGGCGACCACCAGGCCACCGATCAGGGTGCCGAGGATGACCAGGATGATTGGTTCCAGCAGGGCGGTGAGACTTTCGACGGCGCGGTCGACCTCCTCTTCGTAAAAATCGGCTATTTTTTGCAGCATGAGTTCCAGATTGCCGGTGGATTCACCGATGTGAATCATCTGCGTGACCATAAACGGAAAGAGACCGGAGTTTTCCAGTGGTTCGGTGAGGGAGCGTCCTTCGGAGATGGAGGTGCGGGCGTTGCGGACGGCTTGTTGAATCAGTCGGTTGCCGGCAGTTTTGGCGACATTTTCCAGACTGTCGAGGATGGGTGTGCCGGCGGCGACCATGGTGCTGAAGGTGCGGGCAAAGCGGGCGATGCTGGCTTTGCGCAGGATGATGCCAAAGACGGGAAGCCTCAGCAGCAGTCGGTCGACCAGCAGATGGAAGGCATCATTTTTTTGGTAGGCCTGCAAAAAGAGGGAGGAGGCGATAGCGGCGATGAGCAGAATCATCCACCAATATTTTTGTGTCCAGGCAGAGAGGGCGATGACGATGCGAGTAGGCAGCGGCAGTTGGGCCCCAAAGCTGGAAAAAAGTTCGGCAAAGGTGGGGACAACAAAGACCATCAAAATGCCGGTGATGATAAAGGCGATGACCAGAACGGCGATGGGATAGGTCATTGCCGATTTGACCTTGGCGCGCAGGGCGGCGGCTTTTTCTTTGTAGATGGCCAGGCGGTTGAGAACGGTATCAAGAATGCCGGACTGTTCTCCGGCGCGCACCAGATTGACGAAAAGTTCGTCAAACATTTTCGGTTCTTTAAGCAACGCTTCGGTGAGGGCGCTACCCGCTTCGATATCCTGTTTGACGCGCAGGGTAATATCGCGCACCAGCGGATTGTCGGCACTTTTGGCGATCAGATCGAAACAGGTCACCAGCGGCAGTCCGGCAGCCACCATGGTTGCCAGTTGGCGGGTGAAGATGACAATCTCTTTGTCGCTGATCCGTTGCTGACGCAGCCAGGATGTTTTGGCGGTTTTTTTGCGGGCCTTGATCTCTTTCATCCCTTGACGGCGCAGCTGTGCCAACACGGAGGCCACACTTTCGGCTTCCATTTGACCGCTGCGTTTGCCGCCGGACTTGCTGATTGCTTCCCACAAAAAAACGTCCATGACATTGTGCAAAAAAGTATAGGAGTCATTGATGGTTAACAGTATACTGCCGGAAAGAGTCGGCACGCAAGCGCGGCTTTTCTTGTCCAGACAGGGAAATAAGGATTGACAGAAGGAGGCAATAAAGCCAATCTGTAATCAACTTTGATGCCAAACTGTCGTTAATCATGTCGTAAACAGAGTGCGGTTACTGTTTTTTGTGAGAGAGAGTGGAATGCTGGAAGATTTTATTCTGGCGGCCACAGCTTCGTCACCGGAGATTCGCTTTCTGGTTGCGGAAAATCGTCTGAGTTTCAAAGGCAAATCCTACATTGAAAACACGGCCCAATTCTATGGGCCGGTTTTTACGTGGTTGGATGCCTATTTATCCCTGGAAGGGGAGAGAACCATTCGGGTTGATCTGGCGATCGTCTATTTCAACAGCAGTTCGTTCAAGGTGTTTATGAATTTTTTTGACCGCTTGGATCAGGCGGCGGCCTCCGGGCAGATCCAGGTGGCGATCAACTGGTATTATGATCCGGATGATGATATGTCGCAGGAGTATGGTGAAGAGTTTCGCGAAGATTTACAACATGTCAATTTTCAACTGATTGCGGCGGACACAGGCGATGAGTCACCCTTTTGAACAGGCCGGGCAGCAGGATGGTGGCAATGTTTGTTTGCAGGAGACGTTGATACCCTATTATTTCAAACAGGCTGAGGCAGATGGGGTCATTTTTTGTATGCGTGGCCCGATGAGTCAAAGCGTGATTGAAATGCTTGAGCATGTGTTGAAAAAACGGGCGACGCAAGAGTTGGGGGATCACGGTAAAAGTGCGCGGGTGTTTTCCGTTTTTGTCGAGCAGGTGCAAAACATCATCCGTTATTCGGAAGAGCGGGTCCAACTGACCATCGATGGTGTGGATGCCGGTGTCGGCATGGTGATTGTCGGCTATCAACGGGGTCATTTTTATGTCTCCTGTGGCAATCTGATCAAGGAGGAAGATCAGTCCCGTTTGCACGACCAGTTGCACCTGTTGCAGGGGATGAATAAAGAGCAGTTGCGCGCCTATTTCAAAGAAAAAGGACGTCTCCCGCCCCCATTGGGCAGTAAAGGGGCCGGTTTGGGTCTGATTGAAATTGTGCGGCGGGCAAGTGCTTACCACTATTTTTTTACCCCTTGGGAGGGAGGATTGACCCTCTTTACCCTGCAGGTCACCATTTGATTTGTGGCTGGTCTGAATTTTGCTTGATTATCGTTTAAGCGGTTGGTTGTAAAGGGATGTTCTCTATCAGGAAGGAAAGACCATGAAAAAATTATTGGCAGTGTGTGCATTGGGTGTGATGCCCTGGTTGGCGGGTACAGTGATGGCCGCAGAGGCAGAAGCGGATAAAAACAAGCTGGGCGGATTTACCTTGAGTGGTAACCTGACCTTGACCAACAATTATGTTTCACGGGGCATGTCCAACACCAGTGGTGGTCCGGCGCTACAGGGTACCGTTAATGTCAATCATGACACGGGATTTTATTTGGGACTGTTCGGTTCCAATATCAATATCAACAAAGATAACGGTGGTGCCACTCTGGAGTTGGATCCCTCGATGGGCTGGAGCAAGGAGTGGGAAAATGGCTTGGGTGTCGATCTGGGCATGATTCAATATTTTTATCCGAAGATGAAGAGCGGCTTTGACTATGATTACCGTGAATATTATTTGGGCGGTGGTTATAAGCTGGGCAATACCGCTCTGAAAGCCAAATATTTCTATTCGGACGCCTACATGGGTAACCAGGCGGGCAAGGATTATGCCTCCTCTTACCTTGATACCCAATTGACGCATGAATTGCCGGATGTATTGCCCTTCAAAACCACCTTGCGGGGCCATTATGGTTACATGTTTGGCGATCTGGTCAAGCGGGTTGCCAATACAACTCCTGGTTATCGCGGTGTTTCTGGTTTCAGCGATTACAGCCTGGGTGTGGGGGCGGAGTTTGCGGCTGGTTTGGGAGCAGGCATCGACTGGGTTGGTGTGGATAGCGATGGGCGAGGGTTGAATTCGCCAACCAACGCCAACAACCGGGTGGTTATGAACGTCTCCAAATCGTTCTAATGGCTTGTTCCGGAGGGTTGATCCGGGTTACACTGCATCGGAGGGAACAGACGGGGGCACTGCCCCCGTCTGTCATTGCAGGGGCGATCAACCAGGGGGAGAGCGGGCATGCGTAGCACTCAGGCCAACGGGCGTACGTTGTGGTATGGGTTGTTGATGGTCATTGGCCTCTGTTTTGGCCAGATGTCGTTGGCCTGCAGCGAGGAGTTGGTGCTGCTCAACTGGGAAGAGTACATGGACCGGGAGTTGCTCGATGCCTTCGAGAAGGAGACCGGTATCCATGTGCGCGAGGTTTTTTTTGAGACCGAAGAGGCGCGGGATGCCTTGTTGGCGCAGACCGGCGGTGCAGGGTATGATCTGGTCGTCGTCCAGGCCAAAGATATTCAGGCCTATGCCCACTCGGGATGGCTGGCCCCGATTCCTGCCGATAAAATTCCCAATATCAAACAGATTCCTGCCAAATGGCGCGCCACCTATCCCGAGGCGGAGCAGTATGGTGTCCCCTGGCTGTGGGGTACGCTGGGCATTGGTTACCGTGCCGATATGGTCAAGGGCGAGGTGAACAGTTGGCTGCAACTGTTGCGTCCAGATTCCACGCTGAAAGGGCGGATCATGATGCTGAGCGATGCCATCGCCATGCGGACCATCGCCATGAAAGCCCTGGGCTATTCGATGAACGATGTCAACAAAAAGGTGTTGGACGGTTCGGCGGAGCTGTTGCGGGCCCAAAAACCGTTTGTCCACACCTACGGTTATATGGGTTTGGGGGAAAAATCGCCCATGGTGACCGGGCAATATTGGATGGCCTTGATGTTCAACGGCGACGCCATCACCCTGGGCAAAATGGAGCCGAATATCGCCTTTGTGGTACCCAAGGAGGGCACCTTGTTGTGGGTGGATTGTTTCACCATTAGCAAGGCATCGAAAAAACAGGAGCAGGCAGCCCGTTTGATTGATTTTTTGCATCGTCCCAAAAATGCTGCCCGCTTGTCGGAGACGGTCCATTTTGCCACCGTCAACGAAGGGGCAACCCCATTTCTGTCGGCAGAACATCGGCAAAACCCGGTCATCTATCCCCCGCAGGCGGTGATGGATCGTTCCGAGTTTCCAAAAAATCTGCCGCCGAAAGTGATCAATCAATTCAAAAGTCTGCACACGCAGTTGACGCACAAAGAGTAGGGCTCTGCGGGCGAAGGGAGGGGTGGGGTGAAACTGCGCGGTCAATTGGCGCTCACGTTGGTCCCGATGGTGGTGCTGCCCTTGTTGACCTTTGGTTGGTTGGCGGGGCGCTATCTGGAAGAGAGCCGTCAGCAGGCGATTCATGGCGAAATGAGTACGCTGCTGCAACAACTGGAGACCAACGCCACCACCCATTTGCAGGCCATTCGCGCCAATGTGGAGACGTTGGTGCGCTCCAAACTGGTGACCGGCTATCTGGCGGTGGAGGAGGAGCAGACCCGCTATACGGTGTTGCAAGCTCCCATGTTGCAACTGTTTGCCGACACGGCGTTGGTTTATCCCGATTATTATGACTTTCGCCTGCTGTTGGCCGACGGTGCCGAGGATGCCCGTTTTTCCACAGGCGACAGCAGCAATGCCTCCGATGATGAGTCGGAACCTCCCCATGTGCAACGCATGCGGCAAAACAAGACCGATTATTATCAGGAATTTTTTCTCAACCCGGACAATGATCAGGCCGCTCTGCTGGTTGGCAAGCGGCTTTCGGTGCAAACATCCACCCGCAGCGGTATGGGTAAAGAGCCGATTCAAGGGTATGTGGCAGTTACCATTGATCCGCGCTTTCTCTCTTCACAAATTCAGCCGTTACGGATCGGCGAACAAGGTTTTGCTCTGGTCACCGACGGGGAGGGTCGCATGCTGATGGCCTCTTCCTCGCAAAGCCAGCTGCCGAAACAGTTGTCGCCGGAAGAGTGGGAACAGTGGCGTGCGCTCGCCGCAACCCGTTCCTTTGGTTATCGGCAGTGGTTGGGGCGATT
>PDZV01000015.1:0-64872 GCA_002753135.1 Magnetococcales bacterium WMHbinv6 | reverse complement strand
ACCTATCTGTTGCGCGGCATCCGCCTGGACCATTCGCTGCATCTGTTTACCCTGGTGGATGAAGACGAATTGCGCGGGGGTGTCCATACCCTCTATCTGCAGGTGGTCGGGGTGACTCTGGCTGCGATTTTGTTGTTGTTTCCTTTGTTGTATCTGGTGTTGCAACGGCAATTTGTCCGCCCGATTCTGTTTTTGGCACGGGTCAGCCAGGCCGTAGGAAAGGGGGATTTTACCCTGCCTCCTCTTCCTTCCGGTATCCAGATCGGCGGCGGCAAAGAGAATGAACTGGATGGATTGCTGACGGCGTTTGCCCGTATGGTGACCGATTTGCAACGCCTGCATGCGGCCATGCGCGAACATGCGGTTGCCCTGGAAGAAAAAGTCGCCGAACGAACCGCTGAGCTGCACAGTAAAAATATTGACCTGCAAGGATCACTGCTGACCATTGCCGAAGCCAACCGCAAGATTCAGGACAGCATTCAATATGCCCGTACCATCCAGCAATCGCTGTTGCCCAGCCCGGCCCTGTGGCAGACAGTATTGCCGGAAAATTTTGTCATTTGGTTGCCACGGGATGTGGTGGGAGGCGATATTTATTTTGTCGACGCCACGGAAGAGAGTGTGTTGCTGGCCTTGATCGATTGTACCGGTCACGGGGTGCCTGGTGCCTTCATGACCATGATTGCCGTGGCGGGTTTGCGGCGTATTGTGCGCGAGGAGGGGGTGCGCGAGGCCAACGCCCTGTTGCAGGCGTTGAATCGTGCCATCAAAACCACCTTGCAGCAGGATACCGAGCATGCCCAATCCAATGACGGCTTGGATGTCGGCCTGTTGCTGCTGGATCGTCGGCAGCAGCAACTGCAATTTGCCGGAGCGCGTATCTCCCTCCTGCTGGTGCGGGATGGTGTGCTGGAGGTGAAGGCCGGGGATCGGAAAAGTCTGGGCTATAAAGAGTCCCGCCTGGAGCAAAATTATACGGTGCATACCCTGCCGATCCAGCCTGGCCTGGCTCTCTATTTGACCAGTGACGGGGTGACCGATCAATTGGGTGGCAGCAAAGGGTTGCCGATGGGCAACCGCCGCTGGCAGGCTCTGGTGCAGGAGCATTGTCGGCAGCCGATGGCCTGGCAACGAGAGCTGTTGTTGGACGCTTTTCTCACCTATCAGGGAGAGATGGAGCGGATGGACGACGTGACGGTCATCGGCCTGCGTTGGTGAAGGGGCAAGGCTGACAGAGCATGAATGGGTTTGTTTTGCACGGGGTTTCTGTCAAACCGGGTGAGCGGTGCCGGGTCGATATGCCGATCACTTTGCTGTCCAACCATGTGCCGCTCCATTTATCGGTGCAGGTGCTGCGCGGGCAGCGACCGGGACCGGTCCTGTTTTTGAGTGGCGCGGTGCATGGGGATGAGATCATCGGGGTGGAGATCATTCGCCGCATCGGACAGCTCAAACGGTTGCACGCCTTGCGCGGCACCTTGTTGTGTATTCCGATTGTCAACGTGCATGGTTTTATCGGTCATACCCGTTATCTGCCTGACCGACGTGATTTGAACCGCTCCTTTCCCGGTTCGGCCAACGGCTCGCTGGCGGCCCGCCTGGCCCATCTTTTTTTGCAGGAGGTGGTGGAGCGCAGCGATTATGGCATCGATATTCATTCGGCAGCCTTGCATCGGCGCAACCTGGCGCAGATCCGCATTGCCCCGGGCGATGAGCAACTGCGTCGTCTGGCCCACTCCTTTCAGGCTCCGATTGTGATTGAAGCGCCCTTGCGGGCGGGTTCGTTGCGGGAGGCGGCCCGGGAACGGGGGGTGCCGGTCTTGCTGTTTGAGGCGGGGGCCGGATTGCGCCTGGATGAAGAGGATATAAGCTGAGGAATGCGTGGTATTTTGGAGGTGATGCGCAGCCTGGGCATGTTGCCGCCGATGCGCCAGCAGGGCAGGGCGGTGCCGGAGCCGCTTTTTGCCAGCAAGACGCACTGGAGCCGGGCCCCGATGAGCGGTCTGTGGCAGGCGCGTCGTCGTCTTGGCGAGGTGGTGGAGCAAAACAGCCTGCTCGGCGTGATTACCGATCCGATCGGCGATACGACCAGCGAGTTGCGGGCCACGCACGCCGGTTTGCTGATTGGCTGCGCCGAATTGCCGGTTGTCAATCAAGGGGATGCGTTGTTCCATCTCCCCCTGGCACCGCGCACCGAAGAGTGGAGCGCCGAGCCATTATTTGACGAAGATGAAATTGTTTGACGATTGGCTTGTCAAAAGGGTGTCATTCTCTGTTTGTATCGCTGGAAAGTGGCTTTTTCTGCGGTTAATCTATCGCGCAACGCTTTGATTTTTATTGCCTTGTTCTTCATTTTAATCATTATAGTCAGTTGGTATACATATTGCTTGCTTTAACGCCGTACCCCATTTCTATCCGATTGGTGGAATGAGGGGGCTCTGTCTGTGGTGGTCGTCGGTTAAAGGTTATCGCGAGTCAGTGCTGGAATGGTGAAAAGGGCCAGGGGGAGAATAAATATGAATTATGTTATTGATATTGACCTGGGTGGCAACATGACAGCCGGGATGTTGGCTGCTGGATACCGTTGGCCTCAGGTGGTGCGTCCTTTGGTTTTGCCGGATGTGGTGGGTCGCGCAGAATCCTTGTTGGAATGTGCCAGTCAGTTGATTGTCGATCATGGCGAACATGTGTCGGCGGTTTTGGTGCAGGAGATGATGGCGGCGATGGCCGATTTGCGCTCCGCCTTGCATAACGAGGGGGATCCTGCCTCGTTGGAGAGCAATCGTCGTTTGGTGGCTTTGATGGAGGTTGTGCAGGGATGGTATGGGCAAGGGGTGCAGGAGGTGCGCCGCAACGGTTGGCATGGGTACCAGGAAGAGGCCGACGACCAGGAGTGGCTGGCCTGGGCCAGTTGACGACAGGGCAACATCAATCAAGCAGTCTGTTGCTGCCTGTCGGAGCGATGGGAGTGCGGACTGAACAACGCTGAGGGGTAGGATTGTGTTCAAGGTCAATGAATATTTTGGTGGCAAGGTCAAGTCGATAGCCTTTCAAACAGCGGATTTGCCGGCCACGATCGGGGTGATGGCACCGGGGGAATACACCTTTGATACCGCCACCCAAGAGACAATGACGGTGATCAGTGGCATGTTGGCGGTACAATTGCCGGGCATGTCCGATTGGCGGGCTTTTGCGGCCAACGAATCGTTTGTGGTCGCGGCGGGACAGTCGTTTCAATTGCGCGTGGCCGAAGATACCGCCTATCTGTGTACCTACGCATGACAGGCAGTTGTCTGACGCCGCGTGGCAGCACGGGCCTGGCCGATGTGGCCTTGCACCCTCGCCTGCGGGAGGATGCCCTCTGGTTGGGGCGTTTGTCGGTCTGTCAGGTGTTGTTGATGAACGACAGTCGCTATCCCTGGTTGATTTTGGTGCCCAATCAGGAGGGGTTGCGCGAATGGGATCAACTCTCCCGCCTGTTGCTGCCCGGGGTGCATGCGGATATTTGTCGGGCCAGCGAGGCGCTGCGCGGCTACTGCCAACCCGACAAACTGAATGTGGCGGCATTGGGTAACCTGGTGCCGCAACTGCATATTCATGTGGTTGCCCGCAGGCATGGCGATGATACCTGGCCAAAACCTGTCTGGGGTGCCTTGCCACCGTTGCCCTATCCGACCGCGACAGGGCAGGCGGTGGCGGCACATTTACGGGCTGCTCTGGCCTGTTGATCCTCTCTTTTCGTTGTTTTCCTGCAGAAAAGATTCCAGAGATGTGCCGCGCAACAGGGTGCGATCAAACAGGGTTTGCCCGGCCAAACGACGAAAATTTTCCTCTTCCTCCGCAAACGTCTGCACAATTTCCACCCGTTGGGCGTCGGCGAAGCGGATCGACTCTTCCTCAAGGGTGACGGTGGTGCGCCCGGTATAGATCCAGGTGGCATTGCCGGTCAGTTGGGCAAAGATGCCGTCGGCACTCACCTGTGGCGTCACCCAGACAATGCCACCCGCCGTATGCACGGCGATCGGCTGTTGATTATCCACGCCATCATTCAACACCTGCGCCACCACGGAGGCGGTCATGCCGGTGCCGCAGGAGAGAGTCAGGCCAACACCCCGTTCGTGCGTTTGCACCAGAATGGTGCGCCGATCCAGCACCTGGACAAAACTGACATTGGCCCGATTGAGAAACATGGGGTGGTGTTCCAGGGCGTGACCCAGGCGCATCAGATCCAGCTCTTTGAGATCGGCCACCGGGACGAGCAGATGGGGATTGCCGACCGAGAGAATGGTGCCGGTCAATTCGATCCCCTCTACCTGAAAACGCTGCCGGATAAAAGGGGTTGTACTCCGGTTGCTGAGAATGGCACTCGGATTGGTGGAGAGCGGCGCGGTGGTGACGCGCACAAAATGGAGTTGATGTGCCTCAGAGAAAAAATTTTCTGTCTTGAAGTTGCCAGCCAGGGTCTGGAAGAGCAGTGGATCAATCTGCCGGAAACTCCCTTCAAAGGCGGCGCGGGAGGCGCAGCGAATGCCGTTGCCGCACATTTCCGCCTCGCTGCCATCCGGGTTGAAAAAGCGCATGCGAGGTTGTTGCGGGCTGACGGCGGAGACAAAAACGGTACCGTCGGAGCCGATGCCCTGCTGGCGATCGCTTACCAGACGGGCAAAAGCGGCTTTGAGTGGCTCCGGGATCAAGGTGGCGTGGCTTTCATCCAACAAGATAAAATCGTTGCTGGCTCCATGGCCTTTGATGAACGGGATGGTGAGGGTATGGGCCATGCGCTTTCCTTTCTGCAGCACCAGGGCGGCATGCAACGGTTCAAAGAACAATTATGCCAGTAAACGATCGATTTGAGCAATCAATTGTGCCATCTCCTCGGGGGTGCCGATGGTGATGCGCAGATGATGGCGTAAAGCCGGGTCGCTGGCAAAATAGCGCACCAGAATACCGGCCTCACGCAGCGCGCTTAACCATTCGGCAGCAGAGCGCCCGTTGCCAGGCACTGCAGCGAGAACAAAATTGGCCTGGCTGTCGGGCACCTGAAAGCCCCGTTGCCGCAAGGCGTCGCTCAACAGTTGCCGTTGCTGGCGGATGGCCTGCAGGGCGGGTTGATAGGCCTGCAGATGGTGCAAGGCAGCGACTGCCAACTGTTGGGAAAGACGGTTGACGTTGTAGGAGTCGCGCACCTTGTGCATCTGCTCAATCAGTTCACAGCTGGCAAAGGCCAGCCCGATGCGCATGCCGGCCAGGGCCATCGATTTGGAAAAGGTGCGGATGATCACCAGATTGGGGTGTTGTTGCAGCAGCGGCAGACCGTGATCCTCGGCAAAATCGACGTAGGCTTCATCCAGCACGACGATGCCGGGGGCACGGCGGCACAGTTCGGCCACCACAGGCAGTGGCACCACATGTCCGGAGGGGGCGTTGGGGCGGGCCAGAAGGATCAAGGCCGCTTCGCTGGCCAGCAGTGATGCCAGGGGCAGTTGCCATTCGGGCAGCCAGGGAATGCCGACAAAGCTGCCGCCCTGAATCTGGCACAGGCTGTGGTAGAGGGAGTAGGTCGGTTCCGGCACCGCTACCGTTGCCCCGGGTGCCACAAAGGTACGCAGCAGGATGGTCAGCAGATCGTCGGAGCCGTTGCCGACCAGAATCTGTTCCGCCTGCAGCCCGTAGGCGGCTGCCGCCGCTGTGCGCACCGGGCGGGAGGAGGGTTCCGGATAGAGGCGCAAGGTGTGCCAGTCGGCCTCGGCCAGGGCCTGCCGGACCGCTTCGGGCGGGTCGTAAGGATTTTCATTGGTGTTCAATTTGATGAAAGAACGGCCTGCCTCCGGCTGTTCTCCGGGTTGATAACCGGCCATCGCCAGCACTTCCGGCCTGACCCATCGGTGAATATTCATGAGGGAACCTTTTCGTTTGTGATCCGGGAGGATATACTCAACACGGCGTGGATTGCCCGTAGACAAAGATCGTTAATGTTATTCACAACAACCGTGATGGCTGTGACTCCGATGGAATTTATCCTGGCGTTAGCCCAAGTCAACCCCCATGTCGGTGCCTTGCAGGAAAACAGGCAGCGGATGCTGCGCCAGGCAGAGGCGGCAAAGCAGGCCGGGGCATCGCTGGTGGTATTCCCTGAACTGGTGTTGACGGGGTATCCACCCGAAGATCTGTTGCACAAGCCGCTTTTTTTGCAGCGTTTGGCAGAGGTCGAACAACAGTTGCATCAGGAGTTGGCGTCACTCGGTGTGGATGTGATTTATGGCACAGTCCGGCACGGGGGGGAAGGGTTGTTCAATGCCGGTGTGTTTGTCTGGGCCGGGCAGGAGGTGGGCTATGCCGCCAAATGGCGATTGCCCAACTACAGCGTATTTGATGAGCAGCGTTATTTTACTGCCGGGGATCAGGTGCATATTTTTCCCTATCGCGGGGTCGCGCTGGGCGTCACCATTTGCGAAGATATGTGGCATGCCGGGGATCCGCTGGCCCGCCTGGCGGCAGAAGGGGCAGGATTGATCATCAACCTCAACGCCTCGCCCTATCATCTGCGCAAACAGATGGAGCGGGAGGCGGTGGTTCGCCAACGCATTCTGGAACACAACATTCCGGTGGTCTATGTCAACCAGGTCGGCGGCCAGGATGAGCTGGTCTTTGATGGCGGCTCTTTTGTCATGTGCCGCGAGGAGGATGGCGACATTGGCACCCTGTTGCGCAGCCGTTTTTGTGGCGAAGATTTGCGCTTTGTGCGGGTTTCTCCGCGCACGGAGGCACCGGTTCGCCTGCAGGTGATTGCCACAGAAGAGGAGAGCGCCGCAGAACAGTTGTCGGAAGAGGAGGAGATCTATCAGGCTCTCTGTTTGGGCTTGCGCGATTATGTGGGCAAAAATGGATTTTCCGGGGTGGTGCTTGGTCTTTCCGGGGGGATTGATTCGGCGTTAACGGCGGTCATTTGTGCCGATACCCTGGGCGCGGAGCGGGTAGATGCGTTGATGATGCCCTCTCGTTTTACCTCGCAGGATAGCCTGGAGGATGCGGCGGCGGAAGCAGCCATTTTGGGCATTCGCTTGTCGGAAGTGAGCATCGATGCCTTATACAAACAGTTTCGGCGACGACTGGCTCCCTTGTGGCAACAGGATACAGATCAGGCAGGGGGGGAGGATGTGACCGACGAAAACATTCAACCGCGTATTCGTGCCACCTTGTTGATGGCGGTGGCCAACAAGCGGCGCAAATTGTTGATCACCACCGGCAACAAAAGCGAAATGAGCGTCGGTTATGCCACTTTGTATGGCGACATGGCCGGTGGCTACTCGGTCCTGAAAGATTTGCTCAAGGGGATGGTCTACCGTTTGGCCGAGGCACGCAACCGGTGGGCGCTGGCGCGGGGTGAAGAGCCGCCCATTCCGCTGCGGGTTTTGCGCAAAGCCCCCACCGCCGAGTTGCGTCCCAACCAGAAAGATTCCGATTCGCTGCCGCCCTACCCGGTTTTGGATGCCATTCTGGAACGGTATGTGGAGCAGGAACAGAGTCTGGAAGAGATGGTGGCCGCCGGTATCGATCGGCAGACGGCCATGCAGGTGATCGATCGGGTTGATCGCAACGAATACAAACGGCGACAGGCCCCGCCCGGCGTGCGGATCACCCGGCGCGCTTTTGGCAAAGATCGCCGCTATCCGTTGACCAACGGTTTTTCTGTCCGATGAGGCGAGGGTTGCAGAGCTGGGGGGTCGTATCTCTCGCCCTGTTGCTGGCGGCCTGTGCCACCGGGGAGAGCGACAAGCAGCGGGAGTTGCACCTGTTGCTGGACAAGGGACGGGCCTATCTGGAGCGGGGCAATGCACCGATGGCCTTGCATTCGTTGCAGCAGGCGGAACGTTTACAGCCGCAGCAGGTGGAAGTATTAACGTTGCTGGGCCTGGCCTATGATCGGACCGATCAACCGTTGTTGGCCTTGAGTTCTCTGGAGGAGGCCTACCGCTTGCAACCGGGCGGTGGTGCCTTGCGCAACAATTTGGGGGTGGCCCGCCTGCGGGTCTATACCGCCACCTGTGGTGATGCGCTGCGCGAAGAGTGCAGCCGTCTGTTGCGCCTGGCGGAAGAGGATATGCGGGCGGCCTTGCATGATCCGCAGCTGCGGGCAGCAGAAGAGGTCTATTATAATCTGGCCTTGTTGTACAAGCAGCGTGGCCAGCAGAGTGAGCAGTGGACGGCCTTGCAGCAGGCGCTGGCCCATCGCCCCCACTTTTTGCCAGCCTATCTGGAGCTGGCGGACTATTATCGGGAGGCGGGCCAGAGGGAGCGGGAGCGGCAACAGTTGCGCACCGCGCTGGCGGCCCATCCGGATCAGGTGGTGGTTTTACAGAAGCTGGTCGAGAGTTATCGTTGGTCGGAGGGTTCGGCGGGGCAATTATTGGACGAGGTAACGGGCAAAGAGCGTTTGGAACTGCACGCCTGGTTATCCCGTATCCTTGCTTTGGCACCCGGCAGCGCATGGGCGCAACGGGCGGCGCAGCGCATTTGGTTATTGGATGAAAAGTGATGAATGTGTTCAAAAAAGGGTTGCGATCACGGTCAACACGTAGCCATCAGGTGCGTGAGGAATCCTTTGCGACGGCGGACAACCCGGCGGTGGAGTTGACCCGGCCATCGGCACCTTCTGCGCTGCAGGTGGGGGCCTTTTTGCGCCAGGCGCGGGAGAGGCAGGGGTTGACGATTGGCGAGATTGCCCGTCGGACACGCATTCGTGATGTCTATCTGCTGGCTTTGGAGGCGGGTGAGGTTGAAAAGCTGCCGGGCATGACCTTTGTTGCCGGATTTTTGCGGCTGTATGCCGAAACCTTGGAGCTGAGCGATCGCACGCTGATCGAGCGCTATTTGGAGAGTTCGGAAAATGAGGGGACGCTCAGTACCCGTTTTGTGCCCGCTCCGACCACCTCGCGCCATCGACCCTCGGTGGTGTTGGTTTTGGGGGGCGTATTGGGTTTGTTGATGCTGTATTATGTTTATGAACACTATATTGCCCCATTTTCCGCCTCGCTGAAGCCGCCGCAGCTGCCTGCCACCCAACCGATGCGCGCCGATTCGCTGCCGCCGGGGTCGCAACGCACGCATGCCGATCAGCCGGATCCGGTGCTGCATGATGGCAACGAGAAGGATAATTTTGCTGAGGATATGCTGGCCCGTTTTTTTGAACAGCCAAACGGCGGCGATGACAACGAAGAAGAAGAGGGGGAGGCACCGGCTGCCGGCAGCCCGGCCAGCAAGGGGGGTGGTACCATGACCGCTCGTCTTGGGCAGGCGGTGGAGTCGCCACGTGGCGGCACAGAGGGTACGAGTGGTGGCCCGGTGCAGCGGCTCAAAGAGTGGTTTACCCGTCTGTTCCATTTTGCCAGCGGCGAACCCGCCGTTGGCGAGAGCCGTTCCGTGACCCTGCAGTCGCCTGCCACTTCGGCACCCGCTGCCCCTCCGCCGGTGGTCGCAGCACCGCCGCCTCCTGTGCCGCCACCGAGCAAAGTCAACGAAGCAGCGGCTGGCAAAAACGCGGTCACGGCTGGCAAAACGCCGAGCGAGGTGGCGACGCTTAAAACGGCACCGCAAGAGCTGTTCAAAACAGAAGAGCTGAACAAGCCGAGCCGCAGCGAGCCCGCGAAAAAGAGTGAACCGCCCAAGGGGATGGAGCTGCTCAAAATACCGGAAGCAATCAAACCGGCAGAGACCACAAAAGCAGCGGAAGCTGCCAAAGCGGTGGAGGTGAGCAAAACGCCAGCAGCGTCGAAGGTGGTGGAGGTGATCAAGCCCCCGGAACCGCCAAAAGCGGTGGAGGGGGTCAAACCCTCGGAACCGCCAAAAGCGGTGGAGGGGGTCAAACCCCCGGAACCGCCAAAAGCGGTGGAGGCCCCCAAAGCAGCGGAAGCACCCCGCAAAGTGGCGGTCAAAGAGAGTGGCGATCCGGCAACCATCCTGAAGAACCGTTACCAGGAGGAGGTCAAAGGGGCGGCAGATTTGCAGGCGGAGTCGGAGCAGTCGGTAAGCCTGCTGGCCAGCGAAATGGTCTGGGTGCAGATTCAGGATGAAAAAGGGGCCGTTTTGAAAGATATGGTGATGCAGCCCAACCGTATTTTCCGTGTTCCGGCGGGAGGACGTTTTATCGCCACCCTGGGCAATGCGGCGGCGGTAAAGGTACGGGTCGGGCAGCGGGAGTTGCCCTATCTGGGGGCCGCGGGTGCCGAGGTGTCCGGTGTGGATTTGACCCCTGAAGCGTTGTTGCGCCGGGCCAAACCATGAGAGAAGAGGCTTTGACGGCACCACGTCGGGTCAGTCGTTCCTTATGGGTCGGTGCGGTGCATAAGGGGGGCGAGGCACCGATCAGCGTCCAGTCGATGACCAACACCGACACGCGGCAGGTGGCGGCCACGGTGGCACAGATTCAGGCACTGGCAGAGGCGGGGGCGGATATGGTCCGGCTCTCCTGTCCTGACAGCGATTCGGCCCAGGCGGTGGGGGCAATTCGTCGCCAGGTGACGGTGCCGTTGATTGCCGACATCCATTTTGATTATCGTCTGGCCTTGCTGGCCTTGCAGCAGGGGATTGACGGGTTGCGCATCAATCCGGGCAATATCGGCTCCCGGCAGCGGGTTGCCGAGGTGGTGCGGGCAGCCCGCGAGCGGCGGGTACCGATCCGCATCGGGGTCAACGCCGGATCGTTGGAAAAAGAGTTGCTGGCCCGTTACGGAGAACCGTGTGCGGCGGCAATGGTCGATTCGGCCTTGCATCACATACGCATTCTGGAGGATCTGGATTATACAGAGATCAAAATCAGCCTGAAGGCCAGTCAGGTGGGGATGACCGTCGCTGCCTATCGGCAATTGGCCAGGCAGGTCGATTATCCGTTGCACCTGGGCATTACCGAAGCGGGCGGTTTGTTGAGCGGTACGGTCAAATCCTCCATCGGGCTGGGCCTGTTGCTGGCAGAGGGGATTGGCGATACCTTGCGGGTCTCTTTGTCGGCTGATCCGGTGGAAGAGGTGCGGGTGGGGTTTGCCATTCTCAAAGCGTTGGCTTTGCGCAACCGGGGGGTCACGATTGTCTCCTGTCCCACCTGTGCCCGCCAGAATGTGCCGGTGATCGATGTGGTTGCCCGCCTGGAGGAACGGTTGGCCCATATTCGTGAACCGGTGCGGGTGTCGGTGATGGGCTGTGTGGTCAACGGACCGGGGGAAGCACGGGAGAGCGCCATCGGTTTGGTGGGCGGCGAGGGGGGTAATTTGTTGTATCGAGGAGGAGAGCCGGTCGGCAAAGTGAGTGATGCCGAGGTTTTGGAGCGGTTGGTGGCTGAGGTGGAGGCAGCTGCCGCCCGGATGCGTGCGGGAGAGGTTGAAAAAGAATGACGATTGCAACGGTGCGTGGGGTCAGGGATATTTTACCGGAGGAGAGTCCGGCCTGGCGATTGTTGGAGGAGAGTGCCCGGCAGATTTTTACTGCCTATGGTTACCGGGAGATTCGCACGCCGATTTTTGAACGAACGGAGCTGTTTGCCCGGGCGGTCGGTGCGACCAGCGATATTGTCGAAAAGGAGATGTACACCTTTGCCGACCGGGGAGGGGAGTCGATCAGTCTGCGCCCGGAGGGGACGGCGGCGGTGGTGCGCGCCTTTATCGAGAACAATCTGCACCGTTCCTTGCCCTGGGCCGTCTATTATATGGGGCCGATGTTTCGTTATGAACGGCCCCAGAAAGGACGTTACCGACAGTTTCACCAGATGGGCTGTGAACTGTTCGGTGCGCCGGGTCCGTTGGCGGATGCCGAAATGATGGCCATGGTATTGCGTCTGCTGCGCCAGTTGCGCATCGATGATTCGCTGACGTTGGAGATCAACTCTCTGGGCTGCAAGCAGTGTCGCGCACCTTATCGTGAACAGTTGTTGACCTTTTTGCAGGGGCAGCAGGCCCATTTGTGTGCCAATTGCCGTGATCGGTTGCAGCGCAATCCGTTGCGTATTTTGGACTGCAAAAATGAAGAATGCCGCGCCATCGCCCGACAGGCCCCGATGATGAAAGATCATTTGTGTGCCGGTTGTGCCGACCATTTCGAGGGGTTGCAGGGGTTGTTGGGCGGTATGGCCTTGCCGTATACGGTCAATCCGTTGATGGTGCGTGGTTTGGACTATTACAACCGTACCGCCTTTGAGGTGACCACCACGGCGTTGGGGGCCCAAAATGCGGTGGCGGCAGGAGGTCGTTATGATGGTCTGGTGGCCGAAATGGGCGGGCAAACGGTTCCGGCCATCGGTTTTGCCATGGGCATGGAACGTCTGGCCTTGCTGTTGGAGGGCAAACAGGCAGAAAGTAGCAGACGGCAGGGATATTATCTGCTGACCGTCGGCGAGGCGGCGACCGAGCAGGGAGTTCTGCTGGCCGAACAGTGGCGCAACGCCGGTCTGGCGGTGCAGATGGATTGGCTGGGGGGTTCGATGAAGGCACAGTTGCGGCGCGCAGATCGTGCTGCCGCCTTGCAGGTGTTGATTCTGGGAGAGCAGGAACTGGCAGAACAGACGGTTTTGCTCAAAAATATGCAGGATGGTGAGCAGCGCAGGTTGGCCTGGGATCAGCTGGTGGCAACTTCCGGTTTGCTGCCTTGACGCAGAAAGGAATGGGTGATGCAGGATATTTTTGAGCAGGTGGATGAACAGCTGGAAGCAGACCGGGTACACAAATGGTGGCTAGCCAACCGCCAGGCAGTGATTGCCGGATTTGTTTTCTTTTTTGCCGCCCTGTTTGCCTATGTGGGCTGGCAGGAGTATCGTGTCAAGCAGAGTCAGGCGGCCTCGGAATATTTTCTGGTGGTGCAGGATCTCTATGGCAAGGGGGATCAGGCAGGGGCAGAAAAACAGTTGCAGCAGCTGCTGCAGGCCCATTCCGGACATGCCTACAGTCAATTCGGTCTCTTTTTGCAGGCCAAGGCCCTGGCCTCCTCGGGCAAAACGGCAGAGGCTTTGGCACAACTGGAGCGGGTGGTCAAAGAGTCGGAGCTGCCCTTGTTGCGTGATCTGGCCCTGTTGAACGCCGCCTATCTGAGCGCGGGAGAGGCCAGCAAGGCAGAGGGCTATTTGAGCCGGATGGGCGGGCAATCACCCTTTCGGGCGCAGGCATTGGAGTTGCGTGGGGTGATGGCAGCACAACAGGGTGATGCGGCTGCTGCTGCAGCCCGTTATCGGGAGGCGCGGGCGCTGGCGGTGGAAGGCAGTTTGCGTGCCCGTTTGGAGAGCCGATTGGAACGGATGGGCGGGGAGGAAAAGAGATGAACCGGTGGCAAGCGATCAGTGCAGTATTGCTTTTGCTGGTGGTTTCGGGTTGTTCGTCGATCAGCAATCTGAATCCGTTCAAGGAGGCTCCTGCCAAAAGCAGCAGCCCGGATCTTGCCGGGGTGCCCGCTTTTGTCGAGCCCCAGGTGCGGGAGTCGACCGGTCTGACCCGCATCTGGAAGCAGTCGGTGGCCCGTTCGGCGGGTAAATTCCGGCAACATCCGGGGCAGATGGTGGTGACCGGTGACGATATTTTTGTCGGCACCTATCAGGGGCGGGTGGTACGCTTGAGTCGCGAGAGTGGCCGGGTGTTGTGGGAAGTGAATGTGGCCGACCAGATTACCGGTGGCGTGGCCATTGATGAGCGCCGGGTTTTTGCCGGCACCCGCGACGGCGAGATGGTTGCCCTGCTGCGCGAGACAGGAGAAATTGTCTGGCGTTCCGGTGGCTTGGCACCGGTTACTTCCGCCCCGGTGGTCGGCAACGGACGGGTGATCTTTTTGACCCTGGACAACCGCGCCTATGCCTTGAACGTGCAAGATGGCAAACGGTTATGGATGCACTCCACGCCACCGGAAGCCCTGGTGGTGCAGGGGGCTGCCACACCGGTCATCGATGGCCCGCTGGTCTATGTGGGCTATTCATCAGGAGATCTGTTTGCCCTGCTGCTGGAAAACGGGGCCCCGCTGTGGACGGATAACCTTTCGGTCAGTGGTGGACGCAGTGAGCTGGATCTTTTGCAGGGGATTCGGGCCAGCGTGGTGATCGGGCGGGAGGATGGGCCGATGGCGGGAGGCAAAAAACTCTATGCGGTCAACCATCAAGGGCGGGCGGTTGCCCTGCTGCCGCGCAACGGGGCCCGCTTCTGGGAACATAAAATGTCGGCGGTGCGCCGCCCCTGGCTGGCCAACCGGCAACTTTTTTTCAGCGACATGGATGGCTATGTGGTAGCTTTGAGTGCGGTTGACGGGGTGGAGATGTGGCGTACGCGGGTCAGCGACGGCTTGCTGTCGGCAGCGGTGGCGCTGAAAAACAAAGTGGTGGTTGCGGATGATCGAGGGCGGTTGTTGGCCCTGGACAGCAATTCCGGGCGCATTTTAGGGATTGATCGTCTTGGCGAGGCCATTCTGGCCGATCCGGTACTGGTCGATGATCGGCTGTTTCTCTGGAGCAATGACGGGAATTTATTGCGGTATGATTTCTGAGTCTGAAGCGGTTGCTGTCCTGCCCCTGTTGGCTTTGGTCGGGCGACCCAATGTTGGCAAATCTTCTTTATTCAACCGGTTGACCCGTAGTCGTGCCGCCTTGGTGGATGATACGCCGGGTTTGACCAGGGATCGGCAGTATGGTAGCGCCACCCTGGCAGGACGCCGTTTCCGGGTGGTGGATACCGGCGGTTTTGAAGCCGAAAGCAGCGAATCAATCATTGCGGGTATGCGTGAGCAGACCATGGTGGCGATTGAAGAGGCGGATGCCATTGTTTTGGTGACCGATGCCCAGTCTGGCCCGTTGACCGATGACTGGGTGGTGGCCGATTTGTTGCGCCGTTCCGGCAAACCGGTAGTCTGCGCGGTCAACAAGGCCGAAGGGCGCGGCGGTCAGGAGATGGTCAACGAATTTTACCGTCTGGGATTGCAGCCGGTGGTGGCTTTGTCGGCCCTGCATGGCATGGGTCTGGACAGTTTGGCCGATGAGTTGGTGACCCTGCTGCAGGGGCGTGGCACTCCTCTGCCGCGCCTGCAGGCGGTCGAGGCTGTGCGCCACGGGGCAGGAGCGGCTGATGCGGAAATTCGTGTTGCTGTGGTTGGTTGTCCCAATGCGGGCAAAAGTACCTTGATCAATCGGATCATTGGTGAGTCACGTCTGGTGGTCTCTGATCAGCCGGGCACGACGCGCGATGCCATTGATCTGCCGCTGCAGGATGCAGAGGGCCGCCATTTTATTCTGGTCGATACGGCAGGCATCCGCAAAAAGAGCCGGATCTCGTTGCGGATCGAAAAATATTCGGTATTGGCCGCCATGCGGGCCATGGAGCGGGCACAGGTGGCCATTTTGTTGCTGGATGCGCTGCGTGGTATTACCGATCAGGATCGACGAGTGGCCAATCTGGCCACCGAGGCCGGGTGTGGCTTGATTTTGGCGGTCAACAAGTGGGATGCCATCGCCCAGGCTGCTGAAGGTTTATGGGGTTGGCAGGAGACGCGGCAGCGGCAGCGGGGCAACAACAAAAAACGTTTTCAGGAGCATATACAGGCTGCGCTGCCGCAACTGGTGCATGCCCCGATTCTCTTTGTCTCGGCCAAAACCGGCATGGGGGTGCAGACGCTGCTGCCCGCAGCCCATGAGGTATGGCAATCCAACCGTTTGCGTATTTCGACCGGGGCGTTGAATCGTTGGTTGCTGGAGGTGACGGCCCAACATCCGCCACCGCGCCAGGGGGGGCGGTTGGTAAAAATTCGTTATGCCACGCAGGTATCGATCAATCCACCGACGGTTGTTTTGTTTACCAATCGGGAAGTGGAGGTGCATGAGACCTACCGGCGCTATTTGGAAAATCAGTTGCGGGACCATTTTCGTTTTGTCGGGGTGCCGATCCGCATCTGGTTTCGCGCCAGCAGCAGCGAAAATCCCTATACGGCGGAAAAGCGGTAGCTTTTTTATTCTGTTTTTGTAACACCAACCCCACCATCCCCACCAACCCCACCCCCCGTGAATCGGCACGAAAAAGTTGTGTGGGGTCAAGGGGAGATCATCTCCCCTTGCGGGTGCAGGGCAGAGCCCTGCGAATGGCGCGCTTTCACCCAAGCCAATTTGCGCAGCAAATTGGCGCAGCGCGCCAGAAACAGAGGCTCCGCCTCTGCACTCCGGCAGGGAGGATGATCCTCTCTGCACCCACCAGAACTTTGGCTTTCGTTCATTGCAGATGCAGCGATCCAGAGGAGCTGAATAGTTGCAATTGTTTCAGGTTTTGGCTGGTGAAGGGTTGCCGCTTATGGCCTATTTTTTACCCATGCGCCGGAAATAGTCGAGTACGGCGTGGATCGGTACAAAACCGCGCAAGGTTCCCCGACTACTGACCACCGGCAGAGCGTGCAGTTTATGCCGTTGCATCAGGTCGGCGGCTTCGTTGATGGTGCCGTTGACGGAAATTTTGACCAACTGCTGTTGGGTATGAAATTTACCGATGGGCAGATTATGGAGGGCCTTGTCGCGTGGTGAGCTGGGGCCGACCCCATAAAAGGGGCCCATGATCTGAAAAATATCGCTTTGGCTGAGAACCCGGACCAGAGCCCCTTTTTGTTCGATGCCGATATAGCGGTAGCCATCCTGGGTGATCGAGGTGATGCCGCGCATCACTTTTTCTTCATCTTTGAGCGAGAAGGGGGTCTCGGTCATAACCAGCCGAACGCTGCCTACGACCTGAGGGGCCAAAAGTTCACCGGGAGCGGTATGGGGCAACTCGGCCTCTTCTTCCTCGATCATCTCGTCCTCACTTGCACCTGCAGCCAGAGCCATCTCTTTGGGGGAACCGGGGATCGGTATACCGATCATCGCGGCGGCAAAGCGCCGGGAGACCAGCCAGTGCGCCATGAAGTTGCCAAAATCGGCAACGGTGATCTCCAGGCTGGCGACCAGATAGGTGGTGTCACCATCCACGGAGGGCGGCATGACCTCCGCTTCGGTTTTGCGGACGGTGGACAGAAAAAGATGACCGCCATCGGGCACGGTGCTTTCCAGCAACCGGTTGAGGGCAGCCATGATTTGTGAGGCGACTTCACGGAAACCTTCATGGGTCTCTTCGTCATAATCGCGGTTGCCGATTTTGCTGCGGATGACCTCTTCGTTGGTCATCATCATCAAACCGGCCAGGGCAATGGAGAGGGTGGTATCGAACACCAGGTGCAGGTCACCGAGACCACTGGAATCCTCTTCTCCGCGCGCAACACTGCGTTCGGCGGCAAAAAGAGGGGCGAGTTCGTCGTTACCACGCAGCAAGCCGCAACTGCTGAGGGCGCAGGTTACCGAGCTGGTGGTCAGCAAGTTGAGTTCTTCGGACAGGGATTGGCAGTAGCTGGTAAAAAATTCCCTGGCTTTGTTGCTGATCGGTTCGGGAGTGTCCATTCTGAGTGACTCGCTTATTCGTTCAAAATTGGGCAAAGAACTGCCGATTGTCGCCAACCGTGTCTATCAAACGACCATTTTATTATATTGTCCAGCGATAAACAACATCTGCGCAGTTGCCTGCTTCGTTATAGGCCAATTTTGTACACAGAGAACGGACCAGGGCGATACCGCGCCCACCGTGTCCCAGATTGCCTTCCAGGGTGGAATGGACATGGTGGTGGTCAAAACCCGGTCCACCATCTTCCACGCGGATATGCATTTCTCCGCCGATTTTTTGTTGTTTTTCATCATACTGGGGTATGTGCGTCAATTCAAGGCGGATAAAGCCATGCTCCAGGGCGGCCAATCGCTCTTCCCGCATGGTGTAATAGCGCATGAACCCTTCCGGTGTCTGTTTGGTGCGGGTATCAAGACCCAGCAGGCCATGGTCAAGGGCGTTGGAGTAGAGTTCAGCGAGGGTGGTATAGATACGTTCGCGGTGACCGGCGGGCGCTTGCAGATTCATCACCGCGTTGATCACGGCGGGCAAGGGATCGACGGTTTGCAGCAGTTGTGGACTGAAGAAGAAAGAGAGGCTCCAGTTGGTTGGCGGAATAAATTTTTGTCTGGCATGGGCAGTGGTACCGCTGACCGCTTCTTCGTTGGCGCGGGCGCAGTTGATTTCCAGCAAGGTAATATCATCGGTTTGTTGGGCCCCGGCGCGAAACATATCCAGGTCGGCCAGAATGGTACCGCTGACCGCTTCTTCGTTGGCGCGGGCGCAGTTGATTTCCAGCAAGGTAATATCATCGGTTTGTTGGGCCCCGGCGCGAAACATATCCAGGTCGGCCAGAATGGTATCGAACAGTAAACCTGGCAGCAGATTGCCATCGAAATGGTGTTCCAGGCGTTCCGTGCCGTACATCTGGTTGTCGGGACGAATGGCTTCGGTGAGTCCGTCCGAGTAGAGAAAAATACGGGTCTCCGGGCGCAGTTCAAAGATGCTGACTTTGCGATCGTCCGGGTTGAACGGGCGGATGCCGAGGGGCAGATGGTAGGAGGCAATGCTTTGTTGCAACCTTCCGTTGCCATCGACCAGGAGAATATCGGGCAAGCCGCCATTCCAGACCATCAAACTTTGCTGCCGGATGTCGACTTCGAGCAGACAGGCGGCGCAGAACATGCGGGTCGGCATGATGGAGAGCAGTTTGGCATTCATTTCGTCGGCAATATCGCCGATGGAATATCCTTGCGCGGTCATGCCGTAGAACAGTTCAGAGAGGGGCATGGCCCCGACGGCAGCAGAGAGACCATGACCGGTGAAGTCGCCGAGCATGATATGGAGCCCCCCTGCCGGGTTATAGCTGGCCACCAGCAGATCACCGTTGAACTGGGACATGGGGCGCGAAATATGGCGCAGACAGGGGGCGTCAAGCAGATTGCCCGCACGCACGATGTTGGAAAAGAGGTGCTGGCTGATATCCAGTTCCTGCTGGACCCGCTCCTGATGCCGTTCCAACTCCTCTTTTTGGCTGTGCAATTCGTTATGGAGGCGGCGGATGCGCTCCATGGCCTCAATTTTGGCTTGCAGAAGGATACGGTTAAACGGTTTGGTGAGAAAATCGTCGCCGCCGGATTCGATGCACTGGACCAGCCCCTCTTCATCGGTGACGGCGGTGAGGAAAATGATCGGGACAAAACGGTCTGAACTGAGCCGCTTGATCTCCCGGGCCGCTTCATAACCGTTCATGCGCGGCATGCGAATATCCATCAGAACCAGTTCTGGACGTTCGCTGTCGAACATTTCCACCCCTGCCTGTCCATCTTCGGCGGAGAAGACCTGATGACCTTCCCTGCTCAGGAGGCGATGGAGGATGGTGCTGTTGATCCGGTCATCGTCAACGATCAGGATTTTCATGTCCCGAGAAGCACCTTAACAACCTGTTGATGAAAGCGCCACACAACCTTGATGCGCAAGTACGTAACCTGCCGTCAAGCTCGCATACCCAGTATATGCCCCAGATGGCAAGCGGTACCTTGCCTGTGGAGCGTTCCGCAAAGCGCTCAACAGGCAACCAAACGTTCAAAATCGATCAGGTGATTTTGAACAAGCGCTGAAAATTGGCGGTTTCCAGAATTTTCCGGATTTCCGGGCGTGCGTTGGCGATTTCGATGTCGGCATCGTTGGTGCCGGCCTCTTCGCGAAGCAGGAGCAGCATACCCAATGCCGAGGAGTCGATATATTCGGTACCGGTCAGATCGATGACAAAGCGGCGGTTGCGGTTTTTGTCGACCGTCTCTTCCTGGTAGGCGGCGCGGAACTGAGAGTGCATTTCAAAGTTGAAGCGACCTTTGATGCTGATGGTGGTTTCCTGATCGGTGCGAGCAATGGAAATGGTGCCGGACATATGCAGTGACTCCTTATAAAATTCATCAGTCGAGACGAATCAAAACAATACCGCTCAAGGATAGCTATTAAAATCGAGATGTCAACGACGATTCGCAGCAAGAGCAGCCCCTGGGCGGCACAATTGGAGCGGTATTGATAAAATCCATGCGTAACGGTATGTTGGATGCGCTTGTCGGAGTTTTTTGATTTTTTGCTGTGGTGCCGCATTTTTTTGTACCATTTCTTGATACAATTTGCTACATTCTTTCCCACATGACGGTGGAGACTCTGTTGATGCCAGGTTCGGCAAGTTATGGTGCCAGCAGTGGTAGCGCATTTGTCGTTTCGGTTGGTTTTTTTGTTATAAAAATGCCATACTGGTTAAAGTTAGGTTGATTTGCTCGATTTAAGTTGTATTTGCTGGGGAGGGGCTGAAGATCCCGGAGGCAGCTGACGGCCAGGTCAGGATGCGTCCGAATGGCTTGCATGGGTGGTGTAACAGGGAAGATAACCTCTTGTCGATGCTTTGATGTGTCACAGGTTGATGCCGCAATAAAATTGATGTTGAAGCCCCGCCCAGGCCGGAACACCTTAACACTGTGAGAGGTTGAGCGCTCTATGAAGAAATCAATGGTTTCGGAAGTGATCAGTGATGCGGTTTGTGACAACAACGACACGCACCTGTGGATGGCGGTAATGGATCGGGCCGTGCGTGATTTGGTGGCCCTGGAGCGTTATCGACAAGATCCGGCAATTATGGAAGATCCGGTTTTTCGCTATGATTATCGCACCTTGAAAAAATGGTTTCATTCCACTTCAATGGAGCCAGGCTCATTCAACTGGATCTGTTCCCTGGTGAATATCGACCCGAAGTGGGCGCTGAACCGTTTGGAGGATCGTCTGAAGGTGTGTCTGATTCCCGACTCGCGTCGCAGTCGTCCGCGGGACATGTCCATGGATGCGGATGTGCTGGCCGATGCGTTGTTGGATGTGGATGAAGAGGCAGAGGCCGCCTGAGCCGTCGACAGAACGCGATTCATTGAGCAGAAAAAAAGACCGGGCTTTGCCCGGTCTTTTTTTGAGACAGGCGGTACTGGTTGCGCACGACGGCAAGACCGGTCGGCAGGGTGATCAACAGGAGGGTAAAGAGATGAGTCAACAAGCGAAATGGGAATCCTGGCGCAGAGGATGTGCCTTTTTGGGGGTGCGTTACGCCATTTTGGGTGGGGCGATGTCCTGGTTGTCGGAGCGCAATCTGGTGGCGGCCATTTCCAATGCGGGGGGATTTGGTGTGGTCGCCGGGGGCGGTATGCCGGTGGAACTGTTGCGGGCAGAGATTCGTGCCACCAGAGAGCGGACCGTGCAACCGTTTGGCGTCAACTTGATCACCATGCACCCGGATTTGCCGGCTTTGGTGCAGATGGTGGTGGAAGAGGGGGTTGGTCATTGCATTTTGGCCGGTGGTTTGCCGGAGCAGGAGACGATGACCGCCCTGAAAGATGCCGGGGTGAAAGTGATGGTTTTTGCCCCCTCCCTGGCTTTGGGGCAACGTTTGATTCGCCGGGGTGCCGATGCCCTGATTATCGAAGGAAACGAAGCCGGAGGACATGTGGGGCCGGTTTCGACCAATGTGCTGGTGCAGGAAATTTTGTATCAGGTGGCGTCGGTACCGGTATTTGTTGCCGGTGGTATTGGCAGCGGTCGCATGGTGGCCACTCTGGTGGCGATGGGAGCCTCCGGTTGTCAGTTGGGCACCCGTTTTGTCTGTGCCAGTGAATGTATTGCCCATGACAATTTCAAACAGGCATTCATTCGCGCCCAATCGCGGGATGCCATGGTGACGGCGCAATTTGATCCGGTGTTGCCGGTGATTCCGGTGCGGGCTTTGGTCAACAAAGGGACCGGAGAATTCAATCAAAAACAGCTGCAATTGATTGAAGAGGTCAAATCCGGGCGTAAAGAACGCAAAGAGGCCTTGTTGGAATTGGAACATTATTGGGTGGGTGCCTTGCGTCGTGCCGCCATTGACGGCGATGTGGAGTATGGTTCGGTGATGGCCGGACAAAGTGTCGGGATGGTCAAAGCGGTGCAGCCGGTGGCAGAAATTATCCGCGAGTTGGTTGCCGAAATTACCGCTGACCTCTGAAGCGGTGCATGAAACGGGCAGGGGGCAGAAACTGCCGCCCCTGCCCGGCGTTTCTTGCCTTTTCCTGTGGCATTCCCTGCCGTGCATCAATAAAAATCCTTATATTACATAGTGTTATATTGTGGCATACCGGTTGCTTTCCTCGAGGTGTGAACCGATATTGGTCGAGTTGTGTTTACGCATTGAGGAATGTGCCGATGACTCCTACGAGTGTCACTGCGTCATCGTCGACGGCGACGATCGACTGGATGGCGGTATTGAGCAGATTATCGAACGCGCCCGCAGATGGGGCGGTGCCCTCTTTTGATCAGACGTTGGGGTCGCTGCTGGCGAATCCGTCGCGGGGGGGTAAAACCAATCCGGTCAAAGCGGCTGTCGGACAGGCGGATAGCGGCAAGGTGGAGCGCCGTCGGGTGCCGGTTGAAAAAAGGGGTGAGGCTGCTGCGTCCAAGGGAGGCAAAGAGTCGACGACGGAGACGCGCGGCAGCGAGAGTCCGGTCGACAAGGTCAAGACGGAGCGTGCGCCGCTGAAAGCGACGGAGAAGCAGGCGCAGGCCGATGTCGATGAAGATCTCTCGGCTCAGGCGGTCGAGGATGGCGATGCGGCGCAGGACCGCTCGGTTGAGGCGGCAGAATCTGCCGAAAAAGCTGCCGATGGGGAGGACGCGACCAGGCGCGAAATGGTGCGCGGCAAGGGGGGGGATGCGGCGCACGGCGTCGATGGTGGGCATGGCCTGGACATGTCGGGTCAGGTTGTGACCCGTTTGGGTATGCTGGCAGCAGCGCTTGCCAACGGTGGCGCTGAGGCGCATGGCGAGACGCCCGATCGAGGTGCCCTGACAGCGGAAGAGTTGATCATGCAATTGTCCCTGCTTGGGGTGGGCGGGCAAGCTGCTGGTGAGGGAGAGGTGATCCCTGCCGTCATGATGGATGCCGGGAGCAAAACCGCAGCGGCCCTGTTGCCCACGGCCAACATGGCCCAGTTGGTGGAAAAAATGATGCAGGTGCGCGTGGTAGAAAAAGCGGGTGCCCAGGATGAGGTTGCAGAGGTATTGGGCAAGTTGCAAGCGGTGAGCGGAGGGAGCAGCACTACGGATACCTCCTTGCGGCTGACGTCTGGCGGTCGCGAAGTGGCAGGCGGCGGGAAATTGTCAGCCGATTCGCCGCAGTTTGCCGATGAGTTGCTGGATCGGGTAGGCAAGATGCGCCTGTTGAATCGTGGCGGCATGACCGATCAGTTGCGGGTGACTTTAACCCCGGAAAATTTGGGCAGCATTGATTTGCGCTTGCGGGTGGACGGGCAGCATCAGGTCCATCTGTTGATCACCACGGAATCGGAGATGACCAAAGATCTGTTGCATCGGCAGTTGGGGCAGTTGCGGGATGCGCTGGCGCGGCAGGAGATGGGTTTTGGTGAGGTGATCGTGCAGGTCGGTGATCAGGGGCAGCAGGATCACTATGCAGCCGCGCAGTGGAGCTATGCCGATCAACAGGCGCAACGGGAGCAGTTGTTGGCACGCGGTTCCGGTCGCTTGCATGAGGATGCGGTACGGGTCGATCCAGTGGAAACGATGCACAGGCCGATCATTTCGGCCAGCGAGGGGGTCAGTATTATCGTCTAGCTCTTGTTTTGTGCGCGGGCAAAAGTTTTCAGACAAGAGCTTTGGCCGCAGACGACGGACCATCGGCGACAAGATGAGCAGTGCGCTGCTGTGTCACTGGCAACGGGTGGATCGCAGACTGCAAAGGCTGACAGAGGGTTTTTCGGGTTAGGTGTTGTGGTGGCAGCACATGGCCCTGTTGCTGTGTCGGGGCGGGCGTACACACGGGCCATGGTGCAGCACAGAGGTATGAGTATTGAACAGGCTGGTCAAGAAAGTTAAGACATTCGAGTAGGTTAAGGAGAGAACGGCATGGCAACGACTCCGCTATTTGGCGCGATTCCGACAACGACAGGTACGAGCAGCGGTTCGGGAAACAATTCGACAAAGAGTGCGCAACAGCTGCAGTTGGACTTTTTAAAGTTGTTGACGACCCAATTGCAATATCAGGATCCGCTCAGCCCGACTGACAACACGCAATTCACTTCGCAGATGGCACAATTCAGCAGTCTGGATGCCCAGAATCGCAGCAACGATCTGTTGCAGAAGCTGTTGGACGTACAGGGGACCGGAGGGATGAATCAGGCCGTCTCCTACATGGGCAAGTGGGTGATTGGTTCCGGCAACGAGACGGCGGTCAAAAGTGGTTCTGCGGCGGTTCGTTTCCAGATGCCGACCACGGGCGATGTCAACATTCGCATTTACAATCAGTTTGGTCAGTTGATCAAGAGTACGGATGTGCAAAATGTTCAGGCAGGCGAGAAAAATCTGGCCGTAGGTGGCATTGCGGCGGCAGATGGCAACTATCAGTTTGCCGTATCGCTGCTGGAAAATGATGGCAGCCAGACCGCCTTGAGTACCCTGCAGGCGCAGCAGGTAACCGGGGTGATCAATAATGGCACCTCTGGCATTTTGTTGCAGTTGGGGGATCGGCAGGTGGCGTTGTCGGATGTGACACGGCTTGAGTTGAGCAATACACCGGGGTGACCCGTTGATCGATAAAGAGAGAAAATTGCATTGATGCCGGGCGGCAACGTTCGGCACGTCCAACGCATTTTGGGAGAACAGTATGTCCATTACACAAGCAATGTATGCGGGTGCCAGCGCATTGACCAACTTCAGTGAGTCGATCACGGTCATTGGTAACAACTTGGCCAACTCCAATACGACGGCGTTCAAGTCGAGCCAAGCCTCTTTTGAAGATGTTTTGATCCAAACGGTCGGCAACAGCGGGGCCGGTAACGCCAACCAGGTGGGTACCGGTATGGGATTGGCTGCGGTACAGCAAAACATGACCCAGGGGTCGTTTGCACCGACGGTCAACGTGACCGATCTGTCGGTTGATGGCCGTGGCTTTTTCACCGTCAAGGATTTGAAAGCGGCGGGCAGAACCGATTCGACGGGTACACCGGTGGATACCTTTTATACCCGGGCCGGCAACTTCCGCAAAAACGAACAGGGCTATCTGGTGACACCCGGTGGTATGGTGTTGCAGGGCAAAGAGATCGGATCCAGCATGACCCCGATCGACATCAACCTGAAACCGTTTGAGCGGGACGCGGGATTGGCGACAACGATGGTCAATGTGGGCGTCAATCTGGACACCTCGGCGACCGTGTTTGATCCGGCGGCAAATTTTGATCCGGAAGATTCAGGTACCTATAATTTTTCCACTGCGGTACGGGTTTATGATTCGCTTGGTGCCGGTCACAATCTGGAGATTCAGTTCCGCAAAATCGGTGACAGCATGTGGCAGTGGCAGGCAGCGGTGCAGGCCAGCGAGGTCACTTCTGGTGCGACCGGCATGCAGGTGTTGACTTTTGGTTCGGTGCCAGCCAATGGCACGACGCCAACCACCCCCTACACGCCGGGTTTGTTGGAGTTTGATGATCATGGCCGCTTGTTGCGCGAAGGTTCGACGCCGATGACGGTGCAGTTCCTGGGTGGCACCAGTGCCCAGGATATTCTGGTCGATTTTGGCCAGGCTGTGGGTGATGGCGGCGATGCGAGCAACGACTACGCGCTGAAAGAGGATACCGATTTAACGTATGATTCCACCCTGACCTCCTGGAATGTCGACACTTCGACGAGCAGCAGCAGTGGTTCGACCAGCGTCTTCGGAGGGTTTGCCACCACCAAATTGGATCAGAACGGTTTTCCCCGGGGCAATCTGGATAAAATTTCCATTGGTGCTGACGGTATCATTACCGGCAACTACACCAACAGTCGCAGCAAAGATCTGTGTCAGATAACGCTGGCCGACTTTGACGATGAGACGGCGTTGTCCCAGAAGGGGAGCAACCTGTTTGCCGCAACCACAGCCTCCGGTGCGGCGCATACCAACGTACCAGAAGGGGACCGTCTGGGCAGCATTGTCTCCTACTCCCTGGAGCAGTCCAACGTGGACATGTCGGGTGAATTTGTGCGCATGATTGCCACGCAACGTGGTTTCCAGGCCAACTCCCGCATCGTTTCGGTGGTGGACGGCATGTTGGAAGAGTTATTGTCGTTGAAGCGTTAAGGTGTCGATTTTTGTTTCTGCTTGGTGTAGGATAAAAAATCGGCTTCGGAAGAGAGCAACCGGCGGGGCGCGAGTCCCGCCGGTTTCGTCTGTGCGGTGTTGGTATTAGAGAAGGATTTGCCAAGATAAAAAAGAGGATGTAGATTTTGGCTGTTGCATTCCTGTGCGTTGCAGGCTATCCTGCCCACCGAGGGTCGTCGATGCCTGTGCCGTTTTTGTGCTAAAGATTCCCTGCCAGATTGTGCAGTGGGGCAAGGCGTAAGGTGTATGCAGTGTGGCCACGGGAAAGTAGTTGAAACCGAGAATGAAGGGATCAGACCATGGCGGAAGAGGCTGAAAAAGAAGCAAAAGATTCGGGTGGAGGCGGTTTGGGTGGATTGTTGAAAATTATCATCCCAGTCGTGGCGCTGTTGTTGGGAGCCGGAGGGGGATATATGGCTGGCAGCAGTTCGGCTGCCAAGCAGGTGGAGGAAGCCAAGGCCATCCAACCGGAACCCAAGGCCGGCGATGTGGCCAAGGATACCCAAGCCATGGTGGGGGATATGTATAAACTGGAACCGTTCGTCGTCAACCTCAACGAGCCCAAGGGAAGCCGCTATCTGAAGGCGACCATCCAATTGGAGATGAGTACGGGGGATCTGAAATCAGAGTTGGATCGGCGTGCGGCCCAGTTGCAGGATGTAATTTTGGCGCTTTTGACTTCCAAGACCTTTCAGGAGTTGCAGTCGTTGGAGGGAAAATTCCGCCTGCGGGAAGAGTTATTGTCCCGGATAAATGCGTTATTGGTTAACGGTACGGTAGCGCGGGTCTACTTTACCGAATTTGTCATTCAGTAGTCTTTACGCTCCCAAGATACGCACATGACGCAGATCCTGTCCGAGGAAGAGATCAATGCCCTGATGCAGGGGTTGGAGGAGGGTACGCTGGACCTGGAGCCTCCTAAGCCGGAGAAAGTCAAAGAAGATAAAAAGGTGACCCCTTTCTTTTTTGGCCAACGGACGGCGATACGTGTCGGTGCGATGCCTGGGCTCGACATGATCAACGAGCATTTGGCATCGCAGCTTTCGTTCAAGTTGAGCCAAAAGGTGGGGCGGGAGGTGCATGTACAGCCTAAATCGACCACCAACCAGATTTTTGGCCGTTTTTTGCATTCGCTGGATCCGCCAATCTTCATCAATATCTTGCGGGTTGAGCCGTCGCAATCGATGAGTTTGATCTCCATTAGTGGTGATGTGATGTACCACATTCTGGAGGGCTTTTTTGGTGGCGCTGGTTCGTCGGAACGCCCGTTGCGCAACTTTTCGCCCTTCGAGATGAAGGTGATCGATCGGGTGATGGAGGTGACGCGCGAGCAGATTGAACTTGCCTGGAAGAAGATGGACTCTTCTTTCCGTCTGGTGATGACCCGTTGGGAAAATCAGCCGCAATTTGCTGCGGTGGTGCCACTGGATGAGACGGTCTTTTTGATCACCTTCGGCGTTGAAGTGGGCGATACGGAGGGCACGTTGACCATCTGTTATCCGTCGGTGGTGTTGGAACTGTTCAAGCAGCAACTCAAAGTTGGCTTCCAGCGCGAACAGGTGGAAGGGGCATCGGTCTGGATGGATACCATGCTGCAGCAGTTGGATCAGGTGTCGTTGCGCTTGTCGCCGGTGGTCTCACGGGAGACCATGAAGGTGCAGGAGATGCTGCATTTGAAGGTCGGTGATGTGGTCACCTTAAGCCATGATATTGCGGCGGAAATGCCGATTGAGGTGGAGGGGTTGGTCAAATTTTATGGTATGGCAGGGGTTGTGGATGGGCGTCGTGTGATGCGGGTAACCCGTGTTCATGAGGAAAAACCGTAACCGTTGCCGTGCTGTGATGCAGTGGCAGGTGGGCAGGTGTGGCGGTACCGGAGTGCAGGGCAGCCCGGGTGGTCTGACCGATATGATTGATTCTTGGATTTGATATTGGAGATATAAAATTGTCCGATTCAGGCTACGGAGAAGAGTCGCATTCCAAAAACATGGAACTTCTGATGGATATTCCACTGAATGTTTCCGTGCGTTTGGGGCATGTGCGTATGCAGATCCGGGATCTGCTGAAGTTGAACAAAGGATCGTTGATTGAACTGGAAAAAGAGGCGGATGAGCCGTTGGAAATCCATGTCAATGATCGTTTGTTGGCCTATGGCGAGGTGGTGATGATCAAGGATAAGTTGGGCATCCGTATCACCGACATCGTCTCGTTGGCCGAACGGTTGGAGAATTTGCGCTGATGCACTGGTTTGGGCTGGTTGGGCAGCGCTTCTGGTGGGTGTTGGTGATACTGGCGGTCGTGGGTTGCAGTGCTACAGTCACGACACTCTACGCTGCATCCCCCGCTGCGATGATGGAAAACAGACCGGCAGTGGAAAACAAACCGGTTGTCGAAAGCAAAGCGGTGACGCCTCCAGAAGGCAAAGGGGTGTTGGCCAAAGCGGCAGACATGGTCTCTTTCAATGAGCTGATGGGTGATGCACTTTGGAAGGTGATCGGTGCGCTGGTGGTCTTTGTTGCTTTGGCTTTGTTGGTGATCCGTTTGGGTCGGCGTATCAGTCCGTCGTGGCGGGGTGGTGGGCCAATCTTCATCGAAGATGGACGTAATCTGGCTCCGGGTGTCGGGGTGCGGTTGCTGCGGGTCGGATCCCGCTACTGGTTGGTTGGTGTGACCCGTGAGCAGGTGACTTTGATCGGCGAGTTGAGCGAAGAGGATCTGCTCGACGAAGCGGTTGAAGAGGAGGAGGAGCCGACTGTGGAACTGATGACATCTGCTGGAGGTCGGCACGGCCGGACGGTTCGCCATCAGGATGAGCCGTCGTTGACAGATCGGGGTTCGCGGCGGTGAGTCGGGGGCCGTTGCCGCGTGGGCTGTACTGGTGCAGCCTGTTGCTGACTTTGGCGTTGTGGTTGCTGCCGGAGTTGGGGCAAGCGGCGGAAGTTGCTTTACCGGGGGTAACCTTTTCGACCGGCAGTGTGACCGGCAAGGCAGACCCGGAGCAGGTGGGAGTCGGTCTACAGATTCTGGCGCTGATGACCTTGTTGTCGTTGGCACCCAGCATTTTGATCATGGTCACCTCCTTTACGCGGGTGGTCGTGGTCATGTCTTTTGTCCGCCAGGCCATGGGCTTGCAAGGGCAACCACCCAATCAGGTTTTGATCGCCTTGTCGCTGTTTGTCACCTTCTTCATCATGGGGCCGGTCTTTGATCGGGTGCATGAAGAGGCGCTGCGTCCCTACCTGGACAAACAGATCTCCGAGGAGCAGGCGTTGGACAAAGCCCTGGTCCCGATCCGCAATTTTATGGTACGGCAAACCCGCGAAAAAGATTTGGCGCTCTTTTTACGTTTGTCCGGTGTGCAGAAAGCGCAGAGCCCGGATGAGGTGCCGCTGCGCCTGTTGATTCCCTCCTTCATGATTTCCGAACTGAAAACAGCCTTTCAGATCGGCTTCATGATCTACCTTCCCTTTTTGATCATCGATATGGTGGTGGCCAGTGTGGTCATGTCCATGGGCATGATGATGTTGCCACCGCTGGTGATCTCCATGCCGGTCAAGCTGATCCTGTTTGTCCTGGTGGACGGCTGGGCGCTGGTGGTCGGCTCTTTGGTGCAGTCGTTCAAGTAGTCAGCTGATGGCATAACGCCAGAACAGCTTGTTGCCTGAATGGACTGGTAACTTTCGCAAACCAACCCTCCACCAGCTGCGTATTCAAGGTAAAAACTTTATCTGGTCTTAACCAGCTTTGTTTTGGAATGACACCGTTATCAATTTTGTGTCAACGGAAGTGATCGCCAAAGCAATGAAATCTCCCCGGCTATCCGGTCGTGTCAACACAAGAACAGGACGCTTTTTATGGGTTCGCAGGTCAGAAAAAGGAAAGGGGACCATGACCAGATCACCGGGTTGGAACATGATTCCACACCTCATCTTCTGGATTGTCCCAGATGTGTCGCATGGCTGTTTCTTGTGCCATGATCAGTGGCTCACACGCGCAGGGGCGAGGGATGGGAGTCTGTTGGCGAAATTCCAGACAGCGGATGTATTCGAGAATCTCTTCTGCCATCCAGGGAGGAAGAGTGTCTACCCTGTTTTTTTAGTTGTTCAAGAACATTCATCTCCATTCCTTGCCAAGACGGCATCAATGCCAATCATAGCCGCTTTATGATCTGCCACACGGCACCATTTTACACCGGAATAGAAAACTTTTTCAGGCGGTAGAGGAAGGTATCGCGAGAAAAGCCGAGCAGACGGGCGGCACGGCTTTTGTTGCCGCCGCAGCGTTCCAGGGCCTGATCGATCAGATGGCGTTCCAACTGTTCAAAATCAACCCCTTCGACCGGCAGGGAAAAAAGCTGTTGCCAGGAGGTGTATTGCACGGTCGGGGTGGTCTGCCGCATCTCCCAGGGCAGATTGGCCGCATAGAGGGTTTGCCCGGCGTGCAGAATGGCCATCCGTTCGCAAAAATTGCGCAGCTCACGAACATTGCCCGGCCAGGCATAGCTTTGCAGTTGCTGCAGCGCGCATGCAGCGTAGCGTGGCGGTTGCAGGGCGTTGTGGCGGGCAAAATGGTTGGCGAAGGCTTCCATCAACAGAGGGAGATCTTCGCGGCGCTGTCGCAAGGCGGGCAGCTCCAGAGGCACGACATTGAGGCGGAAATAGAGATCCTCACGAAAGCGTCCGGCGCGAACCCACTCCAGCAGATTTTTGTTGGTGGCGGCGATGATGCGCAGATCCACCTTGCTGGTATGAGGCTGGCCGACGGTTTGGCATTCGCCGCTCTCCAGCAGGCGCAGCAGCTTGGCCTGCACGTTCAGGGAAATTTCAGCAATTTCATCCAAAAAGAGGGTGCCACCATGGGCTGCCTGTACCCGACCGGGCTGTTGCTGCATGGCACCGGTGAAGGCCCCCTTTTGGTGGCCGAACAGCTCCGATTCGGCCAGCGATTCGGGCAAGGCGGCACAGTTGATGGTTACCAGCGGGGCCTGCTGCCGACGGCTGTTGTGGTGGATATAGTGGGCGAGCAACTCTTTGCCGGTGCCGCTTTCGCCGTTGATCAGAACAGTGGCATCGGTCGGGGCCACCAACGCGGCGGCACGGACCACGCTGCGGAACTCCGGGGCGCGACCCAGCATGCTATCGGCAACGGCGTTCATGGGGAATTCTCCGTATGCGAATGGTGTTGATGATCCATGGGAGCAACCGGGGGTGGGTGGGAGAAGCCGACAGAGAGGGCCAGCAGCACGATACCCACACCCAACAATTTTTTTACCATCCGGTGCTGCCGCCAATAACTCAGCTGACCGGAAAAATAGCTGGCCATGAACAGACCGGGTAACGTTCCGACGCCAAAGGCGGCCATGGCCAGGGCACCTTTGAGCATGCTGCCGCTTAAGGCGGACCACAGCAAGACGGAGTAGGTCAAACCGCAAGGGAACCAGCCCCAAATGGTACCGAAGAGCAGCGCCTGCAGGCGCGACTGCACCGGCAGCAGGCGTTGAGCAAACGGCTCGATATGGTTCCAGATGCGGGTACCCAAATGTTCCAACCAGGCGATGCCGGGCAACCAACCGGCGACGTACAACCCCATGCCGACCAGAATGACGCTGCTGATCAGGTAGAGAAAACGTCCGTGTTCGGGGCCCAGGTTGAACAGGTTGACGACCGTTTCCCCAAACAAACCGGCCAACAAACCGGCCATGGCATAACTGAACAGCCGACCCAGATTATAGGCGATCAAATACGCCAGCAGACGGCGCGGTTCCTGACGCACGGCCACCGGCAGGCTGACAGTCAACGCAGCAACGATGCCACCACACATCACCAGGCAATGCAGGGTACTGAACAGACCAATGACCAGCGGTTCGATATGGGATGGTGGCATAAAGGGATACTCGCTGGATGCAACGGACGACCCTGCCCCTTCTACAACCATCAGCAAAAATTTGCAAGTCAAAATTGATTTTTTGGCAGGGCAAGCGCATTTGCAAGTCACAAGAGCGTGGCGGTGCGCCACCAAGGCAAAAAGCGCCTTGGCTGGTTGTGAACAGCCCCGCCACCAAGGCATAAATCTTGGCGACGCTCTCGGCAAACCGCTGCCAGGAGGAGATGATCTCCTCCTGGAGCTTTTTGTGAGCTTCCATTTTTAAAGGCGATTATCCTGCATTGTGACCGCCGATCCGCATGATTTAGAGGGCAGTGCGGATCGGCGGCTTGGCAGGAGAGTTTTGTTGTTTGGCGCAGTGTGCAGGGAGTGGATAGCGATTACAGGCTACGAATTTGCCATCCTTCCGCCTCCTTGGCCAAGGTGGTGGCACTGCTGACAGCAGCCTGCACCGCCCGATCGCTGTGCAGATAACGCTCGGCAACCTGCAGCAGATCGGCCAGGCTGACCTGAAGAACCTGCTGCCGGAAGCGGCGGCGCAACGCCGGAGTGCGGCCATGCAGGGCGTCGTGGAAGGCACGACGGGCATCCCCGGCAGGGGAGCCGGGGCGGTCGATGCCGCTGATAATGCTGAGAATGGCCTGTTCCAGGGCTTCCGGTTCATGTTTGTTTTCGGCCAGCCAGTGCAGGGAGCGGTCAAAATCGGCCAAGGTTTCGCTGAAGCGGGGATCCCGGTAGGAGAAAAAGCGGAAGACGCCGGAATCGGTATCCAGACCGGCACCGCTGCCATAGGCCCCACCCCGTTCGCGGATCGCTTTGTGCAGATAGCCATGCTTGAGAAAAATGCCCAACACCGCCAGGGCAGGGGCATCCGGGTGGGCATAAGAGACAGCCGGGTAAGCCTTGGCGCAAAAGTTGACCGTGGTGACGGTACTCCAGGCCATTTTGTCGATGCGGTTGACCGGACAACTGGTCAGCGCCGCAACGGTTTGTCCGCTGTTGCTGCTGGCCCATTCGCGGCGCAAGGCTTCGCTGAAGGCGGCAAAATCGGCCTCTTCGCCCGCCACCATCAACTGACTGGGTGCCTGCCGCAGCTGTTGCCAGATGGCCGCCAACTGCTCGGCGAAACGGGCCAGCTGTTCTGGATCATCCAGAGCATCATCAAGGGTTTGCAGGCGGGCAATCGCCTCCAGTCCGCTCCAGCGATGATGGATGGCGGCAACCGGATTGAGGGCGGCTGCCGCCGCAGACATGGCCAAAGCGTGGCCGTTGGAGGTGAGCCGGGTTTCTGCCGCCGCCCGGTGTTGGGCAATCAGCTCGCGCAGACGGTTCAACTCGTCGAAGCGGGGAGTCTGCAAGGTTTCCCGCAGCAGGCGGCTGAGTTCCTGGTGGTTGCGGCTCAAGGCTTTGCCAGAGAGAACAAACTGGGCCCGGAACGGGTACGCCTGATCGATACTGCCTCGGGCCGAGGTATAGGCAGCGATGCCACCGCTGATCGCCGATTGCCAGTTTTGGGTTTGCAGATAATCGCGCCCGCCGCAGCCGATTTCGGTTAAACAGGCGGAGAAGAGCGGCACCAGGTCGAGCAGTTCGTCATCCATGGCCGGCAGTTCGCTGATCAGCTGCTGATAGACCAGACGGTTGGTGGTGCAGGGATACCAGGTCAGGGGCATGCTGCCGAGCTGCTGCTGGCTGCCGACAGGGATGGCCAGCTCGGCGGGCACATCGGAGAGGTGCAGTTTGGGCAGCAGGTTGGGATCGTCTTCCGTTTCCTGACGTTCTTTCAATTGTGCAGCGGCATCGATCAGCTGTTGCAGGGCCTGTTCATCCAGGGAGTCGCGCAGCTTGGCCAGCCGTTGCCGTTCCTCTTCGGCCAGGCGGGCGTTCTGTTGGGTATCGGGTGCCATGACCAGCAGCACCCGGTGCGGGTTGTCAAGCAGCTGCTTTTTGACCATTTGTTTGATGAAATTTGGATCTTTAATCTCTTCCCGCAGTTGGTCAAGAATCTCATCCAGGGCCAGTGCTTCCACCGGATCGGCGTTGTGCAGCATGGGCGTCAGGGCCGTGAGCAGCAGGCGCAGGCCGTAGGGCAGACCATCGCCGCTGATTTCGCGTCGGCTCAGTTCCAACTGGTGCAGGACCGCTTCAATCTGGGTCAGGGGAACCCCCTCTTCGGCAACCTTGTGCAGCACCTCGAGGATGAGCGCCTCCACAGCGTCGGCATGTTCGGGGGAGGAGCCTTCCAGGCCGCAGAAAAAGGCCATCTCCTTGCCGGAGGCGTCCAGGCCGAGCATGGGGGCAGGTGCGCTGCCGTAGGGAGAGGTTTCCAGGGCTTGCAGCAGGGGCGAGGCGCTGTTGTCGAGCAGCACCCCGGCGAGCAGGTGGGCCTTGATCGCCTCTTTTTGTACACTGCTGTGACCGAGCAACCAACCCATAAGAATATAGGTCTTGTTGTTGCTCTCTTCCTGGCCGTCCAGGGCGTAGGTGGCGTGGCTGCGCACCGGTTGGCTTAACCGTTGTTCGTCATCGATACGCACATCCACCGCCTGATAGGTGAAGGCGTGCAGGACGCGCTCCTGGAAAGTGGCCTGATGTTCGGCGGCGGTGATGTTGCCGAAGGTCATGAAGATGGCGTTGGAAGGGTGGTAATGGCGGGCGTGAAAGGCGCGCAGTTGCTCCCAGGTCAGATGGGGGATGATGGCCGGATCGCCGCCGCTGTTGTAGCGGTAGGTGGTGACTGGAAACAGAGGTTTGGAGATGGCCTCGCTCAAGGCACGCCCCGGGCTGCTCATGGCCCCCTTCATTTCATTGTAGACCACCCCCTTATAGACCAGAGGTGAGGCGACATCGTCTGGATCCGACAGTTCGACACGATACCCCTCCTGGGCAAAGTCGAGGCGGCTCAAGGTGGGAAAAAAGGCGGCATCCAGATAGACCTGCATCAAATTATCAAAATCTTTGCGCGACAGGCTGGAGAAGGGATAAGCGGTCCAGTCGGCCCCGGTGACGGCGTTGATGAAGGTGGCCAAGGAGCGCTTGGTCATCATGAAAAAGGGGTCGCGAACCGGATAGCGCTGACTGCCGCACAGGGCGGTATGTTCCAGAATGTGGGCAACACCGGTCGAATCGGTGGGTACGGTCAGAAAGGCGACCAGAAACGCGTTATGGGGATCATCGGTGACCAGGTGCAGGTGACGGGCACCGGTCTCGATATGGCGATAAAATTCCACGGTCAGATTGAGGGCTTCGACCGGTTGACGGCGGAGCAACTCAAATGCGGGGTGGGTCATTGCGAATCCTCTCGATGGGGGCAAATGGGCAAATCGGTGATGGGTTGACGGATGATGACGCATTTTCGGGCAGAAGGAGGTTATTCCGACTGTCTGGAAACAATTTTGATGATACAAAAACAAAATGCAACATGCGACAGAAAAAAATTTGCATGGCACGGTGTCGTTGCTAGAATCCGCTTGATCAGAATTTCAGTATATAAGAATCTTCTGGTTTCCGGAACGGATGGAGGTTAGGATAAGGATTGGCGAAGAAAGAGCATTTCGCCGGATCTGGATGCGTTATCAACACCCTTAGACAGAGGTGAAACATGGCGGATGATCAAGCCGCGGGTCGGACCATACTGGTCGTCGGTGGCGGCATCAGTGGTCTGACCGCAGCCGTGGAGGCGGCGGAAGTGGGACACACCGTACTCCTGGTGGAGAGAGAACCCCAATTGGGGGGGCGGGTATCCCAGCATTTTCAATATTTTCCAAAACTGTGTTCTCCTTCATGCGGGCTGGAGATCAACTATCAGCGGGTAAAAAACAACCCGCGCATTCGGGTGTTGACCCTGGCAGAGGTTGAGGCGATCAGCGGGCAGGAGGGTGATTTTACCGTCCGCATTCGCCAGCATCCCCGTTTTGTCAGCGAAAAGTGTACCGCCTGCGGCGAGTGCAGCAAGGCCTGCACAACTCTGGTGGCCAATCCGTTCAATTTTGGCATCGATCAGGTCAAGGCGATTCGCAACAGCCATCCGATGGCCTATCCCAACCACTATTTCATGGAGCCGGCCTATGCGGGCAGTGCCGAGGCGCAGAGTCTGGTGCCGGTTTGTCCGGTCGGGGCGATTGATCCGGCGATGACGGCCACCGTGTTGGAAGAGAAGGTTGGCAGCATTGTCTGGGCCACCGGTTGGCGTCCGTATGATGCCGAGAAGATTCAACCCTATGGTTTTGGTCGTTTTGCCAACGTCAGCACCAACATGCGCTTTGAGCGTCTGGCCAACACCTACGGTCCCACCGGCGGGCGTCTGGTGCGTCCTTCCGATGGTAAAGAGATTCAGAGCATTGCGTTCATTCAGTGTGCCGGATCGCGGGATCACAACCATTTGCCTTTCTGCTCACGGGTCTGCTGCCTGGCCTCGATGAAGCAGGCCACCTATGTGCGTGAGCAGTATCCCAACGCCAAGGTGACCATCTATTACATCGACCTGCGGGCCATGGATCGGTACGAAGGGTTCCAGAAAAAGGTGGAGGCGGATCCGGGTATCACCTGGATCAAATCAAAACCGGCGCGTATCGATGAGGATCCGGCCAGCCAGAATCCGATTGTCATCGGCGAAAACACCCTGACCGGCATTCGCTATGCGGACAGCTACGACATGGTGGTTTTGGCCACGGGTATGGAGCCCACCTCGGCCAGCAGCGCCCGGGTACCAGGCAACAATGCGGCGTATGACGAGTATGGATTTGTGGTCAAGGGTGGGCAGGTGCTTTCTTCGGGATGCGCGGCCTCGCCGTTGGATGTGGCGGGCGCGGTGCAGGCGAGTACTGCCGTGGCGCTCAAGGCGATTCAAGCTGCCGCAAAGAGAGGATAGAATGACGATGGAAGCGAAAAAGATCGGTTGTTATATCTGCACGGGCTGCGGCATCGGCGAAGCGTTGAATGTTGCTGCCCTGGAGAAGATTGCCAGCAAAGAACAAAAACTGCCTGTCACCCGCACGCATGCGCTGTTATGCGGAGCGGAAGGGGTGGAGATGATCCGCCAGGATATGGCCAATGAGGGGGTCAATGCCCTGTTGATCGCCGCCTGTTCGCACCGGGTCAAGACCGACGAATTTGATCGGTTTAACACCCCGTTGCTGGATCGGGTGGATCTGCGCGATAAAGCCTTGTGGATCCAGGATATCTCTTCCGGCGACAAAACGGCCAAGGAAGATTTGCAGATGATGGCGGCGGACTATCTGCGCATGGGCAGCGTCAAGCTCAAGAAGATGAATGCGCCGGATCCGTTCCAGGATGATGGGTTTTCACGGGATGTGCTGGTGGTCGGCGGTGGTCTGGCCGGTTTGACGGCGGCCAAAGAGGTGGCGGCCACCGGTTATCGGGCCATTCTGGTCGAAAAGAGCGAAACGCTCGGTGGCATGGTGGCCCGGATGCACAAGGTATCGCCGACCATGCCTCCCTACCGGGTGTTGGAAGAGAACCCGATGCCGGGGCTGATTGCCGCCGTCGAGGGCGAGAGTCGGATCAAGGTCTACAAAAATGCCCGCATTCAAAGCACCAAAGGGGCACCGGGTCTCTTTGATGTCGAGATCAAAAACGGCGATACGGTCAGCACCGAGCGGGTGGGCAGCATCATTTTGACCACCGGCTATAATCTCTATGATGCCGCCAAGCTGGATCCGCGCCTGGGTTATGGGGTGTCGCCGGATGTGGTGACCAGCCTGGAGTTTGAAGAGATGGCCAAGGCCGGCCAAATCGTGCGCAAATCGGACGGCAAACCGGCCAAACGGGTGTTGTTCTCTTTATGTGCCGGACAGCGCGACGCCAACCATTTGCCCTATTGTTCCGCCGCCTGTTGTACCTATTCGCTCAAGCAGGCGTTGTATGTGCTGGAGCAGTATCAGGATGGTTCGGCCTTCATGCTCTTCCAGGAGATGCGTACACCGGGTCAGATGGAGGAGTTTTACCGCCGTGTGCAGGAAGAGGGCGGGGTGATCATCAAAGGTGACGTGGAACAGGTCGAGAAGGGTTCTTCTGGCGGTCTGTCGGTGCAGATTCACGACAAACTGCTGCGCGGCAAAGAGAAGGTGGAGGTGGATTTGCTGGTGCTGGCCACGGGCATGATGTCGTCGGTCGATACCCAGGATCCCAACAAACCCTCACCGGTTGGTCAGGTGGCAGAAGAGGATGCCCAGTATGTGTTGAACCTGGATTATCGCCAGGGTCGCAGCATGCCGGAGTTGCAGTGGGGTTTTCCAGATTCTCACTTTATCTGCTTTCCCTACGAGACGCGGCGCACCGGCATTTATGCCGCCGGTCCGGCACGGCGGCCCATGGGCATCACTGAAACGGTCACCGATGCCACCGGAGCCGCCTTGAAGGCGATTCAGGTGGTGGAGGCGGTGGCCAAAGGGGCGGCGGTCCATCCCCGTTCCGGCGATCTTTCCTATCCGTCGTTCCGTCGCGAGGGCTGCACCCAGTGCAAACGGTGTACGGAGGAGTGTCCGTTCGGGGCGATCAACGAAGATGAGAAGGGCAACCCGCTGTTCAATCCCACCCGCTGCCGTCGTTGTGGCACCTGCATGGGGGCCTGCCCGCAGAAAATCATCTCCTTTGCCAACTATTCGGTGGATATGATCGGCTCGATGATCAAGGAGGTGGAAGTTCCGCCAGCCGATGATGAAAAGCCGCGTATTCTGGTCTTTGCCTGTGTCAATGACGCCATTCCTGCCTTGGATATGGTTGGTCAGAAACGCAGTGCCTTGAGCCCCTATATCCGTATTATACCATTGCGCTGCATGGGTTCGATGAACCTGGTCTGGATTGCCGACGCCATGTCCAGCGGTTTTGACGGCATTTTGCTGATGGGCTGCCGCCATGGCGACGATTATCAATGCCACAACGTGCGCGGTTCGGCCTTGGCGGAGATTCGCTTGAGCAAAGTTTCCGAGACCCTCAACCGGTTGCAGCTGGAGTCGAGCCGGGTGAAGATGGTGGAGGTCAATATCATGGATGCGGATCAGTTACCTTCGATCATCAATGCCTTTGCCGAGCAGATCGGTTCCATGGATCTCAACCCGTACAAGGAGTTTTAGACAATGGCCTATGATCTTTCATTTGCCCAGGATGTATACAAAAATTCCGAAATGGGGCATTGGATCAAAATGTGCAAGCAGTGCGGCGTCTGTGCCGGTTCCTGCCCGTTCGGTCCGCACTGGGAATATTCGCCCCGGCAGCTGTTTCAGCTGGTGCGTGCCGGCAAAAAAGAAGAGGTGTTGAAAAGTCATTCGATGTGGATGTGTACCTCCTGCTACAACTGCATTGTCCGTTGTCCTCGGAGCTTGCCGATCACCCATATCGTGCATGGTTTGGCCCGTTATGCCTCGGTCAAGGGGTATGCCGACCCGAACCAGATTACCAACCGTTTTGCGACGCAAATTTTCTGGCCCAACATTGTCGGCACCGGACGGGTTGGTGAAGCGATGTTGACCATGCGGCTCTATTTTGCCGATGGTCTGGGGGCGGGTATCAAGAGAGGTCTGGAAATGAAGGATTCGGCCTTGGGCATGTTGATGACCAAGCGTTTGAATCCGATTCCGCTGCGTGGCAAGATCAAAGGCTATGCCGGATTTGCGGCGATGATCGCCAAGGCTCAGGAATTGGAAGCGAAAAGGGAGGCTGGGGCATGAAGGAGTACACATTTTTCCCGGGGTGCAGTTCGGAAAAGAATGCCTCGGCGGCCAATATGGAACATTCGGTACAGGCAATGTGCAAAATCTTGGGCATTCAGCTCAATGAGATTGACGACTGGAACTGCTGCAGTGCCTCCATCGGTTATGCCGGGGGTGGACAGTTACCCCGTTTATCGATGTCGGCACGCAACTTTGCCTTGGCCCAGCAGCAGCGGGGCATGACCGATCTGGTGGCCACCTGTGCCGCCTGTTGGTTGGCGATGCGTGAGGCGGCAGAGCGGATTGAACATGAGCCGGAGGTGCGGGCAGATGTCAACGTTGCCCTCAAAGAGGCCAACCTCTCCTATGAGGGGGGCATCAAAACCCGCCATCTGGTGGAAGTGTTGATCGAAGATTTTGGTTGGGATGCCTTGCGCGCCAAGGTCAAAAAACCGTTGACCGGTTTGAAGGTGGCCGGTTATGTCGGTTGTCAGACCAACCGTCCGTTCGGGATTGCCGGTGAGAGCTTTGAAAATCCGCTCTATCTGGACAAAATGATCGAGGCGACCGGAGCCACGGCAGTACCCTATCCGAAAAAGGTGGCCTGCTGCGGCGGGGCCTTGATGTTTACCGAGGTGGAAAAATCCTGTGCCCTGGTGCGCGATCTGTTGCAATGTGCCGTCGATAACGGGGCCGAAGTGATTGTCACCCCCTGCCCGGTCTGTCAGTTGAATGTGGAGGTCTATCAAGGCAAAATCAATCAACTGTTTGGCACCAATTTCAACATTCCGGTGGTCTACTACTCGCAGCTGTTTGTTTTGTCCTGGGGCGGCAGCTGGGAGGATGCAGCGTTGAATCAGCAGGTGGTTCCGGCAGAGGTTTTGCGCCGTTTTGCCTGAGTTTTGGCGTTTTTTGTTGTATCGGCGAGGGCGGGATGGATCATCCCGCCCTCGTGTTGTGTGTGTGGTATCGCTCTCTATGCGCTGCAAGAGCAGCCTGCCGAAAAATTTATTTTTACAGCTGCAGCGTGACTGTAAAAATTGCTTTGCTGTCAGGGTGTAAAAAAGGGAGCCTTTTGCCATAGATATACAAAAATTATCGGTTAATTTTTTTATCTTTTCTATGGATAATCCCCTGTTATCCTATAACGGTATCAATGTGCAACTGAGTTGCCGGGTTGGCCTGATGTTTGCCTGATTAAAGGCAGGAAGGATGACAAACAGGGGTTTGTCAAAAGAGGATGGAGGGAGAGATGGACTCTTCACGTGGTTATTGGGTGTCTCCTTTGATGGAGGCCGAGCAGAAATTATGGGTTGCCGTGTTGGAAACGGCGTTGAATGATGCCATGTCGGGATCAAACTCTTCGCGGCGGGACGTGGCGCGGCGTTGGTTTCGCGAGGGTGGGCAAAATTTCCGTCTGGTTTGCGATCTGGCCAACTTTGACCCCGATTTTGTGCGGATGAAGCTGTTGGCGGTACTTGATCGGGAGGATGCCCAGCAACCGGTTGAAAACAAAACCCGCCGGCGCAACAGCAAGCAGGAAGCGGTCATCATGGTGGATGCCGCCAATTGATGGCGGATACCATCCAAACGGTGCGTCTGGCCCAGACAACGGCTAGCCAGTCCGCACCGGGGAGTGTGTCGATCAGATTTGCGGAAGCGGAGGAAGAATCCCTTTGAGTTCGTTGAGACGGCTCTCCAGTTTGGCGATTTTTTTGGCCCGTTTGGCCTCAACGCGCAAATCTTCCATGCGCAGCTTCAGGGTTTGCTGCTGCACTTTGTAAGCCTCTTTGGCCGCTTTTTGCTGTTCCTTCAGGGTGGCCAGTTCCAATTCCGCAGTTGCCTCATCCATTGCCATGCCTTCGCTCCTTTCGGTAAGAGTCACGTAAACGGCGATTATATCACTTTTGCCCTCTCAGGTGTTACCAAAAAATGGTCTTTCTCTGCCAATCCCTGCGGCTGGTTTGTCTGTGGTTTTTTTCAACATGGTAGAGAAGCGTTGGGGGGAGAAATCCGGGCAGAGAGGAGAGGGAAAAGTCTCTGCCCGGACGGAGCGGTTGCCGTGCCTGTTCACGGTAGCCGCTGTGGAGGGTCGGTTGCTATCAAAACTTGACCGACATTTCCGCCAGAAAGGATCGACCAGGACCGGGTACGTTGAAGCCGTATTGCGGGCCGGTTGACAGGCTCATGGTGCTGCCCTGTCCCACATAACGTCCGGCCAGGGGATGTTCATAGTATTGATCGAGAATGTTTTCCACACCAACGCCGAAGCGCATTTGTTGCCAATCGTAATGGGTTTTCAGAGTGAGCAGACCGTATCCGGCGGTTTTTACCTCGTTGCGCACGGCAGCAGTTTCCCTCTTGCCATCCACCAGTTGCCACTCCAGGTTGCTGCCCCAGTTATCCCGCTGGTGATCAAGGGAGAGTTTGCCGTTTAGCGGCATGATGTTGTACAGATTGCCGCCCGTGTCGTCATTTTTACCCCGAACATAGCTGACAGTGCTGCTGGCGGCAAAGTCGCCATAGGTCGGAGAGGACCAGAGGGGCATGAAGGCGGAGAGATCGATACCATACAGGGTGGCATCCTGGTTGACAAATTGCAGCACCTTGTAGGAGCCGGTCGCCCCCCCTGCAGGGGAGGTGGTGGTGACGGCAGCGTCGATAAAATCTGCCACCTTGCTGTAGTAGGGGGTGATTTTGACGCCCCATTTTTTGCCGGGATCGTGCCAGTCGGCGGTGATGCTGAGGGTGCGGGCAATTTCTGGTCTAAGGTTCAGATTGCCGACATAGCCGTTGCCATCGCCAGCCAGATTGACCATGGCAGAGGCCATGGTTCCATGTGACCAGGCATAACGTTCATAGAGATTGGGTGAGCGGGTTTTTTGCGCAATGCCGAAGTCGAAGGTTTTGCTGTTATCGGGAGTAAAACGGGTAGAGGCGGTGGCATCCCAATTATGATCGGTTTGCGAACGGTTGCTGCTGTTGAAAAGGGCCGCATCGGTGGCATAGGTGGCACCCGTGTTGTACCCTTGCACACTGCCGGTGTCCATGACCACATTGGCGCTGCGCAGGCCCAACCGGCTTTGCCACTGCGGGTTCCACTCTTTTTCCCATTCGCCGAAAAGATCATAGCGATCCCGTTGGCCATTGTTGATGTTCCAGAAGGTGTTGGGAGACATGCCTCCCGTTCCCGAGGGTGGCCACCAATCGTCCAGGCGATAGCGTTGGTATTCACCGCCTACACGTAACAGGCCATGATCTGCCAGGTTGATCTCTGCCTTGACGATGGCACCCAAGGTTTCCCCTTCGGTCTCCATCGGCATGCCGGGGGCGTTATTGGTTGCGCCATACCAATACCTCTTGTTCTCCAGAAAATTCATGCTGTGCCGGGTATGCTCCCGGTACAGACGGCTATCCAACAGACCCCAGGAGAGTTGTTCCTGGTGATGCAGGTTGATCCGTTCGCTGTGGTTGTCGGTCATATCCATGCGCTGGTTGGCAAAGCCCTGGTAGGGAATCTCCTGCAGCCCCAGTTGCAGTTCCAGCAGGCGTGCATCGCCCTGCATGGCCAGATTGAGAGCATGGTTATAACTCTTATACAGGGTCGTGCCGACTTCATCGGCGGCGGTACTGCTGGCACCGTTGCTGGCTGCGGCGGGCGCTTTGAAAGCGCGTGCCGCCGTATAGTTGTCGGCTTGTGCGCTGCTGCCGGTATAGGTCATGCTGGCCTTGCTGTTGGCCAGGGTGGTGCTGAGGTTGAAGCCGTAACCATCGCCGTTGCTGCTGTAGTGGGCCCCGGCTTCTCCTTTGAACAGCGTCTCCTCTCCCGGTTTGGCAAATACCGGGGCGCGGGAGTTGACCTGAATGGCCCCGCCCAGGCTGTCACCGCCGACACTGACCGGAGAGACATTATTGAACACCGTAATCGAGCCCACGTTGGCCGGTGCGATATAGGAGAGCGGAGGATTCATATGGTTGGCGCACGAGGAGACCAGATCCATGCCATCCACCTGGGTGCGCAGGCGATCATCGCCCAGACCATCCATGACCGGCAGGCCAGAAACGCCACCGCCGCCATAACTGCTCATGCCAGGCAGATGGGAAATCATTTTTACCGCATCGTCGCTGCCGTGGCGCAGAGGCGCAATCTCTTTTTCCTGCATCTTGTGCTGGGCATGGCTGCTCTCCTGCTCTGCCGGAGCGGTGACCACCACCTCCTGCAAAGAGGTGGTTTTGCTGGCGCTCTCTTCTGCCGCCAGTGGGCGATAGGGGAGCGCAAGCAACAACGAAAGCCCCAGCAACGACCATTTCTGCTTTGTCATGGAGTATCTTCCTTTTCTAAAAACCGAGTCATATCGACACCAACCAACTGCCACAGCGGCATCAGCGGCATGCGTGGCGGGTAGAGCAATGAATGAACCAATTTTTTTTGTTTTAATATTAATGCTTTGTCGTTATCATGTTGCAGATTATGTGTGAAATGACGCATACCGGCAGGTCATTTCACAGATTGGTTTGGGCAAAGAGAGTCCATTGAGCAACCCGCTGCCGACAAGGTAGTCTTGTGTCTGCCGGGGTGGATTCTTATACTTTGGCGTGCGTCGCAATGATGGCGTGCCGACCACCCGGCAAGAAAAAGGGTCACTGACAAGAAGAGGCAAGTATGACAACACCGTTTGCACGTTATCCCGATGGGATTATCCGCATCGATACCGGCTATTGGCGGGCCGGTTTTGCCGCCAGCTATCTGTTGGTGGAGGGGGAGGAGGCCGTTTTTATCGAAACGGGCCCCAGTCGGGCGGTGCCGGTCTTGTTGCAGGCTTTGGCTTTTGCCGGGGTGGCCAAGGAACAGGTGCGGGCAATTCTGGTCACCCATGTCCATCTGGACCATGCCGGCGGTGCCGGTGCCCTGCAGCGCCATTTGCCGAACGCCGAACTGCTGGTCCATCCCAAGGGAATTCGCCATCTGCTGGAACCGGCCAAATTGCAGGCCGGGGCAGAAGCGGTTTACGGTGCGGAACAGTTTGAAACCATATTGGGGGGCATCACCCCGGCGGATGGGCAGCGGACGCGGGCGGTGGGCGATGGCGAAGTTTATCTGCTCAACGGACGTCGCCTGCAGTTTATCGATGCCCCGGGACATGCCAACCATCACCACTGTATCTGGGATGCGCAGAGTGGCGGTATTTTTTCCGGTGATGCGGCGGGCATCTCTTATCGGCTGTTTGATCAGGGGGAGGAGCTGTTGTTGATGCCGGCGACCACCCCGGTGCAGTTTGATCTTGCCGCCAGCCACCAGACGCTGGACCGTTTGGCCGCCTTGGGAGCCCGCTGGAATTTTGTCACCCATTTCGGGCGTATTCCCTTCAACCCGCTATTGACCGATCGTTTGCATCGCCTGTTGGATCAGTTTGCCGCCTTGAGCGGGCGCTATGTCGGTCAGCCTGAGGGGGAGTCGGCTCTGCAGGAGGCGTTGCAGCAACTGGCCTGGCAGGAGCTGCAGCACAACGGGCAGCCCTTGGTGTCGGAGGCGGTCTGTCGCGACTGGTTGACGATGGATTGCGCCCTGAATGCCCAGGGGTTGCGCATCTGGCGGGAGCGGGCCGGGTGATCCGTTACCTGCTGATGTTTTTCCTGTTGCAACCGGCGGGTCTGTTTACCCGTCTGCGCGGCTATGATCTGTTGCGGCTTGCCATTTTGTTGCAGTTTTTCCGCTGGCAATCGACAGCGTTGACCACCATGGTCAGCATGTATCAGGAACGCAGTCCGATGCTGTTGCCGGTTCCCTTCGGTATTGATCCCGATCTCTATCGGTTCATTGAAATTTTTTTGTATGGTCCCTATGGGCTGCTCATCATGACCGGTACTGTCTATCTGGTCTGGGTACGGGGTGAGCCGCATGCCACCATCAAACCGATGACCTTTCGCAAAACCTGGGAGTTGGTTGGTCTCTGTTTTTTTGGGCCGTGGCTGCCCTGTCTGCCGTTGGATGTTCTTCTGGTCAAGATAGGTTGGGGTGGATTTTCGGTGATCATCCCCTGGCATATCACCGTATTGGCGGTCGAGGTCTTTCTCACCGCCCTTGGACTGCATAATGTATTCGGCATCTCCTGGCCCCGCGCCATTTGGCTGGGTGGGGTTGCCGGGGCGGCTTTTTTGGTTTTTGCCGGTATCCTGATCCGTTAAGGGGGGTCAGACCAGGGTCAGGCCAGGGTCAGGCTGGTTCGTTTCTGGCAACTCTCCAGCAATTTCCAATGCAGGATCGGCGCTTGCAGCAGTTTGTGCCAAGTGAGTTGATAGAGGCTGCACTCCCCTTTGCACTGAAAACGCCACGGGCGTGGCAGATGCAGATAGGTATGTTCCCCGAAAAAGCCGTTACCTTCGATACACTCCTGTTCCAGTCCCTCCTCGTCGAGCAGGGCGACGCGCCCTTGGCTGACGATCCAAAGGGTGGGGTTTGCCATCGACTGCTCGATCCACTGACCGTCGGCGAGGGTGACCTGCTGCATCGCCTCGGCGATATGAAACAGCATGGTAAACGAAACCCGTTCACCGAACAGACGGGTGCGGTTCAAAAAACGAATGGTGTGCAGGGCGTTGGAGAAAGCCTTTTCCAGCCTGTTTTCCTGCAGAAAAATTTTGAACATGAAGATGGGGATACGCAGCAGAGAGCCATGCGATTCGGCCAGATAGACCCCTTCGTCGGGATGAATCACGTCGTAGAGACGACGCAGACCGAGAAAAGAGCCGAAACCGAGATGGCTGCAGACGCCACTTTTTGCCTCCCGATAGACAAATTCACCGGCGGCCACCAGATCGATAAAGCCGTCGTCTTCGTCGGTATCCTGGCGGATGATGGCCCCGACGTTATGGTTGACAATGTGACCGTTGGTCAGCATGCGAATTTCGCAATCGTCGACATTCGGGAAAAGATCCTTGAGATAACAGAAGATGCGTTGCCGACGATAATCCTGTTCTCCGGAGATGAGAATATCCACCGCACCAAAGGAGGCGGCGGAACCGATGGTCATTTCCGTGTGGGTCAGAGGACGGGCCAAATGGGCCAGAATGAGCCGTTTGGAGTGGTCGTTGGCATAATCTTCGGCTTTGCCATGGATCAGGCCGCCACCGATATCCAATTTTTTCAAATCGGCAGGGTAGTGATAATCGGCCTTGATTTTGGCGATAAAGGCGGCTGGCACATCCTGCTCACCAGGGCCACTCATCCGATCGAGTATTTCGTAGCTGGTCAAATCGGCCCAGTGGGCATAGGTTCGGTAGCCATCTTCACCGAGGGCACGGAAGAGCAGCAAATTGTTTTCCACCGGGTGCGGCGAGTACAGCGGCATAATGTCCAGGCCATCGATGCGGTTCCAGGTGTCAAACTGCAGATCGTGGATGGCAAAAAACTGCTCAAATTTGTTTTCGTCGATGGAGAGCAGGGCGGCAAATTTTTTACTGACTGAGGCGCGCACCAGCGGGGTGGCAAAATAGTGAATGCGCCGATCGGTCCGGATCAGTTCCGGCAAGCCGGCAAAATGGTCGTCGTGGGCATGGGTGTGAAAAACACCGGCCAATTCGTTGATGCCGATGCCCATGGCGTTGAGAATGTGGCTGATACCTGGTACCACATCGATCAGATAGATTCGCCCCTGAAACATCAGCACGCTGCTCATGCTGGGCCGGTCTGGATCCCAGCCGTCGCCGACACCGGTATGCAACACGGCAAAATAGTGCCGTTTCAGGCGGTGGTGGCCCAGGGGATAGGGGGCTTGATAGGTTTGATCCGGCAGCAGATTGAGGTTGATGTCGGCCTGTTGTTGCCGATAGCTGAAACGAAAATGGTTGAAGCCGATGCGCCGGATAAAGACACCGTTACGAATCTCCCGTTGTTGATCATCCAGTTCCAGGGTATCGATGAAGTCGGTGGGGTTGCGAATTTTGCCAAAGGCAAACTTCAGTTTGATGCGCATCATGTTGTCGGCGGTAGTCGCATCGATGCCGCAGGCCATAATCTCTTCTTTGTTGAGCAGGCCATAGTTGCCGCGATGGATATAACCCAGTTGCGCCTGCAGTTGTTCTGCGGAGCCGATCAGCAACGGTTTGACGCCGCTGTTGTTGGGATGGCCGGGAATCATCATCCCCTGGCGGTAGAGCATTTGCAGCACGGGAAATTCCGCCAGATTGGCAAAGCTGCCGTTTTGGATCAACAGGTCCGAGAGCAGGATGGCGTTGGGGCCGGTTTCAAAGGTGACACCGTTTTTGACAGCGCTGGTATTGAGTCCCTTGCGCATCAACAATTTGACCACCTCGCTGGGGCAGCCGCAGAGAATGTAGAGGTCGGCTTCGGGAATTTGCAGCCAAAAGACGCCCGGCGCAATCGGGATAATCAACAGGTTGTCCACCGATTCGCGCAATTTATCCTGTGCCAGTTCCAGGGCGCGGGTTCGTTCTTGCACCTGTTGTTCCAGCAATTGACTTTGCTGGGCCAGCAGACGACGTTGTTTGGCCAGGGAGAGATGGGTATTGAGGCGGGCAGCCAGCACGGCAGGGTTGATCGGTTTGCTGATATAATCGACCGCGCCGACGGCAAAGCCCATCGCTTCGTGTCCGGTCTGGTCGGCACCGCTGACAAAAATTACCGGGATAGATCGCGTTGCCGGATTTTCTTTCAGACGCCGACACACTTCCAGGCCGTCAAGTTCCGGCATGCGGATATCCAGCAGGATCAGGTCCGGTTGGGGTTCCTGGTTGCTGGCGTGCAGCGCCTGCAGCCCGTTATCGGCCAGTGAGATGCGATAGTGATGCTGCAGAAGAGCTTTGAGTAATTCTTGATAGATTGGCTCATCGTCAACGATCAGAATATGCTGGAGATCCGGTTGCATGGCAGGCCTTTCTGAAAATGTTTCTTGTTTTACTTGATTTGCCGAATTGCAGAATTTGCAACAAGGTTATCATGCTTCTTGCAAGGGATAAAATGATTTTTTGTCGGAATCCTTGTTTTTAAGGCAGTATAAGGACTAATCTGCGCAACGCAAGCGCAGGATACGGGCAGGGTGTGTGATCAGGATGGGGCAGGCATGTTTGACGAGGCGACCCAACAGGCATTGATGCAGGAATTTTTTTCCGAAAACCGCGAGGCGTTGGATCGGATCGAGCAGGGTTTGCTGCAGTTGGAGGGGATGCCGGGCAATCATGGCTTGTTGCATGCTGTTTTCCGCGACATGCACACGGTCAAAGGCAATTGCCGGATGATGGAGTTTACGCAACTCGAGGAGTTGACCCATACGGCAGAATCGTTATTGGATCAGTTGCGTTCGGGCCGCTTGCGTATCGATCAGGAGATAGGCAGTGGTTTGTTGCTGGTTTTGGATGCGGTACGGCGCACGCTGCTGGTGATCGAGCAGAGTGGTACAGAGGGGGAGTGTGCTTTTGCCCCCTTGATCCGCCAGTTGGAGCGGTTGATTGCCCAGGCGGCGGAAGAGGAATCGTTGCCTGAAGAGGAGGATGGCGCGGCGACAGAGGCCGAGGGCATCATCCTGACCGGTATGGTGGCAGAGGGGGAGGCGACGGCCAACCGCCTGGATTCGATCCGTTTATCGATTGATCGTCTTGATGCGTTGATGAACCATGTCGGCGAGTTGGGGGCAGGCTTCAATCAATTGAAATATGCCCTGGCGCAACAACCGTCGCAGGTGGATCCGGCCATGGAGGGATTGGGCCAACAGATCCAAAATTTGCAGGATGAGGTGTTGCGCTATCGTTTGCAGCCGATCGGGCGGGTATGGGAAAGTTACCACCGTCTGGTGCGTGATTTGGCGGTCGAACGCAAAAAAAAAGTGTTACTGGAGCTGCAGGGCGAAGAGACCGAAGTGGATCGCAATGTTTTGATTGTGGTCAAGGAAATTTTGGGGCATTTGCTGCGCAACGCCATTGATCACGGCATTGAGCTGCCGGAGGAGCGGGCAGCAAAAGGCAAATCTCCGGTGGGTCGGGTGCAGCTATCGGCCTGGCAGTGGCAGGGTCAGGTCTATTTGGAGATCAGCGACGATGGCCGGGGAGTCGATGTGCGCAAGGTGCGGGCCAAGGCCATCGACAAGGGGTTGTTGAGCGAAGAGCGGGCCTGGGAGATGAAAGAGGCAGAGTTGCTGCGCCTCATTTTATTGCCAGGTTTTTCCACCGCCGATCAGGTGAGCAAAATTTCCGGTCGTGGCACGGGGATGGATGTTGTGCAATCTTCCATCGACAAACTCGGCGGGACGATCACCATCAACAATGAACCCGGCAGTGGTTCACGTTTTCGCATCCGCATCCCACAGACGATGGCCATTGTGCCGGTTTTGCTGGTGCGTGCCCTGGGAGAAACCTATGCCATCCCGCAGGCTGGCATCGTTGAGCTGGTCTCTTATCACGGCAAAGAGGTGCGAGAGCAGGTGGAAGGCAAAATGGACGCGCCGATGGTGCGCGTGCGCAACCATATTTTTCCGATCGTGCTTTTGGCGCGGGTGCTGGAGGAGGCGGTAGAGCAGGAGATGGATCAGAGGTTGTTGACGCAGATCCGCCGGGCAACGGATCTGCATGTGGTAATCCTGCAGGCGGAAGAGCAAAAGATTGCTTTGGCGGTAGAGGCCATTCTGGAACCGGCCAATCTGGTCATCAAACCGTTGGGGCGTCTGTTATCCGGGATAACCATACTGGCAGGTTCGGCGGTGATGCCGGATGGAACGGTCTCTTTTTTATTGAATATTCCGGAATTGATACAAGCCTGGAGCGAGACATGAGCTGGGGAGTGGGCAATGAATAAAAAGAGGGTATTGCTGGTTGATGACAGCAGTTTGGCGCGGATGATGGTGCGCAAAATAGTTACCACACGTTTCCCGGATTGGGAGTTGGTGGAAGCCAAGGATGGTGCAGAGGCCTTGTCTCTGGCCGAGACAACGTTGCACCTGGCCTTGCTGGATTTCAACATGCCGGGGATGAACGGCATCGAGTTGGCAGAAATATTGATGATCAAATATCCGGGCGTGGCGCTCTATCTGGTCACCGCCAACATTCAGGAGCGGATGCAGCAGAAGGCCGATGCGTTGGGCATTGGTTTCATCAAAAAACCGATTGCCGAGAATAAACTGATGGAGATCATGCGTTAATGGATGCCTTGGTGCAGGGTAAAACAGAGATGGCAAAGCAGCAGTTGTGTCTGCCGACAGAGGGCGGACAATCGATCTTTCTGCTGAGCGAATTGGAAGAGGATGCACTCAAAGAGTTTTTCAATATGGGTCTGGGGATGGCGGCAGCCTCTCTGAGCGAGATGGTCCATAACGAAGTGTTGTTGTCGTTACCCCAACTGCGCATTGCCTCCTATGAAGAGGCAACCCGACTGTTGGTCTCCGGGCAGGAGGAGAGACTGGTTGCCATTCGACAAAATTTTACCGGAGAGCTGAGTGGTACCGCCCTGTTGATTTTTCCTGGCGCAGGCAGTCTGGAATTGGTGCGCACTTTGCTCAATGAACAGATGCCGCTGGAAGTGTTGATGGAGTTGGAGCAGGAGACCTTGCTGGATGTGGGCAATGTGGTGCTGAATGCCTTTCTGGAAAGTTTTACCCAGATGATGTCGGTGCAGTTTGAGTTTGAGGCGGCAGAATTTTTACGTGGCAGCAGCCAGTTTTTGTTGGATCTGGAATCCCATTTGACCGCCCAGCGTCGGGCCTTGTCGGGTGGCGATGCGGAGCGGGCCTTTGTCTTGATGATGGATTTCAAAACCCACGACGAGGAGCGGATGCAGCACACGTTGAGCGGTTTTGTGGTGTTGTTGTTTTCGCAGGCGTCGATGGAAATTCTCAAACGCGAGTTGAAGGTGATTATCGGTGCTTTCTGAGGGTGACCAGGGTGGCATGATGTTGGACGCCATTCTGTTGCAGCGGGCCATGGATGTCGGGGTGGTTGGCACGATTCTGCTCGATCCAGAGCAGCGGATTGTGCTGTGGAACGACTGGATGGAGCGCGGTTCCCGTCTCTCGGCGGCGGCGGTGCTTTACCGCCCCCTGTTTGCGGTGTTTCCCGAATTGGTGGCGACACGGATTGCCCGTGCGGTGGAGAGTGCGTTGCATACCGGTTTGCCGACCACCTTGTCGCACCGTTTGACGCCAACCCCTTTTCCGTTATACACAGCCTCGGAGCAGGAGGACAGCAGTCGCCGCATGAGTCAGCTGGTGATGATCAAAGCGATTCGCAATGTTGACGAGCAGCGCTATTGTTTGATTCAAATCCAGGATATTACCAACACGGTGACCCGTGAGCAGGTACTGCGCAGTCAGGCGTTGCAGCTGCAGGCGGCCAAGGAGGCAGCACAGGAGGCCAACCAGGCCAAGAGTGATTTTCTCGCCAATATGAGCCATGAAATTCGCACGCCGATGAATGCCATCATCGGCATGTCCCATTTGGCGTTAAAAACCGAATTGACGGCCAAACAGCGGGATTATTTGGGCAAAGTGCATGTCTCTGCCCAGTCATTGTTGGGCATTATCAACGATATACTGGACTTTTCCAAAATTGAAGCAGGCAAGTTGACCATGGAGTCGGTGCCGTTTCATCTGGAAGATGTGCTGCATAACGTGGCCAATCTGGTGGCGTTGCGGGCGGAAGAGGTGGGGCTGGAGGTCAATTTTCATGTCGAGCGCCAGGTGCCGCTCACTCTGTTGGGCGACGCCTTGCGCCTGGGACAGGTGTTGGTCAACCTGACCAACAATGCGGTAAAATTTACCCGGCGGGGTAATATTACGGTGCTGGTGGGGGTGGAGGAGCTGCAAGAGACGCAGGTGGTCCTCCATTTCCAGGTTCAGGATACCGGCATTGGCATGACGGCGGAGCAGCTCGGTCGGCTGTTTACCGCTTTTACCCAGGCGGACTCTTCGACCACCCGCCGTTTCGGTGGTACCGGCTTGGGGTTGACCATCTGCAAACGTCTGGTGGAGATGATGCACGGGCGCATTTGGGCGGAAAGTTGGCCGGGGGCGGGCAGTCATTTTCATTTTACCGCCCGTTTTCCCCGTGCCAATCGGGATCGGCGCCGCTTTCGTTTGCCCTCAAAAGAGTTGGTGGGCTTGCGGGTGCTGGTGGCCGATGACAATCCGGTCTCGCGGGAGATTTTGCAAAAATCTTTTGAATCCTTCTCTTTTCAGGTCACCTGTGTCTCTTCTGGCGAAGAGGCACTCTTTGAGATGGAGCGGGCCATCGGCAAGGGGCGACCGTTTCAGCTGATCTTTCTGGATTGGCAGATGGGGGAGATGGATGGCATTCGTACCACGCGGGAGATCAACCGCCGTTTTCCCCATGCCCGCATCGCCAAAATTGTCATGGTAACCGCCTACTCGCGGGAGGATGTGATGGTGGCAGCCCAGGGGGTGGGGGTGGCAGGCTTTTTGACCAAGCCGGTTTCGTTATCCATGCTCTTTGAGACGGTGTTATCGGTTTTGGGGCAGGGGATGGAGCAGGCGGAACCAGAGGTCAGGGAGTTGGGCTTGCGCCTGGAAGAGCCGCAACGGGATTGGCGCGGCATTCGGGTGTTGCTGGTGGAAGATAATGAACTCAATCAGCAGGTTGCCTATGAATTGTTAACCGGCGAGGGGATGACGGTACGCATTGCTGCCGATGGCCAGCAGGCGGTGGCGGCGGTCAAGGAGGCCCCCTTTGATGTGGTGCTGATGGATGTGCAGATGCCGGTGATGGATGGCTATGCGGCCACACGGGCCATTCGTGCCGAGGCGCGCTTTGCCACCTTGCCGATCATTGCCATGACCGCCAACGCCATGGCCGGTGATCGGGAAAAATGTTTACAGGCAGGGATGAACGACCATATCAGCAAGCCGGTGCAGCCTCCGCATTTGTTTGCCACGCTGGCCCGCCATTGTCGGGTAAATAGCGTGCAAGGGCCGCTGCCGACGGCGCAAGCAGCTGCTGAGGAGCCTCTTTTGCCAGAACGTTTGCCGGGTATTGATCTGGCCTGTGGCTTGCGCAACATGAATGGCAATCGTCGTTTGTATCTGAAAATTTTGACCGATTTTTACCAGCGCAACCGGGATTTTCTCGAACGGTTGCAACAGGCGCAGGCCCGGGAGGAGGGTGAGGTTGCCCATCGTCTGCTCCATACGCTGAAGGGGGTCGCCGGCACGATCGGGGCTGTGACACTCCAGCAGGCGGCTTTCTCTTTGGAAGAGGTGTGGAAAGGGAGTGGGCAGCAGGCGGAACGGTTTGTATTGCAGCAAGAGGTGGAACGTGCCTTGCGGGAGGTGCTGACCGGTATCGCCGCCTGGAGCCAGGCGCAGCAGGCGGCAGCAGGGGCGGGAGATGGCAAGGGGGAGGGATGGGAGAGCGTGCCGTTGACCGACTTGTTGGACCGCCTGCAACGGATGATCGAAGAGGGCGATTCGGACGCCCGAGAGTTGGTCGAGCAGCTGCGGCAGTGGGCCGATTTGCACTTGTTCGGCAAAGAGATCGACTGTTTGGCTGCCCAGGTGGATGAATATGAATTTGAGGATGCGATGCAGAGTGTTGCGCGGTTGCGGCAGGTGTTAAGCCAGGGATCGGTGGAGATGAGAGGCGCAGAAGAGAGGAGTGGCGAGAATGCGTAGTGATGCGGCCCGTATCTTGATCGTCGATGATGAGAGTACCAACATTGACGTTCTGGTGGGATTGTTGCAGGGACAGTATCGGACTCTGGTGGCCAAATCGGGGGAGCAGGCGTTGCGCAGAGCCCATGCCACGCCCCGTCCAGATTTGATTTTGTTGGATATCATGATGCCGGGCCTGGATGGTTATGAGGTGTGTCAACGGCTGAAAGGCGATCCGGAAACGGCAGGCATTCCGGTGATTTTTATTACCGGCAAAAGCAGCACCGAGGATGAGACCCATGGCCTGGAGGTGGGGGCGGTGGATTTTATCCGCAAACCGTTCAATCCGTTGGTGGCCCTGGCCCGCATTCAGACCCATTTGGCGCTGCAGCGGCAGAAGAGCCATTTGCTGGAGTTGAATGCCACCAAAAACAAATTGTTGGGTATTGCCGCCCACGATCTGCGCAACCCGTTGAATTCGATCACCGGCTTGAGTGAACTGCTGCTGCAGATGGAGTTTGATGAGGAGGAGCGGCGTTATTTTATTCAGACCATCCACAATGTGGCCGGTCAAATGTTGGGTCTGATCAACGATTTGCTCGATGTCAGCGTTATCGAAAGCGGCACTTTTGCCCTGCGTTTGGCGGCGGGGGATATGGCCGAACTGGTGGCCGAGCGGGTCCATTTGTTGACCTTTACCGCCGAAAAAAAGGGGGTGCGCCTGGTGGCGGATTTGCAGCCGACGCCGGCGACCAGCTTTGATCGGGCACGCATTGCCCAGGTGGTGGATAATTTGTTGAGCAACGCCATTAAATTTACCCCCCTGCATTCGGTGGTTCTGGTGCGCACCGGTCAGCAACGGCAGGGCATTTTTGTGCAGGTGGTCGATCAAGGGCCCGGCATACCGGAGGCGGAACAGCATAAACTCTTCGGCGTATTTGAAAAGTTGAGTACCCAACCCACCGGACAGGAGAAGAGTACCGGCCTGGGGCTGTCGATCGTAAAAAAAATTGTCGACGCCCATCGTGGCGAAATTCAGGTGCAGAACAATCTGGATCGGGGAGCCATGTTTACCTGCTGGCTGCCACGCTCGGGCAGTGAGTCGGCAGAGGTCATCCCGGGATGATCTGCCTGGACGATATGGAGGAGGATGCCCTGCGGGAGCTGTTCAATCTCAGCTTTGGACGGGCGGCAGCCACCTTGAGCGAAATGGTGGATGGGGAAATTTCTCTCTCCCCCCCGTGCATGAGTCTGTTGTCCGAATCGCGGTTGGTGGCGCATCTGGCCGGTTTGTACGGGATGGCCATCGGGGTGGTTGGCATGCGTTTTCGCTTTGTTTTCAGCGAAAACCGTTCCATTGCCGGCATGGCGGTATTGCTGATTCGAGCAGCAGAGATTGCCCATTTGCTGGATGCGCTCTATGGCAGCCCGCTGCCGGATGAGGTGCTGATCCAGGTGGAAGGGGAGACGATGCAATCCACCGGTGATGTGTTGTTGTATACCTGTGTCAGCTCTTTCAGTGCCTTGTTGTCCTCCGATATCGAGTGTGATGCGCCCCACTATTACCGCGGCACTGTCACCGAATTGCAACCCTTTTTGCTGCCTGGCGGGTTGACGCAGACAGAAGATCCGGCCACCGCAGAGGCGGAGCAATGGTTGTTGTTGCGGGTTGATTTTACCTTGCTGGGCAAACAGGTGGCGGGCTCTTTGTTGATGTGGATGGATGGTGCCGCCCTGCCCAATTTGCGGGCAGGCTTGGATCGTTATTTGGCGGATTCAATGGAATAAATAGGCCATGGAGACCGTTTGGCTGGATCCGGGCGAATTGTTCATCGGTGTGGGTGCCGAGGTGCATACCGTTTTGGGCTCTTGTGTCTCATTGATTGTGCATCATCCGCGCAGTCGTTTGGGGGCCATTTGTCACGGCAAACGGGCCAGTCGCAGCTGTGAACATCCGGCAGGGGGGGTGAAGGTCTGTCGGGAGATGGGCGACTATCTCTCCTGTGTCATGCCCTTTTTGTTGGCCAGCTTTGAGCAGCGCGGCATTTCCCGGCAGGAGTTGGAGGTCAAATTGTTTGGCGGGGCGATGATGTTTACCGGTACCGCCCCCCATCTGGATTTGCCGGGCTTTACTGTCGGCAAGCGCAATGTGGATACCGCCATGTCATTTATTCGTGCCCACCATCTCCACCTGACCGCCTCGGATGTAGGCGGGCCGTGGGCGCGCCAGTTGATCTTTACCACCAGCAACGGCGAGATTCGTTTACGCCGGATTCGCAGTTCGGCCCAGGAGTTGGATACTCTGGATGCCGGGCAAGGGATCGGCAACGGTCGCAAGCCGTTCTGATTCTCTCCTGCCTTTTTTTACCTGACGCTAACTTTCACTATTGGTTCCCCATTCCCTCTCCCCTGGCGGTTGCTTTCGGCACGGCCAATGCGCTATATGGCACTGCAGCAATGCTTTTTTGACTTGTAACGAAAATGTTACATAAATGTAACCCGTATTTCACATTTCTGCAAAATAAACTGTTCCAATTTGTCATGTTAGTCGCTATCCTGCCTGCAGAATTTACACAGGGTCGTCATGGTGTGGCATTTGATGACGCTGTAGACAATAAATCGGGTGGCTGTTGTCACGGGACGTTCACAATCAACAGGAAAAGGAAACCAGAAGGGTGAGACATGAGTAGCGATATCATATTCAATCTGGCTGTAGCCACGGTGATAGTCGTGCTGATATTTGACTACACCAACGGCTTCCATGATGCCTCAAACATCATCGGAACCGTTATTGCGTCACGAGCCATGACGCCGATTCAGTCGGTGGTCATCGTGGCCGTATTTGAATTCCTTGGTCCCCTGTTGGGTGGTACAGCGGTGGCCAACACCATCGGAGGTATCGCCAAAATCAGCGATCTCACGCCGGTACTCTCCATGACGGTGGTCTTTTGCGGAATGATTGGATCCATCTTCTGGAACCTGTTGACCTGGTGGTTTGGTATTCCTTCCTCCTCTTCACATGCTCTGGTGGGTGGTCTGGTGGGCGCGGTGATTTTTGCCGCCGGTGCCGATCATGTGGTCTGGGGTTTTGATGTGCTGGTGGAAAAACACAAACTGACCGGGGTGGCAAAAACGGTCGCCGGCCTGATTGTTTCACCGTTGGCTGCTTTCTGGACCGGTTATATTTTCTTCCGTCTTATGCGTCGTCTGTTGATACGCGCCAAACCGTCGGCCAATACCTGGTTGAAGCGTTCGCAATTTTTCACCATGGCGGCCTTGGCCTTCTCGCATGGTTCCAACGATGCGCAGAAGAGCATGGGTATCGTGGCTTTGATTCTGGTGTTGGGTGGCATCACGCCCAAGTTTGAAATTCCCTTCTGGGTGATGTTGGCCTGCTCGATTGTTATCGTGTTGGGTATTCTGTCTGGTGGTTGGCGTATTGTGCGCACGATCGGTTTCGGCATCTATAAAGTGCGTCCGTTGCACGCCATGAGTGCCCAGTTGACTTCGTCTGCTTTGATTCTTGGTGCCTCCCAGTGGGGTCTGCCGGTCTCCACCACCCACGTGGCCAGTTCGGCGATCATGGGTGTGGGCTCCTCCGAGCGGGCCAAGGATGTGCGTTGGAGCAAGGCTTCGGAGATCGTCAGCACCTGGATCATCACCATCCCCGGTTCGGGTGTGGTGGGTGCTTTATCCTTCGCCTTTGCCAAGTATGTGCTGGGTGTACATTGATCATCTTGGTGGAAACACAAGACAATTCACGTTAATAACCGGATCCGAGCGTGATCCTGACATTATAAAGGAGAGTTAGACCATGGGCGGTAGCAATTCTTTCATCAGTGGTATCACCAACGCTGTTTTTCCCCGCATGCCCAACTTTTACGGCATGATTCTCGAGCAGTGCGAACTGGTATCGCAGGCCTCCGATGCGATGGTGGATTTTATGCAGACCGGCAGCAAATCGGTCGCCGACAAAGTGATTCGCCTGGAAGGCGAAGAAGATGCCTTGAAGGCGCGCAACCTGGATGTGTTGGCCAACGCCTTCGCCACGCCGCTGGATCGTGAAGATCTGCAGCGTGCCATGACCTCGGTGGGTGTGACCATGACCTACATGTCCACCATCGTGCAAGAGATGCAGACCCTGGGTGTGCCGTCGGATCAATACACCATGGAGATGGCGGTGTTGTTGCGCGAAGCCAACGTGGCCTTGAATCGTGGCTACAAAAAATTGGGTGGCAAAGAGACCCCTCTGGCCGAGAGCGATGCCCACGTGGCCGTGCAAGCCAAGCACAATCTGGACAAATGTTTCCGTCGTGCCCTGGCTGAGTTGTTCAAGGCTGACAAGGTGATGGAAGGCCTGAAAGCCGATGCGCCGGATGCCAAAATGGAAGCGATGGCCTATGTTTTGGATATCTTCAAACGTCGTGAAATTTATCGTCACTTGTCGGATGCCGGTCACGAGCTTTCCCGCGCAGGCAACTTCCTGCACGACATTGTCGTGAAAATTTCGTAAGTTACCGGCATATTTTGCGGTACACGGGCCGGGGAGGGCAACTTCCCCGGCTTCTTTTTTTTATGGGGTTTGTCCAAGCCAGAAGATACCCCAGAGCAAAGTGGCCACGGTGATGGGCAGCCCGGCCCGCAGGTAGGGCCAAAAGCCGAGAACAACTCCTTGTTTGCGTGCCGATTCGGCGACGATCAGGTTGGCCACCGAGCCGAGCAGGGTCAAATTACCGGCCAGGGTGGTAGCCATGGCCAGGGTGAGCCAGGCGCTCTCTGCCCAGGGCAGTTGGCTGACCAACGGTTTGAGCAGCAGCACGGCGGGCACGTTGGAGACCAGATTGCTGAGCAGCAGGCTGTTCCAGGCTAAAGCAGGCAGCTGCAGCTGCCCGGCGTCGGGCAGCAGGCTGAGGAAAGGTTGGCTGAAGCCAGCGGTCTCCACGGTGCGGGTGACGATGAACAGGGCGGCAAAAAAGAGCAGCACCGGCCAATCGATCTCCTGCAGGATGGTATCGGCCTGCCAGCGTCGGGTGATCAGCAGTGGGGTGGCGGCTGCGATAGCGGCCAGGGAGACCGGCATGCCGGAGAGCAGGGCGGCAAGCAGCAACAGGCTGGCCAACAAACTTTTGCGCAGCAGGGTCGGGTGCATGGGCAAGTGGCGCAGCAGCGGCACCGGAGCCGGTCGCTGTCCCAGTTCGTGGCGAAAGAGCAGGAGCAACAGCAGCCAGGCGATCATCAGGCTGCCGAGGGCGACAGGGGCCAGGGTGAGCAGAAAAGAGGTAAAGGAGATGCCGGAGGCGATACCGATCAACATGTTTTGCGGGTTGCCGATCAGGGTGGCGACCGAGCCGATATTGGCCGCGGTGGCCAGACCGATGAGAAAGGGGAGAGGCGGCAGTTCGGCCATCAGGACAATTTCCAGCACCAGCGGGGTAAAGGCGAGGACCACGGTATCATTAAGAAAAAAGGCCGATAGCAACGCCGAAACCAGCATCAACAGGGCAAGCAGCAGCCGGGGGTGCAGCTGTGCCGCCGTGGTGTGGTAGGCCACCCAGCTGAAAAACCCGGCCATGCGCAGATGAATATTGATCACCATCATGCCGAACAGCAAAACAAGGGTATGCAGATCCACCGCCTGCAGCGCCTCCGCGTAGGAGATGGCCCCGCTGAGAATCAGCAACGTCGCCCCCGCCACGGCAATCGTCGCCCGATTCATCGCCAACCGCGGCAACCGCCCAACCGCCACCCCGCCGAGAGTCAAAAGCAAAATCAGCAACCAGAGCAGCGAGAGCCAGGACATGGGCTTTTTCCTTGCAGGGGTGAGCGGTGGGTGACCTGTCAATAACTGGCTTACAGTAAAACACAAGCGTGCCCTTTTGCACGGGCCAACCGCTGGGTGGTGGTGGGAAAAAGTGCTGGTAGAGTTGGTGGGAGTGCGTTATTCTGCTGTCTTGAAAAGTGCGTTACACTCAGGTGTTCCGTTCGGAAATTTCCGCACGCACGGTCTGGCGTGCGGTTCAGGTGCAACGCTGCGTCGTCACGACCATGCAAGAGAGTGGACGCACCAGCTCCGGAACACGCAAGGCATTCTTCGAAAACGCCAGATGGTTGATATTGAATGTTCTCTATCTAAAGCTGCACCCCGAACAGGGTGAATCGCTTTCCTTGAGTTCAGAAGAAATATCTGCCATTTCTGATCAGACTCTTGCGTGGGCCGAGGTTTTGTGGACTCTTTGCGAGGGGCAGGGTTTGGTGACCCGGCGGACGGGTTCCGGAGGCGACCCTTTCGAGATGCCGCGTCACTTCCGGGCCGTATTTTGCAGCGCGCCGGATTGCGCACGATTGCGGAACGCCCTGTTGGCTCATCCTCCCCAGGATCGGAAGGAGGCAGATGCATGCGTCGAGATCAGGTGATGGACCTTCTCGCCAGTCATATTGAGTACTTGCGTCGGGAATTCGGCGTGACCCGTCTGGCCGTGTTCGGCTCTATGGCGCGGGATATGGCAAGGGAGGGCAGCGATGTGGATGTGCTGGTGGCCTTCGATGGTCCCGCCACCTCGGCTCGGTTTTTTGGCGTCCAGTTCTATCTGGAAGATCTGTTGGGACGACCGGTAGACCTGGTGACCGAAAAGGCGCTGCGACCGGAGTTGCGCCCCTTCATCGAACACGAGGTGATCCATGTCTGAAGAGACAGGCGGCTTGCCGCAACGGGCATGGGAGTTCTATCTCGACGACATGATCTCCTTTGCAGAGAAGGCAACTGCCTACACGAAGGGGCTGGATCGGGCAGGTTTCGAGGCAGACGGACTGACTTTTGATGCCACGGTGCGCAATCTGGAATTGATTGGCGAGGCTGCCAGCCATATTCCCCAACCGGTGCGGGAGGGTGCTCCGGCCATCCCGTGGCGACAGATTATCGCCACTCGCAACCGTTTGATCCATGGCTACCTGGGCATTGATAACGATATCCTGTGGAGTATCATCCAGGATGATCTGCCAAATTTGCTGGTTAACTTGCATGAACTCAGGCGCGGATGACCCACGACACATCAATGACGGTTCAGCAATCCGCTATCCCCGATGAGGTGGAAGAATGATCGACAAACAGGTCGCCGTCATCGGTGGCATCTCTTTCGAGGGGCTCAAGCGGCAGAACGCATATGGTGCCGAATATTGGAGTTCCCGTGACTTGCAGCCTCTGCTCGGGTATTCCAGTGGCACCGTTTTGAACAGGCCATTGAGCGTGCCATCCTCTCCTGTCGGGAATCGGGGAACGAGCCGGACCACCATTTTGCCGGTGCCGGCAAAATGGTCGAGCTGGGGTCTGGGAGTACCCGGGAGGTGCCTGATTTTTACCTTATATCCCGCCATGGTAGGCATCAGAGATGGCTCACGACAATAAAAGTAGTCTCGGTTCAGAGCTTAAACAAGGCCGTATTTTGTCTTGACGATGGGGTCCACTTCACCGCTCCATGGACCCGCGATTGTTTTGGGTGCTGAATAGTTACAATTTATGCAAGTAAGCACCAGTCACCCCTCCGCATCCGGTTCATAACCCAACACCGGTGCCAGCCATTTTTCTGCCGTGGCCACCTCCATCCCTTTGCGCGCGGCAAATTCGGCCACCTGATCACGGCCCAGATGATCCACCCGAAAATAGCGGCTCTGGGCATGGGCAAAATAGTAGCCGCATACCGCCGCTTGCGGGGTCATGGCCATGCTTTCGGTCAGTCGCATGCCGGTATGTTGCGTTGCCTGCAATAGGGAAAAGAGTGTCTCTTTTTCTGTATGATCCGGGCAGGCGGGATAGCCGGGGGCCGGGCGGATGCCCACATAGGCTTCGCGGATCAACGCTTCGTTGTCCCAGGGTTCATCTGCCGCATAGCCCCAGGCGTGCCGCCGTACCTGCTGATGCAACCATTCGGCGCAAGCCTCGGTCAAACGGTCGGCCAGGGCTTTGAGCATGATGGCACCATAATCATCACCGGCCTGCTCCTGTGCCGTTGCCGCCTCCTCCAACCCCAAGCCGCAGGTGACGGCAAACAGGCCGACATGGTCGGGCAGGCCGCTGCTCTGCGGGGCGACAAAATCGGCCAGGGCCAGGGAGGGCTGCCCGGCGGGTTTTTCCACCTGCTGGCGCAAGGTTTCCAGGCGGGCGATGCACTGGCTGCGGCTGCTGTCGCTGTAGAGTTCAATGCCATCCTGATCGGTGCTGTTGGCCGGATAGAGGGCATAGACCCCTTTGGCCTGCAGCAGATTTTCGTTGATGATCCGCTCCAGCCACTGCTGGGCATCCTGGTAGAGTTTGCGCGCCGTCTCGCCGCTTTCGGCATCCTGCAGCAGATCAGGGAAACGCCCGTTCATCTCCCAGGTATGAAAGAATGGGCTCCAGTCGATATAGGCGCTCAAGGTGCGCAGATCGGGGCTGACACACTGCAGGCCGAGCTGGCGTGGGGCCGGGGGCAGAGTGGTCGACCAGTCAATCAGCAGCCGGTTGGCCCGTGCCTGACTGAGCGCGATGGCCCGGCCCCGGCTTTGGCGGGCGGCATAGTTGCGGCGCAGCCGCTCCTGTTGCTGGCGTATCTCGGCGCTATAACCCTGCCGTTCGCCGGGATGAAGCAGGCGGGCCACCACCCCGACCGCTTGCGAGGCATCCTTGACCTGCACCACCACCCCCTTATAGTGGGGGGCAATTTTGACCGCCGTATGCAGGGGCGAGGTGGTCGCCCCGCCAATCAACAACGGTATGGTCCAACCCTGGCGCTGCATCTCCTGGGCGAGCAAGGCCATCTGTTCCAGGGAGGGGGTGATCAGACCGGAGAGACCGATCATATCCACCTGCGCGGCACGGGCCTGTTGCAGAATGGTCGCCCCTTCCACCATTACCCCCAGGTCAATGACCTCATAATGGTTGCACTGCAGCACCACCTTGACGATATTTTTGCCGATATCATGCACATCTCCCTTGACGGTGGCCAGCAGAATGCGCCCCTTGTGGCTGCTTTTGCCGCTGCCCGCCGCCAGCAGATAGGGCAACAGACCGGCCACCGCCTGTTTCATCACCCGGGCGCTTTTGACCACCTGCGGCAAAAACAGTTTGCCCGCCCCGAACAGTTCACCGACCTGATCCATGCCGCGCATCAACGGCCCTTCCACCACCGCCAGCGGCTGTGCAGCGGCCAGGCGGGCCTCTTCCACGTCGGCATCGATAAATTCGGTAATGCCCTTGACCACGGCATGTATCAGCCGCTCCTCCACCCCAGCCTGACGCCAGGCCAACTGGCTCTCTTTGTGCTGTTCCGTGCTGCCGCTGGCTTTGAGCGATTCGGCCACCTCCAGCAGCCGTTCGGTGGCATCCGGGCGACGATCAAGCAGCAAATCTTCGCATAACAGCCGCAACTGTTCCGGTATTTCCGTATAGATGGGTAACTGTCCGGCGTTGACGATGCCCATGTCCATGCCGGCCTGCATGGCATGGTGCAAAAAGACGGCATGAATCGCCTCGCGCAGCGGATTGTTGCCCCGGAAGGAGAAGGAGACATTGCTGACCCCGCCGCTGATCCAGGCTCCGGGCAGCTGCTCTTTGATCCAGCGACAGCTGGTAAAATAGTCCAAGGCGTAGCGGTTGTGGGCCTCGATGCCGGTGGCGACGGCAAAAATATTGGGGTCGAAGATGATTTCATCGGGCAAAAAACCGGCCTGTTCGGTCAGCAGACGGTAGGCGCGCCGACAGATTTCCTGGCGACGGGGCAAGGTGTCGGCCTGTCCTTGTTCGTCGAAGGCCATCACCAGGACGGCGGCACCATACTGTTGCACCAGACGGGCGTGGGCAAGAAAGGGGGCCTCGCCCTCCTTGAGGCTGATCGAATTGACCACCCCGCGCCCTTGCAGACAGTGCAGGCCAGCCTCCAGCACCGGCCAGTCGGAGGAGTCGAGCATGACTGGCACCCGGCTGATCTCCGGTTCGGCGGCCAGCAGGTTCAAAAAGCGGGTCATGGCGGCGGGACCGTCCAGCAGGGCATGGTCCATGTTGATGTCGATCAGATTGGCCCCATCTTCCACCTGTTTGCGGGCCACATCGAGGGCCGCTTCAAACTGACCGTCGAGAATCATGCGGGCAAAATTGCGTGAACCGGCCACGTTGGTCCGTTCGCCAACGGTGACGAACAGGCTGTCGGCGGTGATGTTGAAGGCTTCCAGGCCACTCAGGCGACAGGCAACCTGGCGGGAGGCGGGCTGGCGGGGGGCAATCCCCTGCACGGCGGTGGCGATGGCGCGAATATGTTCGGGGGTGGTGCCGCAGCAGCCACCGACAATATTGAGCAGGCCGGAATGGGCAAATTCAGCAATTTTTTCCGCCATTTCTGCCGGAGTTTCGTCGTAGCCGCCCAGCTCGTTGGGCAGTCCGGCGTTGGGGTGGGCGGAGACCAGGGTGTCGGTCAGCAGACCCAGTTCCAGCAAATAGGGGCGCATCTGTTCGGCCCCCTGGGCGCAGTTGAGCCCCAGGGTGAAGGGACGTACATGGCTGACCGAATGGCAAAAGGCCTCCACGGTCTGCCCGGAGAGGGTGCGGCCACTCTGATCGGCGATGGTGACCGAAATCATGATCGGCAACGGTTGCGCGCGCTGGGCAT
>PDZV01000061.1 GCA_002753135.1 Magnetococcales bacterium WMHbinv6 | reverse complement strand
GTCAGGGAATTGAACTATGCCTCGGATCTGGATCTGATTTTTCTGCACGGTGATCTCGGTGGCGTCACGCAAACGCTGGGAGAATCACCGCTGGCGATAGGTCCATTTTTCAGTCGCCTGGGGCAGCGGATCGTCAACAGCATCACCACTCTGACCCGCAGCGGCAAACTTTATGAACTGGATATGCGCCTGCGTCCTTCCGGCAATTCCGGGGCGTTGGTCAGCTCCCTGAGTGCCTTTCTCCATTACCAACAAGAGGAGGCATGGACCTGGGAACATCAGGCCCTGACCCGGGCGCGGGTGGTTGCCGGTGATGCGGCTCTGGCCGAGCAGGTGCGGCACGGCATTCATGCGTTACTCTGCCGTCGGCGGGCGGTCGATGCGGTGCGCCGCGAAGTGGCCGCTATGCGCCAGCGCATGCTGGGAGAAAAAAAACCACCTGCCGGTTGGATCGATATCAAACAAAGCCGAGGCGGCATTGTCGATATTGAATTTTTGAGCCAATTTTTAATTCTCTCCTTTGCTGCCGAGTATCCCGGTATCGTACAAAGCAGTACCGCCCGGGCTTTGCGGGCCTGTCAACAAGCCAGCCTGTTGACAACCGAAGAGCATGCCACCTTGGAAGAGGTCTACGGTTTTTTGCGTCTGCTGGAAAACCGTTTGCGTTTGCTGCATGGTCGCTCGGAAAATCGTATCGGTCCCAGTCCGGTTGTCCGGGAGCAGTTGCGCCGTCTGTGTGATCTGGAGGATGGAGAAGATGTGGTGGAAAAATTGCAGCCCTTGTTGGACCGCTCCTTTGCGGTGGTAGAGCGCTATTTGCAGGGCACGGCTCCCCTCCTCCCTTCCTGAGCGAAAGCAAGACGATGGATTTTTTATTTATTCCGGTTGATGATGAAAGCATGGCCCGCGAACGGCGCAAAGCCAAACTGCTCAAGCAGAGCGCCTGGTGGAAAAACTGTCTGGCGCGGGGTACCTGCAGCTATTGCGGCAAACGGGTCCATCCCAGTCAGTTGACCATGGACCATAAAATTCCCATCGTGCGCGGCGGTGAGTCGAGCCGCAGCAACTGTGTTCCCGCCTGTCAGGAGTGCAACCGCAACAAGGAAAATCTGCCCGCAGAAATGTGGAAAAGATGCCTGGACGGGCAGCCATCAGGTTAGGAGCCTGGCGAAAATAACTTGTGCAAGTTATTTGTAGTACTGTTTTTGCTCTGCCGGCAACCGCTCGATGGCATAGCGCAGCATGGTGCGGGGCATCTGCGGGGCATGTTGCTGCAAAAATAGATGCAGGCGTGCCGGATCCACTTTACCCAACTCGCGCAACATCCACCCGGTGGCCTTGTGCATCAAGTCATGCGGATCGGTCAACAGCTTTGTTGACAGATCGATGATTTCGGCAAACTCTCCCGCCTTGAATATGGGCCAGGTGGCCAAAATGGCCACTCGGCGCAGCCATAGTACCGGCGAACCGATCAGCTGCTGCAACAGCACCCGTTCAGCCGGATGGTGCAACAGATGGTCTCCTAAAAGTTTCGGGGCCGACAGATCGACCAGATCCCAGCTGTTGACCCGATGCAGATGCAGGCGGTAAAAATCGACCACTGACCGTTTTTGCTCGGCTTGTCGGCTGGATTGATAGTGATGCAGCAGGATCAGCAAGGCGGTCAGTCGATGTTCATGGACCGCGCTCTGCAGCAGAATGGCAATCTCTGTCAACGGCAGTTCTGCAAAGGAACGGGCGATGCGGCGCTGTTGTGGCACCCGCACGCCGATAAACTGATCCCCTTCCCCATATTGACCCACACCGGTTTTAAAAAATCGGGCCAGTTGCCGTGCATCCTCTGCCGATGCCATCTGCTGCAAGGCTGCCATCACCTGGGCTGCGTCCATGGTTGCCTTGCTCCTTACAGCGCGTGCTGGTTGGCAATATCGCGAAAGGCCTGTTCCATGCTGTCGCTTAATGGGGAAAAGTGTTCCAAAATAAAAGGATCGCTCCAAAATGTCCGCCACTTTTCCCATAAATCGTGGGCAATGGCTTGATCGCGCACCTCCCCTTGCAGCAGACGGATGGTCTGGGGAATATGCCACAGCAGCGAAGTCACCTCCTGCATGGAGAGCAGGTTCAACTTGCTGTCGCTGCGCTGAAAATGTTCAATGGTCAGCGTTTTTTGTTGTTGAAAACGAAAAGCCATCTTCTGCAAGGCCGATTTTTTCACGATCAAAAAATGCAGCTGCAGCGGTCCGGAAGATTTTTTATCCGGGCTGCGCTTGTGGAACAGCTCCTGCCAAATATCGCCCATGCGCCGATACCAGACCCGGCAGGGGTTGGCCTCGCTGGCCTGGGTAGCGATGGCATCCAACTCCGCCTCTTTCATGAAGGAAAAAATTTCTTCATTCCAGCCCCATTTCAGAATGATGGTATCTCCCTGAATCAGAACAAGATGCTCATGCGCCGCTTCGTCGATAGCACGGTCAAGGCAGGCTGACTGGGCCTCGGCTTCAGGCAGAGAGGGATCGATGGCGAATACCTTCAGATCGGGAAACTCTCCGATCATGATCTCCTCTTCCACCGAGAGTTCCTGTTGATGATGTACCAGAATAATTTCCCGTTCGCACTCGCTGGTAAAGCGCTGCAGGGCGTGCAGGGCGACACGGGTAACGGAAGGTGTCCGATGATAGGGTATGATGATGGAGATGGGATGTTGCATCGTGGATTCCTAAGCGTAACGGGGGTGATTGCGCTCTGCATCGTCAACATTTTCTGGCCAAGTCAGCGAGGCCACAACACCCAGCGCCAGAATGGTGGAGACGATAAGCATGCTTTGTCTTGAAAACAGACTGCACGTGCGAGTCAAACGACTAAATTAGCAAGAGATGCGGGTTTATGCAATTGGTCAATCAAGCCTAATTGTGCGTCACCATCGCCAGATGACCCAACTCTTCGATCAGCGCCTTGGAGCGCTGTGCCAGGCGTTGTTGGAAGAGGCGGGTGATGGCGTCGTTGCGGGAGAGGAGATAGTGAAAGGCGGTGGCGGGAACTTCCAACAGTTCGGCGTCGCCGCTGCCGACGGTGACGGTGGCAGTACGGGGCAGGCCGGAGAAGAGGGTGATTTCGCCCAACCAATCGCCGACGGCTACTTGAAAGCGGCCTCCATCCTGCTGCATGGTGGCCAGTTCGGTTTGTCCGAACAAGGTGCCGCGCAGGTGAATATAGCCGATCGGGCGTTGTTCTCCCAAAGTCAGCAATTGTTCGCCGGGACCAAAAAGACGGTGGGTCAACTGGCTGGCAAAGTGGCGCAACTCCTCTTCCGATAACAGCAGTTGCCCGCTCTCATCCATCAAATAGCGTTGCAGAAAACCGCTTTGTTGCAGTAGCGTGTGGCACTCTGTCGCCGCTGCTCGGGGTGGGCTGTGCAGGGCGTTCAGTGCCAGCTCTGCACCATGCAGATGCAACAGGCCACCCATGCGGATCCCCTGGCGTTGCAGATAATACCAGACCCGCTCCTGCACCAACCCTTCGATGCGGCTGCGATCGTGAAAGGTGCGGCTCCAGAAGCGCACTCGGTAGAGCATGGCATGTTCGCGGCAGCTGGCCACCATGGCATCAGGCTGTTTGTCGCTCTGATCCACCTCTGGCACACTGAGCGCCGCCTCGCGCAGTGCCTGACAGACCAGGGCCGGAGAGATGCTGTATTCGACCGGAAACTCCAGTTGATGGCGGCGCAGCGGCGAATGCCAGGTCATGTTGTTGACCAGATTATGGGCAATCATGCTGTTGGGGATGATATAGATATGGCCGCCGGTGCTGCGGATGCGGGTTTCCCGCCAATTGCGCTGGATGATCTCCCCCTCTTTGTCGCCGACGGCAATCCATTGCGACGGCTGGGCGGTACCGGTCAAATTGATCGAAATGCCGGCAAGAAAATTGCTCAACACCTCGCGCAGCGCAATGCCCAGAACCGTGGCCACTACGGCGGTGGAGGTCAGCAGCTGCGAGGCGTTTAAATCCATGGCAAACTGCAACACCACCATCACCGAAGCTGTCACAACCGCGATACGGCCCAGCAACCACAGCAGGCTGCGGCCTGGTTGTGCCTCTTTGCGTACCTGGCTGTAATAGAGTCGCCCGATTCCTTCGCTGAGATTGAACAACAGCAGCACGGACCAAAAAAGAAACCAGACATGCCGATAGGTAGAGGGTGGCAGGCGATGGTCAAAGGCCGCCGGAAAGCTCAACAACAACCCCAACCACAGGCCGGAAAAGAGCAACATGCCAAGCGGCAGGGAAAGATCGGCGAAAAACTCTGCCCACGGCTTACCGGTCAGCCGCAGCCGACGCAACGGGATGGTCACTGCCGTGATCACCAGCATGGCAGAGAGCAGACCTGCCAGCACGATCATCAACAGCGGGGAGTCGCTCATGCCTTGCCTGCCGCGCGGTCGATCAAGCGGTTGACGGCCTGGGCCAGCCGTTTGAACTCGCCGGGATAGTGGGCTTCGGGCAGCGGTTGTGCCATTTCGCCCTGGGCCAGCCGTTGCAGTTGATCGGCCAGCGGCTGCAGGGCGGCCAAGGTATCGACTGCCTGATTGAGTGCTTCGCTGACCGCCTGAAATTCGCCCTGTGCCTGCCCTTCCACTTTGGCGGGCAGCGTGCCGCGACCGATCAACAACAGCACCAGCACCAGTCGGTCAGAGAGCAGACGTACCGCCCGCACATGATTGACCAGGGTGCGCATGGCATCGGCCAGACGCCCCAGTTCGTCACACCCTTCCACCGGTACCACCGCGTCCCATTTGCCGTCGCTGACCGCCTGGGCAAACTGTTGCAGCGCTTTGAGTGAGCGAGCGATGGAATAAATGATGATACCGCAGACTACGGCACAGACAGCCACAGTCAACAAGGAGAACAACAAAAGAAAAACCGCCGCCCGTTCACCGAATATTTGCGTGTTGGTCGCCATGCGGCTGGCCGATTGTTCGCTGACCTGGCGAATTTCATCGATCAACGGCTCCACGGCATGAATGGCGTGGCGCATGGCATCGTTGAGTTGGCGGTTTTCCCGATCCCGGTGCAGCAACGCTTCCCAGTGCCTGGCATATTCGTTGAGCAACCCCTCCTCGCTCTTGCCGTAGGTTTTGCCTGGCAGTCGTTGCAGGGTGGTGCGCAGTTGCTGCAGGGCTGTGTGTACTTCGCTGGCACTTTGGCTGTCGTGGCTTAACCAATACCCTTTTTCGCTGTTCCACAACTTCAGCACGGCAGCAACCGCTTCTGGCAGGCGCAGCAACTGTTGCAAGGCGCGGGAGGTTTGATGCAATGGTGCCTGCAACCCCTCCTCGTCATTCAGGCCGAGCAGTCGGTAGCCGTTGGCCATCTCCTGGAAGGCTTGCCGATAGCCGTTCATGGCCTGAATGATCTGCTGCGCCTTGCCCGCCACGGCCTCATCGCCCCCCTCTTTGCTGAGTCGGGTCATCTCTTCCGCCTGTCGAACGGCGTTTTGCACCGCCTCGGTCACGCCATCGATCAGTTTGATCTCCTTGCGCAGCAAAAAATCTTTTTCCATGCGCCGGGCCTGCAGCATCTGTACGGCCACCTCATTGGCCAAATGTTGCACCCGAATCTCCCGATCCCGCAGCGCCTGATTGCGTTGCAGACTGTGTTGCAGGATAAAGGTATAGGCAGCGGTCACCAGTACGAAAAAAAAGAGGGTAAAGGCAATGGTGAAGGCCAGTTTACTGCTGATGCGGATGCGGGTAAGCATGTCAGTGGTCCAGATGGTGCAGAAGTCGCAACAAATCTTCCCAGGCAGAGCGGCGACGGCTGGGGGTGCGCAGATAATAGGCCGGATGAAAGCTGGCGATTACCGGAATTGAGCGCCAGAGAAACGATTGATTGCGAGCCTGTCCGACCGTCCCGCCGTGGCCGGTGAGGCAGAGAATGGCAAATTTGCCTAAACAAAAGATCACTTTGGGTTGAATGATTTCCAGTTGCCGAAACAGATAGCTTTGGCAGGCAGCCACTTCGTGCGGTTCGGGATTGCGGTTGCCGGGGGGGCGGCATTTGACCACGTTGGCGATATAGACATCAGCCCGCTGTCGTCCGATGGCCTTGATCATCTGATCGAGCAGTTTGCCGGCTGGACCAACGAAAGGTTCGCCTTGCAGATCTTCATCGGCCCCCGGTCCCTCGCCGACAAAGACCACCTCGGCCAGAGTCGATCCGACGCCAAAAACGGTTTGGCTGCGGGTTTCGGCAAGTCGGCATTGGCGACAGGCGGCAACGGTGTCGGCCAATTGCTGCAACGATGGCAACCGTTCCGCCTCAGGCAGAGCGGTGGGCAAAGGCAACAGCCGCTCGCCTACTGGCTGGAGAAAAACCTGCTGACTGGTTGCCGTCGGCGGTTGTGGCAGGCTGGCAACAGCAGGGGCGACGAGTTGGGGCGACGGTTGTTTGTCTGGCTCAGGGTGAGGTTGTCTGTTGCGGTGGCTTGCTGGCAAGGCGGTCCGAATGCGTTCGTGGCCAAACTCCAACGTCTCCCCGGAGCGGTACAGAAGGCCGCTTTCCAACCAATAGGCCAGTGTAGCCCGCCACGCTTCTCCGTAACCGGTCGCTTCGCGCACCGATTCGCTCTCTTCCGCCGCTGTTTCCCGACCGCCATGGCGGTTGACCATCGGCTGTACCGACGGTTGTGCATGGCTGGTCTGGGAAGGAGTCGGGCGCACGGAGATCTCTGTTATTGCACGGTGCTGTTTTCCACCATGCCCAGGGCCTGTTTGTAAAGCTGCAACAAGGCCTCCTCTTCGGCAGCCTCGCGACGGTCTTTTTTGCGCAATGAGACGATTTGCCGCATAATTTTCGGGTCAAAGCCGTTGCCTTTGGCTTCCAGGTAAATATCCCGAATATCCTGGCCGAGTTCGGCTTTTTCTTCTTCGAGGCGCTCGATACGATCGACGAACTCAATCAACACATCCCCGGCGATACCGGCGATTTCGGAAGTTTCTCCGTGCTGTGGGGTGGCAGAGAGGTTTGCCATAAGACCAAAACTCCTTGTTCGATGTAGGTTTCTTTCGCGCCGCAACGGCGTTGCAAGGGTTTGATAGCAATACTCAGGCCATAAATTTTTTCTGGATAAGTAAAAATTATCAGTTTGATTTTACATGATTTTGCCAAACAGCTTGCCCGTCACGCCAACCATCGGCACCCCTCCGAACAGAGCGCAAGCGGCGAGAGCTTGACGAACATGCGCTGTTGCAGATGCTCCACCCTGTATCTGAGAAACGCAGCATAAGCCGGACGCCACCCTTGACGGTTGTGACGCTTTTTCATTTTGGAAAAGGCGACGGAGGGGTGTCGCCTATGCAGGCTGTTCTTTCACGGTAAGTTCGAAATAAGCCGCCGCCCACTCTTCTGCACCAGGCAGGCCATGGCAGCGGACCACTCTTTCGGCATGTCACTGTTTTTTGTGTGTGATTTGCCACACCCAGGCAGGTGATATGCCACATTCATCGGGTGCATCACTGGCAAAAATCTAGAGCAAACCATTGAAAACAAAATATGTTTGCATATGGTCCGACAGTTGCTAAAGGGTGAGTTCATGAAAAATTTTCGCTCATGATTGCCCACCACTTTCAAGGAATGCTCTACCCATGGAGATGAATGACGTGCCTGCTCTGCCAAAACAGACCAAACCAGCCACCGTCCTGCTGCTCACCGCTGCTTGGTTGTCGGGCGGTCCTTGCTGGGCAGTGGAGCCCGCCACACCAGAAAACACTGTGGAAACCCTGCCGGAGATCAGCGTCACTGCCACACGCGAAGGGGAATTGAAGTCCGAGACACCAGCCACCGTCAACATTCTCAAGATGGATACCCTGCAAAAACGACGCCCGACCCATCCAAAGGATCTTCTGAACCAGGTGCCTGGTGTCTGGATCAGCAACCTTTCGGGAGAGGGGCACTCGACATCCATTCGCCAACCGCTCACCACGAGTGCCGTCTATCTCTACCTGGAGGATGGCATTCCGACCCGTTCGACCGGGTTTTACAACCACAACGCCCTGTACGAGATCAATCTGCCGCAAGCCGGGGGGCTGGAGATTGTCAAAGGCCCTGGCAGTGCCCTGTATGGTTCCGATGCCATCGGAGGCACGGTCAACGCTCTGACTCGCCCGCCACCCAGGGGCGACGAACTGGAAGTGACAGGTGAAACAGGAGTGTACGGCTGGGGACGACTGATGGTGAGCGGCGGTTCGGCCAGTGAGAATACCGCCTGGCGCGCCAACCTCAACCTGACACACTCTGATGGCTGGCAGGATCACTCCGGTTATGATCGACAGACGGGATCGGTGCGTGTCGATCATGCGTTGACCGACACATCCCTGCTCAAAATGGTCTTCTCGGTCGCGGAAATCAACCAGAACCATGTCGGGGAGATGAACCAACAGGATTATGACAGCAATCCGCGCAAAAACAACACCCCCATCTCCTACCGCAAGGTAGAAGCGATCCGACTGTCGGCTGCCTACGAACGGGAAAGTGCCCACTCCCTGCTGTCGATCACCCCCTATTTGCGGCACAACTCCATGGAAATTGTCCCCAACTGGTCATTGAGCTATGACCCAAGCAAATACAAGGTGCAGAACGACTCCTTTGGTATCCTCAGCAAATATCGACAGGATTTTGCACCATACCGCAGCCGCTTGATTGTCGGCCTGGATGGCGATTACAGCCCTGGCTTCCACGAAGAGGATGCCCTGAAGGTCGGGAAAACCGGCACGATCTATTCGAGTATTATCGACAGCAAGCGCGTTTATGACTATGACGTCACCTACAGCAGTCTTTCACCCTATCTCCAGGGTGAAATTTCGCCGCTCGCACCCCTGCGACTGACAGCCGGTTTGCGTTTCGACATGATGCGCTACCAGTATGACAATCGTTTGTCGGACGCCGCCATCCAGGGTCCGGCCGGGGCCTTCCCTGCTGGCGGCTGGTATGGCCATGCCGCCGATGGCAGCACCAGTTACAGCCACTTAAGCCCCAAACTGGGGGCAACCTACCAGTTCAACGACAATCTTAACGGTTTTGTCCAGTACAGCAATGCCTTTCGCACACCCTCCGAGGGCCAGGTTTTTCGCACTGCGCGGATGAACACGGCAGCATTGGCCAACGCCGTGGCACAATCACAGATAAACCTGAAACCGGTCACGGTCGACAATATGGAAACGGGTCTGCGCGGCAAATGGCACAATATCGATTATGAGCTGTCGCTCTACCATATGCGCAAAACCGATGACATTATCACCTATCAGAACCCGGTCACCAACGAACGCTCCGTGGTCAATACCGGCGAGACGCTGCATCGGGGCGTGGAAACCGCCGTGGGCATCCCCATCAATCCGACGTGGCGCATTGACGCTGGCCTCTCCTATGCAAAGCATACCTATGAAAAATGGACCGTGTCCGGCACGTCGGACTATACCGGCAAAGAGATGGAGTTGGCCCCACGCCTCATCACCAATACCCGCGTGACCTTAACCCCGGAGTTCATGAATGAGGGCCGCATTCAGGCAGAGTGGGTCAAACTTGGTCACTATTGGCGCAATGCCAATAATACCAGCGAATATCCCGGTCACGATCTGCTCCACTTGCACGTCCAGTATCCCATCAACAAAACCTGGGAGGTGTACGGCAACATCAACAATCTGCTCGACAAGACCTATGCTGAGACATCTGCTCTCTCCTCCGGTCAGCCCACCTATACCGTTGGACTGCCGCGCACGATGTTCATGGGGGTACAGGTCAAGTGGTAGCGGCATGCCGGAACAACCCGGTTTTTTCCGGGAGGGGTGACAAATTGCCTCTTTCGTACTCCTCAACCGTTGTGCTGCAGACCCGTCTGCCGGCCATGCGACGGCTGCTGTTGTGGATGGTGTTGCTGTTGACCTGCAGCAGACCACTCCATGCCTCCTCTTGGAACGAACTGCCATTGCTGTTCGGCCAGGGCGGCAATCGCCAGCAGATAACCTTGCAGACCCGGCAGCTTGACGTTGAGCGGGTGGAGATTTTTTCTCCGCTGTACGGCGTCGACCAGAACCCGACCGCCGGCCACTGGCAGGTCAATCCAACCGTACCCTCCGGCATCACTGTCCAGCCCAAAGCCAAACAGGGGGGGTTCCACTGGATCCAGGCTCGTCAAGAGAGGGGCAGCAGCGTGATCGTTGCCAGCACAGTCCACTATTTTTCCGAACCGGCCCCCTCCCCGCGTACCATGCTGCAACAGCCCAAGGCTGAACTGGAAATCATTCCCATGCCCCTGCCACGGGAGTTTGCGCGCTATCGGGCCGGAGAGGAGTGGTCTTTTTTGTTGCGCTTCAGGCAGCAACCGCTGACCAATGCCATCGTACACTTTCATTCGGAACAGGAGATCCAGAAGAGATTGAGCAGCGATGGCAATGGCATGGTGCGGATCCGCTTTCCAGAAAAATTTTCGCTTCCAGAGAGCCACAACGGCGCGCCGTCCGCCAAGCCAACATCAGGCCGTCACGACAGATTGCCTCTCATCCGCTTTGCGCTGCTGGCAGAACATGTGGCCGACGGCAGAGAGTATCAGACCACCTTCAGCCAGAGTTATGCCCCCGATCCCTATTTTGACAAGAGCCTAGCAAGCGGTGCCGGATTTGCCCTCCTGGGCATGCTGTGCGCGACTCCTCTGCTTCGCCGACCCAAACCCGTCCCGGCACGCCCATGAATAGCCCATTCTGGAACCTTGGTCGCCTGCGCCGGACGGTGCAGATCCTGCTTCTGCTCCTCACTGTCTACGGCGGACTGCTGGTCGGACCCTATCTGGCCGACAAACTCTCCACCGCCTTTCCGTCTCTCTCCTGCATTTATGACCAACAAAACAGTGCCTATTGTGTGCTGCGCCCCCTGCAACATCAGCTCAACCATCGGGTTGGCGAATCCATCGCCCGACTGGGAGAGGTGACCCTGGAGGCATTCCGACCCCTGCTGTTTACCTTCCTGTCGTTTTTTGCCTTTTTCATCGTCCTGAACAAGGCTTTCTGCGGCTGGGTCTGTCCCCTGGGCACGGTGCAGGAAATGCTCTACCGATTGGGACGCAGACTGGGACTGGTGGCGCATGCGCTGGTTCCGCCACGCCTGTATCAACTCCGTGCCGGCAAATGGTTGCTGCTGTTCCTGCTGGTATTTTTGTTGCCGCTTCTGGCTGGCCTGGGCATGATACCAGGCATCGCGGGTGATCCCTATTGCCAGATCTGTCCGGCGCGCCTAATTACCACTCTGCTCACCGCCAGTACCGAGGAGATGGCTGTCAGCACACAGGGTGGACTGGCCTTCGCCTTTGCTGCCATCCGCAATCTGTTGTTCGGCTTTACCCTGGTCGCTGCCCTGACCGTGCGGCAACCCTTCTGCCGAATCTGTCCCATGCTCGCCCTGCATGCCATCTTCCGCCGATTTTCCCTGTTGCAACTGGTCAAAACGCCCCATGACAATTGCGGTCATTGCTCCCTCTGCACCCGCGCCTGCCCCATGGATATACCGGAAATTTCCGGCAAAGATCCGCAGCGCGCCTTCAGCGAGGATTGTACCCTCTGTGGCCGCTGCGCCGAATTTTGCCCCAACGATCAGGTTATCAGCTTGCGTTTCGGCCCGATGACCCTCTTTGCTTCGTCCAAACACTATTTCAGCCACCGTTCCCGGACAGAAAAACCGGATGGCACCCCCCGCCTCTGCACAGAGCGGGAAAAACCGGGGAACCAGCCGCCATGACTACTCTTTCCCTGTTGACCGTCTTTTTGCTGGGCATCTCAATGGGACTGACCGCCTGCAGCGTCACGTGTCTCCCTTTTCTGGGCACCTGGACCCTGGGACGAGGGGCTGGCAGTCGGGCTGCGCTGGGGGATCTGGGAGGCTTTCTGGCAGGAAAAGTGTTCGCCTATACCCTGCTGGGCGCGGGGGCCGGAGCCATGGGTCGCTGGCTCATCACCACCCTGGAGGGGAACATCGGCACCCTGGCCATCGGCGGCAGCAGCCTTGTTGCCGGTTGCTGGTTGATCCTCCTAGCCAACCCCTCTATCTGGTTGACCCCATCCCGGGCTGGGACAAACCATCATGGCCTCTGCACCACCCTGCAGCGTATCGGACGACTTCCACCAGCCATGCTGGGCTTCTCCCTAAGCCTGATTCCCTGCGTCCCCCTGGCTTCCCTGTTGGCGGTCAGCGTACAGAGCGAGAGCATGCTCATCGGTGCCCGCTACGGAACCGCCTTTGGCCTAGGCACCGCCATCACCCCATTGTTGCTGATCATTCCCCTGCTGGGGTTTATGGGGAGAGAGGCGGTCCAGGAACACCCCTGGCTGGCGCGGCATACGCAAACAGCGGCGGGTATCGTGCTGCTGGTGCTGGGCATTCACCGTCTCTATCCAGGTAGTTGAACCATGCAACAGGTTACTGCATCCTCCACCCTGCATGGCTGGCTCCTCCCGAACCACCGGGAGTGGCGGCCAATCATCCTGGCCGTGACACTGGCCATACTCTGTCACATCCTCCTGCTCTGGTTTGCCCTGCTCAAACCACCCCATACTCCGCCAACGGTGATACCCGTTGCCAGCTTTGAGATGGTCACACTACCAGAGCCCCCTCAACCGGTAGCACAGCACCCGGCCCTTCGGTCTCCGAAGCCAATTCCAGAACCGGAACCGGCCACCCAACCGGTCAAAGCAGCCCCGCAAGCGGTCAAACTCCCAGCGCGCCCAATCAAGCGGAACTCCGAGGTCAGCCGCAAGCCTGCCCCTGCACCGACGGAAAACGGGCAACCGGCAGCACCCAGCGCGCCGGGCCCTGTAGCAAGCTTCGCAGAGGCCGCTGCCGAGACGCCGCCCAGCAGCAAGGCCGCTTATCTGAACAATCCAAAACCTTTCTATCCCCCTTTTGCCCGGCGACAGGGGGTGGAAGGCGTGGTATTGTTGACCGTGGAGGTGGATACCTCTGGCCTCCCTCTTTCCGTCACTGTAAAAAAGGGGTCCGGGCATGAGATGCTCGACCGGGCGGCCTTGCAGGCGGTGCAACAGTGGCACTTTGTTCCGGCCCAGCGTGCCGGTGTTGCGGTGCGCGCCGTTGTGGAGGTGCCCGTGAGTTTTCAACTGACTGATCTATAATGGCCTGATTGATATGTTTGCCTGGAATGCTTGGTGGTCTGGCTCCGATTGGATTGTGCGGGGCGTTTTGCTGGTGTTGCTCCTCGCCTCCCTGCTCAGTTGGTCCATTGCGGCCTTCAAGGGGTGGCAACTGGCCAGAAGGCATCGGCAGGAACGTCGCCTTCAACGATTGCTGGCCGACCCGCATGTGGCATGGCATACCCTAACAGTCGCCCCAGGCCAACCCACAGCCCACCTCCTGGCCGTGGGAGTCGCCCAGTCGGGAGAGCGTGCGCCAGACCGACAAACCCTGGAGGCATGGATGGCCCACGCCGTGCGAGAGCAACGCATCCAACTGGAAAATGGTCTGACCGTGCTGGCAACGGTGGGCAGTTCCACCCCTTTCATTGGTCTGTTCGGCACGGTGTGGGGAATCATGCACGCCCTGCAAGGGCTGGGAAAACAGACAGCCATCTCCCTGGATCTGGTGGCCGGACCGGTGGCCGAGGCCCTGGTGGCAACAGCCGCCGGGCTGTTTGCCGCCATTCCCGCCGTCGTCGCCTATAATCTGCTGGTGCGCAGGCTGCGCAGGCTGCTGGCCACCGTGGAGGGCAATGCGGTGCTCATCCTCCACAAACGGCTTTCCCCCCCTGCCAGTGGAGTCTCCTGACGTGGCGGGCGGCCTCCTGGACAACGGGGAATCGGATCAACCCCTGGCGGAGATCAACATCACCCCTCTGGTGGATGTGATGCTGGTGCTGCTGGTTATTTTTATCATCGCTGCTCCCCTCATGGCCCAGGCACTCAAGGTGGATCTGCCGCAGGTGGCCGCCCCGACCGAGGGGGAACCCCAGGTGATCAATCTCACCGTCTACCCGGACGGTCGCCTGGAGCTGGCCGGTCAATCCGTGCCCACCGACCATCTGGCCACCCGGTTGATGGAAAAATTTCACCAGGAACCGCAGGCGGTATTGCGGCTGGGGGGCAGTGCCAAAACCCACTACCAGGAAATCGCCCGGGTTCTTGCCACGGCGCAGCAAAGCGGTATCCGCCGCATCGCCTTTGTCACCACCCCCCCGCCATGAAACGGGGCGGCTGTTGATCCAATTGTTATCCCAGGTTTGTCTTGGCTCCCTGTTTGACTGGACACGGAAAGGCCGGATTGGTTTCATGTCCATGATGGTCATGCCGCCAGATCCTTG
>PDZV01000060.1 GCA_002753135.1 Magnetococcales bacterium WMHbinv6 | reverse complement strand
GGCCACATCATGGCCGGCCAGGGTCAAGGGTAAAGTCAATGCCTGAATCGGTGTACACTCCGAAAACCCACACGCCCGGATACCGAGCATCACCGGCTCAGGAATGGACAGGTCGGAAAATTTCATCAAGAAGCGAGAGCCAGGGCCAGACCCTTTACCTTGGCGTTCAAACGCTGGGTATGGCGGGCTGCTGCATTGTCATGGATAATACCTTTTTGCGCGGTCACAGCCAGGACGGACATGGCTTGACGCAAGGCTTCTTGCGCGGCGGGCAGATCTTTTGCTTCGACGGCGACGAGGACTTTTTTGCAGAAGGTACGCATACGTGCTTTGGCACTGCGATTGCGGCTGTTACGTTTTTCCGACCGTTCCACATCCTTGAGAGAGGATTTAATATTTGCCACGGAACTAAAACTCCCTATTGCTGAATGAGTGATCCTGACAGGATACCAGATTGCTTGCTTTATCTCAACCCGTTCACATCACGTGCCAAAGGTTTTTTATTCATGTCATCCGAACCAGCCATTTCCCCCCCACTCTCCCCGGCACCCGTGCCAAGTCGCCGCAACCTGATGCGCGCCATGGGAACGATCAGCCTGTTTACTTTATTATCCCGGATCATGGGCTTTGTTCGCGACATGGTGATGGCGCACCATTTCGGTGCCGGCATGGGTGCTGATGCCTTTTTTGTTGCCTTCAAACTGCCCAATTTTTTGCGCCGTCTGTTTGCGGAAGGGGCCTTCAATACCGCCTTTATTCCTGTCTTCAGCGATTATGTGGCCAGCGGCAACAAGGAGGCGGCGCGTGATGCCGCACAAGCCATTTTTACCGCTTTGACCGTCATATTATTGTTGGTGGTGTTGTTCGGCCAACTCTTCATGCCCTTTGTCGTCTTGATCGCTGCACCCGGTTTTGCCGACCAACCGGACAAATTTCAACTGACCGTTGAGCTGACCCGCGTCACTTTTCCATATATCCTCTTCATCTCCCTGGTTGCCATGGCCAGTGCAATTTTGAACTGTTACAACAAATTTGCTTTGCCAGCGGTCAACCCCCTGTTACTGAATCTTTGCCTGATCTTTGGGGCCCTGGTGCTGGCACCGCACATGGAACAACCGACCATGGGTCTGGCGATTGGTGTTCTGTTGGGGGGTATCATTCAATTGGCCTTGCTCTGGCCAGCATTGCAACAGATGGGCATTCCACTGCGCCTGCGGTGGCGGGCCATCTCCCGGCAGCATCGTCATCCGGCCATTGGTCGCCTGCTCACCTTGATGGGCCCGTCTGTTTTGGGAGTTTCTGTGGCACAGATCAATTTATTGGTCGATCTGTTCATCGCCTCCTGGTTGCCGGTCGGTTCCATCTCCTATCTGTATTATGCCGATCGCCTGGTAGAATTTCCTCTGGGTTTGATCGGTATCGCCATGGGCACCGCCATTCTGCCGAGCTTTTCGGCACGGGCAGCCCACAACGATCTGGATGGCCTACGCCAGGATTTGGATTTTGCCCTGCGCTTGATGTTGTTGATCAACATTCCGGCGACGGCGGGCCTGATCGCCATGCGGGAACCCATTCTCTCGCTGCTGTTTGAACGAGGCGCTTTTAGCAGTGAAACCACCCTGTTGACAGCGCAGGCACTGTTCGCTTACGGGTTGGGTCTGAGCGCCTTCTCGACCATCAAAGTGGCGGCACCGGTCTATTATTCCCTCAAGGATACCCGCACGCCGGTCAAAATTGCCATCACCTGTATGCTTGCCAACATCGTTTTCAGCTTGCTGCTGATGGGACCGCTACGCCATGCCGGTCTTGCCCTGGCAACCACCTTATCCGCTTTCCTGAATGCCGGTTTGTTGCTCTATCATTTGCGCGGCAAAATCGGTTACCGTCCTGGACGCCCCCTGTTGATCATGCTGTTTAAAACCTGCCTCGCCACCACCGTCATGACCCTGTTTTTGCTCTGGACCCAGACCACCTTTTGGCAGGCGGAGGCCTCGACCTCTCTGAAAGCCATCATCTTGATCCCGATCTTGCTGGCGGGTGGTCTGTTGTTTGCCCTGACCACCTGGTTGTTGGGCATGGAGGAACCTCGCGCCCTGTTGCGCAACCTCAAAAGACGCAAAAATTAGGCAAACAAGGCCAACATGATAAATTTGCAAAACATTCTTAGAATACAAGAGAATATTTCCGGTAGCATATCCCATAACATCTCGTGTATCATGGGGAGTTATCGTCTCTCGGGAAAGGAGCAGCAAACGCGATGACCCAGCCAACATATCCCTTGCCGGTCGCCGATAAAGCGAGTACCGATGAGCAGAAATATGCAAGCTATCTTATTGATATTGCAGCAGATATGATTGTTTCGGTTGACGCGCAGCGACGGATCAAACTGTTCAACAAAGCCGCAGAGGCCGTTTATGGCTATACCGCCGCCGAAATGATCGGGCAATCGATCACCCTGCTCTATGGCAACCGCGAAGAGTATACCCAGGTAGGAAGATTACTGCAGGCCCATGGCCGTTATACCGGCGAAATTACTGGACTGAGAAAAAATGGGGAACATTTTCCTGTCCTGATTACTGCCACGCTGCTCCATGATACCAGTGGCAATGTGGTTGGCTCCGTTGGCTATTCCCGCGATTTGACCGCAGAAAAAAAAGCGGCTGCCATGGAGCGGGAATATATCGCCATGTTGGGTGAGGAAAAACTCAAAAAAGAGGTGGAACATATCACCCGTCATGATATGAAATCGCCGCTAAACAGCATTATCGGCTTTGCTGATCTCTTGCTGGAAGATGAAGAGCTGCCCGCCACCTACAAGGAGACGGTACGCATCATTTATAACGCCGGCATCAAAGCGTTAAGAATGGTCAACCTCTCTTTGGACCTGCTGAAAATTGAACGGGGTGAATATCCTCTGGATGCCAAGGAGATCCAGTTGATTCCCATCTTCGTGGATATGCAGCTGGACAATGCCACCTTGTTGAAAGTCAGACGCATACCGGTCAGCTATCGCATTGCAGGAAATTCCTATACCATTGAGCAACTGCAAAGAGCCAATCCGCCCCTGCTGGTGCAGGGCGAAGAGATCATGTGTTACAACATTTTTGCCAATCTGTTCAAAAATGCTGTCGAAGCGGCACCAGCAGACAGCCAGATTACCATTCGCATTGATTATGTACTGAATTCGACCTGTGTTGCCATCGCCATGAACAATGCCGGTGTGGTTCCCACAGGGATTCGTGATCGTTTTTTTGAAAAATATGCCACCTCTGGCAAGATAGGGGGCACCGGATTGGGTACCTATTCAGCCAAACGTTTGACAGAAACCCTGGGTGGACAAATTCAGATGACAACAAACGCAGAGGAAGGAACCACCCTGACCGTATGGCTACCTTGTCAGCCGGGTGCAACAATAACCGCCGCCTCTTGATCAGCAAATGCTCATTTGCCACACAACGCCACTTGCACCTGCTGCATTCTGGCTCCTTGCAAATTGGCGTGCAACAGTTCGGCACCGCGCAAATCAGCCCCCTCCAGGCATGCCTGGGCCAAATTGGCCCCCCACAAATCGGCACCGCGCAGATCAGACTGGCGCAAATCGGCACCATACAAATCGGCAAAACGCCATGTCACCCCACGCAAATCCAAATGGCTTAACCAGGCCAACACGCCCAACCCGTCATCGTCTGCGCTCCGTTGCGGACGCAGACGGTTGAGCCAACGGGCAAACATCACCCCTTCCCCGGCCCAGCGCGGTGAACGGCGCTCCGTATGGCGCGCACAACCGTTCAATACCGCCAACAGGGCCGCCTCCGCCCGATGGCAGCGCTCTTCCAGAACACGGTAATGTCCAGGAAAAGATTCATCCAGCAGCGGCAAACCATGCCGTAACACATAGCCCAATAATCCGGCCAGCTGTTTCTGCCACTCCCAAACCTGACGCGGCGCATGCAGGGCAATTTCATCGTGAAGCAGGCGAATCATCGGCAAGGTCAATTCAGCAGCTCCGCACAAGCGCAACCAATGCGCCAGGGCAGTATTGTCGTCCCATCCCCGCTCTGGATTCAGCCGATGGATTTTTCGTTGGCTGCTGATTTGCCGCAGCAGACGCAGGATACGCCGTACCGTCAGATAGTGCGCCATGCCCAGGCGGGTAAAGGCAAAGCGCTCTTCGCCCTCCTCTTGTCCCGCTACACAGCAAAGATCAAACGCCGTCAGCAGCCGCCAGAGCGATTCGAGCGGATTGTCTGGCAAGACGCGATGCTGCAGATGCGCTGGCAAAGTTTGCCAGGTTTGCTGCAGTTCGCTCAGCGTTGCCGTCCAACGTTGACCGTGCCACAGGGTCACCGCCAACTCTTCGAGCAGAGTGAAAAAATGTTGCTCGTCCCATCCCAACAGCAAGGCGTGGTGACCATTCTCATAGCGGCGGTGGTAAATGGCCTGACAAAGCTGTTGATAAAGCAGATTCTCTTTGTGCGCGCTTGCGCATGACCCTTCTCCTGGCCGATGCGTTGCGACAAACAGATGATTGGCCAGGGGATAGGCGGTCAGTTCGGACGGCACAGAGGCGGCCAGCCAATAGGGTGGCGTGGTCACAGCAGCAGGAGAGGCCTGTTGATAGCGCTGCCACCAAAGAGGGCGTTGATCGACAGCAGCCAAGCTGTTGACAGTTGTTGTCAGCGCTTCGCCCGGCAGCGGCGCGTAGCCCAGCAGACGGATCCATTGACCAGGAACACTCAAAAGCTCACGGTGGCGACTGGACAAAGGTTCGCGACAGGTAATCATCACCTGCAGCCGTGTCGTGCGTTGATTCAGGCGCGCCGTACAGCGTCGGATCTCCTCTATCCAGAGCATGCTCTTCTCGACGATCGATTGTTGCTGCACCGCCAACTCTTCCAAACCATCGAGAATCAGCAACAGACGATCCTGTTCCGCCATCTCTTGCAACGGACTGTGATCGTGACAACAGGGGTCAGCCGCCACAAACTCTCTCACTGTCTGGACCAGATCAACCCGCTTGCCAAACAGGCGCACAGGGATCAACAAAACAGGTATTTTGCCCTCGATGGCCAGATTTGCGGCCAGCATTTTGACAAAGACCGTTTTCCCCGATCCCGCTTCACCGGCAAGCAACCGCACGGCATCCTCGGCGGGGGCCTCCCGTATCCATTGCATGCAAGCAGCTTGCAGATCAATAACTTGCCCATTTACAGCCCTTTCGCTTGCTTGCGCTTGATAGGCCGCCCTATCCCAATAACAACCGCGCAGGGGCACATACAGCGAACGCAGGCTGCAACAACTGCCAAAAAGCGGTTCATCGATCTGTTTTTGCAACCAGGCCCGATAGTGGTTCCATCCCTGTTCCCGAGCAGCTGCCCGGGTAAAAGGTGTGGCAACGTTCTGTTGCAGACAGCGGTATTGATCCGCTTTGATCCGCCACTGGTGATGCAGCGCCAGAACAAAATAACTGGGCAGACGTTCACTGATCGCCTGCGCCTGCGCCGCAGCAAAACCGTGCGCCAGCAGCCAGCGACAAAACGGCTCCTGGACATGCTGCAACACCGCACACTGTTCGGGATGCAGAAAAAACTGTTCATCCAGGCAAACCGGCTGCTGTTCCAGCGTCTGCTCCAGATGCAGCGAGGCCACCAGCTCCTCTGGTGTCAGCTCCGTCTGACACCCTGTTGGCCAATAGGCCTCCGCCAGTTGGAACAGGGCTTCGGTCAGGGCACGGTGAATCAGCAACCAGGCGTGGCTGGCACAATCATCCTCGGCCAATTCAACATCGGTGAGCAGCTCCAACGCCTGCATCAAGGCCTCTTTCCAGCCACCGCTACTCATCCGCAATGCACCCATGGCCAGATGGATGAATACTCTTTTGAAATCGGTCCGAATCTCTTTGTTCCAAGCGGCAATCGGTTTGCTGGCATACACTTGCTGGATCATAGCACAGAACCTCTCTGGAGTGATGAGCCTCATCAACAGGCTGCTGGCACTATGCTACGATGGAAATGTCAATTCACAAATGTGAAGGCGTTCTGCAGTGAGAAGAGACAACAGGGGGAAGAATTTGGTAACTATTCAGTTCATTGCCAATGCAGCGATCCAGAGGAGCTGAATAGTTACAGAATTTGTGGTGAACACTGTTTTGCGCTTGCGCAGAGATGCCAGGCAAAAACAGCGCCTGGCATCTCTTGCTGGGCAAACGCCTGCAACTACTTGAGCAGTTGCAGAATAACCGACGGCTGCTGATTGGCTTGCGCCAACACGGCGGTGCCGGCCTGTTGCAGAATGCCATTCTGGGTCAGTCTGGCCGTCTCCGCCGCCATGTCCGCTTCCATGATCCGTGAACGGGCGTTGGAGGTGTTCAACGAAATATTGGTCAGATTGGTCACCACCGATTCAAAACGGTTCTGGTAGGCACCCAGGCTGGCGCGGATGGTGGTCACTGAATTGATCGCCGTATCCAAGGTGGCAATCGCGGTTTCGGCGTTGGCCTGGGTATCGACCGTGGCACCGTTGACACCCAAATCGTTGGCCAAGGCACCGGTAATGCCGAAGGCAATCGTCTGCACGGTATAGGCACCAACATGGAACACTTTGTTGGTGAAACCACCCGACAACAAGGCTGTACCATTGAACTGCGTGGTATTGGCAATACGATCGATCTCTGCCAGCAGTTGGTCAACCTCTTTCTGCAGATCAACGCGATCGCTGCTGGCATTGGTGTCGTTGGCCGATTGTACGGCCAGTTCGCGCATCCGCTGCAGTGCTGCCGTCGTTTCCGACAAAGCGCCTTCTGCCACCTGAATCAAGGAAATAGTGTCATTGGCGTTGCGGACGGCTTGGTTCAGACCACGAATCTGGGCGGTCATCCGATCACTGATCGACAAGCCTGCCGCATCGTCAGCTGCACTATTGATACGCATACCCGAAGAGAGCCGCTTGAAAGTGGTACTCAGCGCATTGGTCGACGTGGACAGATTGCGTTGAGCTTGCAGGGATGCGATATTGGTGTTGACGGTAAGAGCCATTGTCTATTCCTCCTAAAATTGTTTGTGAATATGGGCCATATTCACGTTCACCTTCCCTGGGTGGAGGTGGACCGTTCGTTTTAGGTGATCGGTCCGATCACCTGTCCTGATCTGTCAAATCCAGCTTTACGACTGGCCATTGCCTACAGACCAATACAACGGGTTTCAACACGAGGTGACTGCACCGCATGGCAGACAAACGCTCTCTGAAACCATCATGTCGAATCTATTTTCTTGCCTTTGTTGCGTGCGACGACCGGAGGCTCACCGGCACGGACAATTTTGATCGTGCCATGCCTGTTTGCCTTTGTTCACCCGCAACGCTGTTTGTTGTTCTCTGTCCTGCCTTTTCTCCAACTTGCAGAAGGCTGCCCTGTCTCGGATTGCGCTGCCGACAGGTGAGCAATCTGCAACTCATCCGGAAGTCGCGTGCAGCATACGCTGCAACGTTTTCGGCTTCTCAGGGTGCATCAATTTGCGGTCATGAAGGCTTGCATTGCTCACCTGGCAATGGTCGACTCATCCGCTTTCTGTTGTTACGGCAACGGCTCGAAATTCTATTTGAGCAGCTGCAGTACGATGGACGGCTGCTGATTGGCCTGGGCCAACACCGCAGTACCGGCCTGTTGCATGATACCGTTCTGGGTCAATTTTGCTGTCTCTGCGGCAATGTCCGCATCCAGAATCCGCGAGCGGGCCACCGAGGTGTTCAGCGAAATATTGGTCAGGTTGGAGATTACCGCCTCGAAGCGGTTTTGCATCGCACCCAACTTGGCCCGTTGCGCTGTCACGCTGTTGATCGCCAGATCGATACGACCAATCGCCGACTCGGCGGCTGCCTGGTTGGCGGTTGCCGTGCCACCGGTGCCAAAGCTGGCCAGGGTGGCGGCATCCATACCCAGTGCCGTGGCACCCATGTCACCAATCGAGACCACAATCGTCTGATTCTGATTGGCACCCACATGGAAGGTACGACCGGTTGCCATGCCACCGCTCAACAGATTTTGATTGTTGAACTGCGTTGTATCGGCAATCCGGCTGATTTCGGCCACCAGCTGGTTGATCTCTTTCTGCAGGTCGGCACGATCACTCGACATGTTGGTGTCGTTGGCCGCCTGAACCGCCAGCTCACGCATCCGCTGCAAGGCGCTGGTCGTTTCGGTCAGCGCTCCTTCGGCAATCTGAATCAACGAGATGGTGTCGTTGGCATTGCGCACTGCCTGGTTCAAACCACGTACCTGTGCCGTCATACGATCAGAAATCGAAAGACCCGCTGCATCATCGGCGGCAGAGTTGATCCGCTGGCCGGAAGACAAACGTTTGAAAGTTTGCGACAACGCGCTGGTGCTGGTTGCCAAAAAACGCTGTGTGGTCAACGATGCAATATTGGTATTCAAGACGAGTGACATGGTTCGATCCTCCTTAGCGGAAATACCAACTCCGGGTATCTCCCAAAAATAATCCTTCCCTGGCGCAATGTTGGGCGGTTCATTTATTGATCTTGGGGACCAGCCCGGCCCCATGTTAAACAGCAATAAAATAAAAATTATATTAATCGGCAACAATATTTACTTAAATAATCACAATCGGCACAAAACCGCTCACAGCGCTTGATGACAGGCCAACCATCTCTCCTCATCGCTCAAGCAAAAGCCGACTCTCTCGGTCTGTCGCAGCCAGCAACCTTTTGCTGTCCGCAGGCAACAACACACCTCGGTTTTTGTCTGTTGTTATGCGCTTGTCTGATACCACGTCACAGGGTTACGGCGGTACACGGGTCGGCCACAAATCGCGTCTCCGTGCGGGGAGGGAGTTTGATACTCCGGGGGGAAATACAAGGGGCTTTTCATGGTCAGTTTACCTCCTGATACCGTGATTCACCTGAATCACGTTTCATTATCCGTCCCTGGCTGGAGGTGGGTTGTTCATTTTACAGGGCCAACCCTAACCCTGATCGTTTATCGTCGCTTGTGAGCTTCGTATAAACCATAGGCGACCATCCTGGTCACCGAGCAACCGCATACGACTTGCATCGGTTGCTTACTATAAAGTGACTTGATTCTGAGGAGTTGCTGTATTCAGTACCGTCACCCTATGCTTTACTTATCGGTTGGCTGGCCGTTGACTTGAGAGAAAAAATGAGGTCATCTTCATTTTTCTCTCAAACAACGATTAACCATTTGTTAATTATGTTTTTTTTCTGCCATGGGAATGCCAAGTTCGTTGGCCAGCTGCACGGCTTGCTCGTTATCCATCTTGCTTAAGATTTTGGCAGCCACCTTTTCTTTCATCACTTTGAGGACCAAAACAGCCGTGTCACGATCCATTGCCTTTAAACCATCGGCAGCCGCTTTGGCTTTCATGCCGGAGAGAATTTTCGCCAGGCGAGTAATGTTGGCATCGTCCATCACCTTCTCTTTTTCCAGGTTGGCGCGGATCTCATTGCGCAAAGCCTCCAGAGAGGCCACCCGTTTGGAGAGCTTTTCTTCGAGACGTTTCAGATCCGCCTCCCGCAAATCCAGCCATTTTGCCCGTTTTTCCAGCTCAATCCGGCGTTTTTCCAGGTCATTCAACAGAGCTGCCGGATCGCCGATGGAGACCGCCTTGTCTTCACTACCGGCCTCTTTTCCTTTCTCTTTCGCAGGCTGTGCCGAGGCTGCCGGTTTAGCCTGGGCGGCTTCTGCGGCTGAGGCTTGCCTGATTCCCCATTCTGACCCACCAGAGCCACTGCACAGCATGGTGATCGACAGACACAGGGCGGAAAGCAGCGATACGCCGACACGCTGATTATGGGGTTTGCCATGTCGTTCCCGCATCCATTGTGGCGAGCCCATCATTCTACATCTCCTTCCTGCCTGAAATAGGTTTGATTCCGTAACACACCCACCATGTCCATCGCCTTTTTCTCGTTGCGCTCGGCATGTGCCTGCAGTCGCGATTGTTCTCGTTCCGCCAGTTTTTCTGCCTGTCGCAGCTGCATACGTGCTGCCAACCATGCCTCTTTTGCTTTTTCCATATCCAGTTGCGCTGTCGCGATCATCTGCTCCAAACGTTGCCGCCGCCAGGATTGTCCGCGCAAAAAATCATCCATCACCCCTGCCGCCAAGAGAGGCCTGGCTGACAGATCGTTGGCGCTGGTCATGGCCAAGTGCATGGCAGCCTGCTCTTCGTTGGTTTGCTGGTCCAAGTGGCTCAGATCTTGTTTCAGCCCTTGCAGGCGAGCCAAAACACGCGCAAATGCCGTGCCGATGCTCTCTTCCCGAATGCGCCGCAATTCGACCAGGCGATTAAAGCGATTCTCCACAATGCACGTTCTCTCTCGCCAAAATCACAATAATAAGCCACACTGTAACGGCAAGACCGATCAATAATCCAGTAACAAATGAAAGGTCGGCTGCACCACTTGATCCCGAGTCGAAAGATCAGTCAAGCAATCCGTATGCCCCCAAGCGCCAGGATAGCACTATGAATAAATTTTTTCCACTGCCCGTTTATTGGTTGTTGGCGAGTTGGCTGATCTTTTTCTTGCCAACGGCCCTGGTTGGTGCGGCTGAGAAAAAAGGGGTAACCCTGGTTACAGGACCGGAAACGGCAGATTTGCTGCAAGCCTTGTCTGAACCGTTGCAGCGGGTAGCGGGTATGCGCTCCGGTGAAATCCATTTTCATGTGCTGCTGGATGGCTCACTCAATGCCATGGCTTTGCCGGGGCAACATATCATTCTCAACAGCGGACTCATCCTGGCTGTGCGCGACCGGGATGAATTGGCTTCCGTCATTGCCCATGAAATGGCGCATTTGGCTGCCGGCCATCACATCCAGCTGGAGGGCACGCTCAAGGATGTCACCTTGCGCACCATGGCGGCCATGGCAGCCGGTATTGCCGCCGGTGTGGCAACCGGCAATGGACAGATTGCTCAGGCGGCCATCATGGGGGGGACGGCGGCCTCACAAACGACCATGCTCGATACCATGCGCGATAAAGAGACGCAGGCGGATCGTCTGGCCATCCACTATCTGGTGGAAGCCGGTTTTGACCCGCAGGGCATGGTCCGCTTCATGGAGCGGATCAATCGGGAACAGCGCATCAGCAATCTGCCACCGCCCTATCTGTTGACCCATCCCCTCAGCTCACAACGTTTGATGGAGAGTCAACAACAAATTGATGCCCTGCCCGGGGATAAAACGAGCAGAGCGGCCATGGTGCCTGCAAAAGAGCGTCACGGCAATGCCACGCCAGCCTCCCAACCCGTTCAGACAGAGGATCACTCTTTTTTACTGGCGCGGGCGCAAGCTGTCTTGGAGGCTGGAACCAATCATGATTTGAATGGGGTGACGGCACGTTTTCGCAAACAGTTGGATCTGGATCCAGACAATATTCCGACTCGCTACGGTCTGGCCGTGGCCGAACGTTATATGGGCCAGTTGCACGCGGCTGAAAATGATTTGGCTGCCATGCTCAAAAAACGACCAACCGATCCCTATCTGCTGCGCGAACGGGGACTTGTCCGCCTGGAGCAGGGCAAACCGGAGTTGGCGGAAAACGATTTTCGTGCCGCTTTGCAGTATCAGCCGAAAAAAACCAATGCCGACCTGATGTATCGCCTGGCATTTGCGCTGCACGAACAGGAAAAATGGGCGGATGCCAGCCGCATTTTACGGCCTCTGACCTTGGAACATCCGCTCACCGCCGATTATCTCTATCTGCTCGGCGTGGTAGAGGGCAAGCAAAACCATCTGGGGCCCAGCCATCTTGCCTTGGCGCGCTATCACTATTTGATCGCCGAAAAAAAGATGGCCAAATGGCACTACAAGGAGGCCATGCGCCAATTTGCCAACGGGGATGCGGGCAAAAATATTGCCCGGGATGAAATGGCAAAGCTGGATCAATTGGATAAATCGTTTTTTCGCCGTAACGAAAACGCCGAATAGAACCGTTGCCGGGCAGGGTCAACCATCCCGACAGGTTGTGCTGCAGAATGGTTTGTCCTGCGACCAGAGAGTCATCTCCTGTGGAATCAACGTGCCACAACGACTGCAGCGGGAGAGGGTGTGTGCCGCCTCTTCCTGGCGAACGGGTGGCGCGGGCGGCGGGCGCAACCAGCGCCAGGCAATACGAGCCAGCCACAATGCCAGCCCCACCAACAATATGGTACGCAACAGATTCAGCATCGGCGACACGCTCCTGACTGTTTTGCGGCGCTGCAGCGCCTGCTCGCTTTTCGCATGCAGCGCCTCTTAGGAGCCTGGCGAAAATAACTTGTGCAGATTGCGCCGGATTTTGCTCCTCCTGCTAGGCGCAAAAACGTGCGCATACTTTTAGTATGTAAACGTTTTTGCAACGACGCAGGAAGAGCAAAAGACAAGCAAGATGTCCAAGTTATTTTTGCCCGGCTCCTTACCTGCAAAGCGTCTGACGACGGCGGCAGCAGGTTGTTACTGGGAGGCTGCTTCCCGGCTGCGGGATTGATGATACAAAGCCGAAAAATTGATGGGATCCAGTACAATCGGTCGGAAGCCACCCTGGGTGATCATTTCGGAGACCAAATGGCGGGCATAGGGAAACAAAATGGAGGGACATTCAATGCCCAACATCGGCGCGATCAGTTCACGCGGCATATTGCGCAGCAAAAAGAGGCCGGCAAAGGTCAGTTCCACCAAAAACAGTGTCCGTTCGCCATTGACCATTTTCACGGTCACATGCAACGTCGCTTCAAAATGTTCCGGTCCTTTTTGTGTGGCACCGGTTTCCAGATTAAAGTCCACTTGCGGTTCCGTATTTTCCCGAAAAATCTCTGGCGCATTGGGATTTTCAAAAGAGAGATCTTTCAGATAGAGCTTTTCCACATGAAACACAGGTGTCGTTTCTGCTTGCTGGGCAGTTTCATCGTTGTTGGCAAGAGTCTCGTCGGACATGGCAGTTGCCTTATGGTAAGAGAATGAAAAAAGATGAATGATTCATGACAACGAGGAGTCGACAACCGGGCTGCTTTCTGCTGCCGCGCCTGCACCGGTTTTTTTGCGTCTGGGACGGCGTGGCCGACGTTTTTTCTGCGCGGACGCAGGCTCTCCCCCCTGTTCACCTGCACCCTGTTCACCTGCATCCTGTTCACCTGCAACCGTTTCGGCAGCTTTTGTGGCCGCAGGGGGTTCCTGTCGACGGGCTACCGGTTTACGGTTCGACCCTCTTGCCAGGGAGGGTGAGAAGGGGCGTGCCGCCGGTCGCTGCAAATCGGCCAACAGTTCATCGGGTGCCCAGGCGACATAAATTTTGCCACAATAGGCCTCGATCGCTTCCAGACGATAAGCCCCCTCCTCATCGACCAGGGAGATGGCATCCCCTTTGGCTCCTGCACGCGCCGTTCTGCCGATACGGTGCAAATAGTCCTCGGCATTTTCCGGCAGGTCAAAATTGATGACATGGGTCACCCCATCGATATGCAAGCCCCGGCCAGCCACATCGGTGGCAATCAGAACGGGCAACTCTCCCGACTGGAAGCGCTGCAAAACCCGCAATCGTTTGGCTTGTGGCACATCTCCGGAAAGATAACCACTGACAATGCCATTGCTCTCCAACCAATTTTGCAAGGTTTCGCCCATCCGTTTGGTGTTGGTGAAAATCATCACACGCCCGGCTTGGGCACACTCCGTCTCCTGCAGATCGCGCCGCAACAGACCAACCAGCAAGCTGATTTTTTTCTTGCCTTCAATGTGATAGAGGCACTGGGTCACCTGCTGCACCGTTTTCACATCCATGGGCGTGGAGATGACTTCCGGAGAATCCATATATTCGTAGGAGAGCTCCTGGGCCCGATAAGAGAGAGTCGCAGAAAAGAGCATGGAAAGACGGTGTTGATGCGGCGGCAAACGCCGCAACAAATAACGCAGATCGGCAATAAAACCCATGTCGAACATGCGATCCGCCTCATCGATCACCAGGGCCTGCACCTGATCGCAGCGGTAGGATTTTTGCTTGAGATAATCGATCAAACGACCCGGCGTGCCGATCAGCAGATCGACCACCCCTTCGGCGAGGGCGATGCGCTGTTTTTCGTAATCCACGCCGCCATAGACAGCGACAATTTTCAGATCGGTGTAAGCGGCCAGGGAGCGAGCATCCTGTTCAATTTGCACGACAAGTTCCCGGGTGGGAGCGATTATCAGGATGCGCGGCGTGCCAAAGGTGCCATGGGCGGAGGGAGCAGGAGAAGCCGAGGAGTGAACCAACAGTCGACTTAAAGCGGCAATCAGAAAAGCAGCTGTTTTACCGGTACCCGTCTGAGCCTGTCCGGCCACATCATGGCCGGCCAGGGTCAAGGGTAAAGTCAATGCCTGAATCGGTGTACACTCCGAAAACCCACACGCCCGGATACCGAGCATCACCGGCTCAGGAATGGACAGGTCGGAAAAACG
>PDZV01000059.1 GCA_002753135.1 Magnetococcales bacterium WMHbinv6 | reverse complement strand
CGCCAACGCTTCCCGGATCAGTTCGGGCAACGGTTGCCCTGTCTCGTCTGCAACCGATTGAAAAGCCTGTTCCATATCTGCGGGGATGGTGATTACCATGATTCAACCTCCTGTGCTGGCTCTTGGTGATAATGGAATGACGTTGTCACTGCTCTTGCCTTCCATTGCGGCCTTCAAATGCTCGCCTATCTGTGCCGACGCTCTCTGTAAAGGATCGCTTGCAAGATGGGCATACCGCGCTGTGGTGGCCGCCTGGGTGTGGCCCAACAGTTTGCCGACAATCGGCAAGCCCATTCCCATGCCGACACCAATTGAGGCAAAGACATGTCGCAAATCATGAACACGCAATGTCGGCAATTCTGCCGCTTCCCGGATGGCCCGCCAGGGTTTGTTGATGTTCACCATGCAGTGGCCGTTCACTTTGCCCACGATCACAAACGGATTGCCTTCGGCACGTGGCAAGGAACTCAACAGCTCCATCGCTGGCGGATTCAGGGTGATGGATTTGGCCCCGGTCTTACTGTCTGGCAAGCGCAAAACGGCCCGTTGCAAATCCACATCTTCCCAGCGCAAGGTGCGTATTTCTCCCAACCGTGCCCCGGTAAAGATCAACAACCGAATTGCCGCCACTGTGTAGGGTGACGCGGCTCCGCTCTGTTCCGCCTCGGTGATGGCCTGCCCCAACCGCGCCAACTGCTCATCGTTCAACAGGCTTTCCCGTTTGGCTTCTCGGTACTTTTGAATGTGCAGTGTCGGATTGCTTCGGTCTGGACGCAAGCCAACCAGTTCCGCCCAGTTGAACATTTTCGACAGCAAGGCCATAACCCTGTTTGCCTGATAGGGGGTTGCTTTCATTGCATTGTGCAGGCTTGAAATGTGGCTTCTCTGGATGGCATCAATGCGGTGTTTGCCCAAACGGGGAATGATGACTCTGTCAGCCTGCCGCCGATACTCAAAAATCGTGCTGGCCTTGTTCTTTGTCGCAACATGCTCTGCAAAAAACCGCTCCACCACTTCGGCAACGGTAGGCACCGCCTTTGCCGCTGCCTTGATTGCCGCCGGGTCTTTGCCAGCAGTCACCGACGCCAGCAGTTTGATGGCCTCCTGTCTTGCCTGGTCGGGGGTCACAACGCCATGCGTCCCAATGGTAACCCGCCGGGTCCGTCCTGCCACGCGAAACTGCACCAGATAGACCTTGCGACCTGCTGGCGTAACCTTCAGCCCGAAGCCTGCCAGGTCGGAATCCCAGACGTATTCATCCTTGTCCCCGGCTTGCAGAGCGTCCACCATCCGTTTTGTTATTTTCCCTTGCATAATCAACCTCCTGTTGGATTCGAGCCGCTTGCCAGTAAGCAATCAGTGATTCTCCAGTAAGCAGATTCCAGTAAGCAAATAGTAAGCAGTTGGAAGAAAAATAGCGGAAACTGTCGGAAACAGCAAGAGGTAAATAGGCTTGATTTATATGGTTTCTTAAGAAGCAAGAAAAGTGCCGGAAAGGCAAAATTCCTGATTCCTAATCCGTAGGCCGTGCGTTCAAATCGCGCCGGGGACACCAATATTTTCAAATGGTTACGGTCACTCACAAGGTGGCTGTTTTTGGTTTTGGTGTTTTCAGGTTCCCTTATGGGTTCCTTTGTACCGCGCCACATGGTTCTACAATAGCGTAAAACGACACCTGTACAGGCAACCGGGGGCAAGACGCAGCAAAGGCGATTGCCCTGGCGGCTGTCCAGCAATAATTTGACCTTATCCGCACAATACTTTATAAGAATCCCTCATAAAATTGATCCTGGCTGACCTATCCGGTATCAGGTTTGTTTTCTATTCGGCGATAAGGAGATCTTATGAAGAGAGTGATTCTGGCGGCAGGTATCGTTTCGTTGCTGGCAGGTGCAAGCGCAGCGTATACGATGGAAAAACCCTATTATGTCAGTTTGAAAATTGGCGGGGCCTTTGCCGATGACATGGAAGGAAAAACAAAAGCGGCTGCACCCGTGGTGGCAGGTGATCGGAATAAAACGGTCACCAGCAGCTTTGAGGGTAATGCAACCTATACCGTTGCCGGAGGCTTGCGTCTGCATCCTGCGTTCCGTTTGGAGCTGGAAGGAGGCTACCGCAAGCTGTATACCGACTCGCTTACAGCCAAAGGCATTACCGGACTGAACAAAGCCAATGGTGCCCTGACGGTGAAAACGCTCATGGCCAATGCCATCTATGATTTGCCCGTCAGCTGGTTGATGAAACCCTATCTGCTGGCCGGTATCGGCATGGCCCGTACCGACAACAGCGTAATCTATAAATCAACCATCAGCAGCAAGGGTGACAGCACCGATCTGGCCTATCAAGTGGGTGCCGGGGTCACCATTCCGTTGACGGAGGTGCTGAATGCCGATCTTGGTTACCGTTTTCTCAACGTGTCGGCAGAGGATATGTCCAATGTGCTGAGCAGCAAGGATCATCGCATCCACGAATTTTATGCTGGCGTGCAACTCGGCTTCTAAAGGCAATCTCCTCCTTAATTTTGTCGCGTGATGGCAGAGGGCGGGCAATCCCTCTGCCATCCTGCAGACAATCCGTATCGTGATGCATTTACTGGTTGCTATCGGTTGCCAACGGCACGCCGATCGGGTAATTTCGCGGCAGATTGATCCTTCGCTAGCGCAAGCCTTTTCTTCGGGCGGAACTGTAACCAACATGGCGGACCTCAACACACAAACCACGACTCTGGAGTCGTTGCGCCAGGCCATTGATCAGATTGATGACCGGATTCATGATTTACTCATGGAACGGGCGGAACGGGTACGACAAGTCGGGGAGTGGAAAGAAAAACAGGGTTCGGATGCCCCGTTTTATCGCCCTGATCGGGAAGCCAATATCCATCGTCGTCTGGAAGCCCGTCATCAGGGCCCACTGCCGGTTGCGGCATTGCATCGCATCTATCGGGAGATCATCTCTGCCTCTCTGAACCTGGAACGTCAGCTCTCGGTAGTCTATCTGGGGCCGGAGGCCACCTTTACCCATCAGGCGGCCATCAAACAGTTTGGCTCTTCCCCCAAAATTTATCCGGTGCGTACCATTGATGATGTGTTCAACGAAGTGGAATTGCGCAGGGCCGATTTTGGGGTTACGCCGATTGAAAACTCTACCGAAGGGATGATCCATCATACCCTGGATCGCCTGATTGACTCCCCGCTGCGGATTTGGGGAGAAATTTATCTTCCGGTCAGCCACCATCTGCTGTCGCAGGAGAAAGAACTCTCCGCTCTGCGGGTGGTCTATGGCCAATCGACGGTGATTGCCCAGTGTCAGCGCTGGTTGGCCGAACATTTACCAACTGTGACCTTCAAGGAGTGTGTTTCGACGGCCACAGCGTTATGGGAGGCCCAACAAACAAAAGGGGCAGCGGTCATTGCCGGTGAGATCACCACCGATCCCTTTGTCTGGCAGGTGCTGGCCCCTCATATCGAAGACCGGGCAGGTATCGAAAATCGCTTTTTGGTCATCGGTCGGGAGATGCCGGCGCGCTCTGGTCAGGATAAGACCAGCTTGATGTTCTCTTTTCCGGATCAGCCTGGTTTTCTCCATCAGGTATTGGGTATTTTTGCCCGCCTGGAGATTAACCTGTCACGCATCGAATCACGACCTTCACTGAAAAAAGCATGGGATTATCTCTTTTTCATTGATCTGGAGGGACATCAGGAAGATCCGGCGATTGCCTCAGCCATGGCGGAGTTGGTGGCAATGTCGGGCGTGATGGTGAAAATTCTGGGCTCCTATCCTCGCAAGGTGTTGTAAATCATGGCATTTTTCATCAAAAAACTGGCAATTATCGGGGTTGGTCTGATTGGCGGATCGTTGGCCCGTTCGCTGCGGGATCAGGCACTGGTTGGCGAAGTGGTTGGCGTCAACCGCAGCCGTAGCGCTCTGGAAAAGGCTCTTGCCTTGGGTGTCATTGATGACGGCACCACCGATGCGACAGAGGCCGTACAAGGTGCATCGCTGGTGGTGGTGGCCACGCCGGTTCGTTCCATCGCCCCGATGGTGGCCCACATTGCCCCGTTTCTGGCTCCTGGAGCGGTGGTCACCGATGTGGGCAGTGTCAAGCAGTCGGTGGTACAGGAGTGCGAGGCGCACATGATGGCCCTGGCACCACCGGGCAAGGGTGGCAAATGTACCTTTGTCGGCGGTCATCCGATAGCCGGTCGGGAACATGTGGGGGTGGAACACTCTTTTGCCACCCTGTTTGCCGGCAGTCGCACCATTTTAACGCCGACCGCCCACACGGCAAGCGATGCCTTGGAACTGGTGCGTCTGGTCTGGGAGGCGACCAGTTCACATGTGGAAATCATGGATGCCGCCTACCATGACCAGGTGTTGGCCGCCACCAGCCATTTGCCGCATTTGATGGCCTACAGCGTTGTCAACACCCTGTCGGATCTGGAAGATCAGCTACGGGCGGAAGTGTTTCGTTATGCGGCGGGGGGATTTCGCGATTTTACTCGCATTGCCTCGTCGGATCCCAGCATGTGGCGTGATATATGCCTGGAAAACAAAAAGGCGATCCTGGACATTATTGCCCGTTTTCGCTGCGATTTGGATCGTTTGACAGAACAGATCGATACCGGCAACGGCGATGCGTTGTATGGCATTTTTGCCCGTTCCAAAACGACGCGGGACCGCATTTTGGCGGAAAATAAAATATTAAAGGGATAAAAGGTCCAGATACCATGCAGCCAACTCTGCCCAACGATACCCTGACTGCCCGTGCCGGCACTCCCTTGCAAGGGGAGGCCACCGTTCCAGGGGATAAATCCATCTCCCACCGTTCGATCATGTTGGGTGCTTTGGCCGAGGGTGAAACGGTCGTGCAGCATCTGCTGGAAGGGGAAGATGTGTTGCGGACCATCGCCGCCTTTCGCAGCATGGGTGTCGAGATCCAGCGTGATACGGCTGGGATCTATCGTATTCAGGGGGTGGGTCTGGATGGTCTGCGTGAACCGGATGATGTGTTGGATATGGGCAACTCCGGCACCGCCATGCGTCTGTTGTCCGGGGTGTTGGCCAGCCAACCTTTTTTCAGCGTGCTGACCGGGGATGCCAGTCTGCGCCAGCGCCCGATGAAACGGGTCATCACCCCGTTGAGCCAAATGGGCGCACGCATTATCAGCCGGGAGCAGGGCAAGGCACCGCTGGTCATCCAAGGCACGGAACTGATTCCGATCGACTATCAGATGCCGGTGGCTTCGGCGCAGGTAAAAAGTGCCGTTTTATTGGCCGGACTGAATACGGCGGGGGGCAGTGCGGTGTTGGAACCGGAACTCTCCCGCGATCATACCGAACGCATGTTGACCGCCTTTGGTGCCGAGGTCACTCGGCAAGGGTTGCGGGTTGCGGTGGACGGTTGGCCCAACCTGCTGGCACAAACCATCGAAGTGCCGGGGGACATCTCTTCCGCCGCCTTTCCGCTGGTTGCTGCCTTGTTGGTGCCCGGCTCGGAATTGCTGTTGCAGGGCGTGGGCGTCAATCCGACACGTACCGGCTTGTTGGCGTTGTTGAGCCAAATGGGTGCCCGCATTGAACAGCGACAGGTGCGGCAAGCGGGCGGTGAACCGATTGCCGATCTGCATGTCAGCCACTCCTCTTTGCGTGGCATTGAGGTGCCTGCCGAATTGATTCCGCGGGCAATCGATGAGTTTCCCATCTTTTGTGTGGCGGCGGCTCTGGCAGAGGGTGAAACCCGTTTGACCGGGGCTGCCGAATTGCGGGTCAAAGAGAGCGATCGGATCCATGCCATGGCGGTGGGGCTGCAAGCCCTGGGGGTCGCGGTAACAGAACTGGCCGATGGCTTGCATATCATTGGCAATCCGGAGGGGTTGCCAGGAGGGGTGACGGTGGACTCCTTCACCGATCATCGTATTGCCATGAGCCTGTTGGTCGCGGGTTTGCGCTGTCGTGAACCGGTTGTGGTGAAGCGGTGCGCCAATATTCAGACATCTTTTCCATCGTTTCAGCCATTGATGTCACGTTTGGGTGCCACGATCGTTTAGGCATTGTTTTCGGACCAACTCAACACATTTATTGCATAATCAATGGCATATTCCAATCAATCAGGCGGGGCGCACGTGACAGACCGGGTAGCCAAGGGTAATCGGGTGGTGATTGCGGTCGATGGACCGGCAGGTGCTGGCAAGGGGGCGGTCTGTCGGGCGGTTGCCAGAGAGTTGGGGCTGGCCTACCTGGAAACGGGTGCCATTTATCGGGCGCTGGGTTTGCTGACCGTGCGCGAGGCCTTGGCCGATGCCCAGATAGTCGCCCGCGCCACGAGCATGCCCTTTGCCTATCGGGCGCAAGATGGAGGCAATTTTCGCGCCTGGTTGGCCGATGAGGATGTCACCGAAGCACTGCGGGCGGAAACAATTGGTCAGGCCGCCTCCCGCATCGCCGCCATGCCGGCGGTACGGCAGGCGTTGTTGTCCTTTCAACGACTCTATGGCGGCCAGTCGCACCTGATCCTGGATGGACGCGATGTCGGAACCATTGTCTGGCCGGATGCCGACTTGAAAATTTTCCTGACCGCCTCTTTGCAGGAACGGGCCTCCCGACGTGTTCGGGAGTTGCAAGGGATGGGAAAAAATGCTAGCTTCTCGGAGGTATATGCTGCCATGGCCGAACGGGACCATCGCGACGCCGGACGCAGCACCGCCCCCCTGCAAGCCGCAGAAGATGCCGTGCTGGTGGATACCACGACGCTTACCCTCGAGGAGAGCATCAAACAGGTGTTGCATTTGGTAAAAAACACCTTGAATCAGGCGGAGTTTACGTGTAGAGAGTCGTTAGCTGGATCGCGATAATAGCGCGAGAGCTGTTGTATCGGGAATATCCCCATAACCATTAACCGAAGGTGGATTTACGTGGCTGCTGACACGCTGTTACTTGATGAAATTGCAGAAGAGGACTTTGAGGCACTGCTGGACGAATCGTTCGGCCAGGGTATCGGCAAAGAGGGCCAGGTCGTCACTGGCACGATTATTCAGCGAGAGGGTGACGAGTTTGTCATCGATGTCGGACTCAAATCCGAAGGGCGGCTGACCATCCGGGAGTTTTATGACAGCAATGGCGTGCTGTCGGTTGGGGTGGGCGATAAAGTGGATGTTTTTGTCGAGCGTTCGGAAGATCAGAACGGGCAAGCCATCCTGTCACGCGAAAAAGCCAAGCGGGAAGAGGCCTGGTTGAAACTGGAACAGGCCTTCAACGGCCAGGAGACGGTCTATGGCCGGATCATGGGCAAAGTCAAAGGTGGTTATACGGTCGACATCAGCTCCCTGGCAGCCTTCCTGCCTGGTTCGCAGGTGGATGTGCGCCCGGTGCATGATATCGGTCGTCTGCAGGAAGAGGATCAGCCGTTTGATATTCTGAAGATGGATCGTCGGCGTGGCAACATTGTGGTTTCCCGCCGTGCCGTGATTGAAAAACAGCGGGAGAGCGCCCGCAGCGCCTTGTTGGAAACCTTGCACGAAGGGATGATCCTGGACGGCGTGGTCAAAAACATCACCGACTATGGTGCCTTTGTCGATTTGGGCGGCCTGGACGGCTTGCTGCATATCACCGATATGTCCTGGAAGCGGGTCAAACATCCTTCCAGCGTGGTGGCGGTTGGTGACACGGTGGCGGTGCAGGTGATCAAATTCAACGCCGATACGCAACGCATCTCCCTGGGCATGAAACAGCTGCAGACCGATCCCTGGGAGGGTATCGGTGCCAAATATCCTCCGGGAACCCGTTTCCGCGGTGTGGTAACCAACATTACCGATTACGGTGCCTTTGTGGAGCTGGAATCGGGCGTGGAAGGTCTGGCCCACGTTTCCGAACTGGCCTGGACCAAGAAAAATCTGCATCCGTCCAAAATTTTGGAAGTGGGTACGGAAGTGGATGTCATGGTGTTGGATGTGGATGCCGAACGCCGTCGTATTTCGTTGGGTCTGAAACAGTGCCAGGAAAATCCGTGGGTCGCTTTTGCTGAAAAGCATCCGGTGGGTGTCACGGTGACCGGTGAGATCAAAAACATCACCGAATTCGGTCTGTTCATCGGCTTGGAAGGGGATATTGATGGTTTGGTGCATCTGTCCGATGTCAGCTGGGACAATGCCGCCGGAGAGGATATCCTGAAGAGCTTCCAGCGTGGACAGGAAGTGGAAGCCATCGTTTTGTCACTGGATCCGGAAAAAGAGCGCATCTCCCTGGGCTTGAAACAGACCAGCCCGGATGGTTGGACAGTTTGGGTGGATGAGCATCCCAAGGGCAGCGAAGTTTCCGGTACGATCATTGAGTCGGTAGCTGCCGGTATGGTGATTCGTCTGACCGATCAGGTGGAAGGTCTGTTGCGCAAGAGCGATTTTTCCCGCGAGGATGCGGAAGGTACCAGCCTGAAGGTGGGCGAAGAGATTCGGGTGCAAATCACGCAGATTGACCGGCAAAAACGCAAAATCAGCCTTTCCGTCAAAGCGTTGGAAGCGGCGCAAGAGCGCAAGACCGTGCAGGAATATACTTCGGACAGCGGTTCAGCCACCAGCAGTTTGGGTGAAGCTCTGTCACAGGCTTTGGAAAAAAGATCAGGAAGCAGCTCCTAAAACGAAAGAGAGGGAAAAAGATGACCAAGTCGGCCTTAATCAGCCTGATTGCCCAACAGTTGAAGCTTTCACGTAAGGATGCGGAAACAGCCGTCAATACCGTATTCGATTCCATCGGACACTCACTGGAAGTGGGTAACCGGGTTGAATTGCGGGGATTTGGTTCGTTTGGCCTGAAGGAGCGCCGCTCACGCGAAGGTCGCAACCCGAAAACCGGTGAGCGCGTGATGGTGGATGCCAAACGTGTTCTCTTTTTCAAGGCCGGCAAAGCGTTACGCGAGCGGGTTGATCACTAAAAGGTCGCTGTTGTTGGCGTTGGTCGTTCATTGACCAACGCCAACAGTAAGCGAACGGCAGGTAAGCGGCCATAGATCCGGTTGGCGGAAAAATGTGCTGGGGAGATCGGGATAAAGCATGGTTGGCTGGTTGAACCTGTTGTTTATTCTGGCGCTGGCGCTGGTGGCGGTTCTCTTTGCAGCAGCCAATCAAAAAGAGGTTACCGTCCAGTTGCCAGGGGGATGGATGTTTCCGGATATTCCCTTGTTTGTGTTGGCATTTGTCCCATTTTTTCTCGGATATTTGGCAGGTACGTTTTCTGCGTGGAGTAGTCGTCAAACCTTTCGCAAGCAGAATGATCTTTTGCTCCATCAAAATCAAAAATTGGAAGCTGAACTCGCCAATTTACGCAACCAACCCCTGGACAATGATCTGCATCTTTCCTGACAGGGCTCTCCTTAGGAGGCTATGCACAATAACTTGGACATCTTGCCTTTCTTTGGCTCCGTCCGCCGCATTGGCAAAAGGGTTGCCCGTCGGCCTGTGCGCCCCTTTTTCCGCCTTGTGGAGCGGGCAAAATTCGGCACACACTGCACAAGTTATTTTGCATAGCCTCTTCAGAGAGGAAAAGAGCGGGCAATGAAACTGGCCAATTTGATCGGTTGGGCAGCGTTGGCGGTTACGGTGGGTGCCGTGCTGTTTCGTGCCGGCTATCGCATAGGCCGGGATAAGGCGGGATTGCGCCGTTTTGTTGCACCCGGAGCAGCCGGTATCGCCCAACAGGAAGAGACCGCCTTTTATTTTCGCGGCGTTCATTTTTTATTGAGCGACGAACCGGACAAAGCCATTGAGGCCTTTACCCAGGCGGTGCGAATCAATTCGGAAACGGTAGAAATTTATCTATCGCTGGGCAATTTGTTTCGTGCGCGTGGTGAGGTTGGCCGTGCGATCCGCATCCATCAAAATATTATTGCCCGGCCCGATCTTTCTGATCAAAACCGCACGGCGGCGCTGTTTGCTCTGGCCGAAGATTATCGGCAGGGTGGCTTTTTGGACCGCGCCGTCGAAGCCTATCGGCGGGTTTTGACCGTTGATCCGGCCCATCGCAAAGCCCTGATCGGCTTGCAGGCACTGCATGAGAGTGAGGGACGTTGGGATTTGGCGCTGGAGGTGTTGCGCACCTTGAAACGGGTCAGCGGACAAGCCGATCCACGTCGGGAGGCCCATTTGTTGTTGCGGGCGGGCCAGGAGCAGTGGGAGCAGGAGAAAAAAAATCCTGCCGGTAGCAGCACCACTCTCCCCTCTTTGGAACCGTTTCAGGCAGCAATCAAGGTTTATCCTGGCTGTGTGGAGGCCTACCGTCTGTTGGGAGAGGCACAGATGGAACGCAATGAACTGTCTGCCGCGATAAAAAATTTCAGCACGGTACGTAAAACACGACCCAGCCATTTTTTTCTCTTGGTGAGCTCATTGCAGAAGGCCTTTTCCCTGGCCAAGGATGAAAAAGGGTTTGATCGCTTGATGCAGGATGCGGTGGCGGCTTCGACGGCCACGCCACGCTTGATTTTGAGCTGGGGCAATATTCTGGAAGAACAAGGACGATTGGAAGAGGCGATTTTGTTGTTGCGCCGTGGTGTGGCAGCCCATCCCAACTCCCCTTTTTTGGCCCACCGTCTGTTGCGCCTGTTGAGTCGAAGCGCACAATGGCAAGAGGCGAGTGTTGTTGGTGAACGTTGCTTGGATATGCTGACTTCGCGTCAACCGGTATTTCAATGTTCGCAGTGCGGCTTTAAATCACAGGATATTTCCTGGAAATGTCCGCAATGTCAGGTTTGGGATACCATGGAACCGCTCTGAGATACTCTTTTCGTCGGTGCTGCCTTGAGCAGGTGGCCAGCAGGTATACTATGCAAGGAGAGGCAGATGATTATCGCCATTGCCAATGATCACGGTGGCACGGAACTCAAGCAGTATCTGCTCCAGGTGTTGCGAGGCCAGGATGCGATCCAGATCATCGACTTTGGTATCGGAGATCATCAATCGGTCGACTATCCTGAATATGCCCGCAAGGTATGCCGTGCCGTGCTGGACGGCGAAGCCAATCGGGGTATTTTGATTTGTGGCACCGGGTTGGGCATGTCGATGGCCGCCAATCGTTTTCCCGGTATTCGCGCTGCTTTGTGTCATGATGAGTTTACGGCTCGTTTATCCCGGCAGCATAATGATGCCAATATTCTGGTGCTGGGGGGACGAGTGACGGGGGCACCGGTGGCTGAGGCAATCGTGCAAGTGTGGCTGGCCAACGCTTTTGAGGGAGGGCGTCACCAGCGCCGTATTTCGATGATGGATCCGTGAAGGCAACGCCTGTTATAATTCCACTTTTGACCCCTAACACAGCAAGAGAAGCGCAATGGCCAAATCAGGAAAGACCGCAACAAAAAGAGCGACCGAATCGCAGGCAAAATGGACCACCAGCGATTTAAACCTGCAACAGATCGATCCAGAATTGTATGGTGCCATTGCCGAGGAACTGGATCGGCAACAAAGCCAGATTGAATTGATTGCCTCGGAGAATGTGGTCAGCCGTGCCGTGCTGCAGGCACAGGGCAGCGTCTTGACCAATAAATATGCCGAGGGGTACCCACGAAAACGCTATTATGGTGGTTGCAATTTTGTCGACAAGGCTGAAGAGTTGGCCATTGCCCGGGCCAAAAAATTGTTTGGTTGTCAGTTTGCCAACGTGCAGCCCCATTCCGGTTCGCAGGCAAACATGGCGGCTTATTTGGCTTTGGCCTCGGCAGGTGATACCATTTTAGGCATGTCGTTGGCCGATGGCGGTCATTTGACCCATGGGGCCAAACCCAATTTTTCCGGTCAGTTGTTTAACGCCGTGCAGTATGGACTGCACCCGGAAACGGAAAAGATTGATTATGAACAGGTGGCCCGTTTGGCCCGTGAACATAAACCACGGGTGATTGTTGCCGGAGCCTCAGCTTATAGCCAGATTATCGATTTTGCCAAATTCCGGGCCATTTGTGATGAGGTTGGTGCCTTTTTGTTGGTGGATATGGCCCATTTTGCCGGCCTGGTGGCCGTGGGTGCGCATCCGTCACCGATTCCTTATGCGGATATTGTCACCACCACAACCCACAAAACCTTGCGCGGTCCACGAGGTGGCATGATTTTGACCAACCGCGAAGATTTGGCTAAAAAAATCGACTCCAAAATTTTTCCTGGAATTCAGGGTGGTCCTTTAATGCACGTGATTGCTGCCAAGGCGGTTGCTTTCAAAGAGGCCCTCAGCCCGGAATATAAAAGCTATATTGAGGCGGTTTGTTTGAATGCCCGTGCCCTGGCTGAGACTCTGGTGGAACGAGGATTGCGCATTGTCTCTGGTGGTACGCAGAACCATTTGATGCTGGTGGATTTAACCTCTCGCGGGATCACCGGCAAGGTGGCTGAACATGCTCTGGAGCAGGTCGGATTGACCTGCAACAAAAATGCTATTCCCAGAGATCCGCAGAGTCCATTCATCACCTCTGGCATTCGTTTGGGGACGCCTGCGGCGACCAGTCGTGGTTTTGCTGAAGAGGAGTTTCGTGAAGTCGGGCGGATGATTGTGCGCATTCTGGATATGGTGGCCGATACCCCCAACGGCGACCCGGCTGTGGAGATGGATGTCCGTCACGAGGTGGCACGTTTGTGCCGCAGTTTTCCGATTTATTCTGCCCCGGTTTTATAATAGCGCTTGCGCCAGACGGGATCAGTCGCAAAAAAGAGTGATCCCGTTTACGCGCAGCTTTGCTGCGCTTGACTCTCGCCATCACCGTTGCAGCGATCCGCACGCTGCACACGGCTTGCCAGCCGCTGCTGATCAGAAAAAAAGGGTTCCTGGCCGGCAACACCGGAAGCGGCCCCCAAGACAATTTTTTTCGCCCACACCGGCAGCTGCGGGTGGAGCCGATAGTAGATCCAATGCCCGTCACGCCGATCTTGTACCATGTTTGCTTTGCGCAATACAGCCAAATGGCGTGAAATCTTTGGTTGCGGCTCGTTGAGTGTCTGCTCCATTTCACACACACACAGTTCTGTTTCATGGACCAGCAACATCAAGCAGCGCAGGCGGGTTTCATCCGCCATGACCCGCAGCACATTTTCCACCTTCATTGCGCCATCTCCTGTGCAATCATGCAAATAAATCTATTAAATCATTAACATATGAATTGAAATATGTTATTATATATCAATTAACATATATATTGCAATTCATATATAAAAGCGCCTGCTTTATACACGCTATGATATTTTTCTTGCCACCACTTCGATGCCCATGCGGGTACGTTGGCTGATACGACAGTTGAGGGGTTGAAAGCCATATTCCTGCAACAACAGATAGAGTCGTGAGCGGCTGAAATTATGGTAATGGTCAGGCTGATACCAAAACGGATTGTTGCCCTGTGCATCCAGCAACTGCCATATACGGCTCTCGCGATTGGGCACCGAAAGCAACAAAACCCCCTCTTTGGCCAACAAACGGTGTGATGCGAGCAAATATTGGCTGGGATATGGAATGTGTTCCAGCACATCGGTCATGCTGACCACCTGACATTGTCCGTCGGGCAAGGGCACTTCGTCGAGGCGACAACAGTAGGCCTCTATATCTTGTTGTTGCAGTTCCATAACCCGTTTGCGTTGCAGATCAATACCGACCGGTTGATAGCCACACTCTCTGGCAGCGTGCAACAACGATCCATTGCCAAAGCCGACATCCAACCATCTGCCATCGGCTTGATAGTGGCCGACATGGTTGACCCGATCCCCGGAAAAAATGTGCATGGACTCCAGATATTTGATGTCGGAGACCGGATCCAGCTGGTTGAATTTAAAAATGGCCTGTTGTACTACGGGTTGATGATACCCATCAGTAAAGATATGTTGACAGGCAGAACAGTGCAGCCAGGTCATTGGCGAAGGGAGCGAGAGAGGCACGGAGGGAACATATTCCACTTGGCTCAACACCCCTTTGATGACGGCATGGGGCGGCTTTTGCCGACAAAGGGGACACTCGCCATACAATATGCGGGAATAGATCAGGTTATCGCCGACAATTTCGTTGGCAACAGGCTGGGGAATGCCACGCTTGACCAGCAGTTCGACAATTTGACCGGGAAAAATGCCCAGGCGTAAAAAGTGAATCGCCACATCAAAAACAGAGTAAAAAACATCGATGGCTTGTTCCGCCAAACCGATTTGCGTGGCCAAATAATGGCGTATGCCATCCGACGGCACCCCCTGGTGTAACATGCGGGTAATCTGTTTACTGATGTTATTCATGGTCCACTCGATTATTGTGCATGCAGATGGCTGTAATCCGTTTGACGACGAGAAAAGTGTAGCACATTCACCCGATATTGGCATTGCACGAATTGCAGGGCAATCGCATTTGAAAGTCACAAGGGCGTGGCGGCGCTGCGCCAAGGCAAAAAGCGCCTTGGCTTGTTGTGAAAAGCGCTGCCACAAAAGCATAAACCTTGGAGACTCTGTCTCCAAACCTCTGCCGGGAGGAGATAATCTCCTCCTGGACCTCCTTGTGAGCTACTAATCAGTGCATTGTTTAGCCGACATTGATATGTGCAGCGTAGAGGGTTTCAGGGTGTCTGAAAAATCCGGCGATTTTTTCTGGTACACGCTGTAATGATCGCATGAAATGGCGTACA
>PDZV01000058.1 GCA_002753135.1 Magnetococcales bacterium WMHbinv6 | reverse complement strand
GATTCCGCTGCGCCAACTGGGCCAGCAGATCGGTCAGATCCACCCTGCCCTCTGCTGTCGCCCGACAGGTCAACAGCGATACCCGTCCGCTCTCCTCCAACGCCTGCCAGGCAGCCCGCCGTTCTCTGTCCGCCCGTTCGGTGCTGGCAATCCATAACGGTGCCTGCTCGGAAGAGGTGACCAGCGCTGCCGATAACGGCGTGCGCAAAGCGGAGTCAACCACCACCCGTACCGGATCTCTCCCCCCCGGCAAACGACTGTTCAAACGGGGGTTGTCGGCCAACACCGTACCAATGCCGGTCAGCACCGCGTCATGCTCTGCCCGCATCCGCTGCACCCATTGCCGGGCCGTGGCACCGGTAATCCATTGGCTTTCCCCGCCACAAGTCGCCGTCTTGCCATCCAGAGAGGAGGCCATCTTGACGGTCAACAGCGGTCGGCCTCGGGTGATCCAACTGACAAAAGGAGCGTTGAGCCGGGCTGCTTCTGCCTGCAAGACCCCCTCGTCGACCACCACCCCGCCCGCGCGCAATCGCTGCACACCTCTCCCGGCCACCTGCGGATTGGGGTCAGTCATCGCCACCACCACCCGCGCCACCCCCGCCTGCAACAGGGCATCGGCACAGGGCGGCGTGCGACCAAAATGGCTGCATGGCTCCAACGTCACGTAGGCGGTGGCACCACCGGCCAACGCACCGGCCTGACGCAAGGCCCACACCTCCGCATGTGGTCCTCCCGCCTGCTGGTGATACCCCTTGCCCACCACCCGACCAGCACGCACCAACACACACCCCACCATCGGGTTGGGTCGGGTGCGACCAATCGCCCGCCGTGCCAGCCGCAAAGCCTGGCCCATATACCGCTGATCCTCTCCGTCCATCCTCGCACCTGCCCCTGCAAAGAGAAACGGGGCCCGGAGGCATTGTGCGCTCCGCGGCCCCGTTGCTCCTGATCCACGCCAGACATCAAGTCGCAATCGAACGGGAAACAAGGCGGCAGGAAGGAGGCGACGAGACAGTGCAAACAGCACGGCAAGGAGCCGACGACGCAGCCAACGCCATCACCCGTTTGATTGCGGCCTGGCATGAGCCCGTTGCCATGCGGCCCCGCTATCAATACTCCCGTACCGGCAAGGTTGTATGTCCCAACGCCACATGTTTCTCCAAGGTCGCCTGTTCGCGGCGCTGCCGCCAGGCGGCGGCCTCCTGGCGCAACTGCGCCAATCGTTCTGCCAACGCCTGCCCCTCCTCTGCTGAGGCCTGCGCCAACTGCTGCTTGACCGCTTCTGCCTCCCGCTGCAAACGTTTCAACTCAGCCAAGGCAGCCAACTCATCTGCCGACACGGCATCCAAAGTCGAACATAAACTGCCCACCACCTGGTTGCTGCCCTGTTCGACAATCGGTATGTTGAGAAATTTTTTAGCCATGGAGATTAAAAACGTTCCAACATTTTGTTATGCACCTTGATTTTTGCCTCCTGACGCAAGCCGTTCATGAAGGCGACAATCTGCTCCTGCCCCAAACTGTTTTCCAAGGTGGTGCGCAAGGTCGGCAAGGCCTCCTGCATCGCTTTGTCATCCGCTTCCTGAATCTTTTGCAGGCGAATGGCCACCAGCTCTTCCAACCCCTCCAGCACCTCACCATGCAACGGATTGCCCATACTCAGACGAAACGCTGCCATGCGCACCGCCGGGGCCGGACCACCTTTGCCACCACTGCGCAGAAAAGGTTCCGACACCTCCAAGCGCAGCGCCGGATGCAGTTGGGCCGCCTCTTGCCAGCTTTTGCCTTCGCGCAGCAAGGCAATCGCTTTCTGCATCAACTCGGTCCCTTTTTGATGGGCCTGCTCGTTCTTGAACAGACTGGTGACCGCAGGCCGTGCCTCCTGCAAACTTTTCAGCACCGGCTCCTGCCGTTCCAACACCTTCAGCACGGCAAACTGCCCCTCTTTGACCTCAACCACCGCGCTCATCTCCCCTGCCGGTGTGGCAAAGGCGGCATCGAGAAATTTATCTTCCCGTTCAATCTCTTCATTTTTTGCATCTTCGCGGCTGAACAGTCCGGTCTGCCGGTAACGCAACTGCATCGCCTCGGCAACCGCCTGCAGACTTCCTGCTGCCGCCACCTTCTCCTCCAACTGATTGGCCCGTTCGTAGACCAACTCCTGCTGTTTTTTCTCGCTCAAACGGTGTTTGATCTCTTCACTCGCCTGTTCCAGGGTTTTGCCTTCCGCCGCTGTGATCCCGGTCACCTGCAGCAGATGGTAACCATACTCACTCTTGATCGGTTCGGAAACGGCTCCCTCCGTCAGAGAAAAGGCTGCTCCCTCCAAAGCCGGATCAATGGTATCGCGGCCAAATTCACCCAATGCCCCTCCCTGCTCTTTGGAAACATCGTCCGACATCTGCCGCGCCACCTCGGCAAAGGGTTCCCCTTTCTGGATTCGGGCCCGTGCCTGCTCGATGCGCTGCAGAGCCTGCGCCTCTTCACCGGGTTTGTTCACCTGGGCCAGCACATGGCTGACTTTGCGCCGCTCTTCATGGCGAAATTCGGCGCTGTTCTCCTCATAATACTCCTTGATTTCCTCCGGGTTGATGCGCACCGCATCGCGTACCACCGAACCGTCCAACACCACATATTCCAGCTTGACCTGGGCCAAACGCATGAACCGCTCGGCATGCGTGCGCAAAAACTCCTCCAGCAAGGTGTCGGTCACTTCAATCTCCGACTCCAGGGCCTTCGATTTCAGCTTCAACATTTCCACCACCCGCTTTTCGTTCTCCAGGCGATAGAGATCCTGCACCAGCAGATCCGGCACCGCCACCACTGAACCGATGGTACGATACAATTGGCCGGAACGAATCTCCTCCGCCAGCATCGCCTCATAATCCCGTGGTGTTAAATGTTGACTGCGCAGCCACAGTTTGTAGCGCTCGTTATCAAAACGGTCACCGCGCAGAAAGGCCGGGTTGCCCGCCAGTTGATTCTGCAAGGTGGCCGGAGAAATATCCATCTGCAAACGACGGGTTGCCTCATTGAGAACTTGCCGGTTGATCAACACCGCCAGCACCCGTTGTTTCAACCCCAAGGCTTCTGCCGTCTTTTTGTCCAAAGCGTTGCCGAAACGCTGCTTGAGTTGATTGAACTCATTATCATAGGCCATGGCAAACTCCCGTGGCCCAATCGTCCATTTCCCTCCCTCCGCCACCGGCTCCTGTCCCTCTTTGGTCACATAATCCCCAACCCCCCAGACGACGAAGCTCAGGGCAATAAACACCAATACCAGCTTGAGAACCCAGGTATTGGCCGCACGGCGCATCACATTCAACATCCCGATCGACTCCACACTCGCACATGAATTGGCCAGGGCCGCCATGTTGCCGCCCACTGGGGCGACTATACTGCCCCCATCCCCGCATTTCAACCACTTATCCTCCGCTTGCCACAGAGATCCGCCCGGAAGCGGTTTGCCTCCTGCCGGGCAGAAGAGCTGTTGCCGGAATGAATTCCCCTGCGGCAGCAAAGCGGCGGTTGACAGCGCACGGCAAATCTGTGATCTTGATGCGGCACAAACAACATAACCAGATGATTCAACGATATATTTTCCCATCCATCAATGGAAATAACTCTCGTTGACACCCCTCAAACAACAACTCTCGATAGGAGAATTCAGCCATGAGACGACATTCGGCCTTGTGGGCCGCCTGGGCTGCGGCTCTGGGCCTGCTGTTTGCCCAGACAGCCAGCGCCAACACCGACCATCCCCCCCTGCAGCAAATCTCTGCCGCAGAATGTGGTGCCTGCCACCAAGCCATCTTCCAGGAGTGGCAACAGAGCATGCATGCCAACAGCACCGCGCTCAAGGATCCCATCCATGGGGCCATGTATCGCATGATGGTCGGTGATCCCACCCAGGAGGGGGTGACCGACAAAGTGAGCGGCAAATATCCCATCTGCCTGCAATGCCATGCGCCGATGGCGGCCAAAGAGGGTTCCACCAAACTGGATGCCAAGCCGACTTATGCCGAAGGGGTGACCTGTGTCTCCTGCCACACCATGAGCCATTACAACGGCTTAAAAGCGGCCGACGGCAGTCAGCAGGTGGGGGCCAAAGCCTACACCTTCAGCAACGACGCCCTGCAAAGTGGCAACGGGGCCTGGAACGGACAGCAGCCTGCGCTGGTTCCCGGTGCCGGCCATGGCAACCCTTCGGTCAATCCTTTCCCCCATGCCGCCAATCCGCTGCTGTTCAAGCGCTCAAGCCAATGTCTGGGCTGCCACGAAAAGCTGATCAACGCCAACGGTGTGGCCACCTGCGCCATCGGGGAGACAGCCCTGGGTGAAGGAACCACCCCCACCTGCCAGTCATGCCATATGCCGGTGGTTAACGGTCACACCAGCCACGCCCTGCCCGGTGGTCATGATCCAGCCATGGTACGGCGGGCCGTCATTCTCACCCTCTCTGCACAGTCGGGCGACAAGGGCATTCAGAGCAAAGTCACCCTGCAGAATAAACTGGCCCATGATTTTCCGACCGGTGCCCCCTTCCGCAATCTGGTGCTGAAGATTACCGCCATGGATGCCGCCAGCCAGATCATTTGGCAAAATTTTAAAGAAAATCCACTGACAGAGGATCCGCAAGCGGTGCTGATGTTGAAAGTCACCGACAGCGAAGGCAAACCGGTCATGCCGATGCTGGCCAGCAAAGTGGCCGCCGACACCCGCCTGCAGGCTGGAGAGAGCCGCACATTGGATTATCTCATCCCGGTTCAGGGGGTGGTAGCCGTGCGTGCCGAACTGTATTACAATCTGGTCAACAAAGGGATGATAGAAAAAATCGGCGACCAACTGCCCGAACCATTGAAACGTCCGCTGCTGGTCAGCCGGGCCGAAGCCCGTTTGCCCTGATTGTCTTCTCTTCTGCCGGGTCGCAACTGGCCCGGCAGAGGCTCAACTACAGCAGCGCAACCGCTTTTACCTGGGCCCACACCGCACCACCCACCTGCAAGCCCAAAGCGGCCACCGACCGTTCTGTCAAGCGGGCCACCAACGGCGAACTGCCAATGCGCAGCTGCACCAAGGCCAAACCCGGATGGGTATCGGCAACAATCGCACTGATTCGCCCAGGCAATTGATTCTGAATGCTGGTGTGACTCTGCGCTGTCAGGCTCAGGCCCACGTCACGGGCTAAAATACGCACCCGCGCCGCCTCTCCCACCGCCAGACCCCGATCCCGGGTCCACAACGAACCACCGGCAAACGCAACCCGGCACAGATGCCACGTTGCATCCCGCTCAGCCACCACCGTCTGCCAAACCACGCCCTTCTCTTCAGCCAGTTGTATGGGCAGATCCAGTTGCGCCAAGGTCTCAGTCAACCCACCCTGTGCCACCACCTGCCCCTGATCCAGCAAGACGAGATGATCGGCCAAACGGGCCACCTCCTCCGGGGCATGGCTGACATAGAGCATCGGAATCTGCAGGCTCTGGTGCAACCGTTCCAGATAGGGCAAAATTTCCTGCTTGCGTGCCAGATCGACTGCCGCCAACGGCTCATCGAGCAATAAAACCGACGGTGAGGTTGCCAAAGCCCGTGCAATGGCCACCCGCTGCCTCTCCCCCCCGGAAAGGGTGGCCACGGGACGCGGCAGCAGTGCCTCAATTCCCAACAGATCCACCGCCTGTTGCCAGGCCACCCGCCGGGTGGCCTCTGGCACCCGACGCAAACCGTACAGCACATTGTCCCGCACGTTCAAATGGGCAAAGAGGCGGGCATCCTGAAACACATAACCCACCGCTCGCCGATGCGGTGCGAGAAAAATGTTCCGCTCCGCATCCTGCCAACAGGCTCCGTTGATGTACAGCACTCCCCCATCAATCCGATCCAGCCCGGCAATAAAACGGAGCAAGGTGCTTTTGCCCGCTCCAGATGGTCCAAAAAATACCGTACACCCCTGACCCGGCAAGGTCAGATCCACCGCCAGCAGAAAAGCTGCCAACGGACGACGACAACAGAGACGAATGCCGCACGACTCAACCACCATCGCCCTCATGTCCAGCAGCAATTGACCGTATCACACGGGGGACCGATCCGGGCAAAGGCCTGCGCCTCCAGTTGTCCGATCAGCTCCTCCCGTGCTGGCGAACAGGCCACGGCATCGACCGACTGCTGATAAACATTGCCCAACGCCAGGCGATAGTTGTCATCAAAACAGCAGGCGTACCAGGTGCCATCCGGAGCGATGAACGCTTCGCTGCGGATCCGTTTCAGCAGCGGACAACGATATGTGCTGTAATCCAGCGTCGTTTTATCCACCAGTGCCCGTTCGGCCCAAAACATCGGACGCATGCGGCTGATCACATCCCCCGGTCGCAACAGCGGTGCCCAACGGGCCCCCACCTCTTCCGTATCATCCGCCCATTGCGTCGCCTGGGCGTCGCGCAATTGCGTCGGCAAACGGTGAAAACGGTTCTGCACCGCCTGCAGGTAGTTGTGCATGCTCAAAATGGAGAGATGAATCGGTACTGGAGATTGCACGCTCTCCCGGATGCGTAAAAAAGTGCGGAAATGTTCCTCCAGCACCTCCTGGTAGGCCAACCCTTTCACCGCCTGATAGCGTTCCGGATCGGACCCATCGATATTCAGACACAAGCTGCTGATCAACCCTTCGGCAAGAATAGTGGCACTCTTTTCCGGGGTTAACTGTTGAAAATTGGTCACACAAAAAATATGCGCCTTGGGATTGCGGTGCTTGATATAGCGCAGAATATCGAGGGCCTCTTTGTTGATGAACGAATCACCATTTTCCCCGACGACATATTTGACTACCTGATATTTTTCGACAAATTCTGGAGCTCTGACCTCATCAATAATCTTGCGGGCCACGGCAAAAGGCATGTTTTTCGTCGCCATCGCCTTGCCCCGCTCGGACGGACAATAAATGCAACTGGCACCACAAGCGGCAGACAAAGAAAAATTGATCGAGGTCAGAGGGGTTTGCATCGTCATCTACCAAACAAATGAATAAATCAATTGAAACCGGCAGCGCAGCCCGCCGCATCCCTGGTTTTTCCGGCGGATGGATGATGCTTGGCAAACCGAAGAGCTGTCAACCAGCAAAAAGATCATCCAGAGAGTTGACCTGCAAAAGGCGATCGGTCCAGGCTTCGAGCTGAGACGGTTCCGCCTTTGCCAGCTGAGTCTTGACGGAATCCGGCAGTTGTCCGAAACGGCGTTGCAGGAGGTAGAGTAACATATCTGCCATGCCCTCCTGTCTCCCTGCCCGTCTGCCTTCATCACGGGCCAGTTCCACCGCCCCCCTTGCATCGGTAATGGCAATACCCGCTTTTTCGTACAGTTCCAACTCCTCTACCGACATATTGGCCACCCTGGCCATTTCAAAGGCGTGGCGGAACGGTTCGGCATCCAGGCAGGCCGGAACCTCCTGCAACGATCCGGCATATTTGATGAAGTAGATCCACTGCTCCAGAACATCTGTCAATTGCTCCAGCGATTTGCGAAATTTGGGCAGCTCGACAAAAACATGCAGAATTTCCTGCAGATAGCTGTTGCCGGTGATGGTTTCCCGCGCTTCGTGGCGGGAGAGGCAGTGGTCAAAGTCGTTGAACAGGACAAAATCGGTGATGGTGATGGCGATCACCTGGTTCAACTTGGGATACTCTTCGCCACGTTCGATCTGGCTGGTATAGGCTTTGGCGGCGTTAAACTGAATCCGTTTGAGAAAGGCGGCCACCTTCTGTACCTGCATCTCGACAATGTAGGTAATGCCACGATGATCCCGGCAGCGCACATCGAGAATGGAATATTTCAGCTCACGAATTTTCGGGGCCAAAAAGGGGTCAAGAATGGTCAACTCGGCAATACAGCGTTCCCCCTGCAGTCCAAGCAGACTCTCCAGAAAACTGATCAGCACCTCTTTGGCGCTCTCGCTGCCAAAAATGCGCTTGAAGGCAAAATCTATCCGGGGATCAATAAATTTCATGGCCGCTTCTCCTGCTGCCGTCGCATACACCTGTATGACGAGTCTACCCGGTGAAAAACAGAATTGCCACAGGAATTAGGACAGATCATACGGTACCACGTGTACTGATCAGTCTTCTGGAGAGTCTTGTACCCGTGTCGCAGGAGCCAAGGGCCATCACGCCAGGAATTGACTCCACAGGATCCGCAGGCAACCGCGAACAACGCGCTCTGTTGCAACCATGCTCATCACAAGTTGCCAATATTCAGCACACTGACAGCCATCAACTGGCAAAAAGATCCTCCAGGGATTTGGCCTCCAAAAGGCGATTGCTCCAGGCCTCGAGCAGAGGCAGTTCTGCCTTTGCTACCTGAGCCTTGACGGAAGCCGGCAGTTCTCCAAAACGGCGCTGCAGAAGGTAAAGTAACATATCTACCATGCCCTCCTGCCTGCCCTCCTGCCTGCCCTCCTGCCTGCCCTCCTGCCTGCCTTCCTGTCGTCCTTCCCGTCTGCCTTCATCACGAGCCAACTCCACCGCCCCCTTGGCATCGGTAATGGCAATACCCGCCTTTTCGTACAACTCCAACTCCTCCGCCGACATATTGGCCATCCTGGCCATTTCAAAGGCGTGGCGAAACGGTTCGGCATCCAGGCGGGCCGGAACCTCCTGCAACGATCCGGCATATTTGATGAAGTAGATCCACTGCTCCAGAATATCTGTCAATTGCTCCAGCGTTTTGCGGAATTTGGGCAGTTCGACAAAAATATGGAGAATCTCCTGCAGATAGCTGTTGCCGGTGATGCTCTCCCGCACTTCGTGACGGGAGAGGCAGTGGTCAAAGTCGTGGAACAGGATAAAATCGGTGATGGTGATGGCGATCACCTGGTTTAACTTGGGGTACTCTTCGCCACGTTCAATCTGGCTGGTATAGACTTTGGCGGCGTTGAACTGAATCCGTTTCAAAAAGGCGGCCACCTTCTGCACCTGCATCTCGACAATATAGGTCACGCCGCGATGATCCCGGCAGCGCACATCGAGAATGGAATATTTCAGCTCACGAATTTTCGGGGCCAGAAAGGGGTCGAGAATGGTCAACTCGGCAATACAGCGTTCCCCCTGCAAGCCAAGCAGACTCTCCAGAAAACTGATCAGCACCTCTTTGGCGCTCTCGCTGCCAAAAATGCGTTTGAAGGCAAAATCTATCCGTGGATCAATAAATTTCATGGCCGCTTCTCCTGCAACCGTAGCGCACACCGAGCCGTGGTGTTAGTTTAGCCGGTAAAAAACAGAATTGCCACAGAAATAGGGCAATTCATAGGATATCGTGCGCGCTGGTGCGGCAAAGACAGCATCTCTCCTCCGCCAATTTGGCACGTTTTGCTGCCATCCGCCCGACCCCCATTCTCCGGCTTGCCTGGTCCACTCACCAACAGAACCCTTTTGCTCGTATAAATAATATTAATAATTATATCATCCTGTATCAATATCTGCGGCTGCCGAATTTTTTGTGTTACCCCCTTTTTAATAATCAATAAAGTATGTTACAATTCGTTCCTGTGAATAAAATCGCGCATTTGCAACATCTTTTATCATGAATTTAAGTTGATAAAATTCTTGATTCGACAGCATGCCGGGAGTCTTTCACCATGACCGCACAGGCTTTGGAGCGCCGTTCCCCTGCCAACAGCAGTGACTATTCCGTGCGTCGTCCTCTGTTGTTGCCCCTGTTTGGCACCTTTTTGCTGCTGCTGGTCACCTTTGCCCTGTCGGCACACTGGTTGACAGAGAAAATTAAAATGGAGATTATATTCAATGATATTAAAAATATTCAAGATAAGTTAGATTATGAATTGCACGAACATGCCGCTTTTTTTGAAAGTCAAATGCTGATCCTGTCACTCTCCGACGCCGTGCGTCACCATTTTTTGAACGGTGATCGACAGCAACTCATGCAGGAGATCCTACCGGTTTTCACCGCTCTGCAAACCAATCAGGTGACCCATTTTTATTTTCACCGTGCCGATAAAAGCAACTTTCTGCGTGTACACCATCCGGGCCTGTTCGATGACCCCATCCAACGCACCGTCCTCGAACAGGCTGCTCAGACAGGACGATTTGCCTTTGGCAGCGAAGTGGGACGAACTGGCACCTTGACCTTGCGTGCCGTGCTGCCATGGCGTTTCGAAAACCGCATCATCGGCTATCTGGAATTGGGCAAAGAGATTGAACATTTTGTCGCCAATTTGCAACTGGCCTTTCGGGTACCGCTTTTTACCTTCATTGAGCGCAAGCAACTGGATCTGCAGCAATGGCAAGATACTTCTGCGCAATTTGGTATCGGGTTGGATCAAGCCAGCTTTTCGAACCTGGTATTCATCGGCAACCGTGAAACCATCTACCCGAAAGGGCTGGCCAGTTACATTCAAAACAGCCAGTGGCGTGCGGAAGAGGTGATGCAGACCATCGCTGCCAGCGATCAATCGGAAACCTATTTTTTTTCTCTGGCCATCCGTGACATTCATCAAACCGTTGTCTGCCGCATTATCGGGCAGATTGATTTTGCCCGTTATGGCGATATATTGGCAACCCACATACAGACCGTGCTGCTGATCGGCCTGCTGTTGATCCTGCTGCTCGGTCTGTTGTTCAACCGTCTGCTGGCACTACTGGAAGAGAAAATCAGCGCCTCGGCCCAACAGCTAAAAAGCAGCGACAACATACTGCGCAACACCCTGGAGGCCTTTGAGCAAGGCATTGTGGTGATCAACGGCGAAGGGGTCATCACCCACAGCAACAGCCGGTTTTCCACCTTCTGGAATCTGGCTCCCTCCCATTTGCAGCAACAAAAAGTGGAGCTGCTGCTGCCCGTCATTCTGGAACGCAGCAAAAATGGCCCCGCCTCCCTGGCCGAGTGGATGGAGGAAGGCAAGCGCAAAGAGGGCAGCCGCAAAACGGGCAAGCAGACCATTCTCCGTCTCAAGGACGGGCGCAGTCTGCAACATAAAACCTTTCCTCTGACCTGTCGGCAAAAACCGTGTGGTCAGGTTTGGGTGTTTGATGACATCACCCGCGAACAGGCGATGGAACGTCAGGAACTCAACGCCCTGCAATCGCGTATTGCCATCAGTGCCCTGCTGGAAACTGCCGTCGAACCCCTTTCCTTGGAAAAACAGCTTAATGTGGCCATGGACATTATTCTGACGGTGCCCTGGCTTTCCATTCTCTACAAGGGTTCGATTTTTTTGCTCGACGAAGAGGGCAAACAGCTCAACATGGTGGCCCAGCGGGGCTTGCATCCCCACCTGCTGGAGGCCTGCGCCCAACTGCCTTTGGGCTATTGTCTGTGCGGACGGGCGGCCCAAACCCGTCAATTGATCTACCAACCGCATATCACCCCGGATCATGACGTAAGCTACCCGGAGATGAAACCGCACGGCCACTACTGTGTCCCCATCCTCTCCCGCGATACCCTGCTGGGGGTACTCAACCTCTACGTACCGGATGAACACCGTTACAGCCCGGAAGAAGAGGCGTTTTTGACCACCATCTGCTACACCCTGGCCAGCCTGATCGAGCTGCGCTCCACCAAAATGAGCCTGCAGGAACAGGAAATGTTTGCCACCACCCTGCTCAACACCGCCCCCTCTCTGGTGGTGGTCACCGATCTGCAGGGGCAGATCACCCTGTTCAATCAGGCTTGCCAGCAGTTGACCGGTTATGACGAGCAGAGCGTACTGGGACAACCGCTGCTGCCGCTCTTGATTCCGGCGGAAAATCATGAAGAGGTGCGTCGCATCTGGCAGCAGTTGCGTGAGCAGCAGGCCCCCAACCACCATGAGGCCTATTGGATCACCCAGGCGGGTGAACCGCGCCTGATCTCCTGGTCCAACAATGTGGTCCGCGCCAGTGACGGCACCTTGCGTGGCATTATCGCCACCGGCATGGATATTACTGCCCGCAAACAAGCCGAAGAACGACTGCAGCATCTGGCCGGACACGATCCCTTGACCGGGGTGTTCAACCGCCGTCTTTTCCACGAAAATTTGAGTACTGCCATCGCCTATACCCTGCGTGATGAGGGCAAACTGGCCGTTCTCTACCTGGACCTGGACCATTTCAAACCGATCAACGACCGTCTGGGCCATGCTGCGGGTGATCAACTGCTGATTGAAGTGGTGCAACGACTGCAAGCCTTGATCCGCAAATCGGATACGCTGGCGCGTATGGGTGGTGATGAGTTTGCCATCATTCTCACCAACGTCACCGCCCCGGTCTTTGTTGAACATGTGGCCAACAAAATACTTTCTGAGCTGACTGAACCATTTATTATTCAAGGGGAAATTTGTCGCATCGGCACCAGTATCGGCATCGCCCTGTTGCCGGAACATGGACAAAACAGCGACAGCCTGCTCAAACAGGCCGACCATGCCATGTATACAGCCAAGGAACAAGGACGCAATCAATACCGTTTTGCCCCGCCTGGCCATTAGATTTTTCCGGCTTGCGCCCAGCGGCGGCGATTGCTGGCATTGACCTGGCATCCGACTTTCGGTTAACCTGCCGCTTTTGTAGGCATGGTCAGGGCTGTTGCAACGGTATGTATATTATTCGCGGAATTCGACATCTGCCGCCACATTTGCGCGGTGCTGCTGTGGTAATCGGCAACTTTGATGGCGTCCACCTGGGCCACCAGTCCCTGATGCAGACGCTGCGGCAACGCGCCGTTGAACTGGGCTCCGTACCCACGTTGGCCGTCACTTTTGCTCCGCATCCGCAAAAACTGCTCAACCCGGAGCAGGCCCCGGAACGAATCACCAGCATACGGGGCAAGGCCCGCCAGATTGCCGAGCAACAGATTGACGGCCTGCTTGTCCTGCACTTCAGTCGCCAGTTGGCCAGCCTCTCCCCGGAAAATTTTGTGCGGCAAATTCTGGTGGAAGGTTTGGGTATTCGTGCCGTGCTGGTTGGCAAAAATTTTCGCTTCGGTGCCTGTGGTGAAGGCCATTGTTCCACTTTGGCCCATTTGGGACAACAGTACGGTTTTCAGGTCTATTGCCACTCGCTGTTGCGCGACCCGGGCGAACAGACCGTCTCCTCCACCCGTGTTCGTGAACTGGTCAAACAGTGCCGCTTCGAGGAGGTGATCGACCTTTTGGGTCGCCCCTTTGAAATTGAAGGCCGCGTCACCCATGGGCACAAACGGGGCCACTCATTAGGCTTTCCCACCGCCAACCTGGTGCTGGCTGATCTGTTGCACCCGCCACCCGGTGTCTATATCGTCGAAGGGCGGGTCGAGGATCGCTGGTTGCCCGCAGTTGCCAACCTGGGTTTCAATCCGACTTTTGGTGACCATCGCCTGCGGTTGGAGGTCCACCTGCTGGTTCCCTGCGGCAACCTTTACCGACAACTGCTGCGGGTCCGCTTTTTGCGCCGTATCCGCGACGAAATCACCTTTGCCAACAGCGATGCCCTTAAACGGCAAATTGCCGCCGATGTGCAAGAGGCACAACGCTTTTTCGGGAGTTGAGTGTTACCATGGACTATAAAAATACCGTCCAATTGCCCTTGACCGATTTTCCCATGCGCGCCAACCTGCCGCACATGGAGCCGGGCATTCTGCAGCAATGGCTGACCCTGGATCTCTATCAGCAACTGCGTGTGCGCGCCCAAGGCAAACCCCGGTTTACCTTGCACGACGGCCCCCCTTATGCCAACGGCCATCTGCACATGGGCCATGCGATCAATAAAGTTCTCAAGGATGTCATCGTCAAAAGCAAGCAAATGCGCGGTTTTGACGCCAATTTTATCCCTGGCTGGGACTGCCACGGCCTGCCGATCGAAACCAACGTCGAACAGGAGCTGAAAAAACAGGGCCGCAACAAAGAAGATCTGCCCATTCACGATTTTCGCCGCCTCTGCCGCAGCTATGCGGAAAAGTGGGTCAACACCCAGCGGGAAGAGTTCAAACGTCTGGGTGTGATCGGGGATTGGCAACATCCCTACCTGACCATGTCTTATCGTTTTGAGGCCGACATTGTCCGCGAACTGGGCCGTTTTCTGGCCAACGGCAGCCTGTACAAAGGGGTCAAACCGGTCTACTGGTGTGTCAACGATGTCACCGCCCTGGCCGAGGCGGAGGTGGAGTATCAGGAACACACCTCGCAATCGATCCATGTCGCCTTTCCACTGGCTGCCGATGAATCCTTGCCCCTGGGGCCGGAGGCCAGCGGTCATCCGGTCTCGGTGATCATCTGGACCACCACCCCCTGGACCATTCCCGCCAATCTGGCGGTTGCCGTGCATCCGCGCCTGCGCTATGTGGCGATGCAGATGCTCGCCGACGGTCTGCACCCGGCCATGCCTGCCGGTTCTCTCTTTCTGCTGGCCGAAGGGCTGTTGGAAACCACTCTGGCTGCCTTGCAGATTGCTGCCGATCAGATCCGCCTGCTGGCCAGCTTTGCTGGCAGCGAGTTGGAAGGCAAACGGTTTCGCCACCCCTATCTGGAGCAGGATGCACCGGTGCTGTTGGCCGACTATGTCACCCTGGAGGCCGGTACCGGTTGCGTTCATACCGCCCCCGGCCATGGTCACGAAGATTTTGCCACCGGCCAACGCTACGGCCTGACCCCCTACAATCCGGTCGATGACCATGGACGTTTTACCGCCGACACCCCCCATTTTGCCGGAATGTCCATCTTCAAGGCCAACCAGGCGGTGATTGAGTTGCTGCGTGAGCGCGGACGTCTGCTCGCCCATCGTCCCTTGAGCCACAGTTATCCCCACTGCTGGCGTTGCCACAAGCCGATTGTCATCCGCACCACGCCACAATGGTTTATCTCCATGGAGAGCAACCAGTTGCGCGACA
>PDZV01000057.1 GCA_002753135.1 Magnetococcales bacterium WMHbinv6 | reverse complement strand
AAGTGGCCGGTGACGCCTCTTTCCGCAGTTATTATCGGATCGACACCGGCAGTGACCGTTATATTCTCATGGATGCCCCCCCCGACAAGGAGGATTCCGCCCCTTTTCTCGATATTGCCCGTTTTCTGCATCCTTACGGGGTACCGGTACCGCGCATTGTGCAGGCCGATCTGCCGCAGGGCTATCTGCTGCTGGAAGATTTTGGCGATACCACCTTTCTGATTGCCTTGAACCAGGGCAGCAGCCCCCGGCAACTCTATCACGCTGCCGTCGATACCCTGCTCAATCTGCAGGCCACACCGCTGGACGGGGCTTGCATCGCCCATCAGCGCCCTTTCGACCGGGCCATGTTGCGCCGGGAACTGGCCCTGTTTACCGATTGGTATATCGAACAGATTCGCGAAACCCCGATCAGCGCCGAGGATCGGCAGCGGTTCGACCAGATTTTTGATCGGCTGATCGAGGAAATTTTGCAACAACCGGTGGTTCTGGTCCATCGCGACTACCACAGTCGCAATCTGATGTGGTACGAAAACGGCGTCGGTCTGCTCGATTTTCAGGATGCGGTGGTCGGCCCGGTGACCTATGATCTGGCCAGCCTGCTGCGCGACTGTTATGTGGCCTGGGATGCCCCTTTCCGGGCGGAAATTGCCGCCCTCTGGCTGCAAGGGGCCCGCGAACGGCTCAATTATTCCCCTGATTCGCAACGTTTTCAGCGCGATTTTGACTGGATGGCCATCCAACGCAACCTCAAGGCCATCGGCATCTTTGGCCGCCTCTCCCGCCGCGATGGCAAACATGGTTATCTCAACGATATTCCGCGCACCATGGGCTATGTACGGGAGACCCTGGCCCGTTATCCGGAATTGTCCACCCTCTCTGCCTTGATGGATCGTTACACCCCATGACCCCGCCGCAAGCGATGATTCTGGCCGCTGGCCGTGGCGAACGGTTGCGCCCCCTGACCGATCGTGTTCCGAAACCGCTGGTTGCGGTGCAGGGGCGACCGGTGATCGTCTATACCCTGCTGCGCCTGGCCAAACTGGGCATTCGCCGCATTGCCATCAACGCCCACCATCTGGCCGAACAGCTGATGGCAGAGATTGGCGACGGCCAGGCCTGGGGGATAGAGATACTCTGGTCGCGTGAAGAACAGTGTCTCGATACCGGAGGTGGCGTGGTCAACGCCATGCACCTGTTGGATGCTGCTGCCCCTTTTCTGGTGGTCAACGGCGATATTCTCTGGAATCTGGATCTGCACCCCCTGCTCAACACCTTTGACCCGCAACGGATGGACGGCCTGCTCGGCCTGGTGCCGCCGCTCGAAAGGGAGGGCGGTGATTTTCTTTGCCAGGCAGAGAGCGGCGAGCTGCAACGGGCCAAACACCATCCGCAAGCCTTGACCTACGCCGGCATTTTGATGGTCAACCCCAGAGCCCTGGCCCACTATCCCAACACCCCGTTTTCCCTCAACCGCTTCTTTGATGATGCACTGCAACAGGATCGCCTGCGTGGCCTGCCCCTGCACGGTGGCTGGGCCGATATGGGCACCCCGCAACGATTGGCAAATTGTGAGAAAATGACCTGGATTCCGGAGGGAGTTTGAGGATAGAATGGCCTGCGGGGGTAGGGACGGGGGAAGCACCACAGATTGTGGACAACGGCTTTGACCTCGACGGCACTTTTATCAACAGGCGGAAAATAGGGGAAGCGTATGGACTTTGCTCTGGCTCGGACCAATATGGTCAAATCTCAGGTGTTGCCCAATCATATTTTCCACGATGGGCTGCTCGACGCCATGCAGAACACAGCGCGGGAACCTTTTGTGCTGCCCAGTCATCAAATGTTTGCCTATTCGGATTTTGCCCTGCCGATGAGTCCGCTGCGCCGCAGTCTGAAACCCCTGCAAATTGCCCGACTGCTCGATGCTCTGGAGATCAGCCCGGGGCAAAAAATTTTGCTGGTCGGTGCCGGCACCGGTTATGAAGCGCTGTTGGCCGCCCGTCTGGGTGCGCAGGTTTTTGCCCTGGAATCGGATGCCAGTCTGGTCGCCATCGGGCAAACCGTCGATCAGGGGTTGCTGACCTGGCATGTCGGACCGCTGGCTGCCGGTTGGGCAGAAGAGGCCCCCTTTGATGGCATTCTGCTCTGCGGTGCCGTACCGGCCATCCCGGACCCGCTGCTGGCGCAACTGCAGCCACAGGGCACCCTGGTGGCCATCGAAGGCAACGATGGCGATCCGGTAATGGCCATCGTGCGTCTGCGCGGCAACAAAAAAGAGATTCTCTCAGAGACCATCGCCTTTCCGCTGCTGGCAGGTGAACAAGATCAACCATTTGTTTTATAACGCTTTAAAATTTTCAGGTGGAGCAAGAAAAACGTGAGTCTCATCGTCCAAAAATATGGTGGCACCTCTGTCGGCACGATCGACCGGATTAAAAACGTCGCTGCCCGCGCCATTGCCGCCCATCAGGCAGGCCATCAGGTGGTGGTCACTGTCTCGGCCATGTCTGGTGAAACCAATCGCCTCGTCGCCTTGGTCGAAGCCATTACCGACCGCTACAACAAGCGCGAATATGACGTGGTCGTTGCTGCCGGAGAACAGATCTCCATCGGCCTGCTGGCCATCGCCATCGAAGAACAGGGAGTGGCTGCCCGTTCCTATCTGGGTTGGCAGGTCCGCTTCCGTACCGATTCGGTCTATTCCAAAGCCCGCATTGTGGAAGTGGAAAGCGAACGGATTCTCGCCGATCTGGCGGCGGGCAGAATTGTCGTCATCGCCGGTTTTCAGGGTATCGATGAAGAAGGAAACGTCACCACCCTGGGCCGTGGTGGCTCGGACACCTCGGCGGTGGCCCTGGCGGCTGCCCTGAAAGCCGACCGCTGCGACATCTACACCGATGTGGATGGCGTCTACACCAGCGACCCGCGCATCGTCTCCAACGCCCGTCGCCTCGACCGCATCTCCTACGAAGAGATGCTGGAAATGGCTTCGCTCGGTGCCAAAGTCCTGCAAATCCGCTCGGTCGAACTGGCCAAAAAATATAACGTGCCCCTGCGCGTCCTCTCCTCCATGGAAGAGGGCGGCGGCACTCTGCTGACAGAGGAAGATGAACTCATGGAAAAAGTGATTGTTTCCGCCATCACCCACACCCGGGATGAAGCCAAAATTACCGTCCTCGGCGTCCCCGACAAACCGGGTGTCGCCGCCACCATCGTGGGGGCCCTGGCCGATGCCAATATCAACGTGGATATGATCATCCAGAACATTTCTGCCAGCGGTGAAACCGATATGACCTTTACCGTGCCACGGGGCGATTTTCAAACCGCCCTGGAGGTACTGGAATCACCGGTAAAAAATATCGGTGCCCGCGAAATCAAAGGCAACAAAACCATCGCCAAAGTCTCGGCGGTCGGCGTCGGTATGCGTTCCCACTCCGGGGTGGCGCAAAAAATGTTCACCGCCCTGGCCAAAGAAGGGATTAACATCCAGATGATTTCCACCTCGGAGATCAAAATCTCGGTGATCCTGGATGAAAAATATATGGAACTGGCGGTAAGGACTCTGCACGATGCCTTTGAACTCGATAAAGATGCCGGTGACCGGGTCGTCAACACCCCCTAAAACGGTCACACTCTACGACACCACCTTGCGCGACGGCGGGCAGAGTGAAGATATTCACTTTTCCGTGGTCGACAAGTTGCGCATTGCTGAACGGCTTGATGCCATCGGCATCGATTATATCGAAGGGGGTTGGCCCGGTGCCAACCCCACCGATAACGCTTTTTTTCAAGAGATCAAGCTGCGCCCGCCACGGCACAGCCGGGTGGTCGCTTTCGGCTCGACCAAACGTTCGGGAACCACCGTCGAGCAGGATCCGGTCCTGCAGGGTTTGTTGCGCGCCGAAACCAGCGCCATCACCCTGTTTGGCAAAAGCTGGACCTTGCACGTCACCGATGCCCTGGGCATCGAACTGCCGGAAAATCTGGCCCTGATCCATGATTCGATCCGTTATCTCAAACAACGGGTCGATACGCTCTTTTTCGACGCCGAACATTTTTTTGACGGCTACAAGGCCGACCCGGCCTATGCGCAACAGGTGCTGCAAACTGCCCATGAGGCCGGTGCCGACTGCCTGATTCTCTGCGACACCAACGGCGGCTGTCTGGTGAGCGAAGTGGAGCAGATCACCCGTCATGTTGCCAGCCTGGCCGAGCGTCTGGGGGCCTCATGGGGCATCCATTGCCACAACGATGCCGAATTGGCCGTGGCCAACTCCCTCACCGCAGTCACTTCAGGTGCCAGCCAGGTGCAAGGAACCATCAACGGTATCGGTGAACGGTGTGGCAACGCCAATCTGGTCTCCATCATCCCCAACCTGTTGCTGAAAATGGGGCACCCGGTCTCGGTCACAGCGCAAAGGCTGACCCAGTTGACCCGCCTGAGCCGCTTTGTTGACGAAATCACCAACCGGGTGCCACAAAAAAACCAACCCTTTGTCGGCACCTCCGCCTTTGCCCACAAGGGGGGAGTCCATGTTTCGGCGGTGTTGAAAAACACCCTCACCTACGAACATATCGACCCCAAACAGGTGGGCAATCAGCAACGGGTGCTGGTCTCCGATCAATCCGGGCGCAGCAACCTGATCCATAAGCTGCATGAACTGGGCTTTACCGATTTTGATGGTCAGGATGTACGTCTCTCCGCCCTGCTCGAAGAGATCAAAACGCTCGAACATCGCGGTTTTCAATTTGCCGGTGCCGAAGCCTCCTTTGAGCTGCGGGCCATGGAAGCTTTCGGCAAATTGCCCGATTATTTCCAGTTGCGCGGCTTCCGGGTCATTGACGAACGGCGTGTCAACGCCGACAATGAACGGACCATGGGCTCCGAGGCCACCGTCAAGCTGCTGGTCGGTGATCGGCTGATCCACCTGGTCGACGAAGGGATCGGCCCGGTCGATGCCCTGCACAATGCCCTGTGTCGCGCCCTGGAGACCAGCTATCCTCAGATCAACCAGATGCACCTGGTCGATTATAAGGTTCGTATCCTCAGCAACGGCGGCTCCGGTGGTACCGATGCCAAAGTGCGGGTATTGACAGGATGGCAGGACGATCAGCACAATTGGGGAACGGTTGGTGTTTCCGACCACATCATTGCCGCCTCCTATGATGCCATGGTGGATGCGGTGCGCTATAAGTTGTATAAGGACGGTGTTTCTCCGCTGCGAGAGAAACGAGCCGAGGTCGTCGCCATTTGATGGGAGGTTCTGCAGAAATGAAAAAAATTGAGGCCATTATCAAGCCGTTCAAGCTGGATGATGTCAAAGAGGCCCTGGCTGAAGTGGGTATCCAGGGCATTACCGTTTCCGAAGTGCGCGGTTTTGGTCGCCAGAAAGGACATACCGAACTCTACCGTGGTGCCGAATATGTGGTCGATTTTCTGCCGAAACTGAAAGTTGAAGTGGTCTTAAGCGATGAGTTGGTCGAACGGGCCATCAAAGCCATCGAACAGGCGGCCCGTACCGGTCGCATCGGTGATGGAAAAATTTTTGTTACCCCGGTGGAAAGCGTGATCCGTATCCGCACCGGTGAACGGGATGCCAACGCCCTGTAAACGGGCAACGCCCCTTTGCACCGTTTTTTGCCTTTGTTGGTAGTCATAGTACATGGGGGATCCAGGGGGGGATCTTCCCCCCCCTGGTTCGCGCATGGTTTTCTGTTCCGATCCGATACCACCTTACCGATGATACGCCGTGAAACGAGAACTGGGTAAGCTGTTCAAAAAAGAGGCCGTGATCTTCCGCCAAGGCGATTCGGCGGAGTGCATGTACGTGGTGCAAAAAGGCGAAGTGGAGCTGATCGTCGAATCCGAATACGGCAGCAAACGTCTGGCCCTGTTGCGCAGCGGCGATGTTTTCGGTGAGGTCTCCCTGTTTGTCGAAAAAGCCCGTTTCGCCACTGCCCGCGCCGTACAGGATACCTGGGTCGTGACCCTCGATGAGAAGGCGTTTCTCGCCCGTCTGCATCAGGATCCCTCCCTGGCCTACCACATGATCCGCCAAATGGCGCACCGCATCTACGAGCAGGATCATCTGTTGATGCGCGGCTACTACGACGAAGAAAATCGTGCCCACGACATCAGCGGTTTTGTCAGCTATATCGATCTGGTCGCCCTGCTGGAGCGGGAGTTGGGTCGCGCCAAACGTCTCTGGCAACCTCTCTCCTTCGCCATCATCGATATCGATGATTTTGATACCCTGCAAACACAATATGGGGCCGTCATCGGCGAAGATCTGCTCATCTCGCTGGGCGGCACCATCAAAGGGACCTTGCGACGTCAGGATGTGGTGGGACGTTTCGGCGAAGATCAATTCGGCCTGCTGCTCTATGAAGCCGACGGTCAGGCTGCCGTTCATGTCGTGGAAAAGGTGCGGCGCTCCTTTCTCAACCTGTGGGGTCGCCTGGAACACCCGGATATTGCCGCCACCTTCAGTTGCGGCATCAGTTGCTATCCGGATTACGGCGACGTGGCCCAATTGAGCAAAGCCGCCCACAAAGCCCTTTCCAAAGGCAAACAGAGTGGAAACCAGATCATGCTTGCCGATCCGCCCAAAAAATAAAGTCGATGGAGCCTGCGCATGCAACTGACGGCCAATAGCCGGATTGGCATCGTCGGCGGTGGCCCCTCCGGGGCGATGACCGCCTTTTTTCTGCTGGAGTTGGCCGAACGACTGGAAATGCCGCTGCAGGTGGATGTCTACGAATCCCGCGATTTTACCCGCTTCGGTCCTGCCGGGTGCAACATGTGCGCCGGGGTTGTCTCCGAATCGTTGGTGCAAACCCTGGCCGCCGAAGGGCTGCCCCTGCCCACCTCAACCGTTGTGCAACGTGGCATTGACTCGTATGTGTTGCATACCTCCGATTTGCCGGTGGTCACCATCCATACCCCGGTCGATGAGGTACGCATTGCCGCCGTCTATCGCGGCAGCGGCCCCGGCAAACCGAAAAGCGATCAAACCTGGTCGAGTTTTGACCATTTTTTGCTGGAAATGGCCCGGCAAAAAGGGGCCAATATTATCCCCCTGCGGGTCTCCGATCTGGCCTGGGACGGGGAGAAGCCGCAAGTGATCGCCCGTGGCGGCCACAGCCAAACCTACGACTTTTTGGTCGGTGCTGTCGGGGTCAACTCGCCGACTCTGGAAAAATTTGGTGAGTTGGGTTTCGATTTTCAACCACCAAACGTCAACAAAGGGTTTCTTTCGGAAATTTATCTGGGGGTCGAACAGGTGCAGCGCTATATGGGCAGCTCGCTGCACATTTTTTTGCTCGACATTCCCCGGCTCAAGTTTGCCGCCCTGATTCCCAAGGTGGAGTATGTCACCATCTGCCTGCTGGGGGAAAATATCGATAAACCGCTGATCGAACAGTTTATGGCCACCCCAGAGGTCAAACAATGTTTTCCCCCGGAGATGGTCTGGTCGATGAGCGACAAAAGCTGTGACGCAGGCATCGGCCAGGCCTGCCACTGCGGCCCCCGTCTCAATCTGGGACCGGCCATCCACCCCTTTGCCGATCGGGTGGCGATGGTGGGCGATGCGGCGGTCACCCGTCTCTACAAGGATGGCATCGGTGCCGCCTATGTCACCGCCAAAGCCTGCGCGGTAACCGCCCTCTTTTTTGGCATCCGCAAAAGCGATATGATGGAACATTATCAGCCGGTTCTGCAGCGCATCGCCAGCGATAACCGCATTGGCCGTTTCATCTTCTGGATCACTCTGTTTTATCAGGAGTGGAACTTTTTGCGCCGTGGCATGGTACAAATGGTCAAGGATGAACAACGACTGCCGGGGGAAAAACGGCGCATGAGCCGGGTGTTGTGGGATACCTTTACCGGCTCGGCCAGCTATCGGGAAATTTTATTCCGGGCGTTGCATCCCCGCTTTTTTCTCCATTTGCTTGTCGCCACGTTGCGGGCCGGCATCACCCGCTTGCACAAATAATAAAGGGTAACGCATGTCTGTTTCTCATCCCGCTTTCTGGTTTTTGCTGCTGATCGTGGCTGCCCATCTGCTGGAGATGGTGGCGTTGTTGCTCGACCGCCGCCAGTTGCGGCAGCCGTTACCCGCAGCCATGGCCTCCTGGGTTGAGGAAGAGAGCTGGCAAAAGAGTCGCCACTACGCCGAGGCCCGCCAGCAATTGGCCCTCTGGGAGGCCAACAGCGGCCTGCTGGTGTTGTTGCTGTTCTGGTTTGGCGGCGGCTTTGCCTGGCTGGAGCAGTGGACAAACGGCTGGCAGCTGGCCTCCTGGCTGACCGGCATGCTCTATATCGGGGCCCTGCTGGTCGGCTCGTACCTGAGCAATCTTCCCTTTGCTCTCTATGCCACTTTTCGTCTGGAGGCCCGTTTCGGTTTCAATCGCACCTCCTGGTCCACCTGGCTGGCCGATCAGGTAAAAATGACCCTGCTGGCCGTTCTGCTGGGCGGACCGCTGCTGGCAGCCCTGCTGCTTCTGTTGCAAGAGACGGGTGCCTATGCCTGGTTGTACGGCTGGGCCACCGTTACCGCTTTCAGCCTGCTGCTGCAATGGATTTTGCCACGCTGGATTTTGCCACTTTTCAACCGCTACGAGCCTCTGCCAGAAGGGGAACTGCGGCAGGCCATTCTCGACTATGCCGCCCGCGTGCAGTTTCCGGTCGGACAAATTTACACCATCGACGGTTCGCGCCGCTCCAGCAAGGCCAACGCCTTTGTTACCGGTTTTGGCCAACAACGGCGCATTGCCCTGTTCGATACCCTGATCCAGCAACATACGGTCGCGGAGTTGTTGGCTGTTCTGGCCCATGAGGTTGGCCACGCCCGACATCACCACATGGCAAAAATGTTACTGTTGGGCACCCTGCATACCGGTATTCTCTTTGGCCTGCTGGCCGTGCTGCTCCCCTGGCCGGGGTTGTATCAGGGCTTTTTTCTTGCGGAGATGCCCCTGCATGCCGGTCTGGTATTTTTTGCTTTGGTGATCGGTCCGATCGATCTGTTTGCCGGCGTGCTGTTTAAACTGCTCTCCCGCCATTTTGAATATCAGGCCGACCGCTACGCGGTTGAGAGCGCGCCCCAGCCAACCGCCCTGATCAGCGCCCTGCGCACCCTGGCCAAAGAAAATTTGACCAACCTGCTGCCGCACCCCGTGAGCATCCTGCTGCACCACAGCCACCCGCCGGTTGGCCAGCGTATTGCGGCCATCAACCGTCTGCTGCAGCCGATCGGCAGTTGTTTGGAATAAGCGCAGCGTATACGAGGGGAGGGGTAAACCGCGACAACGGGAAGCGAAAAACCGCGACTATGCCTTGGCAAAAAAAGCCTTTATTGTCTGCAACATATAGTCCAACTTCTCTTCGCTCATGCCCGGATAGACCCCGATCCAGAAGGCGTTATGCAAAATCCGCTCGGTATTGGCCAGCTCGCCGATCACCCGATAACCGCGCCCTGCAGCCCGCATCTCATCAAAACAGGGGTGTTTGATCAAATTGCCGGCAAACAGGCTGCGGGTCTGGATTCGCTGCGCCTCCAGGTGGGCCACCAGCTGATCCCGGCTAAAGGGCATGCCATCGCGTACTGTCAGCAAAAAGCCAAACCAGGAGGGATCGGCATTCACGGTGGCCTCCGGCAAAATGAAACGGTCGGCCAGCTCGGCGCAACCGTCGCGCAAGCGTTGCCAGTTGCGCTGGCGGGCGGCGACAAAGGCGGGCAGTTTGGCCAGTTGGGCACACCCTATGGCCGCCTGCATCTCGGTCACTTTCAGGTTGTAGCCAAAATGGGAATAGACATATTTATGGTCATAGCCCAGCGGCAAGGCACCGAACTGCTGCTGAAAACGGTTGTTGCAGGTATTGTCCTGCCCCGACGGACACCAGCAATCCCGCCCCCAGTCGCGAAACGATTTGAGCAACCGCCCCAAGGCCAGATCCTGGGTATAAACCGCCCCCCCCTCACCCATGGTCAGATGGTGCGGCGGATAAAAGCTGGAGGTGCCCAAATCACCCACTGTGCCCGTATAACGCCACTGCCCCTGCCAAAAATAGCGCGCCCCCAGCGCGTCGCAATTGTCTTCAATCAGCCACAACTGGCGGCGGTCACAAAAGGCTTTGACCGCCGCCAGATCGAAGGGGTTGCCCAAGGTATGGGCCAGCATCACCGCTTTGCTGCGCGGTGAGAGAGCCGCCTCCAACTGGCTGCAATCCACATTGTAGGTCGGCAAGGTGACATCGACAAAGACCGGCACCGCCCCATATTGAATGATCGGGGCAACGGTGGTGGGAAAACCCGCCGCCACCGTGATCACCTCATCACCCGGCACAATACGCCGCTCAGCCAATTTGGGTGAGGTCAAGGCGGCAAAGGCCAACAGATTGGCCGATGAACCGGAGTTGACCAAAGCACAACGGCGCACCCCCAACTGTTCGGCAAACTGCTTCTCGAAGCTGTCGGCATAGGGGCCCGCCGTCAACCAAAAATCGAGCGAGCTGTCGACCAGCCGTTGCAACTCTTCTTCATCGAAGACCCGACCGGCATAGGAGATTCGATCCTGCCCGGCAACAAAGGGACGTTGCTGTTCCGGTTGATGAATGGCCTCGTAAAAGGCCTTGGTGGTCAATTGCGCCCACTGTTTCAAGAGCTGTTTTAAACGGGGAATGGTGAGAATGGCGACAGCTCGCGGCAAAAACTGTTGCTCAAAAAAGGTGGCCGTATGGTTGATCAGCACCACCCCAACCTCCGCCTCTCCTGTCTGCCAATCGCTGGCGCTGATGGCAACGGCAAAACGTCTGCCTTCCGCGACGCGGGCATCGTGAAAAAAGCGGGCCACGATATAATGACCGGCAGGTTCCGTCGCCGCCAGAATGATGCCGACAGCAGGGAGTGGCTCGGCCCCGGCAGCGCCAGGCCAGAGCAGCTCAACCCGTTCCCCTATGCGTGATCTAGCGGTCAAGCCGGTTCTCCTTCTACAGTGCGCCTGAACTGTCTGACAAGGCGCTAAGGAGCCTAGCAAAAATAACTTGGACATCTTGCTCGTCTTTTTCTCCTCCTGCGTCGTTGCAAAAACGTTTACATACTAAAAGTATGCGCACGTTTTTGCGCCTAGCAGGAGGAGCAAAATCCGGCACAATCTGCACAAGTTATTTTCGCCAGGCTCCTAACGCAAATGGTCCCAACCCTGCTGCGCCATCGGCAGCGTTACCCCATCGCGGCTGACTTCAACCCCGGAACCGGCCACCACTTCACCGATTTCGCTCAGGCGGACGCCAAACTGCGTGGCCAACTGTTCGATCTGGCTCTGCACCGAGGGGGCTGCCGTAAACAGCAGCTCATAATCTTCGCCCCCAGCCAGCAGAGCGGGCCACAGAGCGTCCCCCTGCCCTGCCACCTGGCGACGCGCCGCCTCCGACAGAGGAATTTTGTGCAGATCCAGCCTGGCACCTACCTTGGAAGCGCGACAGATATGGCCCAAATCGGCCAACAAACCGTCGGAAACATCGATGGCCGCCCGACTGTAGGCTGAATCCTGCAGCGCCCGGGCCAATTCCAGCGGCGGATCCGGCAACTGCTGCCGACCCGTCAAGTAGAGACGATCAGCCTCATCCAGATCGGTCAACTCGCCCCGCGCCGCCGCCAGCCCCAAGGCGGCATCACCAATGGTGCCACTGAGCCAAATGCGATCACCCACCTGTGCCCCGCCGCGCGTCACCGCCCGATCTTTGCCCAACAAACCCAGCATGGTGATGGTGATCGAACGGGCCCCCAGCGGTGCCGCCGTGGTGTTGCCGCCAATCAAGGCCACCTCGCCGCCAGGACGTACGGCAGCCTGCCGCAAGCCGTTGACCACCCCTTCCAACCAGGTCAGCGGCGTCTCCTTGGGCAAGGCCAGCGACAACAGATACCAGTGCGGTTGTGCCGCCATCGCCGCCATATCCGACAAATTGACCCGCAACGCCTTTTGTCCCAGCAGCAGCGGATCGGCATCCGGCAAAAAATGGACCCCCTCCACCAAGGTATCGGTGGTCACCACCAACTGCTGTGTGCGCGGTATGCTCAATACAGCCGCGTCGTCACCGACACCCAAGACCACACCAGTCGGCAACGTTGCCGCGGTCGGAGCAAAAAAACGTTCAATCAGAGCAAATTCCCCCAACGTCGCAATCGTCACCATCGATCCCTCAACAGAGTCTCAACCACAGCCAAGTGATAAATTTTTTCGCTACTTACGGCACCACCTCCGGCGGCACCGTCTGCGCGTTACCTTGTGTGGCTGCCTCATCTGGCAGCCCTTCCTCATCCCCCCCCTGGCGCAGCAGGGCGGCCAGACGATCCATCACCCCGTTGACAAAGGCACGGGAACCGTCGCCGCCATACCGTTTTGACAACTCAATCGCCTCGTTGATCACCACCCGCACCGGCAATTGCGGCTCTGCCAGCAGCTCATAGGCCCCCTGGCGCAGAATGCTCAAGTCGATGGTGGCAATGCGCTGCAACGACCAGTTGGCCGCTGCCTTGGCAATCCAGCCGTCCAGTTCTTGCCGCCGCGACCAGGCACCGGCGGCCAGCGTCCGGAAATAGGCCAAATCGGCGTGACCGGCACCATTCTCTTCACACAAATGGTCCACCGCCCGTTCGATGCCCTCCCCGCCAATTTCACTTTGATACAACGCCTGCAAAGTCAATTCACGCGCACGGTGCCGACTGCCTCGGCTCTGTTCCCGACGCGGCGTGGCCGCGGCGATCAACTCGGCCAGCGGTACCCCCGACGCCTCCGGTTCCTGTGCGCCACCATTCATCGGCTTGTCTCTTTCCGCTTGCGGTTCACCATCATGCGCCTGCTCATATCTGCCGCAACAAATTGACCATTTCGATCACCGAAAGGGCTGTTTCCCACCCTTTGTTGCCCGCTTTGGTCCCGGCCCGATCCACCGCCTGTTCGATGGTATCGGTGGTCAAGACACCAAAACCGATCGGCAAATGGCTGGCCAGTGATACCGAGGCCACTCCTTTGGTCACCTCTGCCGCCACATAATCAAAATGGGGCGTGGAGCCGCGAATTACCGCTCCCAGGCAGATCACCGCGTCAAAACGACCGCTATGGGCCGCTTTTTGCGCCGCCAAGGGAATTTCAAAGGCACCGGGCACCCGCAGCAGGGTAATCGCCTCTGCTGAAGCACCGTGGCGCAACAGGCAATCCATCGCCCCTTCATAGAGACGATCGGTAATGAAACTGTTGAAACGCGACAAGACAATGGCAACCCGCAAGCCACCTGCCGTCAAATGACCTTCCAGCAAGGTGCCTGCCTCGCCTCGTCCGGCTGCACCGGCTTGACCCGTACTCATCCCACTTCTCCCTGTTGTGCCGCCTCGCCGAATTGACGCAGCATGTGACCCATTTTCGTTTGTTTCGTCTCCAGATAGAGCAGATTATCCTCTTTGGCCGGCATTTCGATCGGCACCCGCTCCACCACCTCCAGGCCATAGCCTTCCAGACCGATAATTTTTTTCGGGTTGTTGGTCAAAATACGCAGACGCCGCACCCCGAGGTCGCGCAAAATCTGCGCCCCGATGCCGTAGTTGCGCAAATCCGGAGCAAAACCCAACTGTGTGTTGGCCTCCACCGTGTCCAACCCCTGATCCTGCAGATTGTAGGCACGCATCTTGTTGATCAGGCCGATGCCCCGCCCCTCCTGGCGCAAATACAACAACACGCCACACCCCTCCTGACCAATCCGTTTCATCGCCGTATGCAACTGATCACCGCAATCGCAACGCATGCTGCCAAACAGATCACCGGTCAGACACTCGGAATGGACCCGCACCAGGACCGGTTGGCTGGAGTCGATGCTGCCTTTGATCAGGGCCACATGCTGACAATCATCCACATCGTTGGTGTAGACCAGCAGACGCCACTCGCCACCAAAGATGGTCGGCAAACGGGTCTCGACAGCCCGATGCACCAACATTTCATGACCGGTGCGATAGGCAATCAGGTCGGCGATGGTGCCAATCTTCAAACCCATCTCCCGGGCAAAGATCAGCAGATCCGGCACACGGGCCATACTGCCGTCATCTTTAAGAATTTCGCAAATGACCGCTGCCGGTTTGCGTCCGGCCAGGCGGCATAAATCCACCGAGGCTTCCGTATGCCCGGCGCGCACCAACACCCCGCCGTCGTTGGCCACCAGGGGAAAAATATGGCCGGGGCGCACCACATCGCAGGGGGTACTGGCATCATCGATGGCCACGGCGATGGTACGTGCCCGATCATGGGCCGAAATACCTGTTGTGACGCCGGTTTTGGCTTCAATCGATACGGTAAAGGCGGTTTTGAATTTGGCGTTGTTATCCACCACCATCAGCGGCAGTTGCAGATGGCGCACCCGATCCCGGGTCAGGGCCAGACAGACCAGACCGCGGCCATATTTGGCCATAAAATTGACCGCTTCCGCCGTGCAACAATCCGCCGGAATGATCAGGTCGCCCTCATTTTCCCGATCCTGATCATCGACCAGAATGACCATTTTGCCCTGGCGGAAATCGTCGATGATATCCTCTATGGCACTGAATTGACCGGTCATCGAACCTCTATCTCCATCATTGAAACACGCCGAACCCGTCAATCAATCCGCCATGCACTCTGCAAGCAGGGATTGATGCACAAGCTCTCCATTGTCACCACAATCCACCGATTGTAGCACCCATCCACAGTTGGGACAACCGCCTGCCTCCTGCGCTGGCGGTGCGCACCGATCACTTTTCAAAAACCCCGTTCGCGCAAATAGTGTTCATCCATTCCCCCCTCCCGACCACAACGTCGCCCTTCCGGCCCCAGCAACCGTTCCAGATAACGACCGAGAATATCCGTTTCGATATTGACCTGCCGATTGACGATCAGTTCCGCCAAGGTGGTTTTTTGTTGGGTGTGGGGAATAATGTTGACAGAAAAACGGCTGCCGTCGCCGCTGTCCTGCACGCTGTTGACCGTCAAACTGACCCCATCGACGGCAATGGATCCTTTGCCGACAATATAACGCCCCAGGGCTGCCGGGACGCGAAACCAGATTTCCAGAGAGCGCCCCTTGGGCAACAGACGTTCCACGGTGCCCACCCCATCCACATGCCCTTGCACCAGATGGCCGTTCAAGCGGCCTCCCAACGGCAGAGCCCGCTCCAGATTCAAGGTGGCACCCACCCGCAAAGCGGCAAAGGTGCTGCGCTGGATCGTCTCGCCCGACACCTGCGCGGCAAACCAATCCCCACCCATGCCGGTGACCGTCAGGCAGATCCCGTTGACGGCAATCGAATCGCCCAGGGCGATGCTCCCCATGTCAAAACCGCAGCGCACCCGCAACTGGGCCTCGCCACCCTGATTTTCCCAGGCCAAGAGAGAGCCGACATCTTCAATCAAGCCGGTAAACATCGCGTTTCCACCGCCCCTTCCAGCAACAGATCTTCACCCACCATGCTGACCCGGCAATCGTGCAAACGCCAGGCTTCGGCCAGACGGGCCACCCCCACCCCGGCCAACAGGCCCGGTGCCGCCGCACCGCCCAACAGAGAGGGTGCCAAAAAGAGGGCCAGACGATCGACCAGCCCCGCCGCAAACAGTGCCCCCGACAACTGGGCCCCCGCTTCCACCAACACACTCAACAGATTCCGCTGCGCCAACTGGGCCAGCAGATCGGTCAGATCCACCCTGCCCTCTGCTGTCGCCCGACAGGTCAACAGCGATACCCGTCCGCTCTCCTCCAACGCCTGCCAGGCAGCCCGCCTAA
>PDZV01000014.1 GCA_002753135.1 Magnetococcales bacterium WMHbinv6 | reverse complement strand
CGATACACCGGGCGGCAAACGCAACGCGGTGTCGCGGACATCCGAAGCTTTTTCACCAAAAATGGCGCGCAGCAATTTTTCTTCCGGGGTCAGCTGGGTCTCCCCCTTGGGGGTCACCTTGCCAACCAGAATATCGCCCGCCTTGACTTCGGCACCGACAAAAATAATGCCGGACTCATCCAAATTGCGCAGCGCATCCTCACCCACATTCGGCATGTCGCGGGTAATCTCTTCCGGTCCCAGTTTGGTATCACGCGCCATCACCTCGAACTCTTCGATATGAATCGAGGTAAACACGTCATCGCGCACCAGACGTTCCGAAATCAGAATAGAGTCTTCAAAGTTGTAGCCGTTCCAGGGCATGAAGGCCACCAGCACATTGCGCCCCAAGGCCAGCTCCCCCAAATCGGTGCTGGAGCCGTCGGCAATAATGTCACCTTTGCTCACCCGATCGCCGGCACGCACCAGCGGCCGTTGGTTGATACAGGTGTTCTGATTGGAACGGGCAAATTTGATCAGCTTGTAAATATCGACACCCGGTTCGGTGGAGGCCGGATGATCATCAGCCTTGATCACAATTCGGGCCGCCTCAACCTCCTCAACGATGCCGGTACGACGACAGACAATGGCCACCCCGGAATCGCGGGCCACCACCGCCTCCATACCCGTGCCCACCAATGGCGCATCCGTCCGCAGCAAAGGCACCGCCTGGCGCTGCATGTTGGAACCCATCAAGGCCCGGTTGGCATCGTCATTTTCCAAAAAGGGAATTAAAGCCGCCGCCACCGAAACAATCTGCTTGGGCGAAACATCCATATACTGAATCTTGTCCGGTGCCCCGACGGTAAATTCCAACATGTGGCGGCACTGGATCAATTCACCGGTCAGACGTCCCTGGCGATCCAACTCGGCGTTGGCCTGGGCGATGATATAGTTTTCTTCTTCAATCGCAGAGAGATAATCCACCCGATCGGTCACCCGCCCCTCTTCCACCCGGCGGTAGGGGCTTTCAATGAAGCCAAATTCATTGATCTGTGCATAGGTCGACAAACTGTTGATCAAACCAATGTTTGGACCTTCCGGCGTCTCAATGGGGCAAATACGGCCATAGTGGGTCGGATGCACGTCACGCACTTCAAAGCCAGCCCGCTCACGGGTCATACCACCCGGTCCCAAGGCCGACAAACGGCGCTTATGGGTAATTTCTGATAACGGATTGGTCTGATCCATAAATTGGGAGAGTTGGCTCGAGCCAAAAAATTCACGAATCACCGCCGAAAACGGCTTTGAGTTCATGATATCATGCGGCATCAATGATTCGGCATCTGCTGAAGACATCCGTTCACGTATGGCCCGTTCCATGCGCACCAAACCGATGCGTACCTGATTTTCCAGCAACTCACCGACCGAACGCACCCGCCGGTTGCCCAAATGGTCAATATCGTCCACCTTGCCGTGACCATCCTTGAGCTTGAGCAGAATATCGATCACGCCCAGAATATCTTCCTTGTGCAACACCCGCACATCCAGGTCACACTGAATGCCCAAACGTTTGTTCAACTTCATCCGCCCTACGGTCGACAAATCATAGCGGTCGGCATCGAAAAACAGGCTTTCAAAGAGTGCGGTCGCTGCTTCCAGCGTGGGCGGTTCACCAGGACGCATCATCCGGTAAATATCGACCAACGCCTCTTCGACCGTTTGATTTTTGTCGCTGGCCAAGGTGTTACGCAGATAGGGGCCAACGGTGGCGTTGTCGATAAACAACACATCCACTTCGGTCAGTCCAATCTCTTCAAAACGGGTCAACAAGGCATCGCTGATCTCGGTTCCGGCTTCAACCACTTCGTCGGACTGACCAATACGAACATCCCGCGCCACAAAGCGACCGATCAAATCTTCTGTGGGAACCTGCAGCCACTCCAGACCCAACGCCTCCAAACGACGGATGGTGCGGACCGTAATACGTCCCTTGGCCTTGACCAACTCTTCGCCGGTGCTGGGATCGACGATGGCAAAATTGGGCCGACTTCCTTGCAACCGTTCGGCTACCAGTTTTTTTTCCCAGATAACACCCACCTTGCGGTAACGATCCACTTCATAGAAACGACTGAGGATCTCTTCCGAGTGCATGCCCATGGCCCGCAACAGGGTCGTCACCGGCAACTTGCGCCGACGGTCGATACGGGTAAACAAAATATCGCGTGGATCAAACTCAAAGTCCAACCACGAACCACGATAGGGAATGATCCGCGCGTTGAACAAAAATTTGCCGCTGCTGTGGGTTTTGCCCTTATCGTGATCAAAAAAGACACCAGGCGAACGGTGCATCTGCGAGACCACCACCCGCTCTGTGCCATTGACGATAAAGGTGCCGGTCGGGGTCATCAACGGCAGGTCACCCAGATAGACCTCCTGCTCCTTAACTTCACGAACCACCTTGGTCCCGGTATCTTCGTTCTCTTCCCATACAACCAAACGAAAAACCACTTTCAGCGGTGCAGAAAAGGTCATGCCGCGCTGCAAACACTCATCCATCTCATACTTGGGCTCACCAAGCTGATAACTGACATATTCAAGACTTAAGGTGCCCGCATAATCCTGTATTGGAAAAACCGATAAAAAGACACCATGCAGACCATAATCGGCACGATTCTGGGTCGGAATCCCTTCCTGCAGGAACCGCTCGAATGACCGCTTCTGAATGGCAATTAAATCGGGAATGTCAATGATGGTCGGAATACGGCCAAAATTTTTACGCAGCCGTTTTTTTTCGGTGAAGGTAAGAGCCATCGGAACTCCATCTGTCAGGGTGTGCCGTGCCAATCAACATATCGCCCCCTATCACACATTCCCTGCGCAACAAACAAACTAACCGGCACAAGGTATGGAACCCTTGTGCCGGCTGTTTCCAGTCTGCGCACGGAACATGAAGACCGATACGTCTTATTACTTGATTTCCACTTTCGCGCCGGACTCTTCCAACTCTTTCCGGAACTTTTCGGCATCTTCCTTGGAGACACCTTCCTTGACCGGCTTCGGTGCGCCTTCGACCAGATCTTTGGCCTCTTTGAGACCCAATCCGGTAATGGCACGCACGGCCTTGATCACATGAATCTTCTTGTCGCCGGCATCCACCAACATTACGGTAAATTCGGTCTGCTCTTCCGGCTTTTCCGCAGGCTCAGCGCTGTCAGAGGCGGCCACCGCCACGACACCCACCGGAGCCGCTGCGGAAACACCAAAGGTCGTCTCCAGCATTTTAATCAATTCTGACAAGTCAAGCACCGTCATTTCGCCGATGGCTTTGACCAAATCTTCTTTAGAAATTCCCATGTTCTTGTTCCTCCAGAACGTTATAAAAACGTTTGCTTGTTTGCGTTAACGAATTACTCGGCCTTCGGCGCTTCTTTCGCCTCGCGGATCCGATCCAAAGCCCGGACAAATCCAGCCGGAACGGCCGCCAATACACCCACAAAATTCTGAATGGGCGCGATCAACGTGCCCAACAACTTGCCAATGAGCACCTCCTTCGATGGCAGCTTGGCCAATTCGCTGACGCCTTCCGCCGTTACTACCGTACCATTCAATACGCCTCCCACAATTTCGAGCATGGGATTTTTTTTGGCAAAGGCGGTCAAAATGCGGGCCGGGGCCACCGGATCCGCAGAAATCGCTACCCCGGTCGGACCGGTTAAAAAGGTAGCCACACCTTCAAAAGTCGTCCCCTGCGTCGCACGTCGTGCCAAGGTATTCTTGATTACACGATAGTGAATGCCAGCCGCATACATCTCCCGGCGCAGCCGGGTCATATCTGCTACAGACAACCCCCGATAGCGGGTGACGATCATTACACTCGCCCGGTCCAACTCTTGGCGGACCTCTTCGACAACTCGCACTTTTTCGGTTTGGTTCACCGAAGACCCTCCTTCCTAGGGGTTTTAAATCAAAAACATCTGACCAGCATCTCTTCGGGGTGATCCCTTCTTTCACCCCGACGCCTGCCTCTCGTTACACACTACGAGCGTCGACCTGAATACCAGGACCCATGGTCGAACTTAAAGTCACCTTCTTTATGTAGGTGCCTTTGGCTGCTGCAGGCCGCATTTTCTTCAACTGTTCAATCAATGCCTGAGCATTTTCCACCAATTTTTCATCCGCAAACGAAGCCTTGCCGATCCCCGCATGAATGATACCTGTCTTTTCCACACGGAAGGCTACCTGACCGGCTTTGATCTCCTGAATAATCCGGGTCATATCGAACGTTACCGTTCCCAATTTCGGATTCGGCATCAACCCACGCGGACCAAGCACCCGCCCCAAACGTCCAACAACACCCATGACATCCGGGCAGGCCACAACGCGATCAAACTCCAACCAACCACCCAAAATTTTCTCTGCCAACTCTTCGGCACCGACATAGTCCGCCCCGGCAGATTCTGCTTCCTGTGCCTTTTCGCCTTTGGCGAAAGCCAGCACCCGCACCACCTTGCCAGTACCGTGCGGCAAGGCCACCGTACCACGAATCATCTGATCCGCATGGCGGGGATCGACGCCCAGGTTGACCGCAACATCGACCGTCTCATCAAATTTGGCGTTGGCGTACACTTTGACATCGCGCACACCTTCCGCCATATCTCCCGGCACCCGCCGTCCCAACTGTTCCCGAATCGCGACCAGCCGTCTGCTCCGTTTTGCCATCTGAGTCTCTCCTAACCGACAATTTCCAAACCAATGGACCGAGCGGTGCCAGCAATGGTTTTTTTGGCCGCTTCCAGTTCCATCGCATTCAGATCCGGCATCTTCACTTGGGCGATTTCAGCAATCTGACTCCAGGTGATCTTGCCCGTCGCAGCGCCCTTACCGGGGGTCTTGGCACCCTTGCTCATCCCCGCCGCTTTGCGCAGCAGATAGGAGGCCGGAGGCGTCTTCAACTCATAGGTAAACGTACGATCATGATAGACCGTAATCACAACCGGCGTCGGACTGCCCGGCTCCAAATGCTGGGTCGCCTGATTGAAGCTCTTGCAAAACTCCATGATATTCAATCCGTGCTGACCAAGCGCCGGTCCAATCGGAGGACTCGGTTTGGCCGCCCCAGCAGCCACCTGCAGCTTCACATACGCCGTGATCTTTTTCGCCATGTTCCTATTCCTTGCAACCCAGGTTACTGCAAGTCAACCCACCAATCCTACAATTTTTCAACTTGCACAAAATCCAACTCAACCAATGTGGCACGTCCAAAGATAGAGACCGATACTTTTAACCGTGTCTTATCCTCATCCACCTCCTCCACAACACCATTGAAGGAGACAAACGGCCCATCGGTAACCCGTATGCTTTCACCCACCGCAAAGGAGACCTTCGGTTTCGGTTTTTCCGTACCGACCTCCATCTGCTGCAGAATTTTATCCACATCGCGGTCACTCAAGGCATGCGGACGGCCACCGCCCCCCAAAAATCCGGTTACCTTGGGTATCTGGTTGACCATATGCCAAGTGGCATCGTTCATCTCCATCTTCACCAGCACATAACCCGGAAAAAATTTTCTCTCCGTTGTTACCTTTTTACCCATGCGCAGCTCGACAACGTCCTCAGCAGGCACCAGAATCTCTTCAAAGAGTTCAGCCTTGCCTTCTATCCGGACGCGCTCTTCGATGGCGCTCTTGACCTTTTTCTCAAAGCCGGAATAGGTGTGAATGACGTACCACTTCTTTGCCATGGAAACTCTCGCTGGTCAGCCTCTTGCACCGGAACCTGTTCTCTACGCAGCCTCAGGAAATTCCCGTCACAGGAATTGTTCCCTTAACCAATCACCCACTGTACTACCAGAGCCAACAGGGCATCCACAATCCACAGAAACAACGAAACGATGACAACCATACTAAATACCACAATTGTTGTCTGCATCGTCTCCTTCCGGGTTGGCCAAACTACCTTCCGGGCTTCGGTCCGAACATCCACCAAATACTGCTTGAGTTGCGCTATGCGCTCCATCAATGACGGATTCATCCTTCTTTCAGGCCCTTCCTGCCTATCCTTCCCCGGGTTGCTGCCCCATTTTTTTGAGCTAGCTCTAACATTTTGCCCACCCAATCAATAGGCCGCAATCCATACGCTGCGGGCCGAGACCTGTGGTGTGGCAGGACAGGAGGGAATCGAACCCCCAACCGTCGGTTTTGGAGACCGATGCTCTGCCAATTGAGCTACTGTCCTCCAAGGTCCCCAAAACACAACCCCAAAGGTTACTTGATTTTACCTTCTTTGTGAAGGGTGTGTTTGCGACAAAACGGACAAAACTTTTTGAGAGCCATTTTTTCAGGCTTGTTTTTTTTGTTTTTGTCCGTCGTATAGTTGCGACGTTTGCACTCTTCGCAACCCAGACTGATTAAATCACGCATCCGTGGACTCCAAAACGCCCGTTAAGCCGTTGTTGCCGGCTTATGCAAGAATCTCCGAAACAACACCTGCCCCGACGGTACGGCCACCTTCACGAATGGCAAACCGCAACCCTTTTTCCATGGCGATCGGCGCAATCAGTTCCACGCTCATCGACACATTGTCGCCGGGCATGACCATCTCCGTCCCTTCCGGCAGGCTCAACACACCGGTAACATCCGTGGTACGGAAATAAAATTGCGGACGATAGTTGCTGAAGAACGGGGTGTGGCGTCCACCCTCTTCTTTGGTCAGAATATAGCACTCTGCCTTGAATTTGGTGTGCGGGGTAATCGAGTTCGGCTTGGCCAACACCTGTCCACGCTGCACATCTTCCCGCTTGATACCACGCAACAGCACACCGACGTTGTCACCTGCCTGGCCTTGATCCAGCAACTTGCGGAACATTTCCACACCGGTGCAGGTAGAGACAGTGGTCGGACGAATACCAACGACCTGAACCTGATCACCCACTTTGACGATACCGCGCTCAACACGCCCGGTCACCACGGTACCACGACCGGAAATGGTGAACACATCTTCGATCGGCATCAGGAAGGCACCATCCAACGCCCGTTCCGGTTGCGGAATGTAGGCATCGACCGCTTCCATCAACTTCAGGATGGCACCACGGCCCACATCGCCGGTATCCCCTTCCAGAGCTTTCAGGGCCGAACCCACCACAATCGGCACTTCGTCGCCGGGAAAATCATACTGCGACAGCAACTCACGCACTTCCAGCTCAACCAGTTCCAGCAACTCCGGATCGTCAACCATATCCGCTTTGTTCATGAACACGACCAGGGCTGGCACACCCACCTGCCGCGCCAACAGAATATGTTCACGGGTTTGCGGCATCGGGCCGTCTGCTGCCGACACCACCAGGATGGCACCGTCCATCTGAGCCGCACCGGTGATCATGTTTTTGATGTAGTCGGCATGGCCAGGGCAGTCCACATGGGCATAGTGGCGTTTGCTGGTCTGATACTCCACGTGCGCCGTCGAGATCGTGATACCACGCGCCTTCTCTTCCGGAGCCGAGTCGATCTGATCATACGCCGTATAAATTGCTCCACCCGTCTCGGCAAGAATCTTGGTGATCGCCGCCGTCAGACTCGTCTTGCCATGGTCCACGTGACCAATGGTGCCGATGTTTACATGAGGCTTGTTGCGCTCAAATTTGGCCTTTGCCATTCCAGTTTCCTCCCGGTGGGGTTGCAGTAGGATCCAACCAATTCTTAAATCTTTGCCCATTCCTGTCAGCCAGCACGACCATGCGGAGCAAGTCGTGGAGCCCATAAACGGATTCGAACCGTTGACCTCTTCCTTACCAAGGAAGTGCTCTGCCGACTGAGCTATATGGGCGCAAACTATCTATCTGTCTGGAGCGGGTGGGGGGAATCGAACCCCCATGTTCAGCTTGGAAGGCTGACGTTCTACCACTGAACTACACCCGCATATAACTGCACATGCAACGCACCGCCGCTTGTGGCAGACCCCGGTGCAACGCACGCATCAACCATCAAATTTCACTTGCCTGTCATGGTGGAGGGGGAAGGATTCGAACCTTCGAAGGCTGAGCCGGCAAATTTACAGTCTGCTCCCTTTGACCGCTTGGGAACCCCTCCACATGGGACATCCTCAAGAGCCCGCTAGTCTTACCCGTTGTTCTTTCCAATGTCAAGAGATTCTGCAACCCTATTCAAAATTATCTTTACCCACCCCTTCCAGAATGGTCACCATCGCCCAACTCTCCTGCGGGCCAGGATTTCGATAACTATGTCGCACATTGCCACGAAAGGCTGCCGTCTCCCCTTTTTTGACCAGCAAATGCTCCCCGGCCACCTCCAATTCTACTTCTCCTTCCAGTACATGTAAATATTCTTCGCTGCCCGGAGGGTGCGGCACACCCGGATAACTGCCTTGACCGCTCAAACGAAAGGTCAATTGGCTGAAGTGAAAGGCACCCGGTGGTGAAATGGTCACCGCTTGATAGACGCCATCTCCAGAACTGCTCCGCCGCATCTCCCCAGCCGTCACATGCTGTATCCGCCTCTGCTCTGACTCCACCAATTCATCGATCGTCATTCCCAACGCCGTGGCAATTTTGAAAACGACTGCCAAACTCGGATTGGCATCATCCCGCTCCACCGACGCCAACGTCGCTCGCGGAATACCCGCCAAATCCGCCAACTGTTGTTGCGTTTTTTTTCTTTGTCCTCGAATCGCCCTGATCCGCGTTCCGACCAGATTGGTGATCATTCGGTTTATCTCCCCAACAGGCTATAGCCATTCGACAATGACAACATGAAATCATTTTTGTTGATGTATCACTTTTTTTGCTTGACGAAAAGGAACTATGTGGGCATAATCTCGGCCATGCGGAAACACGGCATGTTTCGCAACCCCTTCAAGACCACACTTGTTCTGTTACAGGAGAGTTTTTACATGAGCGTTCTGGTCACCAAACCGGCCCCTGATTTTACCGCCAATGCGGTTATGCCCGATAATAGCATCAAACCCGATTTCCGCCTGTCCGATTATCGCGGCAAGTTTGTGGTGTTGTTTTTCTATCCGCTGGATTTCACCTTTGTTTGCCCCTCTGAACTGATCGCCTTCGATCATCGTCTGCAGGAGTTCAAAAATCGGGGTGCGGAGGTTATCGGTGTCTCCATCGACTCCCACTTCACCCACCTGGCATGGAAAAACACTCCTGTCAATTGCGGTGGTGTCGGCAATCTGCGCTATCCCATGGTGGCGGATATTTCCAAAGAGATCACCACTGCCTATGATCTGCTCTGCGGTCCCGGCATCGCCCTGCGTGGCTCTTTTCTGATCGATCCGGATGGCATCGTCCGTCACCAGGTAGTCAACGATCTGCCTCTCGGTCGCGATATCGATGAAATGTTGCGCATGGTGGACGCTCTGCAATTTTTCCTCAAGCATGGCGAAGTGTGCCCCGCCGGTTGGCGCCAAGGCAAAGCTGGCATGAAAGGCACTACCGAAGGTGTGGCCAAATATCTGGCTGACCACGCCGAATCCCTGTAACTTCCGATCACAGGTTCAAGGAAAACGACCATGGCTATCACCCTTCCCCCACTGCCTTATGCCCTGGATGCTCTGGCTCCGCATATCTCCAAAGAGACTTTGGAATATCACCACGGCAAACATCATAATGCGTATGTCGTCAACCTGAACAATCTCATCCCGGGAACTCCCTTTGAAAACATGTCCCTGGAAGAGATTATTCTGAAATCCTCCGGCGGTATTTTCAATAACGCCGCCCAGGTCTGGAACCACACGTTTTACTGGAATTGCCTCTCACCACAAGGTGGCGGCGAACCCAGTGGCGCACTGGCCGAGGCCATCAATCAAGCCTTCGGTTCTTTTGCCCAGTTCAAAGAGAAATTTACTGCCACCTCCGTCACCACCTTTGGTTCCGGTTGGGGTTGGTTGGTCAAAAACAGCGACGGTTCCTTGGCCCTGATGAGTACCAGCAACGCCGGAACACCGGCGACCGAAGGTAAAAAGGCACTGCTGACCTGTGATGTCTGGGAACATGCCTACTACATCGACTACCGGAATGCCCGACCCAACTATGTGAACGCATTCTGGAATCTGGTCAACTGGGAGTTTGTTGCCCGGATGTATGCGGAATAATCGCCTCGCATGATCAAAGCAGGGCCAGGGTTGACGGACTGCATCGCCGCTCTGCTGGCAGACCCTCACTCGCATTAATGACAACTTTTTCTCCACTTCCCTGGTGGAAGTGGAGAAAAAGTGTTAGCATCGCTTCGCTGATTTGCTGATACAGCACAATTTCTTCCCATTTCCAAATTTGATGAGGCATTTTACCGTGACCGTTTCTGGCTATCGGCTGCTGCAAGCCGTTCTGTTGGCGTGTACTCTGTTGCTCAGTCATCTTGCCTGGAGTGCTGACGAGGGGGCTGGACAGGCGAAACCACGCACCTCCACCAATCCTCTGCACCGCAAAGTTTTTGACAAATGGATCACGGAATGTGATGTCTCGCCAGATGGCAAAGCGGAAAAATGTTTTGCTTCGCAAACCCAGATTTCCAAAGAACATCAACAACTGGTGCTGAAATTTTCCGTAGGTCGCTTCGGCAGTAAAGATGAGTGGGCAGCGGTAGCCATCGTCCCCCTGGGCATTGCCGTTCAGGCGGGTGTCGCCTTCAAAATTGATGAGGGACAACCGATCAACATGCAGCTGCAGCAGTGTACGGCCAACGGCTGTGTCGCTTTTCTCCTGCTGGAATCCAAGGTATTGACCGCCATCAAAAAGGGCAAAGTGTTGACCGTGGGCATGACCCCCTTTGGCTTCCCAAAACCGATCGGTGTTCCCGTTGAGTTGCAAGGATTCAGCGGGGCCGTCAACGCCTTGCCGAAACCGTAAGAGATACTCAGGCACTGCCTGTTGCTGAAAGCGCTACCGTCGCTGCAACAACAGGCAGCTTGCCTTCTCCCCTGCACGCCTCCATGTACAGCGCAGGCTTGCGCAACAGATCTATCAATCGTGACTGAACAGCCCGCCGATCCGGTATTGAATGGCTTCTGACAAATGGGCACTCAGAATGCGTTCGGCACCAGCCAAATCGGCAACCGTGCGCGCCACCTTCAAAATGCGGTTATAGCTTCTGGCAGAAAAGCCCAGGCGCTGGGCTGCTTTCAATAACAACGCTCTCTCCTCCTCGCCCAACCCGGCATGATGCTCCAGCGCCAGACCATCCAGACGGGCGTTACAGACGCCGATACCGTTGCGAAAAAATTGCCGTTGTCGCGCCTCGATCACCCGCAAAGCCACCTCTTCGGAAGATTCACCCTGGGGGATTGCCACCAACACCTCTTGCGGCACGGCGGGCACCTCAACATGCAGGTCGATACGATCCAACAACGGCCCGGACAACCGGGAACGATACTGTTCAATGCGCAGTTGTGTGCAGCGACAACTGCGCTGCGTTGAGCCGAAGTAGCCGCACGGACAGGGATTGCAGGCAGCCACCAATTGAAAAGAGGCCGGAAAACGGGTAGACATGGCGGCGCGCGAAATGTGGACATCACCAGATTCCAGCGGTTCGCGCAGCACCTCCAGTGCGGTACGACCAAATTCGGGAATTTCATCCAAAAACAGAACACCGCGATGGGCCAGACTGACCTCTCCTGGCCGGGGATGTCCCCCGCCACCGATCAGGGCCACTTGCGAGGCTGTATGGTGAGGGGCCCGGAAGGGGCGCACCCCGACAAAGGGGCGTAGCGGATCCAAACGACCGGCGACCGAATGCACGGTGGTCACTTCCAACGCCTCATCCAGGGTGATTGGTGGCAAGATGCCTGGCAGACACTGGGCCAACAACGTTTTACCAGAACCGGGGGGGCCACTCATCAACAGATTGTGACCACCCGCCGCGACAACCTCCAAGGCCCGCCGTGCATACTCTTGCCCTTTGACTTCCCGCAGATTACGGTACGGGCGTCTCTCTTCCTGCATCCACTGCTGCCAGTCGGTCACCGGCAAGGGGGACAATGGTTCAACCCCCAATAAATGTCGGACCAGGGCCAGCAGGTTGGCCGGGGCCACCACCCGCACCCCCTCGACAAAGGCCGCTTCCAGGCCGTTGGCTTCCGGGACAATGATCTCTTCAATACCCACATTGCGGGCGTAAATGGCTGCTGGCAAGGCACCGGTAATCGACTTCAAACGACCATCCAGAGCCAATTCCCCCAAAAACAGGCGGCGCGACAGGGCGGCAAGGGGTAACTGCTCCATGGCAGCCAACAAGCCCAGGGCCATCGGCAGATCGTAGGCAGAACCCACCTTCGGCAAATGGGCAGGGGCCAGATTGATGGTGATATGCAGAGTGGGCAGTTTGTAGCCAGAGTTTTTCAGGGCGGCGCGAATCCGATCCTTTGCTTCCCGTACCGCCTCATCGGCCAACCCCACCACGCTCAGGGAGGGCAAACCCCGGCTTAAGTCGACCTCCACTTCAACCGGAACCGCCTTGACTCCTTCCATGGCGATCGTATTGACACAGGCCAACATGGTGGATCTCTCCTCCGGGGCAAAAAATGAAGACCAGGAGAGAAACCGTTCTCTCTCCTGGTGTAAAAAAATGAAATGGCTGCGCGATATGCCTCTCTTTACGAACGTCGGTAGACCAGCACCCGATCCTCCAGCATATCCTGCATGGCATACTTGACCCCTTCACGCCCCAAGCCGGAATCTTTCAAGCCGCCGTAGGGCATGCTGTCCACCCGAAAGGAGGGTACGTCATTATGGATCAGCCCTCCCACTTCCAGGGTGTCAAAGGCCTGCATCACCGTGTCAAAATCATTGGTAAAAAGCCCACATTGCAGGCCAAAGCGGGATTCGTTGGCCAGTTGGAAGGCCTCGGCCATACTCTCTACCGCCGTCAAGGTCACCACCGGACCAAAGGCTTCATCGGCGGCGATGCGACAGGCCGGGTTCACCTCTTCGAGAATGGTGGCGGTCATGCTGTTGCCCTGACCGATGGGAGCCACCTGGTTGCCGCTGACCAGCTCGGCACCCTGCTCCAGCGCCTCCTGCACCCACTCCTGCAACCGCTGCCGATTGCTGCTGTCGATGATCGGACCCAACGTGGTTGCCGGATCCAGTGGATCACCCGTGCGCAAGGCTTCGGTAGCTTTTTTGAAACGGGCGCGAAACTCGCCCATGATCTCCTGGTGCAGAAAAATGCGCTGCACCGAGATGCAGACCTGTCCACACTGATAGAATGCCCCCATCACCGCCCGACTGATCAACCAATCCCAATCCCGCACATCCTTGTCGACAATCAGGCCGGCGTTACCGCCCAACTCGAGAACCACCTTTTTTTTTCCGGCATCCCGCTTCATCTTCCAACCCACTTCAGGCGATCCGGTAAAGGAGAGCAGTTTGATCCGCTCGTCGGTGACCAACCGTTGCCCGGCAGCCCGATCGCAGGGCAAGACCGAAAAAGCACCCGCTGGCCAACCGGATTCTTGCACCAACTCCGCCAGCAGCAAAGCGGTCAGTGGCGTCTTGGAGGCCGGCTTCAACACCACGGGGCAACCAGCGGCCAAGGCCGGTGCAATTTTATGGATGGCCAGGTTCATCGGAAAATTGAACGGCGCAATGGCTGAGACCACACCGACAGGAAACCGGCGCACCAAGGCCTGCCGCCCAACCGCCATGGCGTTGATGCCCAGATCGTAGGCCTCTCCCTGAATGCGCGTCGCCTCGCCGACGGCAATATCAAAGGTGGCAATCGAGCGGGCAATTTCCACCTGCGATTCGGCCAGGGTTTTGCCATTTTCCAGAGAAAGGGTTCGGGCAAAAAGCTCTCGCTTGGCGGCAATGCCATCGCGAATGGCTGCCAGGGCCTCGGCACGCTGGTAAGGAGCCAGACGACGAATGGCCTCTTGTGATGCAACCGCTTTGTGCAGCGCCTGATCAATCTCTGCTGGGGTACAAAGAGCAACTGTTTCGACCACTTGCCCGTCAAAGGGATTGATCACCGCCATGCTCTGCCCGGTTTCCACCCACTCCCCGGCTAAATAGGCCCGTTTCATCGTCACCTCTCTCTATTCACCGCTGTCGTTTTTGCCAGAAGCGGTTTGCGCTTCCAGTTCGGCAATCCGTTTTTCCATCTGCTCCAGTTTGATGCGGGTATTGCTCAACAACTCCATAGCCGTCTCAAACTCATCGCGCATGACCAGATCAAACCGCTCCACCGCATCCCGGACAATATCGTTCACTTTGCGGGTCAACTCCTCCCGGGTTGCGCCCACCTTGTTGAATGCGCCCAAAATATTTTGGGTAATCTGATCGAGCAGCATGTTGTCAATTTGCACAGTATTTCTCCTGAACCTTTAAGTGTGATAGAGAGTTACGCTGCCGACTCGACCCATTGCAAACCGGGTCGACCATGGAAATACCCATTACAGAAGGGTTCCCCTGCATTCAGTTCGCGCATACGAATCATCGCTTCCTGTCCTGTCATCCGCCCTTCGATCACCCCTTTCCACAGGGCGACAATGTCCGGCATGGCCTTGCTTTGCGGCGATAAACGCACGCTGTCGACCTGCATGCGTTGCAGCTGGGGCACATCCAGCAACAAATTATAGAGATGCGCCGACATGGTTTGTGTCCCATTCACCGTCAAAAACTCGCTGTTCTCCTGGGTACGCACGGGCATGCCATCGGGAAAATCACCGCATTTGTATTGACAGTTGCTTTTGGGCAGATGAAAAGCACGAGCCGTGTAACAACGAGCCGAAAAAGTGAGCGGCAGGCGACCGTAGGCAAAGACCTCCATTTCCGGTCGTTGCTCGCCGGTCATGATGCAACGCATCGCCTGATGGGCCAACTCTACCGGCAAGACCACCCGTTTTACCCCCACCCGGGCCAAAAAAGAGACCGTTTGTGCGTTATAGGTGTTGATATGCGGACCGGCAACCATCGGCTGCCCTTCGCCGACACCCATGCCACCCATATCATTCACCTCCAGCCAGAGCCCCAAACGACGCGCTTCGGCAGCCACCTGGTGCAAGGCATCCTGCTCGCCCTGGTTCATCACCAGACCCAAGGTGGAGAAGATGATCTGCTTACCAGACGGCTGCAACGCCTCGGCCAGGGCAGCCAACTCATCGGCATGCAGGTGCATGCGCTTGGAGCAAACCACTTCGCCGATATACAAAATATCCGCTTCGCTTTCAAAAGCCATCCGCTGATAAAACTGCCGGATACCCCGTTTGCCCCATTCAAACAGACAAGGGCCGATGGCGATTTTCATAACCTACAACACTCCGTGATAAACTGACCGAGCAAGGGGTTGCGGCCCTGCCGGCCAAACCAACTCAGCCAGGGTGCCGCACCCCCACACCCCGATGAGTACCCGTTGCTATTGCCAATTTTCCTGGTAGGTGCCCAACGTATGGGTTGTTCCTTCAGAAGTGGCATTCAGGGTACGAATCCACTTGCTCTTGGGACGAAACGATTTGGGATCGGCATAGTAGGCATCGACCGCCTGACGCAACACCTGGGTCACCGTCGCCACATAGGATTTGGTGCGTTGCCGTCCTTCAATTTTCAAGGAGGCGACCCCGGCATCGATCACTTCATCCAACATTTCCAGAATATTGAGCGAACCCGGCTCCTCCATCACATGGTAGACCTGTTCATTGGCCAAAAAACGCCCTTTGCAGATGGTCGGATAGGCGGCCTCTTCGCCCTTGTCATATTCGGCAATCAACACCCCACCCAGACGGGTTTGTAACCTCTCGCCGTGATTTTCAAAGCGCACGGCCCTGGCCGGGGAACAGACTCCCTCGATGTTGGGTGAAACGCCCGTCGTGAAAGAGGAGAGAAAACAACGCCCTTCGGCCATCACACACAAGCCGCCAAAAGCGAACACCTCCAACTCCACCGTGGTTGCCGCCTTCAACTGACGGATCTCCTGCACCGTCAACACTCTGGGCAAAATCACCCTGACGCAGCCAAAATGGCGTTGATAAAAATTGATCGCCTCGGCGTTGCTGGCAGAGGCCTGTACCGACAAATGAATCGGCAACTGCGGATAACGTTGGTGGCAATAGTCCAACAAAGCAATATTGGCCAGAATAATGGCATCCGCCTGCAAACGGGCCGCCATATCCACTGTTTGATACCAAATGGTCGGATCTTCTCCCTGGGGATAGGTATTCAACACCACGTTGGCACGCACCCCCTTGCTGTGGGCATAGTCGATACCGGATGCCGCCTCGCTTTCGCTGAAATTCAGCCCCTCAAAGTTGCGGGCATTGGTGGCATTGCGAAAACCGAAATAGACCGCATCCGCACCGTTATCCACCGCTGCTTTCAGGGATGGCAGGTTACCTGCCGGGGCCAACACTTCCACTTTTTTCATTTTGTCCATCCTGAGATTACGGGCCGGGGTGCTTGCAACTCTGCCGACTCAGTTTATCGCACCCGCACACACAAGGCAAAGGGGTTGTCACAGCCGCACTTGCCAACAGGCCGAGAAGCTGTGAGCGCTCTTCCAGGCAGACTCTCTGCGACAATCAGGAAAAGGTCTGCCCTTTTGCTGCGCCTGCCTGAGCTATCAGACCACAACGGCAGCGGCAAGTTCATGGCAGAAGAGCGTCAGAATCGCATCCTGCCCAAGCAGGCAACAGAAAGAAAGCGTATCAATCGCAATTTAATATTAACAGCTTAAACAATGGCTGCTATTTTGCATTAAGCGACTCGACTGCCTTAACCCTCTCCATTTCGTACGTCTGTGTTGGAGCTTGTCGCATGCCGACTCATCCGAAACGATCCTTTTTCAAGCAAGAGCGAACCTTGCTTATGCTGGCTGCTCTGGCGTTGCCCTTGTTGGTCATGGTGGACCAGGAACTCCACTCTGCAGTGGAGAGCGAAGGCAATCGGCCTGCACATATTCCGCAACGTTCCACCCGGACCGCACTGCATAAAAGTATCGAAGAGGGGCGTATTGCCGACGCCATGCGTCTGATCCAAAGCGGCGCAGCGGTCAACGTTCAGGACAGTTTCGGTCTGGCTCCGATCCATTTTGCGGTGATCAAAGATGATCCACAGCTGGTCAAAGAGCTGCTGACCCATAAAGCCGATGGCAACGCCCGGGACCGGCGGGGCGATACGCCTCTGCACATGGTGGCCGCCAACAGCGGCTCTTTGGCCATGGCGCAACAGCTGCTGGCTGCCGGTGCCACCCCCAATACGGCCAATAACGATGGCAGCACCCCGCTGCACTGGGCTGCCGGGGAAGGCAACGTGCCGCTGGTAAAACTGTTGTTGGAAAAAGGGGCAAAAATCAACGCCCACGACCTGAAGGGAGACACAGTCCTGCATTGGGCCGTGGAAGAGGGGCGTTTCACCGTTGCCGAATATCTGTTAACGGCGGGTGCGGATGCCAACGCCAAAAACCATTATCACCGCACCCCGCTGCATTGGGCTGCCCGCAAAGGTCACGGACATCTGGCAGAATTTTTACTGGCAAAAGGGGCCGTCGCCGATGCGCGTGCCACCTCAGGCGACACCCCCTTGCACTGGGCCGCAGCGGAAGGACATCTCTCTCTGGTCACTCTGCTGGCCAAACGGTCCACCAACCTGGATATCAAGGCCCAATTTGGTGAAACGCCCCTGCACTGGGCCGTGCTGCGCGGGCATGATTCGGTGGTGGCCTTTCTGGTGGAACAGGGTGCGGATGTCAACATTGCCGACGAAATGGGTAACACCCCGATCACTCTGGCCCGTGATAAAGGCAATGAAGGTATTGTCAAACTGCTGAACCTGCGCGAAACGTTGCACTCGGCCAAACGGATCCATAAACCCGGCATGCCGATCCGGGTCGCCTTGGCTGATGAAGCACCTTAACCGATTGCCGGAGGCCACCCCTTTTCCTGTTCGCCTGCCAAACCCAGATGGAGCAGAATGCGCTCCACCAAAAAATCCAGCAGGTCGTCAACTGTTGCCGGGCGATGATAAAAACCGGGGGCTGCCGGCATGATCGTGACCCCGAGTCGGGCCAAATCCAGCATGTTCTGCAAATGAATCGCCGACAAGGGACTCTCTCGCGGCACCAGCAGCAAAGGTCGTTTCTCTTTGATCATCACATCGGCGGCGCGCTCAATCAGATTATCTGACAAGCCGTGCGCAATCGCCGCGACAGTGCCCATGGAGCAAGGGCAGATCACCATCGCCCGACCGGCACCACTGCCAGAGGCCATCGGCGCAAACCAATCATCGCTGGCATAATAACGCAATTTGCTCCCGTCCAAGGGGGGCTCCTGCTCGGTTGCCAAAACGGCCAGCAGCACCTTTTCCAGGGAGGCACCCTCCGCCTCCGGCAACACCAAGTCACACTCTTGCCGCAACACCACCCGGGCGGCAGCAGAGATCAATAAATCCACCTCCTGCCCGCGCCGCAACAAAGCCCGCAACAGACGCAGACCATACTGCGCCCCGGATGCGCCCGTCCAGGCCAGGGTAATGCGCTGTACAGCCATGGTTTCGGCAACAACTAGACATTAAAGCGAAAGTGCATACAATCCCCGTCGGCCACCGCATACTCCTTGCCCTCCAGGCGAAATTTGCCTTTCTCCTTGGCTCCCTGCTCGCCTTTGCAGGCCATCATATCGTCAAAAGCAATCACTTCGGCGCGAATAAATCCCCGCTGGAAATCGGAATGAATGGCCCCGGCGGCATCATAGGCGGTTGCCCCTTTTTTGACTGTCCAGGCCCGCACCTCTTTGGGGCCAACGGTAAAAAAGGTCATCAAACCCAGCAAGTCATAGGCCTGCCGCACCAGGCGATCCAAGCCGGACTCTGCCAACCCTAAATCTTCGAGAAACGACTGCCGCTCCGACTCATCCAACTCGCCGACTTCCGCCTCAATACGGCCACAGATGGCCACCACCCCGGCATTCTGTTCGGCAGCCAGTTGGCGCACCGCGTCGACCATGGCATGGCCCCCCTCCTTTTGCGCCGCCAGCAACTCCTCCTCCGCCACATTGCAGACATACATGACCGGCTTGCTGGTCAACAAAAACAGATCTTTCAGACCGCCCTGCTCTTCCTGCGTCAACCCCTGCAATCGGATCGGCTTGCCGTCATTGAGCCCCTGCACCACCTTTTGATAGAGCTGTTCCAGCATTTTGGCCTCTTTTTCGCCCACTTTGGCCCGTTTGCTGATTGTCGCCAACCGTTTTTCCACCGCAGAGAGATCGGCCAACATCAACTCTGTCTCGATCACCTGAATGTCGGTGACCGGATCCACCCGACCCTGAACATGGGTAATATCATCGTCAACAAAACAGCGCACCACATGCGCCACCGCATCCACCTGGCGAATATGTCCCAAAAATTGATTGCCCAGCCCCTCACCCTGACTCGCCCCCTTGACCAGACCGGCAATGTCGACAAACTCCATCACCGTCGGCACCACCCGCTGCGGTTTGGCCAACGCCACCAGCGCATCCAGGCGTGGATCACGAACCGCAACCACGCCGACATTTGGCTCGATGGTACAAAAGGGATAGTTGGCCATCTCGGCCCCGGCTGCCGTTAAGGCATTAAAAATGGTAGATTTGCCCACATTGGGCAATCCAACGATTCCACATTGCAAGGCCATGGCTCTCTCTTGTCATCAACAGCTGAGTGTTCTGGGGCCTGTTCTCATTCGGCCCAAAATCCCTTGACACTGCGCCGCTCACAGCCCAGCGCCTTGTCTGAAGGGCTTTTGGCCTCGAATGAGAACAGACCCTAATGAAATTCAGGGGGTAGCAATTGAACTCCGGGCAACCGATGCCGCCGGAACATTGTAAAAGCTGTTCATCGCCCCCGGCAAATCCCCCTTAAGAATGAACAACAACGCCTGCGGCAGACGATCCAACACCGGCGTCAAGGCACTCTGTTCGGCATGGCTGAAGGGAGATAAGACATAGTGGGCCGGTTCCACCCCGGCTGGCGGACGTCCAATGCCTAAACGTACCCGCACAAAATCTGCCGATCCCAACATTTGCTGAATGGAACGCAAACCATTGTGGCCACCATGTCCTCCACCCTGTTTGATCCGCACCCGTCCCGGTTCCAGATCCAAATCGTCGTGAAAGACAATCACCTGTTGCGGTGGCAACTTGAAAAAACGGGCCGCCGATCCCACCGCAGTACCTGCCAGATTCATGTAGGTTTCCGGCAACAACCAAAGCAGCCGAACCCCATGACAGCGCCCTTCGCCGAAACGACCCTCAAAACGCCGACCCGAGGCAGAGAGAGAAAACTCTTTTGCCAGTCGTTCGACGGCCATCCAGCCCAAATTGTGTCGGGTATCTCGATATTTTTCGCCAGGATTACCCAAACCCACCAACAACGCCATGCCGCCGTCAGTCATCGTTTCAGCCTGTTGTCCCCTCCTCCCACGCGGGGAGGAGGTTTGCTTGCCGCACGTTCAAATCGATCAAGCCGACGCGCCCTCGTCCACCACTTCGGCACGAACGGCCACCACAGTCACAATGGTCATATCCTCTTCACCACGGACCTCGACACCCTCCGGCAATTTAACATCCTGAATGTGAATCGAATGGCCAATATCCAGACTTGCGACGGAAACCTCGATAAAATCAGGCACATTGCCCGCCAGGCAGGCAATTTCCAATTCGCGCTGAATCACCTGCAACACACCACCGGCTTTGACACCAGGGCACTTTTCTTCGCCCACCAGATGGACCGGAATGGCAATTTCAATCTCCTGATTCGGATCAAAACGGACAAAATCCACATGTTCTGCATTGCCAGACAGGGGATGCACCTGATAGCCGCGCATCATCACCATGGTACGACTGCCGCCGTCCAGGACCAGCTCTTGTGGATGGGTACGCAGGCCGCTCTTTTCCCGAGTCAGCAGATCCTCCCACTCTTTTGCTTGCAACGACAGATTGACATTGGGCTGTCCGGCACCATACAAAACTGCCGGAAGACGTCCTTCACGACGCAGTTTGCGGGCCACCCCCTTGCCGGTCCCGTAACGAGTTTTTGCATTGATCACTGCCATGTTATTCTCCTCTTTAAGCAAAACATCCCTTCGTTCGGAAGGGATCACCCAGGCATACCGGCCTCCAGGGGTGCCGGATATGCTTCAACAAACCATACTATACAAACAAGGAGCTGACCGACTCTTCGTCGCTGATGCGGCGAATGGCCTCGCCCAACAGTCCGGAGACGGTATGATATTTAATTTTGCTGCTCTCTGCCGCTGCCGCAGGCTGGGCAATGGTGTCGGTGACCAGGACCTGTTCCAGGATCGAATTTTCAATTCGCTCTACCGCCGGGCCCGATAAGACACCGTGGGTACAGACAGCAGACACCGAACGGGCCCCCCGCTCCATCAACGCTTCGGCAGCCTTGACCAGGGTTCCCGCCGTATCGACCATGTCATCGACCAGAATACACTCTTTGCCTTCCACCTCACCGATAATATGATGGACAGCGGCGACGTTGGCTGCCGGACGGCGTTTGTCGATGATGGCCAGATCCACATCCAACCGTTTGGCATAGGAGCGGGCCCGCACCACCCCGCCGACATCCGGTGAAATCACCATGGCGTTGTTGAACCCCTGCCGCCGCACCGCACCCAACAAGACCGGTGTTGCGTAAATATTATCCACCGGCATATTGAAAAATCCCTGAATTTGCCCGGCGTGCAGATCCAAGGTCAACACCCGACTGACCCCTGCCGCATCCAGCAGATCGGCAACCAGTTTGGCGGTGATCGGTGTCCGACCGGCCTCTTTGCGATCCTGCCGCGAATAGCCAAAATAGGGAATGACCGCCGTGATCCGTCCTGCCGAGGCCCGCCGCAAGGCATCCACCATGATCAACAATTCCATCAAGTGGTCGTTGGCAGGGGATGAGGTGGATTGAATCACAAAAACATCCCGGCCCCGGACATTTTCATCAATCTGGACAAAAATTTCCCCATCCGAAAAACGCCGGATGGTCACATGCGCCAACACAACCGAAAGATATTCCGCAATTCGCCGTCCCAACTCCGGATTGGAGGTACCGGCAAATATTTTCATTTTTTCAATAGACATCGTGTTTATCCAGAGTGTGTTGACTCCTGCTTGCCTAGCGGAAACAGCAAAAGACCGGTACAGCCATCTACCATACCGGACAGGCAAGCGCCAAAACCTGGGCACGATACACCACATCCTCCAGGATGGCAATGGCAGAGAGAAAATTTGGCAGGGCAATCGCACATATCCACCAGGACGCCGACCTGGGGTATGAATGGGCCAGACTCTCCAGTGTTGCCATGACCAGATCTGAAGGCAGGATTTGTACCTCATCAGAGAGAAGCACCGCCTCGCTCACCTCCTTGCCCCATTTGAAACCGGACAAACCATGTACCACATGACCGGACAATTCATTTGCTGCCGACAGCTGACCTTTTCTTGTTGATGTTGCAGGCAGATTCCTGCTACTCTGAAGCCAGTCAATGTTCCACTGGAGTCCGATCATGACCACCATCACTTTTGACACACTGAAGTTGGTGGAAACGCTCAAAGCCTCCGGTTTTGACGAACCCCAGGCCAGAGGGATGGCAGCTGCCATTCAAGAGGTACAAAAATCCAATCTGGATGAGGTGGCTACCAAACACGATCTTGAGATGGTCAAAACCGAACTGAAACGCGACATCAAAGAGCTTGAACTGCGTATTGCTGCCGAAATTGCCCCTCTCAAGCGGGGTATGACCGCCTGTTTCGGCGGCATCATCGCCCTGATTCTCAAATCCTTCTTCCCGCATTGAGCAAACAAACCATTCTGGTAATGCCACCAGAATGGCGCGAACACCAGCCATGGCAGCAGACCTCGCTGACCATGTTTGGACAGTTCACGAGTGGATTTCGTTTCCAGCCCGACCTGTTAGGTTAACGCAAGGCACCAGCGAAAATTTGATCTATAGCAATAGGGACTCCTGGCGCAAAGGCAGGCTGTTCGTTTATCTTGTGCCGAGGGAAATTATTGTCCAATCCGTCTTAACAGGTTTGGTATGAACGTATCGTGGGTATCTCTACCCTTTGCCAACAACCGGACGCTGCATTGGTCTGCGCCTTCCCGGCCTGCACGGCGATCGTTATCCATGGTCGGCGTTGCCGTTCTTTTTCTTCTGTTTTTGGTCGCTCCTCCCCGTTCTTATGCTGACAATACCCTGCACCCCATCCTCTTGACACCCCTTCTGGATGGCCTATCGGCAACCCGCCATATCCGCATCCTGGAAGATCCCAGCCGTTCCATGACCTTGGCGGATATCCTGGAACCCAATACAATCAAATGGTTTCAGCCGATAGGCAGCATCAGCAGCCGGGGCATCTCCTCATCGGCGTGGTGGGTTGTGCTGGAGGTGCATAATCCAAGCGCGCAGACGATACAATGGCTATTGCATGCCTTTCATCCCCTGATCGACTATCTGGATATCCACCATATCCGAGAAGGAAAGCACATCGAATCCTGGCAACTTGGCGACCATCGTCCTTGGCAAAACCGCCCAATTGCCTTTGAAACCCCCATTGTCCCTCTGGCAACACCAGCCCAAGAGAAAAGCCTGCTTGTTCTTCGCTATGCCTTTGCAGAGGGAGGAGCCATCGACACCGAGCTTCTGCTCTGGGACCAAGACTCTTTTGCCTCGCATCGGGATCGTTACGGTATTCTGCTTGGCTGTTATCTTGGCACGCTGGCCTTTATCATCGTTTATAATCTATTCATCTTCATCTCAACCCGCCTACGAGAATATTTCTGGTATGTTCTCTATCTGACGGTCTTCCTGATTTCCGGCTGGGCGATGAGCGGGGCGGGGCATCGCTATTTTTATGCAAACTCTTTATGGATGACCGACCATTTTCCAACCATGATGACGCAAATTGCCGTCATTTTGGGACCACAATTTACCCGCATTTTCCTGGATCTGCCACGCAAGGCTCCCCTGTTGAACCGGCTGACGCTGTTGTTCATGGCTTTGATGCCCATGGCCATCCTGTTGTCACTGTCCGAGTGGCGAGCCCAAGGGCTGCAACTGACATTTTATATTAGTTTTTTTCTCTTTTTGCTGATTTTGTGCAGCAGCCTATGGTTACTGTGGCAGAAAGATCGCAAGGCCATCTTTGCCTCGATTGCCTGGAGCGTTTTTCTGGCCGGGGCGATCACCAACTGGTCCCGCTATATGGGATACCTGCCCACCTCTCTGTTGACCCTGTGGAGTGGGCGCATCGGCAGCGTTCTGGAAGCGGCTCTGCTCTCTTTGGCTTTGGCAGACCATATCAATCAGCTGCGGCGGGAAAAAGAGCTGGCCATCCAACGGGAACGCGAAACCATTTTGCGCACCAACAGCGAATTGGAACACAAGGTTCAGGAACGCACTCTGGATCTGCAAGCAAAAAATGCCGAATTGGCCAAAGGGCGTGAATTGCTGCGGGCAACGCTGGAGTCCACCCATGACGGCATCCTGGCCGTCGGCTGTGACGGAACGATTACCCATTCCAATCACCATTTTATGCAACTCTTTCATTTTCCTGCAGACACCACTCTGCCCGGCAATCCCGGTCTATGGAATCAGCTGATTAATGGCCAGTTGACCCAACAGCACCTTTTTGCCAACAAACTGGCACCCTCCTATCAACCAAGCGGAGATGACCATACCCTCCTGCCTTGCAAGGACGGTCGTCTGATCGAGTGCTATTCGCTCCCCCTGCTGCAACAGGGCGCCCGTATCGGGCGGGTGTGGAATTTTGCCGACATCACTCAGCAAAAACAGTATGAAACCCAACTGCTGCAGGCACGGCAAGAGGCGGAAGCGGCCAACCGCAGCAAAAGCATCTTTCTGGCCTCCATGAGCCACGAAATCCGTACCCCCCTTAACGGCATTCTGGGCATGGCCGAACTGTTGGTCGATCTGGAATTGCCTGACAACGGACGGGAATACAGCCTGGCCATCCTCAGTTCTGGGCGTTCCCTGTTGCACATTATCAACGATCTGCTCGACTATTCCAAAATTGAGGCGGAAAAGCTGCAACTGGAACATATCCCGTTCAATCTGCCTGTGCTGCTGCAGGATATCGCTACCCTTTTCCGGCAACTGGCGGCAAAAAACAAGCTGCAGTTTTTCCTGCAGCAAGATCCGGCCTTGCCAACCTGGATTCTCGGCGATCCGACCCGATTGCGGCAGATATTGGTCAATCTGCTGGCCAATGCCATCAAGTTTACCCCGCAAGGAGAAATCACCCTGCGCGCACAACCGCTGCTGCTCTCTGGCATGCCGTCGCAATTGATCTGCGAAGTACGTGATACCGGCATCGGCATCGCAGCTGACCAATTTGACCGCATCTTCCGTTCCTATGAACAGGCCGAAACCAGCACGACCCGACAATATGGCGGTACCGGTTTGGGGCTGGCCATTACCCAACAATTGACCCAATTGATGGGCGGACATATCGAAGTGGAAAGCCAGCTGCAGTCCGGTTCCACCTTCCGGCTGGTATTGCCCTGCCAACTGTGCGAACCCCCCGTATTGTTGTCGTCAACGGAAGAAAACAGCAACACCCCTCTGCCGTTCAGCCGCAATGCCCACATTCTGGTTGTGGAAGATGACCCGATCAATCGCGCCGTGCTGCAAGGCATGTTGAAACGGTGGCCGCTGGAAATCAGCTTTGCCCATGACGGTCAACAAGCCATCGAACATCTGGCACAAAATCGCTACGACCTGGTATTCATGGATTGTCAGATGCCGGTCATGGATGGCTATACCGTCTGTCGCCACCTGCGCAACATGGAAGAGAGCCTGGAAAGACATACCCCTGTCGTTGCCCTGACCGCCTTTGCCATGCGCGATGATCGGGAAAAATGTCTGGCCGCCGGCATGGATGACTATCTGGCCAAACCCGTCTCCTGGCGTGAAATTCGCTCGGCACTGCAACGCTGGTTGCCAACATCCCCTTAAGCCCGACAGCAACAGATCAACGTCGCCGCTTGGCTCCGCCGCAAGAAGAGAGTAGACTGAAAACAATAGCGTTTTTCTTAAATTACATTAACAACGGTCACGCACATGCCCTTTATCCCGCATACTCCCCAAGAAATTCAGGAAATGCTCTCCTTGCTGGGTGTGGAACAGATGGAGCAACTGTTTGCAGAAATACCTGCCGATCTCTTCTGCCAAGAGAGCTTCACTCTGCCTGCCCCACTCAACGAAATGGGGCTGACCCGCCTGATGCGCGAACGGGCCGGGCAGGATCGGACCATGCTCTGTTTTGCCGGCGCGGGTGCCTATGAACATCATATTCCGGCAGCCATCTGGGAGATTGCCACCCGTGGTGAATTTTATTCGGCCTATACCCCCTATCAGGCGGAAGCCTCGCAGGGGACCCTGCAGGTTCTTTATGAATACCAAAGCATGATGGCCGCGCTGCTGCAGATGGAGGTGGTCAACGCCTCCCTCTACGACGGGGCCACGGCCCTGGCCGAAGCGGTCTTTATGGCGATACGCAGCAAAGCCAATCTGCCGAAACGGATCCTTCTGCCTGAGAGCGTTCATCCCCATTACCGACAGGTGCTGCACACCATTCTGTCTGGGCAAGGGATTGAAATTGCCGCCTTGCCGCTGAGCAGCCATGGTCATATCGACAGCAGCGCCCTGGCCGCCTATCCTGCCGGCTCCTTTGCAGCGCTGGTACTGGCGCAACCCAACTTTTTTGGCATTCTGGAACAGACGGATCAGCTGACCGATTGGGCGCAGCAACAGCAGTCCCTGGTGATTGCCCAGGTCAATCCCCTCTCCCTGGGTTTATTGCAGCCCCCCGGTTGTTGGGGCTCCTCCGGGGCTGATATTGCCTGCGGCGAAGGGCAACCATTGGGCATTCCCCTCTCCTCGGGCGGCCCCTATTTCGGCTTTATGGGTTGCAAACAAGCCCTGTTGCGGCAGATGCCGGGCCGCATCGCCGGGCGCACCCGTGACAAGGATCAGGCGGAAGGGTTTGTCCTCACCCTGCAGGCCCGCGAACAGCATATCCGCCGCGCCAAAGCGACCTCCAACATCTGCACCAACCAGGGGTTGATGACCGTCGCCGCCACCCTGTATCTTACCCTGCTTGGCCCCAGCGGCTTGCAACAGACCGCCGCCGCCTGCCATGGCAACACCATGGCCTTGGCCAACCGCCTGCAGCGTATCCCCGGGGTGCGACTGCACTTTGACCGGCCCTTTTTCCACGAAATCGTGCTGCAACTGCCAAAAAGCGCCCCTGCTGTACTCGCCGCCCTGGAACAACAACAGATTCTTGGTGGCGTCGCCCTGGGCCCCTACTATCCCGGCATGGAGAACATGCTGTTGCTCTGCGCCACCGAAATGCGCACCCCCTCCGATATTGAACAGTTGGCCACAGCCCTCAGCGCCATTTTGGCCCAGGAGTCCTGATCATGGAACCGCTACTCACGCAACTCAGCCGCCCGCAACGTCACAACCGGCACCACAGCCCTTTGCCCGAACCGGCCCAACAGAGCGCAACCCTGCATCCGGAACTGGCCCCTTTTCTGCGCCGGAAAGCGGCACCGTTGCCGGAAGTTTCTGAACTGGAGGCGGTGCGCCATTTCACCCGATTGTCGCAGAAAAATTTTTCGGTGGACACCCATTTTTACCCGCTGGGCTCCTGCACCATGAAATACAACCCACGGGTCTGCAACACGGTCGCCATGCAAAGCGGCTTTCTGCAACGCCATCCTCTGGCCTCGGAACAGAGCGGTCAGGGGGTACTCTCCTGTCTGTTTGAGTTGCAGGAGATGTTGCGGCAACTGACCGGCATGGCCGCCGTCTCCTTGACCCCGATGGCCGGAGCCCAGGGCGAATATGCCGGGGTGGCGATGATCGCCGCCTATCATCGCCAGCAGGGAGATCGGCAACGCACGGAAATGTTGATTCCGGACGCCGCCCACGGCACCAACCCGGCCACGGCGGCTTTGTGCGGCTTTACCGTGCGCGAAATTGTCACCAACCCGGAGGGAGATTTAAACCTGGAGGCCCTTGCTGCCGCCCTCGGACCGCAGACGGCAGGGTTGATGCTGACCAATCCTTCCACACTCGGCGTCTTTGAGCGACGCATCAGCCAGATTGCCCAGATGGTCCATCAAGCGGGAGGGCTGCTCTATTACGACGGGGCCAACCTTAACGCCATCGCCGGTCGTGTTCGTCCCGGCGATATGGGGTTTGATGCCATCCATATCAATGTCCACAAAACCTTTGCCACCCCGCATGGCGGCGGTGGTCCGGGGGCTGGTCCCGTGGGCGTTTCCGAACGATTGCGCCCCTTTCTGCCGATTCCCATGGTGGGACAAAAGAGTGATGGCCGCTTGCATTGGCTCACGGAACAGGAGTCTCCCCTCACCATTGGCCGCCTGTCGGCCTTCAGCGGTAATATTGGCGTGTTGTTGCGCGCCTACGCCTATCTGCGCCTGACCGGTGGTGACGGCATGCGCCGCGTTGCCGATTTTGCCACCCTCAACGCCAACTATCTGCAGGCACGTCTGGAACAGGCCGGTTTTCAAACCGCCTTCCCTGCCCGACGCGCCAGCCACGAATTTATTATTACCTTGCAAAATGAGGCCAAACAATTCGGCGTTACTGCCCTGGATTTTGCCAAACGGCTGCTGGATTATGGCTTTTATGCCCCAACCGTCTATTTTCCCATGCTGGTACCCGAATGTCTGCTCATTGAACCGACCGAGACCGAAGCCAAGGAAACCTTGGACCGCTTTGTCGAAGCCATGGTATCCATTCGCCAGGAGGCCATGCAGCAACCACAACTGCTGCGTAATGCCCCGCTGGCCATTCCGGTACCCGGCGGTGGTCGCAGCCGACTGGATGATACCCTCGCAGCCCGCAAGCCGGATCTGCGCTGGTCTTTTTAACCGATGAAGCAACGCCGCCAGATGGTGGTGACGTTGTTATCGAACCTGGGTGATTTTTCTTTTGCTATCGAGGTTGCATCATGAATCTGATCAATAAAATCCATGCCCGTGAAATTCTCGACTCCCGTGGCAACCCCACCGTTGAGGTGGAAGTGTTTACCGAAAACGGAACATTTGGCCGGGCTGCCGTACCCTCTGGTGCCTCGACTGGCAGCCGAGAGGCTCTGGAACTGCGGGACAAAGATCCCCGCCGTTATCTGGGCAAAGGAGTGCAACAGGCTGTGCAAGCGGTCAACGGTGAAATTGCCCAAGCTTTGCTCGGGCGAGACTGCTTTGCCCAGCGCCTGGTGGACAACATCATGATCGACCTGGATGGTACGGAAGAAAAAAGCCGCCTCGGGGCCAACGCCATTCTGGGCGTGTCGATGGCGACCGCCAAAGCGGCTGCCGCCAGCTCCAGACAACCGCTCTATCGTTATCTGGGCGGCATCAACGCCCACTTGATGCCGGTGCCGATGATGAACATTCTCAACGGTGGTGCCCACGCCGATAACAACGTCGATATTCAAGAGTTCATGATCATGCCTGTGGCCGCCGCCTCGATCAGCGAAGCGGTACGCATGGGGGCAGAGTGTTTCCATCATCTGAAAAAAGTTCTCAAGGAGCGCGGCTTGAATACTGCCGTGGGCGACGAGGGCGGTTTTGCCCCCAATCTTTCCTCCAACGAAGAGGCGATTCAGGTTATTCTGCAAGCGGTGGAAAATGCGGGTTATCGCCCTGGAGAAGAGATCATGCTGGCCCTGGACTGCGCCTCTTCCGAATTTTACCGCGAGGAAGATAATCACTATTATCTGGCCGGTGAAGATCGCAACCTGACGGTGGAAGCCCTGGTCGATTATTATGCTGAACTGTGCGACCGCTATCCGATCATCTCCATCGAAGATGGCTGCGCCGAAAGCGATTGGCACGGCTGGCAGCTGCTGACCGAACGGCTGGGCAAACGGGTGCAACTGGTTGGTGACGATCTTTTTGTCACCAACCCGGCCATTCTGAGCAAAGGCATTCAAGCCGGGGTTGCCAACTCGATCCTGGTCAAGGTCAACCAGATCGGCACCTTGACTGAAACCTTTGCCGCCATCGAAATGGCCAAACAGGCCGGTTATAGCACGGTCATTTCTCATCGTTCCGGGGAGACGGAAGATACCACCATTGCCGATATTGCCGTTGCCGTCAACGCCGGTCAAATCAAAACCGGCTCTCTGAACCGTTCCGACCGGTTGGCAAAATACAATCAATTGTTGCGCATCGAAGAAAGATTGGCGACATCGGCCCGTTACCCTGGTATAAAAGCATTTTATAACCTGAACCGGGCTGGCTAGGGCGTGTATTGCTTACCATCCCCCGTCGTCGACAGCGACGGGGGAACATGATTGCATCGCAAGGAGGATTCATGTCGCATTCGGAGCGGGCAGAAACCACGGAAGGAATGAAAATCGGGGTTGTCGCCCAGCGGTTGGGCATTTCCATCCGCACGATTCATATGTACGAACGGGAAGGATTGTTCATTTCGCGCAAAAACAGTGCCGGAACCCGCTATTTTACCGAACGGGATGTGCAATGGCTGATGGAAATCCGGCGCATGATCAAAGCCGGTATCGGCATTGCCGGCATTCGCCATCTGCTCTCATTGATACCCTGTTGGGAAATCAAGGGCTGCACCTACAACGGCAAAGGCGGTTGCCCGGTGATCGTCGACCATAACTCACCCTGCTGGGCCAACAAGAGCAATATTTGTGACACCACGCTGCAAGAGTGCCGCCAATGCGATGTCTACGAACTGCGGCACGATGTCGGACAACTCAAACAACGGCTCTATATCCGTTTGAAAACAACAGAAGAGAGTCTCGCCAATCCGCCTGCAGCCCGTTCAACCGACACATAACGATTCAGGGTTCGCCATGCTCACCCCTCCCGAGTCATCCGATGCCGCGCAGCACGCTTCCGTTGAACCCATCGCTTTGGCCTGGCTGGAACGGGCCGAGGCCAGCCGAAGGGAAGAGCGGGCCGCCTTGCAGGCGATAATGGCCGAACATTTGAACGAGCAAAAACGGGTGCGTCGCGGCAAAAACTGGTTCCGGCTCTTTTTGGTTCTCTATCTTCTGGCCCTGTTGGGGATCAGCACCGCCGACCAATGGCGGCATGTCGAACTCAAAACCATGCCGCACAAAAAATTTACCGCCGTGGTTGATATTCGCGGCCCGATCATGGCCACCACCAACACCAGTGCAGAAAATATCATCAAGGGGTTGAGCAAAGCCTTTGCAGATCCCAACAGTGCCGGGGTGATCGTGCGCATCAACAGTCCGGGCGGCAGCCCGGTCCAGGCCGGTCAAGTCTATGACGAGATGCTGCGCCTGCGGCACCGTTTTCCAAACAAACCCTTTTACGCCGCCCTGGAAGATCTCTGCGCCTCCGGCGGCTATTATGTAGCCGCCGCCGCCCCATTGATCTATGCCGACCAAGCCAGCCTGGTCGGCTCCATCGGTGTAATTCTGCAAGGATTTGGCTTTCAGGAGACCTTGAACAAACTGGGCGTGGAGAGCCGCCTGCTCACCTCCGGCAAACACAAAGCCTTCCTCAATCCGTTCGGACCGGTAGACAGCAGCGAAAAAGAGCATATGCAAAGTGTGCTGAACAAAATCCACCAGCAGTTTATCGAAGCCGTCCGCAAAGGACGCGGCGACCGACTAAAAAACGAGCAGGCAGATCTGTTTGAAGGGTTGATCTGGACCGGCGAAGAGGCGGTAAAACTCGGCCTGATCGACGGCCTCGGCTCCAGCGAATGGATCGCCCGCGAACTGATCAAACAGGAAAAACTGGTCAACTTCACCCAGAAAAACGATTGGCTGAGCCGCGTTTCCAAGGAGATGGGGATTCAATAAGCCTTGGAAAAGCGCCAGGATCAACGGGCTGTTGATAATATTGCAACGCGCCATTGAGGCCACGTTGTCACGGGTGGAGTTCGTTTTTGTCTTTCAAATTCAGCAGGGTGCCACCGGAATTTTGCATTAACAATCAATCAATGTGATACCTATGAATAAGCTCCCAACCTATGACAATCTGATGAATCCGCTTCTCGCGGCACTACGGGAACTTGGTGGTTCAGGGTCTGTTAAGGAGATTTTCACCAAGACCGTGGAGTTGATCGGATTATCAGAAAAACTTCTGGCCCAACTCCATGATCCAAACAGGGGCATGCAAACGGAAATCGGGTATCGTCTCGCTTGGGCGCGAACGTATTTAAAAAAATTCGGATTGGTTGAAAATTCAAGACGTGGTGTTTGGTCTCTGACAGAGAAAGCTAAGACATTTGAAACCGTCGATTCTGATGAAATCGTTCGTTTTGTCCGCGCCCTCGACAAGATTGACAGGCAAGACGCGCCGAAACAAGGTGCGTCTATCGATACTGTACGGGAATTATCTGAAGAGGATGGGTGGAAAGACAAACTTTCCGTTGTTCTCACTCAAAAACTTGAACCAGCAGGTTTTGAACGATTGATTCAGCGAGTCCTGCGCGAATCAGGCTTTATTCATGTCGAGGTGACAGGCCGCACAGGCGATGGAGGAATTGATGGAAAGGGTATTGCCCGTATCCATGGTCTTATGAGCTTTCATGTTTATTTTCAATGCAAGCGTTACAAAAACTCAGTTTCTGCCGCTGAGGTCCGTGATTTTCGCGGTGCGATGGTTGGCCGTGCTGACAAGGGATTACTCATTACAACAGGCACTTTCACTACTCCTGCCGTAAAGGAAGCAACCAGAGACGGTGCGCCACCAATTGACCTCATTGATGGCATTGAACTTGCAGAAAAATTGAAGGAGTTGGAGCTTGGTGTAAAAACCGAACGCGTCGAACGTATCAGCATTGATACAGCATGGTTTGAAGCTCTATGACGGATGTAAGCGCAACCATCCAGCACCCCTCCCAGGAACGGGGGAATTCCAGGGTGGGGGAATTCCAGGGAGACTCACCCTAATTACTGAATTCCAGGTGAATTCCAGGGAGACTCACCCTAATTGCTCTGCCGTGGCGAATCATATAGGGTACCCTGTGCTAATTCTCCCCAACACCGGAATATCCCAGCTATCAAGACGGATCCGCCAGCACGCTCTCCAGAGTCGGAGCGTCCAGAATGCGGAGACTCCACTCCTCCAGGGTTGACAACTCGGCCTTGGCAATTTTGTCGCTGGCCCATTCGGGAAGAGGGCCGAAACGGCGTTGGAGGAGACGAGCCAACAGGGATGCGCCTTCTTCCTGTCTGCCTTCCTGGCGACCTTCCTGGCGGCCTTTCTGTTCGCCGATCAGTATCCCCTTCTGCTCAATATCTCTCGACCATTTTTCAACGTGTGTCGCCAACATGTTCACCACCTCCTCAAGTTCTTCGGGAATGCGCGGCAGGGAGTGCGGACCGCTGAGACGTTCCAAGCCAACGGTCAGCAATTCACGGAACAACCGCTTCACCGGAGGTCCATCCGGGTGTTTGGCAAACCAGGCCACCAAATCGCGACTGGCCTCCAGAATCGACGCCGGAGTGCCTGGATGTCCGATGCGGAAAAAAATTGCCGTCAGAGAGTGCAGACCCTTCAACGTCTCCTCGGCAAAACGCCCCTCGTCAATCACATAGTATCGCATCTCCGGTTGGTATTTCCATAACGGAGATCCAGAGGGTAAACGAATCAGCTCCCGCAGCGTGGTTGCGGCACCCCATCGCGGTTCGCCATTAAAAATGACCACAGGCAACACGGCTGGCAAGCCATCCGACGGTTTCAATTTGCGCTCATCCACCAGTTGCTGGTAGAGCAGACCGGTATAGACAGCCAGACGCAGCACCATCCATTCGTCTGCTTCAGACTGAAACTCCAACAACACCAACAAAAACAGACTGCCTCCAGAGAGAATGGGAATCTCCCATACCACATCCCCACGCCGCCTCTGGCCTTTCCGGGCGGTAAATTTGCTGTTCAACCGCCGCATCCGGGATGGATCAATATCTGCCAGAAGATCGGCGTCCAAAAAATTCTGCAGCAGATCGGCCACCATCTCCGGGTAAGCGAAAAGGCGATGGTAGATCGAATCGAAGGTATGGGCAGCCTCTGCCATAGGTCAGGCATCTCGCTAAAGGTGACAGAAATTTATGGGAAATTCTTGGTTCACCAATTCTGAAAACAGTTACCCGCATGACTCTGCCGTGGCGAATCATATAGGGTACCCTGTGCAAATTCTCCCCAACACCGGAATATCCCAGCTATCAAGACGGATCCGCCAGCACGCTCTCCAGAGTCGGAGCGTCCAGAATGCGGAGACTCCACTCCTCCAGGGTTGGCAACTCGGCCTTGGCAATTTTGTCGCTGGTCCATTCGGGAAGAGGGCCGAAGCAGCACCCCAGCGCTCAACCTTCAGAAACAATCACCCGGTTACGTCCGCCCTGTTTGGCCTGATACAAGGCCGCGTCGGCCTTGCGTAAAATCTCTTCCATCTGGTTGCCGTGTCGGGGATAGTCGGCAATCCCTATGGAGACGGTGATGGTGCCGAGAGCAACACCGGCATGTTCCACCTGCAAGGCTTTGATCTCCTCGCGGATCATCTCCATCCGTTCGCGGGCGGCCATCACCTCCAAACCGGGCAAGACCACCGTCATCTCTTCGCCACCATAGCGGCAGGCAATATCACTCTTGCGCAAGCGCTGCCGTAACAGCCTCGCCACCTCGCGCAAAACCGCATCTCCCGCATCGTGACCAAAGGTGTCATTGAAACGTTTGAAATGGTCCACATCGACCATGGCCACCGCCAACGGCTGCTGGCTGCGCGCTGCCCGGCTTAACTCCCGTGGCAGCGTCTCATCCAGATAGCGCCGGTTGAACAAGCCGGTCAACACATCGCGTACCGCTTGATCTTTTAAGCGCTCGCGCATGCGCAAATTGGCCAGAGACAGCTCAACCGATTCGCGCACCGTGGACATCAGGCCAGAATGACGATCAATAGAGTCATCCGCCCTTGCCGACCGTTGCTGTAAATGGAGAAAACCGAACACCTTGCCTTGTTCCCACAAGGGCAGACAACAACACCCCCCCTGAATATTTTCCCAGTGCAAACGACACCCTTCGCGGCCTGACGCTGCCTGTTGCCATTCTGCCGCCACCGTGCAACTGGAGGGGGGAAAAGAGTCATCCTTATTGCCGCCCCAGTGTCCGGCGCGTGTCACCTGCTCTCCCTCTCCTTCTTGCAACAGCAACTCCCCAGCCAATCCTTGGAACAGAGTCGCCAGCGCCTCTTGCAGAACCGCGACCGCCTCCTCCATATTGGCACAGGATTGCAGCCGTTCATTCATCCGGCTCAGTTGCAACAGCTCCTGGTGATGTTTTTGCAACTCCGCCAGGGAGTCGCTCAAACGCTGGTTCATCTGCACCAACAACACTTCCTGCATTTTCCGCTCGGTCACATCACGCATGATGGCGGTAAAAAAGGGTTGCTTCGGCTCCCCCCAGGCAGCCAGAGAGAGTTCTATCGGAAACTCCTGACCATCACGGCGCAAACCAATTCGCTCCATGGTCTTGCCGACCACCTCTGACTCCCTGGACTGTACATAACGCAACAGACCCTGCTCATGCCACTGCTGAAAGCGCTCCGGCATAATCCGCTGCAGGGAGTGGCCCCGCATCTCCTGGGCGGTGAAACCGAACATGCTCTCTGCTGCCGGATTCCACTCCCGCACCTTGCCATGGTGGTCAATGGTGACAATGGCATCATGGGCGGTGGCGTTGACGGCGGCCAAGCGACTGGCATATTCGCGCACGGCGGCCTCATCGCGGCGCTGATCGGTCACATCGGTCAAGGCAATCACCACGCCCCCGCCCGGCATGGGATTGGTCTTGACATCCATGGTGCGCCCACTGGCCAAAGACCAGTCAAAACGCCACGCCTGCCGCTGGTCGGCCAGGCGATCGGCCACCTTGCGCACCATTTCGCCCCTTTTTTCGTGCAGGCGAATAAATTTTGCCAGCGGCGTTCCCCTGGTAGCCAGTTTGGCCGGATAGCCCGGATAATCGAAAAAGCGCTCATTCCAGGCCTGCAAACAGAGTTGAGCATCAAACATACCCAAGCCATGGCGAATCGTATCCAGGGTGGTCTGCAACATGATTGAGCGTTCGCTCATGATGTGATTGGCCTGTTTCAACTCTTGCTTGCGCCGATACAATTCCAGCAACACCGACACCTTGGAACGCAAAATCCGCCAATCGACCGGTTTTTCGATATAATCGATGGCCCCCACATGATACCCCTGCAGGCGATGGGCATCATCCTTATAGGCCGCCGTCACAAAAATGATCGGCACATCCCGCGTCTGATCTTCGCCCCGCAGCCACTCTGCCACCTCAAAACCATCCATCCCTGGCATATTGATATCCAACAAGACCAGGGCCAAATCATGATCCAGAGCCAAGGCCAAGGCATCATTGCCGGAAGTGGCAACCACAACCTCTGCATGCAGTTTGCTCAACAAGGTGCGCATGGCCACCAGATTGGCTGCAATGTCATCTACCACCAAAATTTTCGGTAACGGCTCAGCCATTGGTCACAACTCCCATCGTCTGCAAAAATGGTCCTATCTCTTCCAAACGCACCACAACCCGTTGCGCGGCAGGCACAACGGCCAAGGCCGCACGCGGCATCTCTTCTGCTTCTGCCGTGTTTGGATCCTGAATCACACACAGCCCGCCTTGGGCCGCAATCCGATAGGCACCCTCTGCCCCATCCCGGTTGGCACCGCTGAGAATGACGGCAATACTTTGATCGCCCAGACTGTCGGCTGCCGATTCAAACAGCGGATCGATTGCCGGTCGGCTGCCGTTGACCTTTTCATCCACCGTCAAGGAACAGCTCCGATCCCGTTCCAGCAGCAAATGGTAACCGGGTGGTGCCAGATAGAGATGCCCCCCCTGCAACCGTTCTTTTTCCACCGCCCCCTGAACTTTGAGCTGGCAGCCTCGTGCCAACACCTCCGGCATCAACCATCTTCCCTGCGCATGGAGATGGCAGACACCGACAATCGGCCAGGGATAATCGACCGGCAAAAGACCAAAAGCCGTCTGCATGGCTCGCACCCCCCCGGTCGAACAGCCAAAAACAATCACCCGCCCCCGCCTTTTCATCGCCCGCCACCATCTGCTCGCAGGCGAAAAATGCGCAACAAACGATCAACCGGATAAAACTCCTCTTTGCCGGCATAGGCATCCAGACTCTCTTGCAAGCCCAGGCAGAGATAGCCGCCGCGGACCAGACTTTGCCGGACCAAGGCCAGAGAGCGGTCCTGCAGGTGGCGGTCAAAATAGATCAACACGTTACGACAGATCACCAAATGGGCTTCACAAAACACCCCGTCCGCCACCAGATTGTGGTGGGCGAAGACCATCGCTCGGCGCAACGCAACATCCATCTCCATCACATCCAAATGGGCACGGCAATAATCGGTCAGTTTGGCCTTGCCACCGGCCAGACGATAGTTGTCACTGTAGAGCGCCAGACGCCGTGCATGAAAGATGCCCGCCTCAGCCGTGGCCAGTGCGGCATCGTTGATATCCGTGGCATAAATCTGACACTGTTGCAGGCATCCCTCTTCCGCCATCACTATCGCCAGGGAGTAGGCCTCTTCTCCTGTGGCACAACCCACCTGCCAAATATTGATCCGGGGAAAGCTCCGCAATACCGGTACCACTTCCTGCCGCAACACAGAAAAAACCTCCGGATCGCGAAACATTTCCGTCACCGGAACCGACAAAGCAGACAAAACCTTTGATAAAACACTCTCTTCACGCAACAAGCGTGGCAGCAAATCGACCAGATGCGCCACCCCGAACAAGCGCTGTAAAGCAAGCAAACGTCGCCGCAAAGAGGCCCGGCCATAATGGCGAAAATCATATCCATGGCGCAAGCGTAACGCTTCCACAAACAGATCGATCTCGACCTCTTCGATTTCTGACGGTTTCATTGACCTGTTTTCTGCTCCTGTTCACTCAACAGATGGGCCATTTTAACCAACAACAGTTCCAAATTGACCGGTTTGGTCAAATAGTCATTGGCCCCGGCGGCCAAACAGCGTTCCCGGTCGCCACTCATGGCCTTGGCCGTCAAAGCCACGATGGGCAGGGATTGCCATTGCTCCTGGCGGCGCATCTCCTGCATGGTCTGATAGCCATCTTTGTCCGGCATCATGATATCCATCAACACCAACTGCACATCCCGATTGCTCGCCAACTGGGCCAACGCTTTGTTGCCATCCTGCGCCATAAGAACCTTCATCCCTTTGCTGCGCAACACCTTGGACAGGGCAAAGGTGTTGCGCATATCGTCATCCACCACCAAAATTTTGCGTCCTTCCCAGGAAAAATCGGGGGCTGCTTCACTTTTGAGCAGGGCGACATTGCCTTGCACCTGGGTAAGAAAATTTTCCACCTCCTCCTGCAGGCGATGGTCAGAGCGGTCGCTGCGAATGATGATACTGTCGGTAAACTCCCGGAAATGAATCAACTCTTCTGTGGTCAAATTGCGTGGCGAATAGACCACCACCGGTGGCATCGCCTCCCCCAATTCGGTCACCAAACGGTGCAAAAAGGCAACACCCTCATTGACTGCCACGCCCAAATCCAAAATCAAACAGTGTATTCCCCCGCTGCGCAGACGTATCAAACAACCCTCTCCGCTGGCAGCCTCTTCGACCACCACCTCGGCATGTCGTAATAATTGCACCACCTCCTGCCGGGAAAGCGCATCCGCATCCATGACCAGGACATGCTTGAGCTTGCCCCCCTGCGCCGCTTCCGTCACCCGATCAAAAACCGTGATCAACTGTTCCTGGGTGATCGGCTTGGTCAAAAAGCCAACGGCACCCATACCCATCGCCCGTAAGCGGGCATCCAGGGCAGAGACAAAATGGACCGGAATACGCTGGGTTTGCGGATCCTGTTTAAGACGATTCATCACTTCCCAGCCATCCATATCCGGCAAGCCCACGTCGAGAATGATTCCCATCGGTTGATAACGTTGGGCCAACAACAGAGCATTCCTCCCATCTCTGGCCAGCAAACAACGCAATCCCTTGTTCCGGGCCTGGGCATAGGTCATGCCGGCAAACACCGGATCGTCCTCTACAACCAAAATGAGCGGTTCCCCTTCATCCATCTGCTCCCGATCATCTTCCGGGTAGGCACGATTGTCTGGGCTTTGCCGCACCATTCCAGAGGCCATCATCTCCTCTGTGGGTATGCAGGCCAGTGCAGCCATCTCCTGGCCCGCATCCGGCAACCAGACGGTAAATTGACTGCCCACGCCCAGTTGGCTGCTGACTTTGATTTCGCCCCCCAGCAGTTGTGCCAATTTGCGGGCAATGGTCAAACCGAGCCCCGATCCACCAAAACGACGATTGGTGGTCCCATCGGCTTGGGCAAAAGCCTCAAAAATGTTCTCCAGATTTTCTGCCGCAATGCCAATGCCGCTGTCGCTCACCTGCAGTTTGACCCCCTGCCCCTCCCAGGCCAGCACCTCCAGACGCACCTCTCCCTGCTCGGTAAATTTGATGGCATTGCCCAGCAAATTGGTCAAAATCTGCTCCAGTTTGCCCCGATCCGTATGCAGTTTGTCCGGCACATGCTCACCCATCAGCGTTCGCAAACGAATACCACGCCCCTGGGCCATACGACGGAAACGACGTTCCATCACCGCCAGCAACTCCGAGAGGCTGATCACCTCGGCAAACAGCTCCATCCGACCAGCCTCTACTTTGGCAATATCGAGAATATCATTGATCAGACGCAATAAATGGGTGCCGCTCTCATGAATGATCGTTGCCGACTCCACCTGTTCCGGCAGCAAATTGCCATCACTGTTGCTGGAGAGGCTCTCGGCCAAAATCAGCAAACTGTTCAAGGGGGTGCGCAGCTCATGCGACATGTTGGCCAAAAATTCCGACTTGTATCGAGATGCCAACTCGCGTTCAAAAGCCCGCTTTTCGGCCTCTCCTCTTGCTTCGACAAGGGATTTTTCCCGTTCTTCCAATAATTTGGCCTTTTCTGCCAACGCTTCATTGGCAACCCGCAACTCTTCGCCCTGAACCCGCAACTCCTCTGTCGAGGTACGCAACTCTTCTGTTTGCGCTTCCAACATTTCGCCCCGTTCGCGCAGCTGTTGGTTGGTGAGGAGCAGCGCATCCTCTTTCTGCATCAACACCGCTTGCGATTGGCGCAGAGCCTCAGCCTGCTGCTGCGTCTGTTGCAACAACTCCTGCGTGCGCAGGGTGCGGCGCAACATTTCCATATTCAGTGCGGCCAGATCGGCCACTTCCAGCAGCAATTGCTGCTGCCTGGCACTGCGCGGCAACAGGGAGGCCACCTCCAGAACCCCCTGTAAACGGTCCTGCCACAGCAACGGCACGATCGTTAAACGAATCGCCTCCGTTTCGCCGATGCCGGAACTGATCCAGGCATAGCCATAAGGCACATTTTCCAGTTCAATCACCTGCCGGTTGAGGGCACATTGCCCGACAAGGGACTCTCCCAGAGCAAAGGAACTCCCATGTTCTGCACGGGCCGTCAGGGCATATCCCCCCCACCGTTGTAAACGCTGTTCCTGTTCATCAAAATAGAACAACGCCCCCTGCACACCGCCAATGATCGGCACCCACGCCTCGATCAAGCCCTGGGAAAAGGCTTTCACTCCAGAGGCCTGCAGCATGATCTGATTCAAAGTGACCGAGTTGTTTTTGATCCAGTGCTGCAACTCGACAGACTGCATCGAACGTTGCAACACTTCCAAAGCCCGCGCCATCTCGCCAATTTCATCTTGACGCTTGATACCAGGAATGACAATTGCCAACTCCCCCTGGGTCAAACGGCTCATTACCTCCGTGATGCGCTGCATGGGCGTTGAAATGGTTTTGGACAGCCAACTGGCAATGAGCAGCGAGACAAGACAAACCAAAAAAACCACGCCACCAACAAAGAGGGTTGCCGCGTGATTGCGTTCGCTGGTATCAACGTATAATTGTTGTAAAATACGATTGTGTTTTGCCAACACACCTCTGGTCAAAGTCGCAAACTCCGTGGCCTCACCTTGCAGTATGGTACGGGCCAACGCACTGTTTTCCCTCTCTACCTGCAAAGCCTGCTGCAACACTTGCCAGAAATGGTCTGCTGCCGCCTGCAGCTCAACCGGTTTTTCGCCCAACCCTTCGAGGGCATCCAGCAAGCGGCGGCCTTCATAGGCCACTTCTGGCAACTCGGCAGCATCATTCATCCCGGAAAGACGGGCCAGCATCAATCCGACTTTTTGCAGATGTTGCTCTGCTTCCAGCAATCTGTCCATCCCCTCCTGATCCTGCTGCTCACGGTAGAGGAGAGTCATCTTGGCCAATTGCGCGGACAACGTCTGCTCGGCGGGTAACCACTGGGCATAAAACAACTGCCGACGCGCCGTCAACAGCTCGGTCAGGCGAGGCAAACCGCTCTGCAACGACTGCACAATCGCGGCAATGCGGTGCAACGACACACTCTCTTCCGCCTGCAATAAATGCTGCTCAATCTGTTCTACCTGCTGCTGGGCATGGTCCAACATCTCCTGACTACCACGGACCGTTTTTTCATCGCCACTGATCATGGCCAACAACAGCGTCTGCCGGATATCTGCCAACGTTTGCTCTAACGAAACCAGGCCCATCGCCTCTTCCGTCATCTCCGCATAACGGTCAAAGCCGTCACCCAACTGCAGCAAATCGCGATAGCTGATGGCGCTGCTCAACAGTATCAGAAAAATCAAGGTGAAAAATCCCGCAAATATCCGAGGGATAATCTTTAATCGGGCAGAACTCCCCTTCACGCCACACTCCCCAAAATCGGCCTGTATTCAGACAATAACAACGGTCAGCAGAGCAAGAGAAAAAACTTGCCAGCACCAAGACAACACAATATCAGCCGTGCTGATACAACAACAATAACCGCAACAGCTACCACCATGTTAACCCATCCATTGGCAAGGGACTGTTCTCATTCGGTCCAAAACCCCTTGATACGGCGTTGCTGGACCGCTCCGCTGCTCACATGCACCTCGTATGCTGCGCTGCTCGCGGCCCAGCGCCTTGTCTGAAGGACTTTTGGCCTCGCATGAGAACAGGCCCCAACAGCAGGGTAAGACTGGGGTACAACCTGCCATCAAACCTCGCGGTAGACGGGCTTGCCCAGGCGCACAAAGGGGGGGCGCACCACCTGTACATCCATCATCCGGCCACGCATATCCACCTGACAGATGCTGCCAATGGCTATCTCGCTGTGGATACGCGCCAAGGCGATACCGCGTTGCAGGGTTGGCGAATAGCCTCCGCTGGTAATTTTGCCGATCGGACTATTCTGCAGAAAAACAGCCTGTTGATCACGCAAAACGCCCCGATCCAACAACAGCAGCCCCACCCGCTTGCGGGCAACCGGTTGTCCCCACACCGCCTCCAAGGCATCCCGACCGATAAAATCCCGATCCAAAGGTTCCCAGGCGATGGTCCAGGCCAGCCCCGACTCCAAGGGCGAACTTTTACCATCCATATCATGGCCATACAAGTGCATACCCGCCTCCAGGCGCAGGGTATCCCGTGCGCCAAGACCTACCGGCTGCACCCCCGAACGCAGCAGACTTTCCCACAGCGTCAAACCATTCTCTTCCGGCACAATCAGTTCAAAGCCATCTTCGCCGGTATAGCCGGTACGGGCGACCCGCCAGTCGCCATCCTGGACAAAATGAAACGGTTTCAGTGCAACAGCCTGTCGGCTCAACCCCTCTGGCAAACAGCGTTGTATCTGATTGGCCGCTTTTGGTCCTTGCACGGCCAAAATCATCATGTCGCGCCGATCCACCACCCGCACCCCGTAAGAGGGGGCATGGATGCGGATCCAGGCAACCGCCTTGTCCCGGGTGCCGGCATTGACCACGAGAAAAAAACGGTCCTTGCCTTGGCGATAAGCAATCAGATCATCCGAAATGCCGCCGGTGGCGTTGAGCATCAAGCCATATTGCGCCTGACCCGCTGTGGGAATACGCGCCACATCGTTGCTCAACAAAAAACGCAGCATCACCTCCACCCGCGCACCGATCAGATCGATCACCCCCATGTGGGAGACATCGAACATCCCGCAGCGCTGCCGGACAATTTCATGTTCGCGCAACTGGGAACCATAATGCAGCGGCATTTCCCAGCCGGAAAATTCCACCATTTTGCCCCCCAGGGCACAATGTTCTTCATATAACGGCGTCCGTTTCATCCCTTTTGCACCTCATCAAGTCGTTGTAAGGTCTGCAGGAGAGCCGACAAGCGGCTGAAGGGTACCATGTTCGGCCCATCACAAGGGGCATGGTCCGGGTCGGGATGGGTCTCGAGAAAAATACCGGCCACCCCAACGGCAATGGCTGCCCGCGCCAACGGTGCCACAAACTGCCGTTCCCCCCCCGAGGCACTGCCCAACCCTCCTGGCAATTGCACGGCATGGGTGGCATCAAAGATCACCGGCAACCCGGTTGCCGCCATAATCACCAGGCTGCGCATATCCACCACCAGATTGCCATAACCAAAGGCATAACCCCGCTCACACAACATAATCTGCTCGTTGCCAACCGCCATCGCCTTGCCAGCGATGGCGGCCATGCCATCCGGGGCCAAAAATTGCCCTTTTTTGATATTCACCGGTCGCCCGGTCCGTGCCACCGCCTGAATAAAATCGGTTTGCCGGCACAAAAAGGCCGGTGTTTGCAACAGATCCACCACTTCCGCTGCCGCCTGGGCCTGGTCGGCTTCGTGTAGATCAGTCACTACGGGCAGCGCCAATTCCTGACGTACTGCCTGCAACACCCGCAAGCCCACCTCCAACCCTGGACCACGATAACTGCCACCTGAGGAGCGGTTTGCCTTGTCAAAGGATGCTTTGTAAACCAGTGGCAGCGCCAGGCGATCGGCCAATTCCTGCAAAAACCCCGCTGTACGCAGGGCAAACTCCCGCGCCTGGGAAAAATTTTCACCTTCCAGCACGCAAGGGCCGGCAATCAAGGCAAAGGGGCGGTGATTGGCAAACACCACCGGCCCAACCGCCACGGAACGCATTGCGACCTCTGCTTGCGCGGGCGCGGCCCCACTCATACCCCTTTTCTCCCCGACAAACCGGCTCCGACAAAGGCCGCAAAGAGCGGATGCGGGCGACGAGGCCGCGATTTAAACTCCGGATGAAACTGGCAGGCGATAAAAAAGGGATGTTCCGGCAGCTCAACAATCTCCACCAACGAACCGTCCGGCGAACTGCCGGAAAAGATCATGCCCGCCTCTTCCAAACGGCTGCGATAGGTGTTGTTGAACTCATAGCGATGTCGGTGCCGTTCAGAAATTTCCCGACAGCCGTAAATGCGGGCAGCCAAGGTTCCCTCCTGCAAGCTGCAGGGATAGGCACCCAGACGCATGGTTCCCCCTTTGTCCACGGCCTGATCCCGCCGCTGCAACTGATCACCCGCCATCCATTCGGTCAACAGGGCGACAATCGGATCCGGCGTATGCACATCAAACTCCGTTGAGTTGGCCTTGGACAGGCCCAGACGATTGCGGGCAAACTCCACCACCGCCATCTGCATTCCCAAACAGATGCCGAAAAAGGGGATCCGCCGCTCACGGGCAAAACGGATAGCCGCCAACTTGCCCATCGAACCCCGCTCACCAAAGCCACCCGGAACCAGAATGCCGTCAACACCGGCCAACTGGGCCGCCGGATCCTCGATATCCAAATTTTCTGCATCCACCCAACGCAAGGAAACCCGTGCATTGTGGGCAATGCCACCATGGGCCAGCGCCTCGATCAGCGATTTATAGGCATCTTTCAAATCCACATATTTGCCAACAATGCCAATGGTGACTCGATGAATTGGATTGACTGTTTTTTCCAGCACATCCTCCCAATCTTCCATCTGCGGCTCAACGGTCTGCAGCTTCAAATGGGTGAGAACCTTGAGAGCCAACCCCTCCACCTCCAAAGCAAACGGCACCTTGTAGATGGTATCCTGATCCTGGCAGTTGATCACCACCCCCGGATCCACATTGCAAAACAGACCAATTTTTTTGCGCACGCTCACCGGCACCTCCCGATCACTGCGCACGATCAGAATGTCCGGTTGAATACCAATGGCCAACAACTCTTTGACCGAATGTTGTGTCGGTTTGGTTTTCAACTCCTCCGAGGTCGGAATATACGGCAACAAGGTCAGGTGCATGAACAGGGTATTTTCCCGCCCCAAATCGTTGCGCAGTTGCCGAATGGCCTCCAAAAACGGCAGCGATTCAATATCGCCCACCGTACCCCCCACCTCGATGATGGCAATATCCACATCATTGGCCACACTTAAAATGGCCTCTTTGATGGCATCGGTGATATGGGGAATCACCTGCACGGTCGAACCCAGATAGTCGCCACGGCGCTCTTTGCGAATCACCCGCTGATAGATGCGCCCGGTGGTAAAATTGTTGTTGCGACTGGTCGGCAGATCCAAAAACCGCTCATAATGGCCCAAATCCAGATCAGTCTCCGCCCCGTCATCGGTGACGAACACCTCGCCATGTTGAAACGGGCTCATGGTACCCGGATCGACGTTGATATACGGATCCAATTTTTGAATGGTCACCTTTTTGCCCCGGGCCTGCAACAACGCGCCCAACGAGGCCGCCGCCAACCCCTTGCCCAACGAAGAGACCACCCCACCCGTCACAAACACAAATTTAGCCATCTCTCTTTCCTTACCCAACACGTGATTAACCAACCTCCTGCAGTGAGCTTAACACAAACCGTTTCATCCCGGTAGACCACGTTATGGATCCCCGCATGTTAATTTCTGGCGTTTGCCACCTCTTTATGCCAGGATGCACGGCACCATTGGCGGTCACCAGACGGCGACCCTGTTGCTCCACCATTTTTGCTTCAAGACGGCATAACCATGACAAGACACCCCATCAAAATCGGCACACGTGGCAGCGCACTCGCTCTCTGGCAGGCAGAATGGGTGCGCTCCCTGTTGCTCGCCAAACGGCCCGAACAACCTGTAGAACTGGTGATCATCAAAACCCAGGGCGATAAAATTCTCGATGTGCCTCTGGCCAAGGTCGGTGGTAAAGGGTTGTTCGTCAAAGAACTGGAAGAGGCCTTGCTGGCCAGCCAGATCGATCTGGCCGTCCACTCGATGAAAGATATGCCGGCCATCCTGCCGGATGGGCTGGCCCTGACCGCCATTCTGGAACGGGAAGATCCCCGTGATGTGCTGCTCTCGACCCGTTTCACCTCCCTGCAGGCGCTGCCGCAGCAGGCCAAGGTCGGCTCTTCTTCCTTGCGTCGACAAAGCCAACTGTTACACCTGCGCCCCGACCTGCAGATAATCTCACTGCGCGGCAACGTCAACACCCGCATTCAAAAACTGCTCTCCGGCCAGTTTGATGCCATCGTCCTGGCGGCAGCCGGGGTAAAACGGTTGCAGCTGACCGAACATGTGGTGGAATATTTAGACCCCCTGCAGATTATTCCGGCCAACGGTCAAGGTGCCATCGGCATTGAATCCCGCCAGGATGATGCCAACCTCAATGCACAACTGGCCCACCTCAATCACCTGCCGACCTGGATCTGTGTCAGCGCCGAACGGTCTTTTCTGGCAGCTTTGCAGGGAGGTTGTCAGGTACCCATCGCCGGGCACGCCACCATCCACGACGATCAGCTGCAACTGCTTGGTCGCATCGCCTCATTGGATGGTCGCACCATGGTCAGCCAAAGCCGACTGGGCAGGCTGCAGGATCCCGTCTCGCTGGGTCAAGAGCTGGCACAGGCCTTGTTGGCACAGGGGGGCAGAGAAATTTTGCAGCAGATCGGTCTGACTGGTGATGGCGGGGCAAACCAATAAAAAAAGGGGGGATAATCCCCCCCCTTTGATCAAGAACGTTTGAACATTAGCGCCAAGGTCAACGAACCCGGCTCTTCACCGCCAGGCACCACCACAAACCCGGCATGTTCCAGCAACGTCAGCATCGGCTGATTGTCGGCATAGACCACCGCCAGCAGTTTTTCCAATTTTCTGGCTTGTGCAATGCGAATGATACGCCGCAGCAAAAAACCACCAAATCCCTGGCCGCGTTTTTCTTCGCGCACCACAAAGGCCAACTCTGCCGTGGCTGTCTGCGGCATGCGATAATAGCGCCCCACCGCCTGCAACTCCTCCCGCGGACCTTGGCGAGAGGTAATGCACAAGGCCAAATCCTGATTTTGATCGATATTGACCAGGCTGTAGGCACCCTCCCGGCTCAAACGGGTCGGCACATAGTGATAGCGCAGCAACAGGGTCTCTTTGTCGTGCGAATAGAAAAATTCCTGCAGGCGTCGCTCATCGGAGGGCTGCAACGGCCTGAGAAAATAGTGCAGACCATCCTTGGCCTTAAATTTTTTCACCGGCACATCGCCCAACCCCTTGACCGGAGCCGGCGTCATTTTCTGGTAGGCGGGCACCCAGTAACTTTTGCGCACCTGTTGCAACAGCATTTCCCGATGATCGGGATGGGCCACCTGAATCAACTCCAAAGCCCGCTCCCGAATGCTGCGACCGCGCAGGGTGGCGATGCCGTATTCGGTCACCACATAATGGACATCCCCGCGCGAGGTCACCACACCGGCCCCCTCGGCGATGATCGGTACAATCCGCGATTTGCCCTGATTGGTCACCGATGGCAGGGCAATAATGGGACGCCCGCCGCGACTGCGTGCCGCACCACGAATAAAATCGACCTGCCCGCCAATACCGCTGTAAAAACGATGCCCGATTGAATCGGAGACCACCTGTCCGGAGAGATCCACCTCCAGGGCGCTGTTGATGGCCACCATCTGATCATGCTGGGCAATCGTGGCGGGATTGTTGATGTAATCGGAGGAGTAAAATTCAATCAGCGGGTTGTCATGCACAAAATCGTACAAAGCACGGGAACCCATACAGAAAGAGGTTACCGTTTTGCCGGTGTGAATCGCCTTGCGCGAATTATCCACCACCCCGCTCTGCATCAGCGCCATCAAGCCATCGCTGAACATTTCGGTGTGTACACCCAAATTTTTATGGTGGCGCAAGGCCCGCAGGACGGCATCGGGAATTTTGCCGATGCCCATCTGCAAGGTGGCCCCATCTTCCACCAACATGGCCACATATTGCCCGATGCGCTCGGTCTCTTTGCTCATTTTGGCCTTGGGCAATTCGGTCAACGGGGCGGCAATTTCCATGTAGGCATCGATTGCATCCATGGAAATGCGCGTATTGCCGTGGGTGCGCGGCATATTGGGATTGATCTGGGCAATCACATAGCGGGCCGACTCCACCGCCGCCCGCACAATATCCACGGTGACGCCCAACGAACAATTGCCGTCGGCGTCCGGAGGAGAAACCTGCACCAACGCCACATCAATCGGCAGCACCCCCCCGGTGAACAGGGATGGCACTTCCGATAAAAAGCAGGGGGTATAATCTGCTTCCCCCTTCTGCACCGCTTTGCGCGTCTCTTCGCCGAGAAACAGCGCATTGACCCGGATCGAATCCTTGTAACGGGGATCCAACCAGGGCGACTCACCCAGCGTCAGAATGTGGACCAATTCCAGGTCATAAAAATGTTTGGAGTGGACCCGGTCCAACAAACTGCGCACCAGCGCATGCGGACAACCGGGACCGGAACCGATAAAAATACGATCCCCCGGCTTGACAAATTGCCTCCACTCTTTGGGTTGCAGCAACTGCGACATGCCAACGACCTCCCATGCATACTTATGTGAATCGTATCAACCTGCCGAACGGTCGCGACTCCCCTGCACAGACGCCCCGGAGCAGACCACAGCCACATTCCCCCTCATCTTTACTGACAGGCACCACCCGACAAAGGCGTTACCAGGGCAACGTTTAACCTGGACCACTCACGGAACGGCGCATTTTTTTACGCAAACGGCGAACAGCTTCCGCCTTTTTGCGACGCTTGCGCTCGGAAGGCTTCTCAAAAAATTTGCGCTTTTTCATCTCCCGGAACATACCTTCCCGGATCATCTTTTTTTTCAGAACCCGGATCGCCTGATCCACGTTGTTGTCATAAACATCAATCCTCACGAAACCTGACTCCTCCTCCCAAATGCTTGCCACCTCGGCTGTAACGGGGGGCACCAGGCCACCCGTCTTCCGCCAACCCTGGTCCTATCCAAACCAGAGATACTAACCCGTTTATTGCACGTATTCAAGAATCCTTGAAACAGCTGCAGCTATTTTCCTGCTTCCGCCAATTGTACCGCCAGGTAGAGAGGTTCACCACCGCGAAACAGCAAGATCAACAGGGCATCACCCGCTTTGCTGTTCTGCATGATGCGGCGAAAATCGGCCACATCACGGATGGGCTTGCGATTGATCTCGGCGATGACATCTTTGACCCGCACACCGGCATTGGCCGCATTGCTGCCCGGCTCCACCCCGGCGACCACAACACCACGTACCGACTCTTCCAACTCCAGCTGTTCGCGCAGTTCCGGGGTCAACGCCCGCACATTGGCACCGAAGGAGGTGGCATCGCCCTTGTCATGGGATGCCACTTCTGCCGCTTTTTCTTTCAACTCGGCCACGGTCACATCAAGAGAGATGGCTTTACCGTCACGAATCAAATCAATGCGCACTTTTTTGCCGATGGGCGTTTCCGCGACAATGGCTGGCAACTCATTCATCTGGCCGACCTCCTTGCCATCGAAACGAATCACCACATCTCCCGCATGAATGCCAGCCGCCTGGGCGGGACTGCCCGCCTCCACACTGGCTACCAGCGCCCCATGCCGTTTATCCAAGCCCAACGCCTTGGCCAATTCGTGGGTTACCGACTGAATGCGCACCCCCAGCCAACCACGGGTCACCCGTCCGTGCGACTTCAACTGTTCCATCACCGTTTTGGCCATATTGATCGGAATGGCAAAACCGATACCCATGTTGCCGCCGGAGCGAGAAAAAATCGCCGTATTGATCCCGATCACCGCCCCGTCCAGATTGAACAGCGGTCCGCCGGAATTGCCCGGATTGATCGCCGCATCGGTCTGCAGAAAATTATCGTACGGACCGTTGCCGATATGACGCCCCTTGGCAGAGATGATGCCGGAGGTCACCGTTGCCTCCAGGCCAAAGGGATTGCCAATGGCAATTACCCACGAGCCCACCTCGGCCCGCTCCGAATCGCCCAACTGGGCAACCGGCAAGGTGCCCGCCCCTTCGATGCGGATGAGGGCCAAATCGGTTTTGCTGTCCTTGCCGACCACCTTGGCATTAAACTCCCGTTCGTCGGTCAAGCGGACCTGAATATTATCGGCATCGGCGATGACATGATGGTTGGTCAAAATATAACCCGCCGGATCGACAATCACACCAGAACCCAAGGAGTGGGATTTTTGTGACTCCTGAGGCATCTGGTCAAAAAAACGGCGGAACAATTCATCCAACGGACGACCGCCGAACCCTTCGGGAAAAGGATTTTTGCCCCCTTTTTGCTGCGCAGGCGGATTATGGGTGGTGCTGATATTGACCACCACCGGTTTTAACCGTTTCACCAACGGTACAATATCTGGAAAACCGGCAGAGGCTTCAGCGTTTCCCGCCATCAGCATGCACAAACCCACCAGCACAACAGAGACCGCCTGCAGCCAGAGGCTGCCCTTAACCATTATCCTGCCCCGATCCATCTTCTCACCCCATTGTGAAAAAGTGCTGTTCTCCCAACATGTGACAACCGCCATCGGATCCCCCGAACCACCTCACCAAGCCATCAGGAGCATACGCCCGCATGCCCGCTGGCCGAAGTCAGAATGCGAGAGATCACCGGTTGATGGCGATCGTCATTTTCAATGTGCTTATTGTAGCGGTACAAACCGTAAAAGCAGCCCACCAACGCCAACAGACCTGCCAAAGCCCCCACACTCTCACTGTCGGCAACCCCCAAGCTCTGTGCCAGCGAACGGGCGACCACCCCGACCAATACCAGCGCCAAAACTGGCATGCCGTAAACCAAAAAAGAGGCCTTGGCCAGTTCTCCTTCTGCAATTTCCAATACCACCCGTTCCCCAACATCCGCATGCACCAGATTGCGTGCCCGAATACCGATAGATTGCCGCCCCAAGCCGCCAGACATGGCCCCACAACTGGCCTCGGCATGACACCCACCGCATCCGCCTCGGCGCTGGTTGGCGACAATGGCATACTCCCCCTCGACCGCCACCACAACGCCCTCTTCACGCAACATATCTGCTCTCCTCAATGCGACTCTTTGCCGGAAGCCGGTGCAACATCGTGTGCGCTGTATTGCCACTCCTCCCCATCTACCCGATCCAGATTTCCCTCCATGGGCGGCATACCCGACAAGGCGGTGGCAATAAACACCGCCGGCACACCAAACCGTCGCAGCCGGTCAAAAATTCTCTGGTGGCTGGAAAATACCTTTTCGTTGCGGATAGCCCCCATGATCGACTGGGTCAAATCTTCCGCATCATACCAGTGCGGATTGCCAGCAACCCCCTCTTTGACCTGTGCCAACCATCCCATGGTCTGGCAACAATGGTCACACTGCAGCAAATGGGCTACCACAGGACGCAGGATTACCGTCTCCAACTCGCCATCCAAAAATGCTGAGACCAATTCCGGATTACAAGCCATCTTTATTCCTCCACCCTATTTATGCCGATACGGCACTGGATAGTTGTCCCAGTGCGCGATTCCGACCGCGATCATCGAGATAACTCCGCATCCGGTTGGCAATCTCCTGCCGTCCGCGAAAAATCCGTGAACGCACCGTACCTACAGGACACTCCAGCACCTCCGCAATCTCCTCATAAGAGAGCCCCTGCACATCCCGCAGCAGAATAGCCTTTTTCATACTGGGAACCAAGGACTCTATGGCCGCCTGAATGTTTTCCATCATCTCTTTACGCAACAATTGTCTCTCTGGGGTTTCATGGTCGTGCAGTTGCGGCAAAACATATTCACCATCCACCTCCTGTTCCAACTCACTCATGGGAATCGTTTTACCTGCCGCCAACCAGTGATTTTTCGTGACATTGCTGGCAATGCGATAGAGCCAGGTAAAAAAACTGGATTCGCCACGAAAGCCTGGCAAGGCCCGATAGGCTTTGATCCAGGTCTCCTGCACCAAATCGCGCACTTTGTCTGGATCGTCGACAAGGCGGGAGACCACCGTCGTAATTTTGCCCTGATACTGGCGCACAAGCAACTCAAACGCCTTCTGGTCCCCGCTCAAAACCCGATCGATCAACAGTTGGTCATGACTCCTCGGGCTGACCGGCTTCCCCCCCTGCGCCCTCTCTGCTTCATTCGCATCCGACATCCGCAAAGACCCCGTTTTTCAAAAAATGTTCATAAAAAAAATACTGGCCTAAATAAAGGATCACAGCGTACCATACCGCCGTCTGAAAGAATATTCCACTCTACCATGAATTTGCCTACGGATACACAATGATTGTCAACTCACCCGAAGAGCGTTCCATTTCAGCGGATTTTCTGATTATCGGCGGTGGCATTGCCGGTCTGGATCTGGCACTGCGACTGGCCGGCAACGGCTCTGTGGTCCTGCTGACCAAAACCGAGGCCGGCGAATCCAACAGCCAATATGCCCAGGGCGGTATTGCCGCTGTTCTTGACCCGGAAGATCAATTGGCCGCCCATGTGGAAGATACGCTGGTTGCCGGAGCCGGTTTATGCCACCCGGAAGCGGTGCAATTTGTCGTCGGCAATGGGGCCAAAGCCATCCGGCGGCTGATCGACCTGGGCGTCCCCTTTACCCGCCACGAAGATGGCAGCTACCACCTGACCCGCGAAGGGGGCCATTCGGCCCGACGGGTGATTCATACCGCCGACGCCACCGGCAAAGCGGTCATGGAAACTCTGCTGGAACGGGTCCACCAACATCCCAACATTCGCATGTATCAGGATCAAATTGCCATCGACCTGATTACCGCCCATAAAATTGGTCGTTTTGTTCCTGGTCAGCCCAATCGCTGCTTTGGTGCCTATGTCCTGGATGTGCCCTCGGCCCGGGTGATCACCTACCAGGCCCGTTTTACCATACTGGCCACCGGAGGTGCCGGCAAGGTTTACCTCTACACCTCCAACCCCGACACCGCCACCGGGGATGGCATCGCCATGGCCTATCGGGCCGGTTGCCGGGTCGCCAACATGGAGTTTATCCAATTCCATCCGACCTGCCTCTACCACCCCAGCGCCAAAAATTTTCTCATCTCCGAAGCGGTGCGCGGGGAAGGGGGTATTTTGCTGCGCCAGGATGGCTACCGCTTCATGCCGCAACACCATCCCAAGGGAGAGTTGGCCCCACGGGATATTGTCGCCCAATCCATCGACCATGAGATGAAACGGACGGGCGATGATTGCGTCTTTTTGGATATCTCCTTCAAGGGACGCCCCTTCATCGAAGAACATTTTCCCACCATCATGGCCAAATGTGCCACCTTTGGCATCGCCATCGACAAAGAGCCTATTCCGGTCGTGCCAGCAGCCCACTACACCTGTGGCGGCGTGGTCACCGGCCTGGAAGGGCAAACCGATCTGGACGGCCTTTATGCCATCGGCGAAGTCAGCCACACCGGACTGCACGGTGCCAACCGACTGGCTTCCAACAGTATTCTCGAATGCCTGGTTTTTGCCGACGCCACCGCCAGCAGTATCGTGGCGCAAATGCGCGAACGCCCACGGGTCACGCAACCAACCCTGCCGCTGTGGGACAGTTTTGGCACCGACGGTCAATGTGCCGAAGAGGTACTCATCACCCACAACTGGGACGAAATCCGCCGTTTCATGGGCAACTATGTCGGCATCGTGCGCAGCAATCGCCGTCTGGCCCGGGCCCGACATCGCATCGAATTGTTACAACAAGAGATTAATGAATACTACTGGGATTGCCAGATCAGCCAAAATCTGATCGAGCTGCGCAACATTGCCCTGATCGCCTCGCTGATCATCCGCTCGGCCATCCACCGCAAGGAGAGTCGCGGTCTGCACTTCAATACCGACTATCCCAACCGCGATGATGAACATTGGCTGCGCGACACTGTCCTGCCGATATTAACCTGATCCTGACGGCAGAAATGATTGGGGGGGCTTGCGCCCCCCTTCTCTGACATCACACTTACGCCACCAGCCCGGAATTTTCATAATTGGGAATCTGGTCAAAGTTGAGATAGCGGTAGGTATCGCCCGCTTTGGGATCGACTTTTTCCGCCATGTATTTCAAGTACTCTTCCACCGTCGGCAGGCGGCCCAGCAGGGAGGCGACCGCTCCCAACTCGGCAGAACCCAGGAAAACCTGCGCCCCTTTGCCCATACGGTTGTCAAAGTTGCGGGTCGAGGTGGAAAAGACCACCGCATTATCGGCCACCCGCGCCTGGTTGCCCATGCACAACGAACATCCCGGCACTTCGGTACGGGCACCGGCCTTGCCGAAAATGCTGTAGACCCCTTCATCCATCAACTGCCGCTCATCCATGCGGGTTGGCGGTGCAATCCACAAACGACCGGCCACCGCCGGTTGACCGTCCAAAATCCGCGACGCGGCCCGGAAATGGCCGATATTGGTCATGCAGGAGCCCAGGAACACCTCATTGATGGTCGTTCCGGCCACCTCAGAGAGCAGTTTGACATCGTCCGGATCGTTCGGGCAGGCGAGAATCGGCTCTTTGATCTCATCGAGGTTGATCTCCACCACTGCAGCATACTCGGCATCGGCGTCGGCTTTGAGCAGGGTGGGATTGGCCAACCAGGCCTCCATCGCATCAATGCGCCGTTGCAGAGCGGCGGCATCTTTGTAGCCCCGTTTGATCATGTTTTTCAGCAACACCGCATTGGAGCGCAAAAATTCGATCACCGGTTCCTGATCCAACTGCACCGCACAGGCAGCAGCCGACCGTTCTGCCGAGGCATCGGCCAATTCAAAGGCCTGTTCCACCTTCAGCTGCGGCAGACCTTCAATTTCCAGAATCCGCCCGGAAAAAATATTTTTCTTGCCCGCTTTGGCCACGGTCATCAGCCCCCGTTGAATCGCCACATAGGGGATGGCGTTGACCAGATCACGCAGGGTGATACCCGGCTGCATGCGCCCGGTAAAGCGGACCAGCACCGACTCCGGCATCACCAACGGCATGGCACCGGTGGCAGCGGCAAAAGCCACCAAGCCGGAGCCAGCCGGGAAGGAGATGCCAATCGGAAAACGGGTGTGCGAGTCACCACCGGTACCCACCGTATCGGGCAGACAGAAGCGGTTCAACCAGGAGTGGATCACCCCATCGCCGGGACGCAGGGCGACACCGCCGCGATCCTCGAAAAATTTACCCAGAGTTTGATGGGTCTTGATATCCACGGCCTTGGGATAGGCAGCGGTATGGCAGAAGCTCTGCAGAACCATCTCTGCCGAAAAGCCCAGGCAGGCCAGCTCTTTGATCTCATCCCGGGTCATCGGACCGGTGGTATCCTGCGAACCCACCGTGGTCATTTTCGGCTCACAATAGGTTCCCGGGCGCACGCCAGGCAAACCGACCGATTGACCCACCATCTTCTGTGCCAGCGAATAGCCCTTGCCGCTATCGGCGGGATTTTCCACCTGCTGGAAGAGAGTCGACGGCGGCAGGCCCAACACTTCCCGCGCTTCGCCGGTCAATTTGCGACCGACAATCAGGTTGACCCGTCCTCCGGCCTGGAACTCATCGGCCAGGGTGGAAGGTTGCAGGCTGAAATTGGCGACCACCGCCCCATCGCGGCTAATGGTACCGGCGCGGGTGTCGATGGTGATCACATCGCCGCTGTTGAGATCGGTCACCGGGCATTGAATCGGCAACATGCCGGAATCTTCTGCGGTATTGAAAAAGATCGGGGCAATGCTGCTGCCGATCACCACGCCGCCGGTCCGTTTGGCCGGAACGTAGGGAATATCTTCACCAATGTGCCAAATCATCGAGTTGGCTGCCGATTTACGCGAGGAACCGGTACCGACCACATCGCCGACATAGGCGATGGGATGGCCCTTCTTTTTCAGCTCTGCCAACTCTTCCAGGGAGCCCGGTTTGCGGTTGATCAACATCGATTTGGCATGCACCGGCACATCCGGGCGGCTCCAGGCTTCGGAAGCGGGGGAGAGATCGTCGGTATTGGTCTCACCCGGCACTTTGAAGACGGTCACCGTCACCTGATCCGGCATTGGCGTACGGGAGGTAAACCAGGTGGCATCGGCCCAGTTTTGCAGCACCTGTTTGGCCTTGTCATTTGTTTTGGCTTTGGTGACCACCGTTTTGAACGAATCGTAGATCATCAAAGTATTGGACAGCGAGGCCACCGCCGTATCGGCCAGTTCCGCATCGTCCAGAAGATCGATCAGCGGTCCCACATTATAGCCACCGATCATGGTACCCAACAGACGGGTGGCCTCCTGACGACTGATCAAGGAACAAGCGGTTTTCCCTTTGGCAACCTCTGCCAAAAAGGCGGCTTTCACCTTGGAAGCATCATCCACACCAGGTGGTACCTGATTGGCAAGCAAATCCACCAAAAACGCCTCTTCACCAGCAGGCGGATTTTGCAACAGTTTGGTCAAATCTGCCGTTTGTGCCGCCGTTAACGGCAAGGGAGGAACCCCCTCTTTTGCACGTTCGGCAACGTGCTGACGATATGCCTCTAACATAACACTCTCCCCATGAAAGGAACCAATTGACGCCAAACCTCCATCACGTTAGCCCCGTTAACATAGGCGCAACCCAACCTTATTGCAAGCCACTCTGTGTACCCAAAGCGGCAACGTGGTAAATCATCTTGCAAAACTTCCTGATAAAACGCATTAATCGTTGAACACCCCTTGCCAAACGCCGTTTCCATCCTACCTAATCATCACCAGGCAGATTAACCCTGCCCCCCTTTTTTTCGATCTCTCGGGAGTAAAACCATGCGCCAGGACCGTCTGACCAGTAAATCGCAACAGGCTCTGCAGAGTGCCGCGCAGATGGCCTCGGCCCGTACCCACCAGCAACTGGAGCCGGAACATCTGCTTGCCGCCCTGCTGGCGCAAGAAGAGGGGTTGACCCGCCCCATTCTGGAAAAATTGGGCATCGCCCCTGCTGCTCTGCTCACCGCCGTCGAAAAAGTTCTTGACCGCTTTCCCCGCGTCGAAGGGGTCGATCAACTGATCTCTTCCCGACGGCTGCAGGTGCTGTTCATGAACGCCGAACAGCGGGCCACCGCTTTGAAAGATGAATATCTCTCCACCGAACACTTTTTGTTGGCCATGACCGCCGAAGGCCAGAACAACAGCGAATTGGCCCGCCTGTTTCGCGAATTTCACATCACGGAAAACCGCCTCCTGGAGGCCCTGCAACAGGTACGCGGGGCGCAACGGGTCACCTCGCAAGATCCGGAAGGAACCTTTCAAGCCCTGGAAAAATATGCCCGCGATCTGACCGAACTGGCCCGGCAAGGCAAAATTGATCCGGTGATCGGGCGCGATGAAGAGATTCGCCGCACCATCCATGTTCTCTCGCGGCGCACCAAAAACAATCCGGTGCTGATCGGTGAACCGGGGGTGGGTAAAACGGCCATCGCCGAAGGGTTGGCACAACGCATCGTGCGCCAGGATGTACCGGAATCGTTGAAAAACAAACGTCTGGTCGCCCTGGATATGGGATCCCTGGTAGCCGGGGCCAAATATCGCGGCGAGTTTGAAGAGCGCCTGAAAGCGGTCCTCAAAGAGGTGCAAAAGGCCGACGGCAGCATCATTCTCTTCATCGATGAAATGCACACCCTGGTGGGGGCAGGCAAGGCCGACGGGGCCATGGATGCCTCCAATCTGCTCAAACCGGCCCTGGCCCGTGGCGACCTGCACTGCGTCGGGGCCACCACCCTGGATGAATACCGCAAACACGTCGAAAAAGATGCCGCCCTGGAGCGGCGCTTCCAGCCGGTGCTGGTCGGTGAGCCGAGCGTGGTGGATACCATCTCCATCCTGCGCGGCATCAAGGAAAAATATGAACTGCACCACGGGGTACGCATCACCGATGGGGCCATCGTCGCGGCGGTCACCCTGTCGCACCGTTACATCACCAACCGTTTTCTGCCCGACAAGGCCATCGATCTGATGGATGAAGCGGCGGCCCGCATCCGCATGGAAATCACCTCCAAACCGCACGAGATCGACGAAACCGACCGCAAAATATTGCAACGAGAGATTGAACGGGTCGCCCTCAGCAAAGAAAAAGATGCCGCCAGCCGGGAACGGTTGCAGGCTCTGGAAAAAGAGCTGGCCGATCTGAAAGAAAAATCGATTCAACTGACCGCCATCTGGGAGCAGGAACGTAACGCCATCGCCCAGGCACAAACCGTGAAAGAGGCCCTGGAACGCAAACGTTTTGAACTGGAAGAGGCAGAGCGCCAGGTGCATCTGGAAAAGGCCGGTCAATTGCGCTACGGCGAAATTCCCGCTCTGGAGGCACAATTGACCAAGGCGCAACAGATGGCCAGCGGTTCCGGTCGCCGCCTGCTGCGCGAAGAGGTGGGCGAAGAGGATATTGCCACCATCATCGCGCACTGGACCGGCATTCCGGTGGCCCGCATGCTGGAAGGGGAGAGGGAAAAATTGTTGCACATGGAGAAGCGTCTGGCCGAACGGGTGGTCGGACAACAGACGGCTGTAGGTGCCATCTCCCGCGCCGTGCGCCGCTCACGGGCCGGGTTGCAGGATGCCAACCGCCCGATCGGTTCTTTCATCTTCACCGGACCAACCGGTGTGGGTAAAACGGAACTGGCCAAGACAGTGGCCGCTTTTCTCTTCGATGACGAGCAGGCCATGCTGCGGGTCGATATGTCCGAATACATGGAACGACACGCCGTCGCCCGCCTGGTGGGGGCCCCGCCCGGTTATGTCGGCTATGAAGAGGGGGGACAGTTGACCGAAGCGGTACGCCGCCGACCGTACAGTGTCATTCTGCTGGACGAAATCGAAAAGGCCCACCCGGAGGTTTTCAACCTGTTGCTGCAGCTGTTGGACGATGGCCGTTTGACCGACGGCCAGGGGCGCACGGTCGATTTTCGCAACACGGTGGTGATCATGACCTCCAACGCCGGTTCGCAATACCTCAATGATGTCGGGACAAGCCCGGAAGAGGAAGAGGCTGCGCAACAGGCGGCCCGCGACGCCCTGCGGCAGATTTTCCGCCCTGAATTTCTCAACCGGTTGGATGACATCATCGTCTTCCACCGTCTGGCCCGCGCCCAGATGGATGCCATCGTGCAGATTCAGTTGCAACGCCTGGCACAACGGATGAGCGACCGCAAAATGGCTTTGTTGGTCAGCGCCGAGGCCCAGCACTGGTTGGCCGAGTTGGGCTATGATCCGGTCTATGGTGCCCGCCCGCTGAAACGGGTGATCCAACAATGGGTGCAAGATCCGTTGGCGGAGGGGATTCTCTCCGGCCATTTTCGCGATGGCGACCTGATCGAGGTTACGGCAGATCACGCCGGGTTGCATTTTGCTGCCAGCAGCAGCGGGCAAAATCCCTCATGAACGGGGCCAGATCAGCGCCACCGCCCAGACCGCATTGAACAACACGAAGGCTGCGCAGCCGTTGCGCAGCCAAACCAACCCCTGCAACAGCCGCAGCTGCCCACCCTGTCGGCTGACCAGGGCAATCAGTTCGCCCAACAACAAAACCGCCAACACCCCGCCCTGCCACCCCTGCCACAACGACCAACCCTGCCAGGCCGCCTGCTGCCACGCGCCGGGCAACCCTGCCGACAGGGTGACGGCGATCATCGCCGCACAGGCCAGCCAGGCCAACCAGCGCCGCAACCGTTCCCAGCGACCGTTGTGCAACGCCTGCCGCCACTCCTCCCGCAGCACCGCCTCGCACCCCAAAGGACCGCTCTCCAGCCACAACAGCGGCCAATACAACCATACCGTTGATTTGATACTCCAGCGATAGAGAATGGCAGGCAGAAAAAAACAGGCAAAGGCCAGCAAACCAAACAATTTTTTAAACGCTCCCGGGGCCACGAGAATGTCGCGAATTTCGTTGATGGAAAACGTATTGGTCCACAACAGCAGCTCCGGCACCAGTTCCGGTGGCTGACGCAGATCGAGAATCCACAAAAAGCGCCGCCAGTTGCCCGGCAGGGAGCGCAAACCGAACCAGGGGTGGGCCAGGGTGGCCACCACCCGCACCGCCAGCGACCGCAGCCAGATACCGATGATCCACGGCACCCCGGCCAGCAGAATGGCGATGGCCAAGGTTCCCTCACCGGCCACCGCCCCCAGCCACATCAAGGCCACCGCCCCGGCCACGATACCAACCATGGTCACCGCCAACCCCCAGGCAAAGGCCACCTCGACAATACCGGCCCGCGCCGCAGCCAAGGCCAACAAAAAGGCCACGCCCAGGGCAATGAGTACCGACCCCTCCATCGCCCCGGCCACGGCGATGGCCATGGCAATCCACATCGCCAGAATACCGATGGCGATGGCACGAAAAAAAAGCTGCCAGGCAACGGCATAAGGCAACCACTGTTCGGAGAGCAAGGCGGTGATAAAACCGGTGATCAGGAGAATCACCGGCAACAGAACCATCCAGTAACGAATCGGTGTACCAAGCGGGGTAATTTTAGTCTTATCCGCCAGATAGGCGGCAAACCATCGGGCCCCTTTTTCGGTGGAAAGAGGTGAACGCAACAACAACAAAGGGGCCACCCAGAATGGCAGCCAGACCAGCCAGTGCGCCGCAGGCTGCCAAAACAGCCACCCCCCCAACAGCGCCGCCCAGAGCGTCTCCGCCACCGCCAGCCAACTCGGCTCTCCCCAGATCACCGACTCTTTACTGGATGTCAGCTGCATGCTGTTTCCTGAAATTCTACAAAAAGTTCCTCAGCACTGGCGAAAAATCTGTTCATACTCCTGGCGCGCCCGGTCGTAGTCGCCCATTTGGCCAATATCCAGCCAATAGTCCAAAAAGGGAAAGGCAACCGCTGTCTGGCCGTTGGCGATCACTTTGCGGAAAAGATCGGGCATATCCAGATAGTGCCCTTTGGGGATCAGGGGCAACACCTGCGGATCCAGAACATAGATACCGGCGTTGACAAAATAGTGATGGGTTGGCTTCTCTTCGATGGCCAGCAGGCGGTGTTGTTCCATTTCCACCACGCCGAAGGGAATGGTCTGCTCCACCCGGCGCACGCACAGGGTGGCCTGCGCCTGGTGGGTGGCATGAAAATCGAGAATGTGTTGAAAATGAATGCGGGTCAACAAATCACCGTTCATGACAAAAAAGGGCTGTGTGGGCTGTTCGGGCAACAGGGAGAGGGAACCGGCGGTGCCCATGCGCTCGCTCTCTTCCACATAGCGAATTTCCGCCCCCCAGGCAGAACCGTTACCGAAATATTCCTGGATCATCTGTTTTTTGTAGTTGACCGACAGATAAAAACGCCGAAAACCATACTGCAGAAAACTTTCCAGTATCACCTCCAGAATCGGCTTGGGCCCGACACGCAACAGCGGTTTGGGACACTCCCGGGTGATTGAACCCAATCGACTGCCCAACCCCCCGGCCATCAGCACCACCCAGTTTTCCTTGGCCGTTGGCAGCGTCAACTCCTGCAGCAACTCCAGACCAACCAACACCCCCCGACTGTCCAAAACCGGCAGATGTTCAATCTCCCGGGCATTCATCAACGCCAGCACCTGCTCGCGGGCGTCGGTCACCTGCACGGTGATCGGCTGCGGATTCATCACCCGGCTGACCGACTCCTGCAAACCGATCTGGTTGATCAACCCACGGCGAATGTTGCCGTCGGTGACCACGCCAAGCAGTCGATCATGTTCATCCACCACCAGGGCAACCCGCATGGCACCCCGATCGATCACCTGGATGGTCTCCAGAATGGTGGCCTGCGGTCGCACCAAAACCGAGCGCCAGGATCGACGTTTACTCATCTTCAACACTCCCTGGCCGGCACCCCGACCACCGTTGCCCCGGGTGGCACATCACGCACCACCACCGCACCGGCACCGATACAGGCCCCGGCTCCGATCCGTATGCCCTGAATCACGGTCGCGCCGGCCCCGATATGGGCCCCTTCCCCCACCTCGACGTTGCCACACAACACCGCGCCGGTCGCCACATGCACATGCGCCTGCAGCAGACACTCATGGTCAACCACCGCCCGGGTGTTGAGCAAAACATTTTCCCCCAGTTGGCAGCCGTTTTGAACCACCGCAGCCGCCATCACCTGCACCCCCTGCGCCTGCGACACCGATTCCGCCAACCAGGCCGTCGGATGAATCAGTGCGGCAAACGCATACCCCTGTTGGCGCAGTTTTTGATAGACCATACGCCGTTTATCGGTGCTGCGCACCGAGCCGATACCGTTGAGCAAGCGGACCGATGGCGGCGGCAACCGGGCAAGATAGCCATCATCCCCCAACAAGGGTGCCGGACAACCCTGCTGCATGATGCGCTGCGGATCAGGATCCAATACACCGAGCAGGCGCTCCATCCAGCCCAGCCCCTGCAGCGTCGACAACAACACCCGACCGTGACCACCACAGCCCAACAAGATCAAACCCATTTTCCCCTCCCCTGCCCTTTTTCATGCCAAAAGCTGCAACACTGCCGCTATCACCTGCTCCTGCTCCTGCTCAGTCAAGGTGGTCGAACACGGCAGGGTCACAATGCGCCCCCAGATTGCTTCGCTGACCGTTTGTTCCGTACAAGGGGCCTGCCGATAGGGTTCCTGCAGATGAATCGGTTGCCAAAACGAGCGGGCGGCAATACCGCCAGCACGCAGTCCCGCCTGCATCGCCTCCCTGTTGACCCGATCCCCTGCGGCCAGCAAACCGCCAGAAAACCAGCAGGCGCTTTGATAACCTGCCGGTTCGGGGAAAGGGCGGAAACGGTTTGCCAGCGACCGGAAAGCGGCGGCATATCGATCACGAATGCGCCGTTTGGCGGCGACAAAGCCACTTAACCGCTCCAGTTGGGCACAGCCAACCGCCGCCTGCAGGTTGGTCATTCGGTAATTGAAGCCGATGCGATCATGTTCGTAGGCCTCGCCCGGACGGGCAGTGGTCGACAAATGGCGCACCCGTTGCAGCAGCGATGGATCCCTGCCGACCACCGCCCCACCCCCGCCGGTGGTCACCGTTTTATTGCCGTTAAAAGAGAAAACGGTCAGATCCGCCCCCAGGGCCCCGACCGCCACCCCCTGACAGCGACTGCCCAAGGCAGCGGCGGCGTCGGCAACTACCGGCAATTGCCACGCTTTGGCCAGCGCCGTGATACGCATCATGTCGGCAGGCAAACCCAGGGTATGGACCGGCATCACCGCCGCCACCCGCCGCCCACTGGCGCGATGGATCAGCCGCTGCTCGACCTGCTGACACTCCTGACGCAACACCCGCTCCAGCAGCAGCGGATCCAGATTCCAACTGGAGGCCTCCACATCCAGCAACCAGGGCATCGCCCCGCAGTAGGCGATGGCGTTGGCACTGGCGATAAAGGTCAAGGAGGGGAGCAACACCAGATCATCCCGTTCCACCCCCACCGCCGTCAGGGCCACGTGCAACCCGGCGGTGCCGCTGCAGGTGGCCACGGCATGGTCCACTCCCGCCGCCTCGGCCACCGCCTGCTCAAAACGGCTGACAAAAGGACCCACGGAGGAGACAAAGCCTGTGGCGATGCACTCCTGCAGATAACGCCCCTCGTTACCGCTCAGATCGGGAATCGCCAAAGGAATCATCAGGGCACAGCCACCGCTTCACCCGGAAACAACTGCTGCCAGAAGGTCAGCGCCGCCTTGTTGCCCGGATCCTGCTGCAATACCCGCAAAAACACCTCTTTGGCTGCCGCAGACTCCCCCAACTCGCCGAGCAGTTTGCCCAGTTTGTTCAGCGTCACCAGATCATTTTTGGCCAGTTTGACATAGTCGCCATAGACGGCCACCGCCTCCGCACGCTGGCCGGTCAGGCGCAACAGATCGCCATAATGGGGAATATGGATCGAAGCCCGTTCGGCAAGCTGTTTGGCAATCGGCACTGCCGCCGACAAATTCTGGCGCATCAACATCAGCGTCAGCAGTCGTTGCAGGGCATCGGTCAGCAACACCGGCAAGGTGATCTGGCGAAAACAGCTTTCCGCCTGATCCAGATCACCCGCCAGTTCGGCAGCCAGCCCACGGATCAACAACAGATACTGCTCCTTGTGGGCCATCACCAGGCGATCCATGTTGCCGGTAATGTCGCTCTCGGCCAAACTTTGGCTCATCCCTTCGGCAAAGGTCAACAATCGGTCTCTCTCCTTCTGCCGGAACAGACGCATCACCCGACTGCGCACCACCTGGGGTGTGGCCATCCTCTGGAACAGATAGGCTTTGTAGTCGGTTTCCGTCTCCTGCATCGCCTGCTGGTAGCTCTCCAGCAACCCCTGCAGGGTGGTCTGCACGCTGGCGGCAAACGCCGCCAACCCCTCCTGGTGCCGCGCCAACAGACGAAACACCCGTCCCGGATGTTGATCCCGTTGCCATTGCGTGGTCAGCACCTTGAAGTTCGGGCTCTTTTTTTCCTCTTCGAGGCGGGCGCGCAAACGCTGGCGAATATCATCCAGCAAACGGGTCAAGGCCCCGGCACTCTCCCGATAAATTTCATAATAGCGCCGCCCGGTCTCCTCAATCTCCTGATCACTCCATTCCCGATCTTTATCCGGGCGCGATAGCTTCAAAAAATCGGCCACCCCCCATTTTTTGACCAACGTCGAGGGCACACGCAGCTCATTGTCCAGAATCCGTTCAATCTCATCCATGCGTAATTTGTATTTGAAATCAGGTGGTTTTCCTTTGCGGCCAAAAAAGCGGTCGTTGCAGGTAATCGCCTCGGCGGTCAGACGGCTGATCTGCTGCACCAGATTGCGCATGCGCAGCAACTCGTCATTGACTTTTTCATAGTGGTGCTGGCGATTTTCTGGGCCATCCGGCGGCAAAACCGCCTGCACTGTTTGCCAGCCATTGACCACCCCCTCTGCCACCGCCAGCTGCGACCAGGGCAGATGCTGGACATATTCCACCTTGGCCGCCCCGGCTGACGGATTGATCACCTGACAGCCGCGCAGTTGGGCATAGTGCGCCAACTGCTGCAAACTGGGGATGGCACATAAAAATTCATGTTTGGTCTCCGCCTGCCAGCCGCCGTTGGTCTCCACCCACAGCTCCAACGGCGAGGCAAACGGGCCGGTTTTGCGCTCTTCACTGCCCGGTGCATGGGTAAAACCGCTCCGGTCGTAGCACAGATCAAAACCGGCCAGAATGATCTGGGTAAACCCCATCTCAATGGCCATGCCCAACGCCTGATGGCTGACCGTAATACCGGGAAAGGAGAGAAGATGGCTGGGATTGAGGGGGGTTTCCCACGGAAAGAGCGGCCCCATAAAGACCGAACGGCCACGCCATTGCCCCAACAGGCGCGGATTCAGATGGTAGACATTGACCAGCAGACTCTCTTGCCAGAAGGCCAGCATCCCCTTGCTTTGATGAAAAATAATATCGTGTGGATCGATGGCAAAATAACAATCCGGGCGAATGCCAGCCTGTTCCAACTGCACGGCAATGCGGGAGACGGCCAAGAGAACCACCTGCTGCCGATGCGCCTTGACCCAGGCAAAACTCTCCGGCAACGAAGGACCACCGGCCAGCAACACCGCCGTCTTGCCGGCAAACAGACCCAGCAGGCACTCGGCAGCAATTTGGTTTTCTGCCAGATTTTCCAACCCCTTGACCATAAAGACACGGGATCCGATCTCCCGCCCCACCAGGGCCTGATAGTCGTTCAACTCCTCTTCAAATTTTTTCCAGAGCAGGGCATACGGTTCAAAAAAACCGTCCAGAACGGCCATCGACTTGATCGGTCGCACACTGCCCAAATAACTGTAATCGCGCAGCGACCACGCCTCGGCCACCTGCAGCCAGCGCTCGGGATCACACACCTGGATGCCCGCAGGCAACTCTTGCGGAAAATCGGCCTGTTGCCGCAGATAGCCAACCAGCTCCGGAAACTCGATAAACAGGTAACGGGAGCCCTCCGCCACCCCCCGTGCCATCACCCAGTGCAGCAGGCGTCCCGAGTCGGTACCGACAATCAGATAAAGAGCATCCTTCTCGCGCAGCGTCTCATCAAACTGGCGACTGTAAAAGCTGCCTGCCCCCGATTGGGAAAATATTTCCTGGTTGATCGCCGGCAAATAGTATTCACCAAAACTGTTCTGCAATATGGGACCGATTTCCATACCACCTGACTCCATTTCCCGACCGTTCAGATACGCTTGATCATAAGAGAGCATTCTCTTGTACACGACTCGCCTACAGTAATAGCAATTTCCTAGCCATCGCCCATGGCGCGGCACCCGGCACAGCCTCTTTCCTGCTGGCCCGCCACTTCTCCTGGCCGGTAACGGCAAAAAGCGGTTGAACATCCTCTGCGGGAGTGCCATCATAGCAGTGCGAGACAACTCACGCTGGCAAAAGGGTGTTCCGGCATGGCCTACGGCATTATGTTTCACCACTTTCATAACGACTTCCATCCCGTCGGCCAGGGCTCGCTGGCGGCAGCGCAACTGGAAGAGATGCTGGAAAACCTGCAACAAAAGCAGACCATTCTGCCCGCAGACGAATGGTTGCAGCGGGTCATTGAGGGGACCCTGCAGGCGGATCATCGCTGTCTGACCTTTGATGACGCCCTGCTCTGCCAATATGAGGTGGCCTTGCCGGTGCTGCAACGGCGTGGCCTGACCGCTTTCTGGTTTGTCTACTCTTCGGTTTTTTTCGGCAACCGGGAGTGGCTGGAAATTTATCGCCATTTCCGCTCGGTTGCTTTTGCCTCGGTGGACCATTTCTACCAGGCCTTTTTTGCAGCCACCCTGCGGCTGCTGCCGCAATGGCAGGAGCGGTTATCCTCGCCGCAGGCAAGCGGCCATTTGGCCGATTTTGCCTTTTACAGCCAGAACGACCGCATCTTTCGTTATCTGCGCGATGAGCTTTTGACCACAGCCCTCTATGATCAACTGATGCAACAGCTGATGCAGCAACAGGGTTACGACCCGGCGCAGGCCGCCCGCCATCTGTGGATGTGTGATGAACAGCTGCTCGATCTGCAGCAACAGGGTCATCTGATCGGCCTGCACTCCTTTTCCCATCCCACCCGCCTGGACCGTTTGCCCGCAGCGGCGCAACAGCAGGAGTATCAGCGCAACTTCACCCACTTGACCCATCTGCTCGGGCAGTCGCCACGCAGCATGGCCCACCCGTGCAACGCCTACAACCAGGATACGCTGCGCCTGCTGCGGGAGATGGGCATCCAGCTGGGTTTTCGTTCCAATCGGCTTGCTCTGCCTGACCGCACGTCGCTGGAGTGGCCCAGAGAGGACCATATTCACCTTTTGCCGACAGCGGCCCCTGCCGCCTGACCCAAGGATCGCCATCATGTCGCTGCACTTTCGCTGGATTGCCATCGAAACCACTACCCACTGCAACAGCCATTGCACCGTCTGTCCGCATGGCTCTCTGTTCCGGCACCCGTTCACCACCATGGACAATGAGCTGTTTGAAAAATGTCTGCTGGAAATTGCCGAACTCCATACGGTCGCGGAACATATCCGTTTCGGCGGCATGGGCGATCCTGGTTGCGACAACCAATTGCTGGAGCGGTTGCGCTTCATGCAGAAAGAGACCCCGGATCTGCAACCGCATGTGGCCAGCAACATGGCCTCCTGGAAAAAACGCTACAGCCAGGCGGTGATCCATGAGCATCTTTTGCCGGCCATGCGTTTTTCCCTGCTGGGGTTGACCCCGGAAGGGAGTCTGCGGGCCTACCAACGGGCCGAACAAGGGGAACAGGCACGACGGGCCATCGACACCTTTCTCGAGCTGAACGCCCAGTCAGCGCATCCGGTGCGTACCGAACTCTATACCCTGCTGATGGCCGATGACCAGGGCGAAGTGGAAAAAATCAAGGCCATGTATTGGCATCGGGTCGATGCCTTTGAGGTCTGGCGTCCGCACAGCTGGTCCAATCTCTTCCCAGAGCTGCGCCCCAGCCAGAAAGAGCGGCGTCGCTGCAGCAAATTGATCAACCCGGAACCGGTCATCTGCGTCAACGGCGCTGTCTGTCCCTGCAGCATGGATATCAACCGGGAGCTGGCCTTCGGCAACCTTGCCGAACACAGCTTGCAGGAGATTTATCAGGGCGCGGCCTGGCGTCATCTGGTTGAGTTGAATGAACAGGGACTGATTGAAACCTTACCCACCTGCCACGGCTGCACCTTTCTCAATGCCGACGGCTCCGACGTCTTGATCGAGCATAAAGGATGAAAATACTGGTTTTAGGCGGCAGCGGCTTTCTTTCCGGGCGCTTTGCAGAGCATGCCATCGCGGCGGGTCATCAGTTGATCTGTGTCACCAGGGGGCAAAAGCCTCTCCACCCAGCGGTGGGCCAACACCTTTTGCTGGCACGGGAAGCGATTCCCGACACCCTGCCCGACACCCTATCCTATGAGCTGGTGGTCGATTTTATCGGCATGAACAGCCTACAGTTGCAGCAAAGCGTAAGGCTGGCGCGTCACTGTCGCCGATTGATCATGATCAGCAGTGATTATGTCTATCACCCCGCCTACCGCACCCTCTACCTGCGCGAAAATGAGGCACGTTTCAGCGACCTGCCCGACTACGGCGGGGCCAAACGGCAAGCCGAAGAGGTGGTCTTGCAGGCCCAGCAGGCAGAGCAACTGCAGGCAATCATTCTGCGTCCGCCCCATATCTACGGACCCGGCAGCTGGCCCGGCACCATCCCCAAACATGGCCGCCGCGCCACCCTGCTGCAGGAGATGCGCAGCGGTCAACCGTTGCAACTGCTCGGCGGCGGTCTCGGGCTGATTCAACCGATTCATGTCGACGATCTGGCCCGCATCCTCGTCGCCTTGCTGGATAACCCTGCAGCCTACGGCCAGGCCTATACCGCCTGCGGTCCCGATCTGCTGAGCCATTTGGACTATTACCGCACCATCAGCGAGTTGATCGGCGAACCCTTGCGGGTCATTCCCTACTGCCCGGACGGTCCCGCCCCCGACGTCAACGCCTATGTCGGCGGTCACCGCTGTTATGATCGCAGCAAGCTCAGTCAGCTGTTGGCCGATTTTCGCTATACGCCATTCCGCCAGGGGATGGCGGAATGGGTCAAAGTGTTGGATCAAGCATCGTGAACACAGATATCCATTTCCTGAAAGAACATCTGGCAACCGCCGTGCGCTTGCATCAGCAAGGGGAGCTGCAGCAGGCCATGGCGCTCTACCAAAGTCTGTTGCAACAGTTTCCCGGCCATCCGCGTATTTTGCACCCGTATGGTCTGGCCTGTCAGGAAAGCGGCGATTTACGCACTGCCACCAACCTGCTCAGTCAGGCGCTTCTGCGTGACCCGGACAATGCCGATCTGTTGTTGTCCTTAGGTATCGTACTGAAAAATCGCCAATTAAGCCGTGCCGCGCTGGAGAGGTTTCGCGATTTTCAGCAACGACATCCCCAGCATCCAGAGGCCCATTTTTATCTGGGAGACACCTTGATGGATCTGGGACAGGCCCAAGAGGCCATCGTTGCTTTTCGCCAGGCCATCCAACTGCGGCCAGCGTTTAAAGAGGCCTGGATCAATCTGGGTCTCTGCCTGAAGGCCTGCATGCAACTGGCCGAGGCCAGGAGCTGCTTTGAACAGGCGGTCACTCTGGATCCCCAGTGGATCGATGGCCATATCAATCTGGGCCTGACCGCGCTGTTGATGGCGGATTACCAGACCGGATGGCGGGAGTATGAATGGCGACTGCAGGCTGTTGGCGACAGGGCATGTCTGCTCAAACCCCGTTGCCTGCTTGACCAGCCTGCCATCCCCCGCTGGGATGGCTCCTCTCTGCAGGAAAAAACCATCCTGATTGTGGCCGAACAGGGTTTTGGCGATACGGTGCAATTTGTCCGTTATCTGCCAAAGCTCAAGGCCATGGGGGCACAGGTTCTCTTGAGCTGTCAAGCCGCCCTGATTCCCCTGCTCCGCCCCCTGCCCTGTATCGACGCCATCGCCACGGCGGAACAATTCACCTGGCCAGAACAGATCGACTGTTATTCGCCTTTGCTCTCGCTGCCCATGCTGCTGGCTACCCAGGCAGAGACCATTCCCGCCACCATTCCCTATCTGTGGGCCGATCCGCTGCTGGTCAAGCAGTGGCAAAGCCTGCTGCCGTCACCACCCAAGCGGCGGATCGGCCTGGTCTGGCAAGGCAAGCCCCTGCACCAGGATGATCCGTTACGCCGCCGCTCCTGCCCCTGGCAAGCCCTGGCACCGCTGGCCTCCCTGCCCGGCATCACCTGGATCAGCCTGCAAAAAGATCCTGAGCGACAGCAGCCCCTGACACCCCACCCGGGCATGGAGTTGATTGATCTGAATGAAGCGTTGCGCGATTTTGCGCAAACCGCTGCCATCATCGCCAACCTGGATCTGCTGATCTCCATCGATACCTCCGTTGCCCATCTGGGTGGCGCGTTAGGGGTTCCGGTATGGCTGTTGTTACCCTACGCTCCGGATTGGCGCTGGTCGCAGCATGCCACCACCCCCTGGTATCCCGACATGCACCTTTTCCGGCAAAGCGAACCCAACAACTGGCACCAACCGGTACAACGCATCCTCTCTGCGTTGCAGGCATAAACAGTTTTTTTCGAGGCAATGCCTGGTTAATTAATTGCGATTTTGCAGTGAAGGGTCTATCATGGTAGGTTAACTTCTTCTCATGGTTAACCCGGTAGCCGCTATGGACCAGTCGCTGTGCATTTTGATTATCGATGACAATCCGGTTGAACGGGCGCTGCTCTCCGGCTTGCTGAAAAAAATTCGCCACTGGTCGGTCTCCTGCATCCAGTGCGCCAGCGGACAAGATGCCCTGGAACTGCTCTGCTCTACCATGCCACAAATCATTTTTGTTGATTATCGGCTGCAGGGCGAAACCGGTATTGAAGTTGTTCACCGTTTGCGGGCTGCCGGTTGCCATGCCGGTTTTATTCTTTTTACCGGTACCAGCGGTGAAGAGGCCCTTGTGGAGGCCTTGCGGGCCGGTGCTGACGATTATCTGCATAAAACCGATCTCAACCTGGAATCGGTCAGCCGCGCCATCCATTATTCCCTGGAAAAACGCCGCAACGCTCAGGCCCTGACCGAAGCCATGCAGGCTTTGCAGTCGGCCCACGACCAACTGGAAAACCGGGTGCGCTCACGCACCACCCAACTGCAGGAAACCCAGGAAAAACTCGATATTATCACCTCCGCCGCCCACGATCCGATCATTCTGCTCGATCAGGAGGGACATGTCATTTTTTGGAATCCTGCCGCCAGCAAAACCTTTGGCTACGCCCCGGAAGAGATGTTGGGCAAAGAGGTTTTTTCCCTGCTCCCCCCGTCGGATTTCAAAAAACGGATCATCGCCTCCTATGACACCTTCCGGCAGTTTGGGCAGGGCAGCATGGTCGGTCACATCAGTGAATTTACCGTGCGGCGCAAAAATGGCGAAACCTTTCCGGTCGCCGCCTCCATCTCACCCATTCGACGCCCGGATGGCTGGCACACCGTGGTCATTGCCCGCGACATCACCAAAAATCATCAGGTAGAACTGGCCCTGCGCCGCGCCAAAGAGGAGGCGGAACAGGCAACCCGCCTCAAAGATCAATTTGTCTCCCTGGTGGCCCATGACCTGCGCGGTCCGTTTACCACCATCATGGGCTTTCTGGAGTTGATGGACAGCGACAAAAAAGATCCTCTCAGCAAACGGCAGAAAGGGTTTATTCGCTGGATGCTCGACAGTTGCCAGAAAATGGTCCAGATGATTGACGAATTGCTCAATATTGGACGGTTAAAAACCGGCAAAATCACCCCCAAGCCCAAATTTATCAACGCCCATTTTCTCGTCGATTCCCTGCTCGAACAGTTTACCCCTGCTGCCGCGCAAAAAACCATCCGTCTGGAAAATGCGGTCAACGCCCAATGCCGTCTCTATGCCGATCCCGACCTGTTCGGTGAAGTGGTGCGCAACCTGCTTGCCAATGCCATTAAATTTTGTCGCCCGGGCGGGCAGATTCGTGTCACCTCGCAAGAGGGAAACCCGCTCACCCTGGCCGTGCGCGATAATGGTATCGGCATCTCCAAAAAACGTCAGAGCAAAATTTTCTGTCTGGAAGAGAAGAGTTCCACGGTCGGTACGGCGGGGGAACACGGTACCGGCTTCGGCCTGCCTTTCAGCCTGGAACTGATGAAGGCCCACGGCGGCACCCTGACCGTGGAATCCAAGGAAGAGGAAGGCAGCACCTTCTATGCCTCGCTGCCGGAGGTGACGCCGCAGATTCTGCTCGTCGATGACGACATCGATTTCCGCAATCTGCTGCGTCTGCGCCTGACCCATCAACGCACCTCGGTCATCGAAACCGACAGCGGCTTGACCGCGCTGCACCTGGTGGCTGCCCACACCTTTCACCTGATCATCGCCGACGTGCAGATGCCGGGCATGAACGGCTTTGAACTGCTGCGCGAACTGCGCAACAAACCGGAAAGTCGCGAAATTCCCGTTATTCTGGTCACCGGTGACGACGCCATCGCCACGCGGGAAAAAGCCTTCCAGATGGGAGCCAACGACTTTATCACCAAACCTTTCGATTATGCCAACTTTCTGCCACGGGTACGACGCTTCCTGGGCTAAGGAGCCTAGCAAAAATAACTTGGACATCTTGCTTGTCTTTTGGCCCGCCCGCGTCGTTGCGAAAAGGCTTACATACTGACAGTATGCGCGCCTTTTCGCGCCCAGCGGGCGAACCAAAATCCGGCGCAATCTGCACAAGTTATTTTTGCCAGGCTCCTATGGCATGTGGTTAAAGTGTCAGAGTTGCTGTAGCATTCTTCGGCACAACCGACACAAAACAGGTGAGCAGCGCCGATACCGTGGCAACATTCTCTCCCGTTTAATGTGCATCCCTGACCGGCCACATCATGTTTTTGTCACTCTTGACATCGTTACCCACATAAACCGTCGCCAAAAAAATCAACCAGGCCAGGGTGGAATCTTCATCGTTGACGGTGCTTGACCAGTAAAAATCGTTATTCAAAGCCACAAAACGACCACTGTTGCGCCAATCCACCAAAATCGTCAACTCCCGCTTGGTTGGCAAACGCCAATCACCCGCTGCCGAACCATCCGTCAGACCACACTTGCCACTGGCAAGACGTGCAACCTCGGCCACCGCTTCATCCCAGCTCCTTTTTTGCAAGCAGTTGCCATCGGCCAAACCGATCAATTTGGATTTGTGGTCGGTAATCGTGCCGTTGTTGTTGTTGACAAAACGATCACCTGCCTGCAGTGACAGGGCACCGACCAGACAATATCCGCCCAACAGCAACAACGCGGTCCACCATCTGCTTTTATTGTTCATCTGCATCCTCACTGATTTTGACTGTTGCTCAGAGCTTGCGAATCGATCCACCTGACGATACATGTACAGGCTCTCAGCGGACCAGGTTGACCACCACTTCCGAATCCACCAGGATTGTATGCAAACTATCGACCGATTTGTGAACCACATAGCTTGCGTTGCCAATGGTGACCTGGCCCAGGGCATCCGCAACATGAGCCACCCCCTCCAGCAACAACGAACTGCCACTACCCACGACACTCTCCATCGACTGTTGCATCTGCAGCACATCCCCTGCATCACCCTTGATCAGCAACGGATGTTCACTGTCCGACCAATCCAACCAACCACTTAACAGCAGCTGCTGGCTGCCTGCCCCACCCAAATTCACCGTATTCACCCCGGCCAGAGCTTTGTTGTTCAACAAGGCGGTCAAATCAAGCGTCGCGCCATGATCCAAAAGGTGCAATTGACTGCCATCCCGCAGCAAGGCAACCCCCTGCCAGTCCAGTTGTTCCGGCTCAGATCCGTTCTGTTGGGCCGCACCGCCGTGATCTGTCGGCGAATTGGCGCTCGCCAAGGCAAAATCCCATTGCACTTCCGCCATGCTACCGCTATGCCCGTCGGCAAACTGGACCGTCGCAAAACCGACAATCCGGTTACCGTTGATGGTCAGCGGCTCGGATGACGACAAAGCAAGCCCCAAAGATTGAATCGACAGACCCGTTAACGAATACAATTCACCTGGCGCAGAGTCGCCATCCAGGTTGCCATCCACCCATACCTGCAATTGATCAAACAGGCTGTCCTGCTGATCAATGCGACCATCCAGATTGCCATCCAACGCCGCCAACGCCGCCAGGCTGGAGAGCGTATTCGCTACCGCCTGGTTGGAAATGACCTCCGCCATCCCCTCAATCCGACCATCGGCATCACGATCCCAAACCAACAAACCGTTACCGCCAGAGAACCATCCGCTCGGATCGGCCATGCCGTCGCCATTGAGATCAAAACGGCTACCGCCATTCCAGGCGGTCAAATGGAAGCCGTTACCCTGCAAGTCCAGCAACAAGGGATCATTCTGGCAAAAAGTTACCGCATTCGCCACCTGCAGCAGCGCCTCCCCTTTGCTGTAAGCATGGTAATTGCCCTGCACACCCAGATCACTCCAACCTGTACCCGCCTGGACAGCATCGCCGGCATCCCCTTCCACGGTCAAGGTATTGCCCGTTGCAGCGAGAGCCAATAAATCCGTATCACGCAAGCGCAGCGTATTGTTGCCACTGCCACTCAAATCGATCACCTCAATGGAGGAGATTTTGCCGCGCACAACGCTCAAATCCAGGGTGAACAGAGCCGTCGACACCACCAGCGTATCGTTGCCGCTGCCGCCGTCCAGCAACTGAAAATTGCCGTCCGCCACCTGCAAGCGATCGTTGCCTGCTCCGCCATGCAGGACGTCTGCCCCGCCACCACCGCTCAGAATATCGTCGCCAACCCCGCCGAGCAGACGATCCACTGCCGCGCTGCCGGTCAGCGTATCGGCGGCACTGCTGCCCAACTGGGTCACCGCCCCTGTCCAGTTGCTGCCAAAAATCAAATAGCCGGCATTATCGGTGGTGCCAGGACTGCCCACCAGCAGATCGGCAAAGCCATCCCCGTTGACATCCCCGGCAGCACTGACAGAGACCCCGCTCCACGCCGAGGCTGTCGGACCATCCAAACGAAACCCCTCGCTCACACCGAGGGCACTTAAGTTTAGCGTTGCGGCAAAGCCGCTGGCATGGCCATAAAGCAGATAACAGGAACCCGCCTCATTGCCGTTCGGACTGCTCCAGGGCATACCCAACAACAGATCGCCGTAACCATCCCCATTGACATCACCGGCACCGCTGACCGACAGACCAAAAAATTGCCCTGCTGTCGCTGCCCCCTCCAAGCGAAAGCCATTATTGCCATTGAGAGTATTCACATCGACAACCGAGGCAAATGCAGCTGACTGGCCAAACACCACATAGCCATAACCGGTGCGCAAAGCCGTATTGGCATCCATGTGGTAGGCCCCAATAACAATATCGGCCAAACCATCGCCGTTGACATCCCCTGCCGAGGAGACCGCCATCCAGCGGCTTGTCGCGGCACCCGTCAAACGAAAGCCGCTTGCCCCATCCAGGCTGGAAAGGTTTATTTGCGCGTTAAAGCCCCCCGGATGGCCAAAAACCACATAGGCCGCCCCGGAATAGAGTTGACCGGAGGGATCGGCATCGGCAGCACCGATGATCAGGTCACTGAAACCATCGCCGTTGACATCCCCCAACGAACTGACCGAAATCCCGGCATAACTCTTGATTCCCCGTCCATCGACACGAAAACCTGTGTTGCCATCCAAAGAGGTCAGGGAGAGCGCTGAAGAAAAACCAGTTGTGCGCCCAAAAATGACATAGCTCGATCCGGCAGCCTGGGCCCCGTGCGGAGAGGCAAAACTGCCGATCAACAGATCCTGCAAGCCGTCGCCGTTATAATCTCCAGCCAAATTGACCGCCGTGCCAAAAAAGTCGGAAGAGTTGCCCCCGTCGATACGAAAACCGTTCAGCCCGTTTAAATCACTCAGATGGAGCGCAGAGACAAAACTGCCCGTATGCCCAAACAGCACATAGGCAGCACCCGTCGCATAATTTTTACCCGGCGCACCAATGATCAAATCGGCCAACCCATCGCCATTGAGATCTCCGCCACCAGATACCGCCCAACCAGAGGCATCATTGGTGCCCTCACCCTGGAGGCGGAATCCGTTGTTGCCATCCAATGCCGACAAGGCACTGACCGGAGTAAAACCGCTCGCATGCCCAAAAAGAAGATAACTGCTGCCGGCGCCTACAACCCCGTTACTGGTCGCCTGATAGGCCCCAATCAAAACATCATCAAAGCCATCTCCATTGACATCCCCTACCCCGCAAACGGAGTGGCCTGTGCCTGCCAGCGGGGCGGCACCAGCCAGGCGCACGGCTGAACTGCCGTTCGTGGCGTTGAAGGCGATGACCGCTTGCGGCGAAGGTGTCGTGGTGATGGTTGTACTGGGACCGGTGACCTGCTCGACGATGCCCAGTTGATCGGTATAGGTGACCACTACCCGCACCTGCTGGTTCAACAGATCGACTGTCGGCAAAAATTGTGCGGACTGGGCCCCGGCAATAGCCACCCAACTGCTGCCACTGTCGGAGGAAGATTGCCACTGATACCGCACGGCCAATGTGGTCGGACCATCCGCATCCTGCAGCATATGGCTGGCTTGCAGAATACCATTCTGTGTCGTCACCGCCAGCGAACCGGTGGGCAGATGATCCATCACCCCATTGCTATCGAGTTTGATCAAAAGAGCATGGGTACCCGTGCTGCTGCCCTGAATCAACTGCCCTGCTCCCGGATCCAGATCGACCGCTCCACCGACCGCACCGGTAATGTAGATCGAGCCGTCGCTGGCAACGGCCAGATTGCCTGCATACTCCTCATCAACCCCGCCGACGCTGCGCAGCCAGAGGGGCTGACCGCTGTTGCTTATTTTGGCAATCAACAGATCATGGCTACCCTGCTGACTGGTCACGCTATCGGATCCCAGCGTCGCGCTGCCCGCATAGGTGGTGGTTAAATAAATCGCCCCGCTGCTGTCGAGTGCCATGGCTATCCAGTCACTCAAACCACTGACCGCATAGCTTTGACTCCAACGAAGCTGGCCGCTGGCATCAAGACTGGCAAGAAACAGAGTGTTGCTGCCGATGCCACCGCACAGATAACTGTTGCCTGCGCTGTCCACGGCAACGGCAGCACTCCACAGGTTACCCGCAGGCGTCGCTGCCGAAACCAGAGCATCCAGAGGTTGATACCAATGGCTGCCGCTCAAGGAGATGCTCTGCACGAACGGTACGGTTCTGGCCAAACTGGTCGAATAGTGGTCACCCACCATGATGATATTACCCGATGGGGCCGTCACCACGGCATGCACTGCATCCGGTGGCAGACTTCCCGATGGCGTGCCATCGGTACTCATCGCAAGATGTTGCAAACTGCTGCCATCGGCTGTCGACAGAATATCCAATTGGACATTGCTGCCTGAAATACCGGCATCACCGAGCAATTGTCCCCAACCAACCAGCAGACCGCTGCTGTTGTTGCCAATCAACATACCGGCATCATCGCCACTGCCACCAAACGATTTTGCCCACAGCAGATGACCGGCAAGATCCCATTTTTCCACCACAAAATCGGCCCCTCCCGCACTGGCCAGGGTGCCGGATGCACCCACGTTGATCGTGCCGAAAAAATGACCGGAAACATAGAGATAGCGGGTTGTGATCCCGGAAACGGTTTCTGCAGCAATATGGGCCTGGATCAACTCGATCACCCCATCCGCCTGGGAGATGATGCCCTCTACCCAGGCAGAGGCACCACTGCTGCTCCATTTCTGAATAAATCCGGATTCTCCAGCTGTGGGAGCGCTCAACCAGACCGGCGTGGCCACACTCCCGTACAAGCCGCCAACCACAAAAACCGCACCTGAAGCGCTATCGACCACCACATCTGCTCCCCAGGAGCCATGATTGCTGTCGGCAGCATGACCGGTATGAACACGGGCCCAACCCAAAACGGGCACTTGTGGTGAGCCGGTTGTCGGTGGCACGGTAACCGGTGGCACGGTCGGGGCTGGCGTTGGCGGCATTTCCACAGGCGGCGGTGTGGGCGAAGGCGGTACCGGTACAGTGCCACCGCCGTTGGCTGACCAGTGTTGCAGAGGAGAATTGCCAGAAAAAGGGCCCGCACTCCCGGCAGGAGAGGGATTGGCAGAGTGATCCAATGGCTTCGGAGCCAACTGATACTGCTCGCTTAAGGGAGGATGCCCTGGCGGATCATGCCCCTCTGCTGCCGCTCTGTTGCCATCCCCCGCCTCTGTTGGAGCCGATTTACCGGCAGGTTGCGCGGGAAGGACTCCTTCCCCCGGCGGATGGTTTGCTTTATCGGGAACAGCCCCTTTGGGCTCAGGCACACCTCCCTCTTTGCCTTCCCCCCTGCCCTCTCCGCTCCGCTCCCGATTGCCATCCGGCTTGCGCTCCGGCAACACCGGTGGCAACTGTTGGGCAAAATGGTTGAGCAAGGTGTTGCTGGCCTGGAAAGGTTGTCGGGGCACGCTGTCCAAGGTGACCACCGTTGCCATGCCTGGTTGCAGCAGCGTCACCACCCCCTCTCCCTGGGCGTTGGCAATTTCCAGAACACCCGCCGTATGCAGAACGGTGGTCTGTCCATCCTCTGCAACATCCATCTGCAATTCACTGCCCCGTACACCAATTTGTGCCGAGGGTGTTTTCAGCAGGGTATGCCGTCCGGTATGCTGCCGCGCCAAATCGCCGCTGGTATATTTGCATAAACCACGCATTACCGTGGCCTCAAAATGAGCTTCACCGGCAGCAGGATTGTATCGATATTGATTGAGTATCAGATGGGATGCCTCGCCCAGTTGCAACCGGGTTTGGTCCTGAAAAAGCAGCTTCAGTTGACTGCCTTGCGCCGTTTTGATGACATCTTCCTGATAAACGGCATCCCCTTTGGCCAAAACACGACTTGCCCCCGCCCGGTTACGGGCAGTCACCTCGCCGGCAATCTCTTGCACGTGGCCAATGACCACGCCCGACTCGGTCGCCATCGCCGGACCGGCCACCACCGTGCCCGCAGGCTGCAACACCCCCTCCAGCAACAGGGCAACGGTTTCTGGCAGCAACAACCGCCCAGCCACCGTTGCCAGGCTTTTGGGAGGATCGGCAGCAAAATAACCGTTTACCGTGTAACGCGCGCCATCCGTTCCCACCAACAATAAATCATCGCCATCCCGGTGGAACGTACTGTGCAACAACAGGGTATCGCTGGGTACCCACACCGGCTCGACCCCCAGCTCCAGGTCCAAATCGACCTGGACAGAGGCCGACTGACTCTCCCTGCGCAGGGATTGCCAGACAGAATGGAACGGGTTGCTCATGCGATCGCCCCTTTATGACCGATCTTGACACTCATCATACAAGATGCCGTACAGCAGGCCATTGTATGCGCTAAAATACACCGCCACAATGTCTTTTGGCATCCTTTTTCCACAATCCGCTTACCCTCTCCTGGCAGAGCCTCCTGGCCCGACGAGTCAGGGAAGAAGATTCAATGCGGAGCCATCTCCAACTCGTGCAAGGAACCGCCGCCAGCCAAATAATCGACAACCCATTGTGGCCGCCGCCCACGCCCGGACCAGGTTTGGCCATGATCTGTCGGATTGCAGTAACGCGGCTCGGGCTTGACCCCCTTGTCGCTGCGCACCCGTCGCAAGCTGTGTGTTGCCAACACCTCCTCGATCGACTCATATCCGGCATTCTGCACCAGCATTTGCATCTGCTCATACAATTTACGGCGCTGACCTTGTTGTTTGTTTTTAATCATGGTATCGATCTCTGCATCCATCACCATCAATTCCTCCAACGACATGCCATTCAAGACCGATAACAGATCCAGCCCTTCCTGCGCTTCTGCCTTTTTCTCTTTCACCACTTGGTGATCCTTTCGCATCTTGATTGCCCGATGCCTGTGGCACATTGCCGACGGCGCATCAAGCGGGTTGACTGTTTTGCAGACAAAATTGATAAACGTCAAATTGTATTCTTCAATTTATCAGATTGCAAGAACAATCATTTCACCATAACTCTCAACAACAGATAACCATTTATCACGCCATCCACCATCAAGACAGAGTAGAATACATTTTTTTATTGTTCACAAACAATAATTATAAAAAGAATGTTGAATTATTTTAATAATAAAAATTGCCACAAAAACCCCGTTGAGAAGCAGAAAATGAAACAATACCGTTCTATTGTTTTTGCTGATTGTTATTGTACATATACTGTCCTGTTCCCGGCTTGCGTTCGCGCAATACACTTTCCAGAGATACAGAACTCTGCCACTGCAGGCGATAAATTGCCCAACCATGCAACACCCGTTTGACATATTCCCGTGTTTCTGCAAAAGGAATTTTTTCTATAAAGGTAATAGGATCCTCTTTTTCCCGGTTGGCCCGCCAGGAAGCTCCCCGACCGGGACCGGCATTATAGGCCGCCGTTGCCAACAATAAATCCCCATCAAACAATTTTAACATGCGGGCCAAATAGGATTGACCAACCGCCAAATTATAGGCGGGTGACTGCAACAGATGGCGGTTGGCCGTCGGCAGTCCCATCCGGTTACTCTCTTCCACTGCCGTTGCCGGCATCAACTGCATCAAACCGTATGCCTTGGTGGAGGATTCCGAATGGCGCTGAAAGAGACTCTCCTGCCGTGTCGTTGACCACACCAGGGCCGGTTCCAACTCCCAACCCCGCAGTGGTTGCCAATCCGGTACGGGATAGAGCGCCGAAAAAACCACTTGACCATCCCCCTTGCGCAACGAACCCGCCAGTTGCACCGCCAGATCTGCCGCCCCCAACTCTTTGGCCAGACAGAGCTGATCCTGGACACTCAATTGGGATTTTTTTGCCAACTTGCGGATTTCGGCACCGTTGTAGTAGCTTCTGCCCATGGCCTTCAACAAACGGGGAACCGCCAGTTTTCCTTCCAATTCCGGGCTCCAACGGCTGGGACAAGAGATCGGATCGGCAGGCAATGGCAGCACTTTTCCGTTCAGTTGTTCTTGCGCCAACAGGCCATAAAAGCTCTCGGGATGCCGTGCGGCAATGGTGAGCCATCTGTTTTTTTCCGCCTTGCTGCCGCTCAAACGGGCTGCCCAAACCCCACCTTGCGCCCGCTGTGCGCCCGAAGCGGCCTCCAGCGCCAGCTTACCAAACCAGTTCAACGCCTGTTGCCGGTTACCCTGCTGAAAACTGCTCCATGCCCCCAACCAGAGAGAGTCGGGCGCTTTTCCTCCCGCTTCATTGATATTGGCACGCAACAGGGAGATGGCGGTCACATGGTCCCGCTCGTTGAACAGCTCCTTGGCCAGTTGAAAACGGTACAGATAGCGGACTTTCGGCGTCAATCGACCGCTTTTTTTATCCAGAATAAAACGGATGAACTGCTTGCGTGGCAGAGTACGGCGCAAATATTTGGCCTGAGCATCCCAAATTTCCGCCTGGGCGGCTTCGTCCGCCGGCAATTGTGCCAACAATGTATCGAAGGTGTTCAAGCCATGCAGGGCAGAATCCACCGTGCGGAAATAGTTCTGTCGTGCCAGAGGCAATTGGGGAAATACCCGATCATAGGCCTCCTGCGGACCGGAATAGAGCAGTTTGCGAACCCGTACCTCCTTATCCGCCACACTGAGTTGCTCCTCCAACGGTTTGCAACGGCGCTCGACATCTTCGCTGAAAAGCACACCCTCCACATAGAGCCCCTTCCAGATCGGCAACGCCTCCTGCAATCGGGCCCGATCCAACAACAGCCGCAAATAGCGCAGTTGCCCATCCACTGTTTTGGGTTTGAAACGGTCAAAAAAAGCGAGCGTTTCCCCCTCTTCTCCCTCTTTGCTCAAACGCGACTCCAACAGTGCCTGCACCCGATCCATCTGCGCATGTTCCGGCCAACGCTCGGCAAAAGCCAGCAAACGCTCCGTCGTCGCTTTATAACGGGGATGAAACAGCAACTCCCACTCCAGATAGGAGACCACCGTATCATCCGCTGGCCAGCGGCTGCGCTCCAAGAGGGTATCCAGCGGACCCCCGCCATCAAGAATCTGAAACAGCTCCAGTGCCCGGTTATCCACCTCAAGGGCACGCCCCAGGCGCGGATGGAGCAACAACAGACAAAGCACGGCAGCAACCAGGCAGCGTGTCAACAAATGGCTCAATGATCTTCTCTCTTTGGCAGTCAAAAGCTCTTTCCTCACCTGCCATTCATCCGGCATCGCCCTGGGCAAACAAGGCATCCACAAACTGATCCGGCTCGAACGGCTTCAAATCAGCAACCCCTTCGCCTACCCCGATAAAACGAATCGGCAAGCGGAATTGTTCACTGATACCCACGACAACACCCCCCTTGGCCGTACCGTCAAGCTTGGTGATGATCAAGCCGGTCAAGCCCAAAGCCTCATGGAAATGTTTCACCTGATGGATGGCATTCTGACCAGTTGTGGCATCCAAAACCAGCCAGACATCATGAGGTGCCTGCGCCTCCTGCCGCGCCACCACCCGTTGAATTTTTTTCAACTCTTCCATCAAATTGATTTTGGTATGCAACCGACCGGCTGTGTCGGCGATCAGCACATCCATTTGACGCGCTCGCGCCGCCGCAAAGGCATCATGGACCACCGATGCCGAATCGGCATTCTGCCCCTGGGCAATCACCTGGCAACGCACCCGCTCCCCCCAGGTTTCCAATTGCGCCACCGCTGCTGCACGAAAGGTATCACCAGCCGCCAGAATGACCTTTTTGCCTTCCCCTTGAAAGTGGGCCGCCAATTTGCCGATGGTGGTGGTTTTACCCACACCGTTTACCCCGACAATCAAAATGACGTGCGGTTTTTGCTCGGTCAATCGCCACGGCTGCCGTGCGGCATCCAGCCGCTCCCAGATGACATCCTTCAATATTTCCCGGAATTGGCCCGCCTCTTCCCGACGGGCCGAACGACTGCGCGACTGCGCCTCGCTGAGAATACGCTGCGTCGTTTCCAAGCCAAAGTCAGAGGTGATCAAAAGGGCCTCCAACTCCTCGATCAACTCGGCATCCACTTTTCTGCCCGTCAACAAGGCATCCAATTGGCTGGTAAATGCCTTGCGGGTTTTGCTCAACCCCTCGCGCAAACGTGCAAAAAAAGACATCGCTCTCTTTCCCATCTGTTGAAGAACATGCCGATGCAGTCCTGACCCTTTCGGTGGCCATTTCCCTTGTGCATCATGACCTGTCAGCGCAGCAAGTACCAGGAACTTTATCGCCCCCACACGGCAAAATATCCTTTTCACCTGCCCGCATTGCCCCGGTTTCAGCGCTGTACTCCGTTGCAAAAAAGGAGTATGCTTGCCACCCGAATTGATCGTTAACGGCATATACAGATGACATTACCCGCTCCCATACCCTCCGTTGATCCAGGTACCGACAACGATCCTCTCCTGGATACCTTGTTCGATCACCGTCGACCCGACCGACCGATTCCCACCACACCGATCCGTTTTATCTGGTTTTTTCTCAGTCGCCGCTTCCCGTTGCAGGCGCTGTTGATGGTCAGCATTGCCGCCCTCTCCATCGGTTTGATGGGCTATGAACCGCCCGCCATGCGGCAACTGATCGATACCATGAGCCATTACCAACCAGGCCAGTCGCCGGAGATGATCTGGTACTGGTTTCAGGTGATCGGGGCCCTCTGGCTCGGCTCTGCCCTGTGCAACCGTGCCTATCAGGCCATGGAAACCTTCACCTCACCCCGCTTCCGCTATCTGGTACAAAACACCCTTTTTTCTTATCTGCTTTGGCACTCGCCACGCTATTTTCAAGAAAATTTTGCCGGCAAGCTGGGGCAAAAAATCAAACAAACCGGCAACAGCTGTCTGACCCTGATCAACATCATGCTGCACGATACGGTGCGCATCATTACCATCATGATCCAGGGCACCCTGCTGCTCTGGCCAGGTTCACCGACCATGGCCCTGGTGATGATCGCCTGGGCCTTCTCCTTTCTCGGCGTCTCTGCCCTGTTCGTGCGCCGCAGTCAGGCCTTGTCACACGCCTTCTCCAACGAATCTTCCTCCTCCATGGGCTACATGATCGACAGCATCAGCAATATCGAACTGGTGCGCGCCTTTGGCAGGCAACTGTTTGAACGCAGAATTATCGGTGAACGCCTGATGCGGGAGCGGCAGGCTTCCGTGCGGGTGCGTGGCTATTTTACCCTTCTGCACCTTTTTTTGTACTCCACCACCCTGCTCAGTCAACTGGCCCTGATCGGCATGGCCATCGGCCAAGTGGTGGACGGCACCATGACCGTTGGCGATTTTATGCTGGTTTTTTCTTTGGCAACCATCGTCTTTATCAATGTCTGGGGTCTTTCACAACGGTTGCTGGAATTTTACGAACAACTCGGTGTGGTCGCAGATGCCTTGGAGTTGATCAGCCAAAAGCACGAAATTGTCAATCACCCCCAGGCCAAACCGCTGCAGGTAGACGGTGGCGGTATCGCCATCAAACAATTGACTTTTCGTTATCCGGATGGCCACACCGTCCTGCAAAATTTTCACCTCACCATCCGCCCCGGCGAAAAAATTGGTCTGGTTGGCCCTTCAGGGGCTGGCAAAAGCACCTTCATCAAGCTATTGCGTCGACAATTCATCCCGCAGGAAGGTTCCATTTGCATCGACGGGCAGGATATTGCCCTGGTCACGCTGGAATCCCTGAATCAGGCCATTGCCGAAGTACCGCAACTGCCCGGCATGTTCCACCGCAGTATCGGCGATAATATGAGCTATGCCCGCCAGCAGACTTCCGAGGAACAACTGCAGGAGGTGGCCCGGCACGCCCACTGCAGCGAATTTATTCAACGTCGCGCCATGGGCTTTGCCACCATCGTCGGTGAACAGGGGGTGCGCCTCTCGGGCGGCGAAAAACAACGGATCGCCATTGCCCGCGCCTTTCTCAAAGATGCCCCCATCCTGATCCTTGACGAAGCCACCTCCTCTCTGGATTCGGAGACCGAACACGTTATCCAGTCCACACTCTGGCAACTGATGCACGGTCGGACGGTCATCGCCATCGCCCATCGCTTGTCCACCATCACCAGCATGGATCGTATTCTCTATCTGGAAAAAGGGACCATTCTCGAAGAGGGCAGCCATGAACAACTGCTGGCCCGCAACGGGGCCTATGCCCGCCTCTGGGAACGACAATCCGGCGGTTTTCTCACCCAGTAATACCATGCTGCCATCAAACCTGTACCTGTTTACGCTGTCCACCCCATAAAGTCGGCCCAAAAGAAACGGGCCGCCAAATCTTGTCCGACGGCCCGTTCTACGGCAGATGGTGTCAATAACAGTCCGCTGCTACGGCTTGCTGCCGGTCATGGACTCCAACTGTTGGGCAACAATCGCAGCCGAATCGTTTCTTTCTCCCCCAGACGGACTGCCCTTTTTGCCGAAACCGTCCGCTTTGCCGCCACCTTCTGCCGGTACCGACAGCGTATCACGCAACAGAGGAGGATCCTGCCGATTGGTCTCAGAGAGCAACGATTGTAAATTTTTCATGCGCTGCTGCTGATTCATCCGCCGCCCCACCGACAAGGCCAGCAAGCCAAGCAGAGAGATTGCCACCAAGGCCATCGCCCCTGTACCCAACATATCCAGTTGCGACAACCAACTGCCGACCGGAGAAACACTCTCCGCCGTGTCGGCTGCTTTCCGGACCACCCACCCCCCCTTGGCGTTCTCCAAACTGTTGATGCGCTCCCGAAGATACTCCCACTCCTTGCGTGCCTGCTCCAGAGTGGAAATACGCTGCTCCAAACGTTCCTGCTGGGCTTGATTGCTCTCCAATACTCTGGTAATCACCTGCAATTGCAGTAGAATGGCCCGCAACTCCTCCGTTTCGCCACCCACCCCAGCGCCAGCAGATCGTTTTACACCGCCGGCAACCATGCTCTCGCTCTGTGCTGTCGGCGCACCTCCAGACAATAAGGAGGCTTCCGGCCCACCCTCTGCCGCAGAAAAATCCACCTTGGCCATATCTTGTTGACCTTCCAGCGGTTTTTTCCATTCCATGGCGTGGCTTAAACGCAATTTTCTCGCTTCGCCCACCCCGATGCGGGCAATCTCCTGCTGCGAGGGAATCAGCAACATGACACCAGACTTCAGACCATTCATGTTATTGCGAATAAAGTGGTCGGGATTTTTCTGCCAGATAGCGACAACAGCTTGAAAAAAAGAGCTTGGACTCTGCACCAGCTTAAGACGATGAACAATTTCGGTCAGATTTTCACCCTCTCGAACCGGACCATATCGCGTGGCCTTATCTCCGGCAGGTTCTGCTGCCCGACCAGTTGCCTCGGCGGGGGGCTCTTTCCGCTCCACTTTTTTCCGTTCCGGGGGGGGAAGGCTCACCTTGCTGGTGCCACTCTCCATCGGGGGCGGATCGGAGATCATTGCTGCCGTGGTGGTGTCTGCCTCGCGCGGCGGCACACTTTTGGCGACCACTTTTTCCTCTTTTTTGCCGACCGCTTCCGGTTTGTCGGCAATGTATTCTTTGCCCTTTTTCTCTTTATCGGCAAAGCTCTTTTCTCCTGCCGCAGGATCGATCAGAGGCTTTTCTTCAACTTTTTTGGCCACACTCTCTTCTTTGCCACCACTCCTTTTATTCTCCTGCTGGGCAGCGGAGGCAGAGTGCAGACGGAAGAAAGGATAAAAAGTATTTTGATTAGAGGAGATGCGCAGCAGAATAAAAAAATCATCCTCGGCAATCGCTGCCCGCCCCTGCAACTGAACCACCGTATTGCCCGATTGCTCCTTGGCCTGCACGCTCAACCCTTCCACCGAAGGCGAATAGGGCAAATTCAAGAGGGCATAATCCGCCGCACTGCCAATCGCAACCGAGGCAATCCGCTCATCCTTGTTCAGTTTGACCGGTGCCTGTGCCTGAAACGGCTGGCCTGGCCGACTTTGCATCTGCAATTCGCCCAGAGAAAATGCCTGTCCGTCGCCTGGCAGAGTTGCCAAGAACAGCACACTGGCCATCAGCGCCTTGCGCCACAGCAGCGAACGTTTACCCTTGTTCATTTCGGCTCCACTTTCTGCTTGACTGCCCTGTTTTCAGCCTGTTGATCAAATCGTCATGGATCTTGTCATGGCCAGACATCTGCCTGCAGCTTATTTTTCTCCTGCAGCGCGATGCTCTTTGGTGATATAGTTCCACTCCTTCACCGCGCGTTCCAACGCGGTCACACGCTTTTCCAACTGCTCCCGATGCTCCTGGTTTTTCTCTAACACCGTCACCCGTTTTTCCAACTGTTCCTGCCGCTCATGGTGGTTTTCCAGCACCCGGGTAATGGTCTGCAATTGCACCAAAATGGCCTTCAGGGTACCACTTTCCACCTTGATCTGTTCTGAACCAGACTCTTTGCCAGGTTCTGTTTTTGGCTCTGCGCTGGCGACGGTCGGTTTGGCCGTCTCTTTGCTGGCAACAGGCTCTTTGGCAGCAGGACGAGGGGCTGCCGGCTTATCCGCTGTCTCTGCCTGTACCACTGGCAAGTTGACTTTTTCCGGGGAAGAGGGTTGCTGCGGGGCAACAGCGACGGGCGGGCTTGCACTGCTTGCCGCACGCTCTTTGGCCGTTTTTTTCCACTCTGCTGCCTGACTGATACGAATCTCTTTGGCCTCTTTTTTCGAGATTCTGGCAATCTCCTCATGGGAGGGGATGAGCAGTTTGACACCGGCTTTCAAACCGTTCATGTTGTTGCGGGTAAAATGTTGACCGTTGCGCCGCCAGATAGCCACTTCCACCTGCTGCACGGTAAAGGGGGTGCCTTTGGCAAAACGACGGGCAACATCGCGCAACCCCTCTTTGGCACGTACCGGGCCGTAGGTTTTTTCTTGTCCCTCTTTGCTGGCCGCTTTGCTGCTCTCTTCGCTGCGTTCGTTTTGTTTCGGAGGCGGTACCTGCGCACCCTTGGCAGGCGTAACGGCTGCCTGATTTTCTGCCGCCCCTGGTCGGACACGCAAAAAAGGAAAATAGGTGTGGTGGTTGGAAGAAAGTCGTAGAACAAGATAGAAATCGGCCTCGCGAATCGGGGCGGATGAGCGCAAAGAGACCAACAGTCTGCCGCCCTGCTCGCTCAACTCTGCGCTGATCTGATTGACGACCGCTTTGCGCGGCAGGTTCAAGGTCAGATAATCGCTGTTGCCTCCCATGTTAACCGCGACAATCTCTTCACCCGGATCCAAGGCAATCGGGGCAACGGCCTGCAGCGGTTGCCCCAGCCTGCTCTGTATCTGCAGCTCACCTAAAGCAAACGCAACCGCCTGCTGCGGAATCGCCAGCAGCAGCGCACAACATCCCCAGAAGAACAGGATACGCAATCGTGTAGCCACCCATCCACCTCGCACCCAGAAGTCGCGTCATGGTCCAAAAAGCTCATTTTGTCGCCATCAGGACAACCATGCAATACGGTACATGAAAATCACTATCAAAGGAACGTTTGCCATGCAAAATCAGAAAAACAGCCCGGCGCTTGCCCCAGGCGGTACAGGCAACGGACTATGACATTGGTCTTGCCCGATCAGCGACAACTTTCCTGCTTGTCGCCGCGCTCAACTGATCCAACACCTGATGCAAACGATCTTCCAACGGAGCCTCCACCGTCATCCATGCCCCACTGTGTGGATGGCGGAAAGAGAGTTGCCAGGCATGCAGAAACAGACGATGCAAGCCGATTTTGCCCATGCGTGCATCAAACGCTGCGTCGCCATATTTGCGATCCCCCGCCACCGGATGGCCGATCGATTGGCAATGCACTCGTATCTGGTGGGTACGCCCAGACTCCAGCACCAGTTCCAACAGCGTGGCATTGGCAAACCGTTGCCTGACCTGGTAACGGGTCACGGCGGCAGCACCATGCGTTGACGAGACGACCATTCGCTCACCACCGCGCATGATCCCTTTGCTCAAGGGGCGATCAATCACCCCCTCATCCTCTGCCAACCGCCCCCGCACCAAAGCCAAATACCGTTTTTCCACCTGACCCGCACGAAAGGCTTCGGCCATGCCGCGCAAGGCAAACGGGGTCAGGGCAAAGAGCAGACAGCCGGAGGTATCTTTATCCAGACGATGGCAAAGTTCCGGTCGCAAGGCACTCTCTTCCCACTCGAACAAACGGCGCATGGCATCGACCGCCCCCCAGGCTTCACCGCTGCCCGCATGCACCGCCATGCCGGAACTTTTGTTGAGTACCAACAGCGTCTCATCGCGCCACAAAATGCGCTCACGGAGGGTACGCACCATCCCGTCCGGCGGATGGAGCGGTTTTACGCTCTCCTGGACAGGCGGCTGCCATGCCACCGGAGGCAGGCGCACGCTGTCCCCTTCCTGCAGTCGCACCCCGCCCTGGGCCCGCCTGCCATTGACCCGAACTTGCCCCGTGCGCAGCAAACGGTGCAAAAACGAATAGGGCGCACCGGTAAAATGGCTCTGCAAAAAACGATCAACCCGCATGCCCGCCTCTTGGCAAGAGACAGAAACATGTTCTACAACAGGATGTTGCTTATCCTGCTCTGTTGGGCAATCTCCCTTTCTTGCAGTTTGACTGTTACACATCTTTACGTCCATGTCTCCATTACCCTATAATGGCAAATTGTGACGGAGTCGTTTTTGGCATAATCCGCCTGCCGGTCATTTTCCGGAAGTGGCGACAATAATCTCTTTTTTGATAATTTTATCATAAATTTTCATACTTTATACTTATAACAATAACACCCAAAAACGACCCGCCCCGGTGCGCGCGGACAGAGTTTCTGTCCCGCCCGATGCGGTCCGGGTCACGCCCAAGACAGGAGTATCGAATACGATGACCAAACGTATGCTGGTGGATGCCACCCACGCGGAAGAGGTGCGTGTGGCTGTGGTCCAGGACCAGCGACTGATCGATCTTGACATAGAAACCGCCTCCAGGGAACAGATTAAAGGAAATATCTATCTGGCCCGTGTTACCCGCGTTGAACCTTCCCTGCAAGCGGCTTTTGTGGAATTTCACGGCGGGCGTCAAGGTTTCCTCTCCATCAACGACATTCACGGCAAATATTATCCCCCGGAAGAGCCGGAACGCGACAACAAAGCGTCCGCGCCAGAAAGCGCACCACCCGCGCCAGAAAACACCCCCCCCAT
>PDZV01000013.1 GCA_002753135.1 Magnetococcales bacterium WMHbinv6 | reverse complement strand
CCGATCGTCAACTCTCTGCTGTCAGATCAGAGTGCCACGGTTGATTCTGCTTTCAGCTTCACGGTGCCGACAAACACCTTTATGGATAGTGTGGACGACACCCTGACCTACGCGGTCACCTTGGCCAACGGTGCCGCATTGCCGAGCTGGCTGACCTTTAATGCGCAGAGCATGACCTTGAGTGGTATGCCGCTTGTCGGTGATGTGGGCAATCTCGATATTCGGGTGACGGCGACCGATGAGGGTGGCTTGAGTGTAGAGGATGTGTTCACGTTGACGGTGGCAGAGAACCAGGCTCCGATTGTCAACTCTCTGCTGTCAGATCAGAGTGCCACGGTTGATTCTGCTTTCAGCTTTGTGGTGCCGACAGACACCTTTATGGATAGTGTGGACGACACCCTGACCTACGCGGTCACCTTGGCCAACGGTGCCGCACTGCCGAGCTGGCTGACCTTTGATGCGCAGAGCATGACCTTGAGTGGTATGCCGCTTGTCGGTGATGTGGGCAATCTCGATATTCGGGTGACGGCGACCGATGAGGGTGGACTTAGCGTATCGGATGTGTTCATGTTGACGGTGGCCGAAGCAAATCAGTCTCAACTGCAGCAAGGGGTTTTCCTCGACAGCCCGGTGCAAGGACTGCACTATCAAACGGCCAGCCAGTCCGGTATGACCGGTGCAGGCGGTGCCTTCAATTATCAAGAGGGAGAGACGGTTACCTTCTCTCTGGGCAATATTGTTCTGGGGGATGCGGTCGGTGGGACGGTGGTCACGCCGTTGAATTTGGCCGATGGCAACATGACGGCGGCGAGCAATATTTTGCGTCTGCTGCAAACCCTGGACAGTGACCAAAATCCGGATAACGGCATTACCATCAGCCAGACAACACAGGATTTGGCCAACAATATGTCTGTTACGGTCAATCTGGCGGATGGCAACCTCTTTTCCAATGGTGTTTTGGATGATCTGCTGGCTGGAGCCACTCCAGTCAGTGAGAGTGCCGCCTGGAACCATTTCCAGAGCAGTTCCTGGGTCAACGTGGTGCTGCCGGTCGGCATGAATGGCGGTTCCGAAGCCGATTCTGTTGCGATAGATACAGTGGGTGGTGTTTATGTTGGCGGTAGTTTCTGGGGCAGTGTGGACCTGAATCCGGGCTCTGTTGTTGTGCCTACGGCCACAACCCATAACGGTAGTGATGCCTTTCTGCAAAAATTTGATGCCTCTGGCCATCTGCAGTGGGCGAGCAAACTGCAGGTGTTGGGCAGCGGCCATGTCGATTCCGGGATGTCAACTGTGGTGACCGAGAGCGGCCATGACCGTATTTACACAATCGGCCAGTTTGCCGGTACCTTGGATCTCAACTTCAATGGCTTGCCTGACAGCGCTGATTTAACCAGTACCACAGGTGGTGGCCATCCCAGCAATGATCTCTATATCATCAAGCGTGATGCCTCAACCGGAGAGGTCATGTGGGCTACGACGGCGGGCGATGCCAGCAATCAGGATGGTGGTCTTTTCTCCGTTGATACGGTTGCCGGCAGTGGCAGCGTTTTCGGGATCAGCCAAACGGTCAATAGCGACAACACGTTGAGCCGTAGCCTCTTCGTCCATACCTTTGACCTGGTGGACCATTCCACCCTGGATGACAACGTCATCACCTGGTCGATGGCCGATGAGATTCAAGGCGGTGAGGTGGTCGCCGGCCATCTCTTCCTGGCTGGCGAACACGCTGTTGATGTTGCAACAGGCCACGGTTTTGTCGCCAATGTGGATTTGGGTACTGGATCAGAAAGTTGGCGTACTACTTTCAATGCCGATTCGACCGTGTCCGATTTGGTTATCGATGGGGCCGATCATCTCTTCCTTGCAGGTACTTTTGCCGATCTGCTTGAATACACCGACGGTACTCTCAATGTTTCTCTGGATGCAGGCGGCGTTGGCCACCGTATTTTTGTCGCGGCGTTGGACAGAACAACCGGTGCCGTTTTGTGGATGCAAGGGCTTGGGCTGGGATCGACCGGTTTTGAGGCACACGATGAGTTGTCGTTGACCTTGACCGATGGCGGTTTGCAGTTGGCAGCAACCATTAAAACAGGCAACCAGGGGGATGATGCCCTGGTGGCATTGTTGAACCCGACGAGCGGCCAATCCATCTACCTCCGTCAATTTGGCGGCGAGGATAACGAACAGATTCAGGATATGGCCAGCGATGCCAACGGCAACCTGATTCTGGTTGGTCAAGTGGGAAATCATAACGACTTCAGCACCGTTGCTGGTGATCATATTGCGGTTTCTTCGAGTTCCTCTGGTAACGCCTTTGTGGCCAAGATGAACGGTGCCACCGGTGAAATCATCAATACCGTTGGTAATCATGTCGCGATTCGTGGCAGTGGTTATAAAGGGGAGACGTTGACCAGCGAACTTAGCCTGTTGAACGGTCAAAGTGCAGAAACCATCCAGTATCAATGGCAACACTCCGCAGATGGGACAAACTGGAACGATCTCACCGTCAGTGGGGCGACATCGTCCGTATATACACCAACGGTGGAAGGTGAGTATCTGCGCCTCAAGGTGACATAAGGCAGTTATGATCCGATCTACAGCGAAGCAACAGCAGCCGTTATGGCTGTCAACCATCCCCCGGAAGCACAGGATTTTGTTCTGGCTGCCAACGCCGGGGAGATGATCAGCTTTACCATTCAGGATTTTCTCGGTCATGTTAGCGAGCCGGATCTGATGCTGGGTACGACCGATGCGGTCGAAAAGATCCAAATTACCGCACTGCCCGACAGCGCACAGGGTCAGCTGTATCTCAACGGTAGCACGGTCAGTGCGCTGGAAGAAATTTTGCTCGCGGACATCGACAAGCTGACCTTTGTGCCGACCGACGCTTCCACCGCGCAGGCGCAATTTGCCTGGAAGGCCTGGGATGGCACTGCCTGGTCGAACCGACCGGCGCTGACAACCCTGGCGTTTGCCTCCGATGCGGTGGGCTATGCACGCATGCATATGGTTGCCGACAGCAACAGCGGTTCCGAGGGTACCGGAGTGGTTGTTGGCAGTTCGGGAGGAATTTTTATGGTTGGCGATTACCACGGTACCGTCAACATGGGCAGCAATACCCTTACCAATGTCAATGGTGGTGGTTTTGTAGAAAAATTGAATAGCTCAGGTGTGCCGCAATGGGCGATGGAGATCGATCATGCCGATGGCACGATTCAGATGCACGGTGTGCGCGTTGTCAGCGAAGGCAGTAACAATTATCTCTATGTGACCGGACAATTCAGCGGTGGGTTGAACCCCAATGCCCCAGATCCCAGCCATTCGTTTGACAGTACCGGTCTCGATTTCTTCGTTGAAAAGATTGATATTACCGGTAGCAATCCGGTGCTGGTCTGGGCTCATGTTTTGGGTGGGGCAGGTGATCAGGATGGTCAGATTGTGCGCGCGGACAGTACCGGGATTACCCTGGGTTGGGGAGATGTGCAAGGGACTGGCAGCAGTGGTGGTGCCGCCCATTTGACCAAATTCAATGCCGATGGTTCGACCGCATTGGATCTGCCTGTCAATACGGATGGTTCTTCTGCCGATACCATTGTGGCAGCAACCATGGACAGGGCCGACACCAATATTATTCTGGTCGGTACGCACCTTGGCAGTGGTTCTTCGACAGTACCGTTTGTTGAAAAAATTGGTCTGGATGGCAGCCATTGGTATCAGCAGTTGGATGATGTTTTGCAAGGGGCCAGCAACGCTTCTGCCGCAGCGGTAAGTGTCGATAAAGGCAACAATATCTATGTTTCCGGTCTTGTCCAATCCGTTGGCCACAACCAGATTTATGTGCAAAAGCTGGACGGTCAGGGGGATGAAAGGTGGCAAACCCAATTCGGTTGGGGTGCCACCACTCTGGGTGAGCATCTGACCAGCACCTTGGATGGCAACGGCAACCTCTATTTGGCTGGAACCTATAGCGGTACAGCCAACTTCGGACAGATGTTGACCAGCAGTTCATCTGCCGCCGATATTTTCATCGTCAAACTGGACTACGCAGGCACGTTGCAGTGGGCCCGGTCGGTGGGTGGTGACGGTGTGGACAGCGTAAGCACCTTGACCGTTGATGGTTCGGGACAGATCTACCTGACTGGTAAGGTAAACGGTGTTGCCGATCTGGATCCGGGTACCGGTGTGTTGCAGCAAAGCGGGGAAGTTGGCGATAACGCCTTCCTGCTTAAACTCAATTCAGCGGGCCTGGTCAATCACCTGCCGCAAGGTGGGGTGAGCTTTAGCGGCAGTGCCCAGGTGGGGCAGACCCTGCAGGCCAGTAACACCATTTTGGATGCCGATGGATTCAATTCTGCCACTCTTACCTATCAATGGCAATTCCTGGATAACAACGGTTGGAACGACATCAATGGGGTAACCAGTGACTCTTTTGTCTTGACCCAGGCTGAACTGGGTCGGGTGCTGCGTGTGGTTGCCAACTATGTCGATAATCATGGTGTCAGCGAACAGGTCGCAAGTGTCGCCTCCTCCTCGGTGAGTCCGGCTCCCGCCCCTGATCAAGTTGGCGACAACGCAGCAACGGCGGCATTTTTGTCGATTGGTTCTACACAAGGCAGTTCAACGTTCGTGGTTGGTACGCTTGAAACAGGAATGGATAAAGACTTTTTTGCAGTCAATTTGCTGGCAGGACACAGCTATAACTTCCAAATGCAGGGGCAATCGACCGCAAATGGTTCGTTGTCGGATCCTTTCTTGAAGCTGTATGACACCGATGGTACCACTCTGCTCAATTATAACGATGAAAGCGTTGGCCATGATGCGGGGCTCACTTTTACAGCCACTGCCAGCGGTACCTACTATCTGGATGCCGAAAGTGCCGGCGTAAGTGATACCGGTACTTATCGATTGACGGCGACGGTAACCAATGTACCTGCTCCAACCAATCAACCGCCGTCACTGACCTTTTTCGACGCGCTGCCGAATGATGTGACCTCTGCCACAGCTACCGCCTTATCCTTTAACGATTTGCTGAACTACAGCAACGCTTCGGACAGCGATGGTACGATCACCGCCCTGGTGGTCAAAAGTGTCAGCAGTGGCACCTTGATGATTGGTTCCAGCCTTGGTACCGCCACGGCCTGGGTGGCCGGTGACAACGATCTGATTGATGCAACGCATCAAGCCTTCTGGACCAGCGATGTCTCTGCCAACGGCAATGTCAACGCCTTCAGCCTGGTGGCACGGGATGATCAGGGCGCAGAATCTTCTACGCCTGTCGCTTTGACACTGCATGTTGTGCAACCATTGTCGGATTTGGTGGGTGATACAACAGGGACTGCGGGCTCATTGACAATGGATTCTTATGTCGATAGCGCGATTGATCCTTCATCGGATATCGATGTGTTTGCCGTTACTCTGCAGGCAGGTAATCGTTATCGCTTTGAACTGCAGGGTGTTGACCATAGTGCGGGAACGTTGGGTAATCCGGTCCTGAGCTTGTTAATGAATGATTCCTTCGGCAATCCCACTGTTCTTGCCAGCAATGACGATTTCGGCTCTTTGGATTCGCGCATTGACTATGTTGCAGGCGGTAATGGAACCTATTATTTGTTTGCAGATAGCTTGGCCGATACCACCGGTACCTATCGACTCTCTGCCCAACTTCTCAACCATGCCCCAACAGTGACTTCTGTGGCGACAAGTACAGACACGATTGCCAACGCTGCTGCTGTAACCCTGGCACCTGCCTTGGTATTGGCAGATGCCGATAATGATCTGATCAGTTCGGCAACGGTGCAGTTGAGTGGTGGTCTACAGAGCAGTGATCTGTTGAGCGTGGGTGTTTCTTTACCGGGTGGTATCAGTGCCAGTTATAATGATATTACCGGCACATTGGTCTTGACCGGCAGTGCTTCCGTTGCCGACTATCAGGCGGCGTTGCGGACGGTGGCTTTTGAGGGGACGACTGCGGGCAGCTATACGGTGACTTGGACGGTTAACGATGTTTCGGGACTGAGCAATGCTATCGTCGAGAGTGACTTGCATGTGACTGCTGCCAACACAAACGCGCCAACCTTGACCAACGTGACACCGTTTACCACATCCTATGCGGCTGGTCTAAACATCCCGGTCTATTTGGCCAATTTGCTTGCCAATGGTGATGAAGCATCCAGCAACAGCACGGTCAACGCTTTTGTGGTCAAATCGGTGACTTCGGGTACCTTGATGATTGGTTTGTCTCCGTACTGGGCGACTCCGTGGGCACAAGGTACCAATGATGTGATCGATTTTACCCACCGTGCTTACTGGAGCAGCGCCGCCAATGCCGATGGTTACACGGATGCCTTTACCGTGGTGGCAAGGGATGCCAGTGGGGTCGAGTCCACGACCCCGGTGAGTGTGCAACTGCACCCGGTGCAATACAGCGATGTTGGGGAAAGCGTCTATTCTGCGGGGGTATTGACGGTGCCAACCGTCACAGGTGAAACCGGAACCATAAGTGGTTCACTCTCAAGTGAAATGGACAGCGATTGGTTTGTTGTCACCCTGAAAGCGGGCATGACCTACACCTTCAGCATGCAAGGGGATATGAGCAACAGTAACCCGGTTCCCGATACCTGGTTGCGTCTGATTCAACCCTATACCAATCCTGGTCCGATGGGGTCGTTCATGACCATGCGTGAGAATGACGACATCGATGCCCAGAACAGTAATTATGGTTCCCAAATCACCTACACGGCGCAGTACGATACGATTCTTTATCTGAATGCGGCATCCTCTACCGATACCTTCAAGAGTGGGGGACCGACCCTGGCAGGGGGCGATTATGTCTTGACTGTCCATGTGGATGCGCAGTTATCTGCGCAGCCCGTTGTCCAACTGACGACTGCTCAATTGAGTTACGCAGAAGGAGACAATGCCATCGTTGTCAACGATGCGTTGGTACTCAGCGATGCGGATAGCACCCAATTATCTGGGGCCAATGTCACTGTTGTCGGCAGCACGGAGTACAACTCAACCCGTGATGCGTTAGGGTTGGCGGGTCTCAGTGGAACTTGGGATGGCGATCACCAAGTTCAAACTTTCAGCGATGTGAGTGGCACTGGTATTACCGCGACCTGGAACAGTGTCAATGGCTATCTTTCTCTCAGTGGCAATGCCTCCCTGGCTGATTATCAGTCGGTACTGCGCAGTGTGACCTACTCATCGGGCGATGGTACGATCACCGATGATCGGATGTTGTATTTATCTGTGAGGGATGATACGACAAGCAACAGTATGCCGTTTGGTATCAACAGCCCAACGGTTGTGATGGCTGTTCTCCATACCACGGGTACAAACGATGCGCCGACCTTGGCTGACAGTGGTACATCGGCCTATTATGGCAGCAGCAACGGCACTCCGGTTGCCCTGGCACCATCGCTGACCGTCGTTGATCCCGATTCGACCATGCTGAGCGGGGCAACAGTACATATTGCAGGCAATTTCCAGGCAGGAACTGCATTGGCTCCTGTCGATGTTCTGGCGGTAACCAATCTGCCTTCTGCTATCACCGCTGTTTACGACTACGAAACTGGCACGTTGACCTTGACCGGGTCGGCCTCTGTGGCCGATTACCAGACCGCTTTGCGCGCGGTGGTCTTCAGCAGTTCGGTGGTTGGCAGCCGCCAGATTGACTGGACGATCAGTGATGGTTCACTCAACAGCTCTGTTCTGACCACATCGGTCGATACGGTCAATACGGTAGCCCTCAACAGCCTGAACGGCAGCAATGGCTTCCTGCTGCATGATTTGCCGCAAGGCAGTACGCAGACTTACAGCAATACGGTGGTATCGGCAGCGGGTGACTTCGATGGTGATGGTTTTGCCGATTTCATCATCGGTACCCCCCTTGGCTTTGATGTTTATGGTGGTTCCTATTTGCTCTTTGGTTCTGCGGATGGCGTGGGTGCCTCGGCTTTGTCGTTAAATGCCATGGGAAGTCATGGTCTCGAGATCTATTCCAACAGCAGCTACAGTGCCGACTTCGGTTTTTCGGTTGCGTCGGCTGGCGATCTCAACGGTGACGGGATGGCGGATGTGATTGTCACCGCCCCGAACAAAGCGGTTGATGGGTTTGTCCACACAGGAACTGCCTATGTCATCTTTGGCAGCAGCACGGCAACTTCGCTGATACCAGTCGATGATGTCAACATCGGCAACCTGCTTAACGGTACCAACGGGTTCCGTATCGAAGGCATTGCCGATAACATGAAGTTGGGTAGTGCGGTACAAACAGCGGGTGACGTCAATGGCGATGGTTTTGCCGATTTGCTTATTGGTGCGCCTGGTTTTTCTAACGGTGACGGGGCGGTTTATGTTGTATTCGGTCACAGCGGTGCCTTCAACTCCCAGATCGATCTGTCCATACCGGATGGTATGGAACTGTTCCGCATAGATGGCATTGGTGGAGAGCAGGCTGGCCTTGTGCTGGACTCTGCCGGTGATGTCAACGGTGACGGTTTTGCCGATTTTGTCATGGGTGCCTTGTATGGCAGCAGTTATGTGGTCTTTGGTAAGGCAGATGGCTTTGCTTCCTCCTTGAATGTCACCGCACTAAACGGTAACGATGGCTTCCGTTTGGACAATCCTCCTACCAACGCTGCAGGTTGCGATGTCAGTTCCGCTGGTGATTTTAATGGGGATGGTTATGGAGATTTGTTGCTTGCAGCTCTATCCTATGACAGCAACACGCCTGATGCTGCCTATGTGGTGTTTGGTCACAGTGGAACATTCTCCACCCTCGATTTGACCAACATGACCCCCAATGAAGGATTCCGCCTGACGATTGGCAACGACACGGATGATTTTTCCTTTTCGGTCAGTGCCATTGGTGATTTCAACGGCGATGGTTATGGTGATTTGCTGATTTCTGCTCCCTCTGCCGATCCGCATGCTAGGAACAATGCGGGTTCTGTCTATGTGGTGTTCGGCCATGCCAACTCGAATGCAACCGACATTACGCTGACGGCGATGGATGCTTCTGTCGGTTTCCGTCTGGATGGTGTGATTGCTGCTGACCGTGCCGGAGAGTCTGTCAGCGCAGCCGGGGATGTCAATGGTGATGGCTATGCCGATCTGATCATCGGTACCTATAGCTCCGGCAACAGCTATGTACTGTATGGCCATGCCAATACGGAGGCCACTGTGACGGTTGGGGACAGCTACAGCCCGACCAGTAATGCCGAACTGTTTATCGGCGGCCTTAACAACGGTTGGACGGAACAACATATCGAGACCGGAGGGGGTGCTGATGTGGTGCATGCCGGTGCCGGGGATGATTTCATCAAAGTTTCTGATCTGACCTTCCGTCTGATTGATGGTGGTTTGGGAACGGATACCTTGGCGCTCGATTTGCCCGCATCGCCCTCCCAGGTGGTTGATCTGGCAGATTGGCGTGGTTCGATCCAATCGATTGAAAAAATTCATCTCTGGAATGGGGCCACCACGCTGGTGGTTTCAGCCACGGATCTCTGCAATCTATCCTCAGAGAGCAATACGTTGACAGTCGATGGCAACTATGGCCGACTGGTGCTGGAGGGGGTATGGCAAAATAGTGGAACTTTCACGGGTAATTACGGTATTAACTATGATGTCTATACCAGTGGTGCGGCGGTGCTGCGTGTGCTAAACGATCAAAGTGGCAGCGTGCCGGTCTATCGTGCGCTGCAACAGGTTGATTTCAGCAGCGTATTCAATGCCGATCTGGTCGCGCAATACGGTAAAGATGACGGGGTGGGAACGGTTGCCCAAATTGATACCACCCATTTTGTGGATGGTGCCAGCGCTTTGTTCATTACCCAGAACAATGCCAATTATTATGCCGCACAACCGGGTGACCTGATTGGTTTGTCTGATAATGGATATTATGCGCCAAACGTCGATCATCCGGTGGTACATATCAAGGCGGATGATACGGGCAGTGGTTTCAATGCGTTTCAACTGACCCATGCGGATCTTGTGGATCTTAACAACGATCCCATAACCGTTTCGCACAATTTTGACGTTACGAACGGTATCTACAATAGCCTGCATCTCTTTGCCACCGGAGGTAATCTGGATGGGGTGAACAATACCGCAACCTTCCATGTCGTACTCAACTATGCTGACGGCAGTAGCGAGAGCAAAGCGGTGGTTTCGATGCTCGATTGGTATGCCACCCCAACCACCTCGGACAGCTATGTGTTGATGGGTGGGATGAATCGTTTTGAGACTGCTTCGGTCAACCCGGGTGTCAGCTTAACAGGTTCCATCAGTGCCAGCGGTGGTGCGGAGATTTTTGGTTTCAAGTTTGCGGTGGATAGCAGCAAAGTATTGAATACCTTTGATCTGATAACAGATTCTGTGGAAGGTAGTGCCGTCGTCAACTATTTTGGTGCCACGTTGGATTATCACTCAGACAAGGCACCGCTTGATGCCATCGCTCCAGAATTGATCAGTTACACCGCGACCATGAATGGCAGCGATATTACCCTGTGCAGCAATATTGAACTCAACTTCAGTGAGGATATTGCGGCATTTTCCGGTGCCTCTTTGATTCTTCATGATATAACCGGTGAGAATGAAAGTGTAATCTCGTTGACAGATCCCCAAATCACCATTCAGGGTCATCGGCTGATCATCAATCCGACAGATAATCTGGTTGCCAATCACAACTATTCAATCTCCATTTCGGGCGACGCTTTGAGTGATCTGCAAGGCAACCATTTTGCCGGATTGGCGATGAATGCGGTGAGCATCCATTCTGAAGCGACCTTGTCCGACCCGCTGGTGTTGGATCTGACCGGTAATGGTATCCACTTGACGGCCATTAACGAAAACACCCGTTTCGATATGACCGGCGACGGCGTTACCGAAAAGAGTGGCTGGTTTGACCAGGGCAATGGCGTGTTGGTGGTGGATGGCAACCACAACGGGCTGATTGATGGCATTCAGGAGTTGGTCTCTGAACAGTTTGCCAACAATGCCCCCTCCAGCTTGGCGGCATTGGCCACCTTGGACAGCAACCAGGATGGTCGTATCGACAGTCGCGATGCGGCTTTCGCTCAGTTGCAAGTGTGGATCGATGTCAACCAGGATGGGATTTCTCAGTCTGGTGAACTGGAGACCCTGCAAGAGGTGGGTATTGCCGCCCTGGGCCTGACATTGGATCGTTCGGCAGCGCGGACGGACCACGGCAACCAGATCACCGGTCTGGCTGATATTGAATTCAGTGATGGCCATGTGGGTAAAATGGCTGAGGTGCAATTCAGCTTTGTTGATGATGTCTCGGAGAGTGCAGCCCAGCAGGTGACCCGGACGATTGACACCCAGCCTGCCGCCAATTGGGAGAGTGATGCCCTGGCAGAGTTGGTCTCGCGTGCCATGGCCGCCCGCGATGGGGTGGGAGCCAGCCATGTGGTCTTTGGCCATGCTTCCAACTTTGATACGCCGCTGGATATTCCCAGCCTGGATGGCAAAACCGGTTTCCGTCTCTATGCCGCCGATGCCATTGTTGCCAGTGCGGTGGATCAATTCGGCGATGCCTATGGCGACTTGCTGATCGACAACAGCGCTGCCGATAGCCAGCTTTTCGGTCATGACAACGGCTTTGCCTCCATGCTCGATGCGCAAGGTTTGGAGGCGCTGAATCGTTTTCGTCTCGATGGTTCGGCTGCACAACAGCTCAATACGAGTATGCCGGATCATCTTGCCGATGGGGCAGCGGATTGGCTGGCGGGCAACCTCTCCGGGGAGGTGAGCAGCATGCCCAATGCGGCGCTGGTTCTCTCCAATCTGGCTACGCTCGATGAACAGCATAACGGATTGCAGGCCGGTAACAACCTGCTGTTGGTCAACGAGCAGGCCGTTGTCCAGGGCGGCCTCCGGGATGGTCAGACAGATGCCGTCAGCAGTCACCATCCGCTGGATGTGGTGGCCGATACGGAGATGGATAACAACAGCAGCCATGACAGCGGGTTGCTCAGCCAGGAAGGGGTTGCACTGCACCAGGATGGCCATGCCCAGTATCTGCTTGATACCGGTATTGCGCTTGACCTGACCAACCTGTTGGCCAACCAGGCGCAGCAAGGTGAACAGATCAATCGCTTCGACATGCGTAACGGTGCCAGCGACAGTGTGGACATCAGCGATTTGTTGGATTTTTCTGGCAGCGAACAGCCGTTCCTGATGCAAGGAGATGTGGGGGATACCCTTAAACTGCAAAATGCCATGGATACCATGCTGGCCAGCAACGGCAATGTCATGGTGGATGGTGCCGCTCATGCCGTCGATAGCCAAGGAGATAGCAGCATCGGTGGTGATACCTACATGGTTCACCAAACCGTCGATGGTTTGCATACCTTACTGGTGGGTACGGAGATTGTCTTCAACTTTACCCGGTAATTGATTGATTTTATCGGTCTGGTAAAGAGCTTTTCTTGGCAGGCCCTGGGGAGTATACTCTTCAGGGCCTGTTGCGTTATCGGTCATCAAAGAGAACGAGAGCGGCCATGCTGTGTCCATCGATTGCCAAAGAAAGTATAGCGATAAATATAACTTTAGATAAGTTATAAATTGCTATATTTAATTTTCAGGTTGTACAGGGAAGATCAACCATGCAGGTAAAAAGGAGAAAACAATGAAAAAAATGGGTTTACGCAGTCAAATCTGGTTGCTGGTAGCCATGTCCATGTTGAGTCTGTTGGCATTGAGTGGATTTACTCTGATGGCCGAGCGCAATGGTTTGATGGAGGATCGACGCAACAAAACGCGCAATCTGGTAGAGACCGCCTATTCATTGTTGGTCTATTATCATGATCTGGCAAACAAAGGGTCGATGACAGAGGAGGCGGCCCGTTTGGCGGCTCGTGAAGCGGTAAAACGGTTACGCTATGAAGAAAAAGACTATTTTTGGATAAACGATTACAGACCGGCAATGGTGATGCATCCATTTAAACCGGAGCTGGATGGCAAAGATTTATCAGGATTTAAAGATCCGGCAGGAACCGCCCTGTTTGTCGAGATGGTGCGCGTTGTCAAAGAGAAGGGGGCTGGTTTTGTCAGTTATCAGTGGCCCAAACCCGGACAACAGCAGCCGGTGGCAAAAATTTCGTATGTTAAAGGTTTCCAAGCCTGGAATTGGATTGTAGGATCGGGAATATATATTGATGATGTGGAAGCGGCAATGCAGGAGCGTATGCGCCAGATTGGTGTCACTTCCGCCATCCTGGCTGTGGTATTAAGCCTGGTGGCCATGGCCATTTTTCGTTTTATTGACAAGCAGATTGGCTGTGATCCTCGCCTGATTCATGACATAGCGCTGCAGGTGGCCAACGGATCATTGGATCGCAGTCAGTTTGAAACGATTGGCTGTCGTTCTGGAGCTGTTCTCTCCTTGAAAACGATGGTCAGCCGTTTACAGGAGATTGTCAGTGAAATTCAGGCGATTTCCGGCCAGTTGATCGATAAGAGCCAGGAATTTACCAATAATGCGGAAGCCATTTCCCATGGGGGAGAGGTGCAGGATGCCGGATTGGCCAACACCTTTAACGCCATGGAGGCCATTGCCGCCGCTACCAAGCAAAACAGCGCCAGCGCCTCCGAGACCGGTATCATTGCAGGCCAGGTCGCCAATGATGCCGAAAAAACCGGTCAAGCCATGGATGGCACCGTGCAGGCGATGCGCGACATTGCCAGCAAAATTTCCATCATCGAAGAGATTGCCCGTCAGACCAACCTGCTGGCCCTCAATGCAGCCATTGAAGCGGCACGAGCTGGCGAACACGGCAAGGGGTTTGCCGTTGTGGCTGCTGAAGTGCGCAAACTTGCTGAACGCAGCCAGATAGCCGCCGGGGAAATTGGTCAACTCTCTGGCAGCAGTATGCGTATCGCCGAACAGGCTGGTGGCTTGCTGCGTGCCTTGTTGCCCAATATTCATAAAACAGCGGAATTGGTAGCACAAATTGTGCAATCGGGTGCCGGTCAGCAGGAACACCAGGACAAAGTTTTGCAATCTCTCCAGGAGTTGGTCGATATCAGCCGCAGCAATCGTACGACCTCGCAGCAGGTGGCCAACGATTCAACCAACTTGCGCGAGTATGCCGAAAAATTGGAAGAGGTGATTGCCTTCTTTCGGCAAAAGTGATAAAAAACGTAACGCTCGGAAATTATAGGGTAATGCAGGAGAAAGAGTGATCGGTAACGTTGCAGAAACATCTGTCGTCATAGATGGATTAGCGTATACATTGCCAGAGGATACGCTGTTGCTGCATGCCATGCGGCAAGCAGGAAAAAGCGTGCCGACTCTCTGTCATGCCGATCATTTGTCCAACCGCAGCCGCTGTGGCGTCTGTTTGGTGGAAGAGGAGGGCGGTGGCCTGTTGCCATCCTGCCAGACGCGGATTAAACCGGGTGCCAGTTACCGCAGCCACTCGGTTGATCTGCTGCAGGCACGTCGTGCCGCCCTCTCTTTTATTCTGCGGGATCATCCGCTGCACTGTCTCACCTGCCCGGTTGCCGGTCGCTGCCGCTTGCAGGAGGTGGCGCTCTCCTTGGGTTTCCAGCCCCTTGCTGAGCGCGCGCGCAACCAAGGGCAGGTTGATCGACGCCATCCGTTTATTCACCGCCAGGCCGATTTGTGTATACAGTGTGGCTTGTGTGTCACTGCCTGTAGCGATTTGCAAGGTTCGGATGTTTTTGGCGCTTTGGGGCGAGGCGACAGGCTGCAGATTGTGGTCGGTAATGATCTCTCTTTGCAGGAGGCAGGCTGTCTCTCTTGCGGGGCTTGCCTGCTGGTTTGTCCGACGGGGGCCCTGCGCGAAGCGGATGAGCGAGAAGGGGAGCGGACGGTTGCCACCACCTGTGGCTATTGCGCTGTCGGTTGCCGTTTATTGCTGACGGTGCAGCAAGGGGAGATTCTGCGCTCCGAACCGGATCCGCAGGGGTCAGCCAACCGTGGCCATGCCTGTGTCAAAGGGCGGTTTGGACATGGTTTTGTCCACTCTCCAGAACGGTTGCGCCGTCCTTTGTTGCGTGATGCCGATGGGGTGTTGCAGGAGAGCGATTGGCCGACCGTGTTGGCTGTCATCGCCAACAGGTGGCAAACCATCCGCGATCAATTTGGCTCACAATCATTGGCAGTGGTCAGTTCTGCCCGTTGTACCAACGAAGAGAACTATCTGTTGCAAAAATTTGCCCGTCTGGTCTTGGGCAGCAATCATGTCGATAATTGTGCCAGAGTCTGTCACTCTCCCTCCGCGTTTGCCTTGGGCGAAGCGTTGGGTACGGGTGCCGGAACCAGCAGTTTTGAGGATGTGGAACGATCCGACCTGTTGTTGTTGGTCGGGGCCAATCCCACAGAGGCCCATCCGGTATTGGGAGCGCGCATTCGACAGGCGGTGCGCAAAGGGTGTCGCCTGATCGTTATCGATCCCCGACGCACCGAATTGGCAGCCATGGCCGACCTGCATCTGGCGCTGCGGCCCGGCAGCAATCTGCCCTTGCTCAATGCCCTGCAACGGGAAATCATCGCAGGCGGATGGGTCAATGAACCCTTTGTGCATGCCTATACCGAAGGGGTGGAGCGTTTGTGGCCGATTCTCGAACCCTGTACCCCGTCGTGGGCTGAGGCGATCACCGGGGTGGCAGCTTCGGCCATCCGACAGGCTGCCCGCCTCTATGCCCAGGCTGGGGCTGCACAAATTTTATGGGGGTTGGGTATTACCGAATCGTGCCAGGGCTCTTTGGCGGCTTTTGCCTTGATCAATCTGGCGCTGCTCACCGGACAGATTGGCCGTCCCGGCACCGGGGCCAGTCCGATCCGGGGACAGAACAATGTGCAGGGTGCTTGTGATATGGGTGCCTTGCCCAACGTGTTGACCGATTATCAATCGGTGCGGGATCCGCTGGTTCGGCAACGTTTTGCCCAGGTATGGGGCAAGGAACCACCCGCCACACCTGGTTTGAAAATGCCGGAAATGTGGGAGGCGGCCAGGGAGGGGGCCTTGCGTTCTCTCTATCTGGTTGCGCAGGATCCGGTGCAATCGGATCCCGATTCGGCCAAAGTGATTGAGGCGTTGCAAAAATTGGATTTTTTGGTTGTGCAGGATATTTTTCTCAGCGAATCAGCCCGCTATGCCCATGTGGTGCTGCCGGGAGCCTCTTTTCTGGAAAAAACCGGAACCTTCGTCAACAGCGATCGGCGGGTGCAACCGGTGCAAACGGTGATCGCTCCGCCGGGGATGGCGCTGAGCGATGGGGAAATTGTCGTGCGGCTCGCCGGCCAGATGGGGGTCACCTTGGCCAACATGGATCCGCACACCGGCAACTATGCGCCAGAGTTGGTGCTGGAGGAGATTGCCCGGCTGACACCCAACTGGGCAGGTATCTCCTGGCAACGGCTATTGGCCAACGGCTTTATTCAATGGCCTTGCCCGGAACAAACCCATCCGGGAACACCCTTGTTGCATCGTGATGGACAATTTTTGCGCGGCAAGGGACGGTTGACGCCTACCCCCTGGAAGGGTGCCAATGCGACAGCCGATGCGGCCTTTCCCCTGCTGTTGACGACTGGACGGACTTTACTGCACTACAATGTGGGAACCATGACCCGACGCAGTGCCATCATGTCGTTAACGAAAGCGGATGAAGAGTCTCTGCATCTGCATCCACGGGATGCGGCAACCCTGGCCATTGCCTCCAGAGACCTGGTCTGGGTCATTTCTGCCCATGGGCGCGTGCGCGTCAAAGTGGAGGTTACAGAACAAACGCAACCCGGTGTGGTGTTTCTCTCTTTTCATTTTCCACAAACGCGCACCAACCTGTTGGTGGGGGCGGCGAGCGATGAATATACCCGCTGCCCGGAGTATAAGGTGACGCCCGTTCGCGTGGTCAAGAGCGGGGAAGAGTGGCGTCCGGCCATATTTTTTGATCGGGATGGCGTGTTGAATCAAGATCGGGATTATGTGCATCGTCCCGACCAGTTCGAGTGGGTCCCAGGGGCAAAAGAGGCCATTTTGTGGTGCAACCAGCAGGGTTATCTGGTCATTGTGGTTACCAATCAGTCCGGTATTGCCCGAGGTTTCTATGACGAAGCACAACTGTACGAATTGACTGCCTGGATGCAGGAGCAACTGGCCGTCGATGGGGCCCATATCGATGGGGTCTATTATTGTCCGCACCATCCAGAAGCAGCCGATCCTTACTATCGACAAACCTGCTTCTGCCGCAAGCCACAACCAGGCATGTTGGAACAGGCGATCACCGAGTGGGAGATTGATCGGGAACGTTCCATTCTGATTGGTGATAAAGCCAGAGATCTGCAGGCCGCACAACGGGCCGGCATTGCCGCCTATCTGTTCCGGGAGGGGCGGTTGGATCAGTTTGTGCGGGAGTCGCTTATCCATGCCGCATTGCCCCAAGCAGTTTGACCCGATGGATACGCTGCTGATAGATTGCTGTATTTTACCAAATACAAATTGACAATCGGTTAATCTGTGTCACAATAGCCCGCGCTTTTTGAATATCTGCCGTGACTCCTCTGCCTTATCTTTGCCCCATATCACAGGAAATGACATGAATTGGATCAACGCACCGGTACCCGTTGGTCAAGTGCTGGTCGGGCATTATGATCCCGGACTGGTGCTGCTCTCGCTTGTTGCCGCTTTTTTGGGTGCCTATGCAGGGATGGCGGCAGGTGAACAAATCACCAACGCCCGCACCTCAACACAACGCATTTCCTGGTTATTGTTTGGTTCCCTTGCCTTGGGATGCGGCATTTTTACCATGCATTTTATTGGCATGACCGCTTTCCGATTGCCGGTTACCGTCCAATATGAACAATCCACGACACTCTTTTCCATCCTGCCTGCCATGCTGGCTGCCGGTTTGATGCTGCAGATCATCAGCAAAAGTACGCTGCAGCCTTATCATCGTTGGCTTGGCGGCTTGGTGGGGGGGTTGGGTATCGGCGCGATGCATTATTTGGGTATGTCGGCCATGCGTCTGAACGCCAACATGCTGATAGACCGATTTTACTTTATCCTCTCGCTACTGGCGGCGGTGGGTTTGACGACTGTGGCAATCTATGCCCGGCAACTGGCAGATAAATATCTGCACAGACAGAGCCGCTACGGTAACTATGTGAGCGCCTCCATTATGGCTGTGGCGGTTTCCAGCATGCACTATACCGCCATGTTTGCCACGCTGTTTCTGCCCGGGGTGTGCGATTCCACGGTTGGCCAAGTGATGATTTCACCTGTCACCCTGGTGATCGGATTGTTGCTCTCCTTTGCCTTGATGACCGTTAGTTGCTTTTTTGTCGTCTATTTACAGGTACGCCATCATACGCAGGTCACCCATGCGGTATTGGATAACCGTATTTTGGATGGATTGACCTTTCAGTATGTGACCGTCATGATCCTATTGGCGGTGCTGACCTTTGGCAGCTATCTGTTTGTGGAACATCTGATTCGTTCCCAACTCTCGCATGAACAAGAGATCAACCATGCCGGTCGACAACGGATGCTGGTCAATCGTATCGCCTTGATGCTGCATGCCTTTCAAGAACAGTCGTCAGAGCAGAGCGGGGCAGAAAATACGGTAGAGAGTCGGGAAAATATCTCTGCACTCATTGACCTGCTGGAACAAAACCATGTCAAACTCTTCCGAGGAGATAGTAAAGAGGGGATTCGTTCACCAGAAAGCGAGCTGTTGCGCACCCTGTTCCAGGAGGCGACACCTCTGCTGCAACGGTTTGTTGTCCGCTGCCGTACAATTCTTGCGCAACAGGCAAATGATGCGAAGGCAGAAAGCGTCCGTGCAGCTGCCGATCAGTTGCTGACTTTCAAAGAGATCAGCGATTTAATCTATCGTTTGGACCGCATTGTCAATTTGTACCAGCAGGAGGCGGGAGAGAGGACATTCAATCTGTTATGGATCGTGGATCTGTTCAAATATGTCACTTTGTTGGTACTGTTGTTTGCCGCTCTGGCAATTTTTCGTCCTTTGGTGGTCCATATTCGTCGCGGCATTGAGCAGATCCGCCAACTTTCCCACGTGGTGGAACAAAGCCCAGTAACCGTCATGATTACCAACCGCAAAGGGATGGTAGAGTATGTCAACTCCTATTTTTCGCAGCTGACCGGTTATCTTCCGGAGGAGATTGTCGGCAAAACACCCAAAATGCTGCAATCAGGTCAAACGCCATCCCTGCAGTATGCCAAGTTATGGAATACCTTGATGGACGGGTATACATGGAAGGGAGAATTTCTTAACCGCCGCAAGGATCATACCCTCTTTTGGGAAGCGGCCACCATCTCGCCTTTGTTCGACGAGCAGGGAAATATTACCCATTTTGTGGCGATCAAAGAGGATATCAGCGATAAAAAATTGGCTGAAGAGGAGTTGAAACAGGCCAAAGTGAGTGCCGAAAAGGCCAATCAGGCAAAAAGCGACTTTTTGGCCAACATGAGCCATGAAATTCGTACGCCCATGAATGCCATCATCGGTTTGAGTCACCTCTGCCTGCAAACCTCTCTCGATAAAAGGCAAAAAGATTACATCCAGAAAGTGCATCAATCAGCCACTTCGCTGTTGCGTATCATCAATGATATTCTTGATTATTCCAAAATTGAAGCCGGTCGTTTGGCCATGGAGAGGGTCGATTTTGTCTTGGAGGAGGTTTTAAGAAGTGTTGCTTTGGTAACCTCCCTGAAGGCACAGGAAAAGCAGTTGAAATTTTTGATGGAAACTGCTGCCGATGTTCCCCCGGTGTTGCTGGGGGATCCGTTACGACTGGGACAAATTTTGATCAATTTGACCAGCAACGCCATTAAGTTTACCGAACGGGGCGAGGTTGCCGTCGCGACTCAGGTAGTGTGCCAAGAAGAGGCAACTGTTCGTTTGCAGTTTACTGTCCGCGATACCGGTATCGGGATGAACACTGAACAAATTGCCGGTCTTTTTCATGCATTTACCCAGGCTGATGCGTCGGTTTCGCGCCGTTTTGGTGGTACCGGGTTGGGTTTGACCATCGCCAAACGTCTGATTGAGCAAATGCAGGGTTCCATCCGGGTAGAAAGTTCTCCGGGGTTGGGTTCTCGTTTCATTTTTGAGGTACAATTGGGAGTTGCCAACCGTTTGACCGTCAGTCCGTTGCGGAGTTCTGATGATCTGCACGCAATGAAAGTATTGGCAATCTCCCAGTCGCAGCAAAAACTGCGCGTGGCATTGTCAGGTGCCAGAATATTGCTTGTTGAGGATAATGAGATCAATCGGTTGGTGGCCAAAGAGTTGCTGGAACAGGCCAATATCACTGTTCTGCATGCGGCAAACGGCGAACAGGCGGTGCAAATGGTCAGTGCGGAAAGGTTTGACGGGGTCTTGATGGATGTACAAATGCCGGTCATGGACGGCTTGACCGCCACACGCTTGATACGCAGTGATCCGCAACGGCATGCGTTGCCCATTCTGGCGATGACGGCCAATGTCATGCGTGGAGATCGGGAAGTCTGCTTGCAGGCAGGCATGCAGGATCATATTGCCAAACCGATTGACCCAGACGTTTTTTTTGCGACATTGGCTCGTTGGATCAAGCCGGCACAACCTGTTGCGGCAGAGGCTGCTTTAGCACGCCGCCAGACGAACGGGGCTGAGCAGCTACCCACCATTGCCGGTTTACAGGTGCAGAGGGCGATGCATCGGTTCAACAATCAGCCAGCCCTCTATCTGACGGTAGTGAATCGTTTTATGGGCAATCAGTGTCAGGCGATCACCGCCATTCGTCAGGCGTGGACCTCCGGCGATCAGGCCAGTGCAAAACGACTGGTCCATACCCTGAAAGGGGTTGCCGCCACCCTTGGTGCCGACACTTTGGCCGAATCGGCAGCCGCACTGGAAAAGGTTCTTCATCAAGGTAAACGGGATGTGCAGCTGGATTTTTTGCTGAACGAAACGGAACAGTTGTTGAACGGATTGTGTACGGATCTGCAACAATGGTCTCTCTCGCAAAAGAGTGAGCAAGCAGAAACGGCTATAAGTGAGCAGGAGGTGACCCCGGCATGGTTGAGACAGCGGGAGCAGCAGGTGCATCTGATCCGGGAACAACTGGCCATGTTCGATGCGGCGGTGGAAGAGAGTGTGGCCGATTTGCAGCGTTTGCTGCAACCTTACGGCTTGCCTGAATGGCTGCTTGATCTCGAGCAACGGGTTGCCGAGTACGATTTTGAACAGGCGCTGGCTATTCTGCTTGAACAGGCCCCTGCCATGGGTATTGATTTGAATGAGAACAGGCCCTGGCGGAGCATGGAGCGCGAGGATAAACAACATGATCAGAAGAGTGGTGCTTGATGAACGGTGACGCAACAAATATGGAAAGATACCTGACGGGTAATACGGAGAGTCAGATGTCGCGAAAAACCATCTTGATTGTTGATGACGCATTGGAAAATCTTGATGTCATGAAAGGGATTCTTGCTCCCCATTACCGCCTGCAGATTGCAACCAATGGACGCCTGGCCCTGAAAATTGCCCTGTCGCCAACACCGCCGGACCTGATTTTATTGGATGTCATGATGCCGGAGATGGATGGTCATACCGTATGCCGTTTATTGAAGCAGAATGAACGGAGCAGAGAAATTCCGGTTCTTTTTGTGACGGCAAGAACCGATGCGGAGGATGAGGCGTTTGGCTTTTCTCTGGGAGCTGCCGATTATTTGAGCAAACCGGTCAGTCCACCCATTGTTCTGGCCCGCATCAAAACCCATTTGGCGATGCATGACCAGAAAAAATTGCTGGCCGACCAGGTGGCGCTGCGTACCGCACAACTGCAAATTCGCAACTTGGAGTTGGAGGAGACCCGCATTGAGGTGATCCAGCAGTTGGGCCGGGCGGCAGACTATCGGGACAACGAAACCGGCATGCACGTCATGCGTATGAGTCGTTATGTGCGTTTGTTGGCGCTCAAGGCTGGATTGAGCGAGTCGGAGGCAGAACAGCTGATGCTTGCCGCGCCGATGCACGATCTGGGCAAAATCGGCATTCCCGACCATATCCTGCTCAAGCCGGGTCGTTTGACTGAAGAGGAGTTTGCCCAAATTCAGACCCATGCCGAGATCGGGTATCGAATCATTGGCAAACAGCGGTCGGAAATTCTGCAACTGGGTGCGTTGATTGCCCTGACCCACCATGAAAAGTGGAATGGCAAAGGGTATCCCAAAGGATTGCGGGGTGAAGAGATTCCCTTGCCTGGTCGCATTGTGGCAATTGCGGATGTTTTTGATGCCTTGACCTCCGTTCGTCCCTACAAAAAAGCTTGGACGGTGGATGAGGCAATGGCTTTGATCACCAAAGAGGCCGGGCAACATTTTGATCCCCGACTGGCTGTTTTGTTTCTCTCTTTGCGTCTGGAGATTGAAGAGATTATGGAACAGTATCGGGACCAGCCGGAGTGACACGCTTGCAAAGCACTGTCCTGATCATTGGCTGCTTCTCTTTATCCAGGGCTGGACGGGTGCAAATGATTGTGCTAGATTTTCCTGGTAAAAACGCATTCCACCTGTCGCCTCAATGTCTCAAATTGACTTGATTGTGTTTCCGTTTTCCAACCCCCTTCTGCCATAGAGTGGCTCATGAGCAGACCTGTCAGAGTGTTTATTTCATATGCCATGGAAGACAGCCATTGGGTGAAGCGGCTTGCTGTTGCTTTGCAAGGGATGGAACAAGATAAATTGGTTTATGTGTTGCATGAAAGGGATATTTTACCTGGTCAATTATGGCAGGATGAAATATTCAGAATAATTAAGTCGTCTGATGCGGTAGTGTTATTAATTAGTAGTCATTATCTGATGTCAAATTTTATTCTGCAGCATGAATTACCGTATATTATGAATATGAATAAGACTGGTGATTTGTCGTTGCTTCCGGTTGTTATTGGTGATTGCGACTACAGCATGTTGAATATTGGCAAAGATTTTGATGTGGCAATGTTGAAGATATTGCCTGATAATAATGGTGAATTGTGTGGTATTGAGTTGATTGTAAATAAATTATACAATTACATCATAACTCTTCACAATGCAATAAATAATGATTCGGCGTATATTGAAAAAAGTCATTTACAAGAATATAGTATATCAAATTATGTTGGCTCAGATAAAATAGTGAATCTCCTTGTTAAAAATTTTACTGTGTTGTCAACAGAAAATTTACAATTTGGCTCTCGTTTGAATGTTTTTGTTGGAGAAAATGGTACAGGAAAAACGCATATATTAAAATTGCTCTATTCTATTGTTGCCCAAAGCGTGCGAAATAAAATACAGTACCCCTTGTCAATACCCGTAAAATCAAGTTTACAAACTGGGTTGGCAAGTCAGTTAATTGAAATATTTCGTCCCGATTTGTTGGGACGATTGCTGCGACAAAACAGCGGACGCGAACGGTGTGATATTCAATTAAAATTCAATCAATCTGACCTGAATCTTGATTTCAGCTTTTCTTCCAATAGTCGTTCGGAAGTAAGTATCTCCTCTTTGCCTGCCCGGTGGTTGCATCATGAAGCTGTATTTATTCCAACCAACGAAGTGTTATCCATTTATCCCAATTTTACCTCTGTGTATGATGGTTCCTACCTTGAGTTTGATCGAACTTGGAGGGATCTTTGTCAGTTGATAGGGCGTCCTGTATTTATTAAAAAGAGTGGGAAAGGCGTTTCTCAGCTTCTGACATCACTCGAACAGTCCATGCAGGGTAAATTGATCTTGGATAAAAATGGGCGGTTTTATCTGCAGACAGGACACTATAAACGAGAGATTCATCTGGTTGCGGAAGGAGTGCGTAAACTCGGTATATTGGCAAGATTAATTTTGACCGGCGCATTGCGAGAAAACAGCTATCTGTTCTGGGATGAGCCGGAAGCAAACTTGAATCCAAAAATGCAAAAAAATGTGGCAGAAATTATTGTTGCCTTGGCTGATAATGGTGTGCAAATTTTTCTTACAACGCACAGTTTGTTTCTCTTGCGTGAATTGGAGATTGTATGCAACCGAAAGAAATTTTTCCAAGAAGAAATCCGCTATTTTGCTCTTGTTGCCGATCGTGATCGTGTACATGTACAACAAGGAAGTGAACTTTCAGATTTGGGAAACGTTATTATATTGGAAGAAGCATTACAACAATCTGATCGATATTTGATAATGGATTGAAATCGATGAAACAAATGAAAGTTGGTCGATTGATGTTTCATTTTCCGCAAGATTGGGTTATCAGTCAGTATGACTCGTGGAAATTCTATCGAGAACACTTCGCTAAGCAAAAGAAATCAATAAAGGGAGTGGATCTTCTTGCCATAGCTCCAGACAAAATAGCCTATTTGATCGAAGTAACCGATTACAATAACCCAACAATGCCAGCACAAGTGCCTTTGCCTGTTCCCAAACCAACCGATCTTTCCGGGGAGATTACAGATAAGGTTTTTTCCACACTTGCTGCTTTATTGCCTGCCAGGCTGCACACCAAGACACCGGAAGAGGAGGCGCAGATAGCCGTTGCCATCCTGGGTTGTCACGCCTTACGGGTCATAGCGCATATTGAGCCAAATGGAAAATTTGTTGATGAACTGGCTAACGTTAAAATCAATCTTCGTCGACATCTCAAAGCGATTGACCCGCAAGCTGGCGTTGTCCATATGAGCATGATGGGCGAATTGCCGTGGTCTGTCAGCACTTAATATCTGATGCTCTGAGCCAGAATTGTTTTAATCTCACTGCGACACGAACCGCAATGAATCCCTGCCTTCAGGGTTTGTCCTATCTCCTCCAGGGTGATTGCTGGCTGGCTGGCGATTGTTTGCAGAATTTGCGCTTCGGTGACGCTGCCGCAGGCACAGATGGTGCGGCTGCGTTCGCTGGGGATGCTGCTGCCGAGCATTAACTGCATGCGTTGTTTGTCGGCCAATTTTTCCAGTGCAAACAGTTCCATCAAGGTTTCTGGATCGGGCAGGGGATTGCCCAGATAGACCGCTGCCAGGATGCGCCCGTTGTGCAAACAGGCAGAGCGGAACCGCTGGCTGCCGCTGTCGCTATAGTCGATCCATTCAGGTGCCGTTGTTGTCGTGACCTCCTGCAACCACTCTCGGCTCTGCTGTGTCCAGTCGTGCAGAGGGTGTAAACCTTCCATGCTGTAGAGCCATATTCCGGTGGCCAGGGGCTGACGCGCCCACCAAAAATTTCCCTCTTGCCAGCGCAAAGGCTGGCGACTGAGCAACAGACCCTGCCAATGGCTGCTGAGCGCTTTTACCTCGGCATAGGCCAGCTTGAAACCAGGTTGGCCGGAGTGGGGATCACGATGGTTGGAGAGCAGAACGTTGCATTTGCCAGCGTAGGCAAAGGGTGACGACCAGTGCATGGGTACAAAAAGAGAACCCGCTCGTTGCTGCTTGGTTACCACCGCTTTGGCCAGCATGGTGCCGTTGCCGCTGATTTGGACCAGTTGTCCATGATCAATGGCGCGCGGCAAAGCATCCTGGGGATGAATCTCTACCGTGGGCAGCGCAGCATGCCGACTTAAACGAGGCGAGACGCCGGTTCGGGTCATGGTGTGCCAGTGATCACGAACCCGTCCGGTACTCAGGCGCAAAGGGGTTTGTGCGCTTGCGCTCACCGAACGGGGACGATGGGCAACCGCCAGCAACCGTGCCTTTCCCTCCGGCAACGGCCAACGGGGCAGGGGGAGTGACTCTGTTGTCTGCTCCATCACCGGCCAGACCACAGGCGGCAGTTCGGCATACTCCTGGGAAGTCAGACGGGCCAGACCGGAGAGGTTCAGCAGTCGTTCCCCCTGATTTTTCCATGCCGTCAAACGGGCATATTCCTGGAAAATTTCTGCCGGTTCCTGATACGCGAAGGCCTTGCCAAATCCCATGCGCCTGGCCACCTCTTGTATGATCCACCAATCCGGCTTTGCCTCGGCAAAAGGGGGCAAAAAGGCTCTTTGCCGGGAGATGCACCGTTCCGAATTGCTGACCGTACCCTCTTTTTCGCCCCAGGTTTGCGCCGGCAACAGAATATGGGCCATCTGGGAGGTTTCGGTGTGCGCAACCGGATCGCTGACCACCACCAGGGGGCAGCGTTGCAGGGCTTGTGCTGCCGCATCCGGGTCGGGCAGGCTGACCAATGGATTGGTGCCCATGATCCAGATTGCCTTGATGATCCCGTCCGCCACATCCTGGAACAGATCGACCGCTTTGCGCCCCGGTTGATCGGGCAGTACAGGAGAGTCCCAGAAGGTTTGCAACAGTTGGCGATGTTCTGGATTTTCAATCTCCAGATGGGCCGCCAACAGGGTGGCCAAGGCCCCCACCTCCCGACCGCCCATGGCGTTTGGTTGTCCGGTCAGCGAAAATGGGCCCATCCCCGGTTGACCGATGCGTCCTGTTGCCAGATGGAGGTTGATGATGGCCGAGACCTGATCGCTGCCTTGTTCAGACTGATTGATGCCTTGCGAAAAGAGGGTCACCGTGCGTGGTGTGCAGCGAAACAGCTCAAAGAAGGCCATGATCTGCTCTTCCGACACCCCGGTTTGCCGGGCCACTTCAGCAGGGGATCCGGCCTGTTGTGCGGCCAGGCGAAACGCCTCGGCATCCACCTGCACCCGATCACGCAAAAAGGGTTGGTCCAAAGCGCCCTGTTGGTGCAGATAGTGCAGCAAGCCGAGCCAAAGAAACAGATCACTCCCTTCCTGAATGGCCAGATGCAGGTCGGCTTCCTGTGCAGTGGCCGTGCAGCGTGGATCGATGACCACCAAGCGTTTATCGGATCCCTTCTGCCGCGCCGCCATCATCCGACGGAACAAGACGGGATGGCACCAGGCGGTGTTGCTGCCGACGACCACGAGCAGATCGGCCTCTTCCAGATCCTGGTAACGGCAGGGGACAAAATCGGAACCAAAGGCCCGTTTATGTCCCACCACGGCAGAAGCCATGCACAAGCGCGAATTGCTGTCGATATTGGCAGAGCCCATAAACCCTTTGATCAGCTTGTTGGCCAGATAATAATCCTCTGTCAACAGTTGCCCGGAGACATAGAAAGCCACCGCTTGCGGGCCGTATTGGGCCAGCGTATCACGAAAACCGTTAGCCACCTGTTGCAATGCTGCATCCCAGGAGGTGGGACGACCATGGACCATCGGTTGTTGCAACCGACCGTCCATGGCCATGGTTTCTGGCAAAGAGATCCCCTTGCTGCACAGCCAACCCCGGTTGGCAGGGTGATCGGGATCTCCCTGCAAACTGGCGATGCCCCCATCTCCATTGCTGGTGACCAGCAGACCGCAGCCGGTGCCGCAATAAGGGCAGGTGGTGCGAATGGTGGCCACTTCAGTCACCGTTGACCGGCAGTTGCAGGTAGAGTCCATCGGCCTCGTTGCGGATGGCAAAGGGTCGGGTACAGCCATGATCGGCTCCCAATGCCGCACCGGTTGCCAGATCGATGGTCCATCCGTGCAACGGGCAGGTGACTTTGTCGCCATGCACGATGCCCGGTGAAAGGGGGCCGTGCCGGTGCGGACAGCGATCTGCCAAGGCAAAAACCTGGTCGCCATGGGTGCGAAATACCGCAATGTTGCCCAAGGAGCCGGCCTCGACAATCCGAGATCCCTGCTGCGGAATATCCTGTAAGGAACCAATATAGTGCCAGCCGTTCATGCCACGTTCTCCAAAGTGGGAAAAGGAAGGGAAACCAAGGGGAGAAAATCACGGGTACCGGCCAATCCTTGCACCCGTTCCATCCAGGGATCGGCCAAAGGTTGATGGGCAGCGACAAAGGCATCGTGCAGCTGCTTGCGATAGGCAGGCTGATCCACCAGTTGTTGCCGTATCCAGTCAATTCCGACCCGCTCAACCCAGGGGGCGGTCCGTTCCAGATAGACGGCCTCGCGCCGGTAGAGCTGCAGAAAAGCCGCCGCATATTCGGAAACCTCCGCCATGCTCTCCACCCGACAGAGCAGATCGGTGACCCGAACCTTGATGCCACCATTGCCACCGACATGCAGCTCCCAGCCCGATTCGACGGCGACGACGCCAAAATCCTTGATTGTCGCTTCTGCGCAGTTGCGCGGGCAACCGGAGACTGCCAATTTGTATTTGTGCGAGGTCCAGCTGTTCCAAAGCTGTTTTTCCAACGCGACGCCCATCTGTTCCGAATCCTGCACGCCGAAACGGCACCAACGGCTGCCGACACAGGTTTTGACCGTGCGCACAGCCTTGCCATAGGCGTGTCCAGAGACCAGATCATGCTCACCGAGTGCCGCCCAGATGGCCGGGAGAGTCTCCCGCTTGATCCCCAGTAGGGTGATGCGTTGGCCGCCGGTCAGCTTGATTTCCGGTACGGCAAACCGTTCGGCAATATCTGCAATGGCCCGCAGTTGCGCCGGGGTGGTGGTGCCTCCCCAAAGACGGGGAACCACGGAGTAGGTGCCGTCCCGTTGAATGTTGGCATGGAAGCGTTCGTTGACAAAACGATCGAGCGGACTTTCCTGATGTTCAGCCGGCCAGAAAACAGTGATGTAATAGTTCAGCGCCTGTCGGCAGGTTGGGCATCCGTCCTGGCTCTGCCAGGCCAACTGCTGCATGGCTGTGGCAACCGAGGTCAGGTGTTGATCACGCACGGCAATGCGGAGTTGATCGCTGCTCAGGGTGGTGCAGCGGCAGAGTGGTTTGACTGGTGCCGGAACATAGTCGCCACCCAGAGTATGGGCGAGAATTTGTTCCACCATACCCGTGCAGGAGCCGCAAGAGGCAGAGGCTTTGGTGTGGGCCCGCACCTCTTCCAGGGTGGTCAGCTCCTTTTGGATGATGCTCTCTTCGATGCTCCCCTTGCAGACGCCGTTGCAGCCACAAACCTGGTAACTGGCGGGCAAATCGGCAACAGAACTGGGACCGTGCCCGGCATCGCCCAGGTGGGGACGGCCAAAAAGAATATGGTGGCGGAAGGGGGTGATGTCGGTACCATCCCGCATCAACTCCATGTACCAGGCTCCATCCATGGTATCGCCCAACAAAACCGCACCTTGCACGATATGGTTTTTGATCACCAGTTTTTTGTAAATTCTGCGGCTGGGATCCTGAAACAGAATGGTATCGCACTCGGCATCACCGAGAAAATTTCCTGCCGAAAAAAGTTCAATGCCGGTCACTTTCAGACGGGTCGAGGTGGTGGAACCTCGATAGGCGGCGGCATCGTCCGTGCCGGCCAGACGGCGGGCAATCACTTTACCCTGTTCAAACAGGGGGGCAACCAGGCCGTAAACCGTACCCCGATGTTGCACACACTCACCGACCGCCAGAATATGCGGATCCGAGGTTTGCAACTGGTCATCCACCAGAATACCCCGTTCGCAGGAGAGGCCAGCCGCTTTGGCCAAATCCGTGTTGGGGCGTACACCCACGGCCATCACCACCAGGTCGGCGGGCAGAACGCTGCCATCCTTGAAACGTATGCCTTGCACCTGGCTTGCTCCGAGGATCGCTTCCGTTTGCGCAGGCATGTGAAAGCGGATGCCGCGAGCTTCCAGTTCGCTTTTCAGCAGGCTGGCGGCAACGCCATCCAATTGCCGTTCCATCAAAATATCCAGCAGATGAACGACGGTCACCTGCATGCCCTGTTGCAACAGGCCCATCGCTGCTTCCAGGCCCAACAGACCGCCTCCGATCACAATCGCCTGTTTTCCCGGAGCGGCAACCGTCAGCATTTTTTCCACGTCGGCCAGGTTGCGGAAGGTGACCACACCCGGCAGTTGATGGCCAGGCAGGGGGATGACCAGCGGATGCGATCCGGTCGCCAATAACAGCTTATCATAGGAGTGAACGCCGCCCTGGCTGTCGATCACCCGCCTGGCTTGCCGATCGATGGTCGTGATCGGATTGCTGGCATGCAAGGCAATGCCTCGCTCGGCATACCAGGAAGCTGGATGGGTGATAATTTCTGGCAAAGATTTTTCACCCGCCAACAACGGCGAAAGCAGAATTCGGTTGTAACAGCCGTGCGGTTCGGCACCAAACACCGTGATTTGATAGGCTTGCGGGGCCAAGGCCGTTAACTCCTCTACGGTGCGGATACCCGCCATGCCGTTGCCGATAATCAGCAAGTGGGGGGTCGGCGAGCTGCTCATCTCTCTATCTCCCTGTCGCTAGAACAAAAAAAAGCCCGAACAGGCATCCTCCTTAAACGGGAGGCGTTGTTCGGGCAGCGTTACCCTGGGCCCAACTTTGGGCCCGAATCTCTGTTTTGGCCATCGAATGACGAAGCTGATTGGTTACTAGCAATTCCCGGACCAAGAAAAAAATGGTGACTTTTTCAGGATAAGTGGCAGCTGATGATTCATGGGCGGGCGTTTTTTGCGCAGCAGGCCAGAGAGACTGGTACAAAATCGGGCGGTGATTGCATAAATATTAGGCAGAAGCTGGGCGACAAGGCAATAAAATCGACTCAAAGCGGGTATAATGGGCTGGCATGTTTTTTGATGCAGTGCAAATTAACGGTGCCAACGAAGGTCTACCGTTACAAAGCTGCCTGAAGAGTGTTTCTGTGGGCAGAGTTTCCGGCAACGTCGCCTTCCTGTTCCGGCATCGTCAGCGATGCGGTTCGCGAAGCGGCGTTTTTTTTTGCAATCGTATTTTCGGTATTCAAGGAGAAACGGATGAACAACGGCGTGGCAGTTTCCAAGAAAGGATACTCCTGCAGCAGACGAACCCTTTTGTCTCTGATCGGTGCTTCGGCCCTGTGGGCCAGCGGCCTGCTGCCTCTCCGTACCGCGCAAGCAGTCGATGCCCCCTTGGAAAAAGAGCAATTAAAGCTGGGGTTCATTAAATTGACCGATATGGTGCCTCTGGCGGTTGCTGCCGAGAAGGGTTTTTTTGAGGAGGAGGGGTTGCTGGTTACCCTGGAGCCGCAAGCCAATTGGAAAGTGTTACTGGACCGTGTGATTGCCGGTGAGTTGGATGGGGCGCACATGTTGGCCGGGCAACCATTGGGAGCAACCATCGGTTTTGGTACCCAGGCCGAGATCATTACCGCCTTTTCCATGGATCTCAACGGTAACGCCATAACGGTCGGCAACGATATCTGGCAGCAGATGAAAGCCCATCTGCCCAAACAGGCGGATGGCAAACCGCAGCATCCGATCAAAGCCGATGCCTTGAAACCGGTTGTGGAGCAACTGCGTTGCGCGGGCAAAAATTTCAACTTTGGCATGGTCTTTCCGGTCTCCACCCATAACTATGAGTTGCGCTATTGGCTGGCAGCGGCGGGCATTCATCCCGGCTTTTATTCTACGACAGACATTTCCGGGCAAATCATGGCGGATGTGTTGTTGTCGGTTACGCCACCCCCTCAAATGCCTGCAACGTTGGAATCGGGGACCATTCAAGGCTATTGCGTCGGCGAGCCCTGGAATCAACAGGCCGTCTTCAAGGGCATTGGTGTGCCGGTGATCACCGATGATGAAATCTGGAAAAACAATCCGGAAAAGGTGTTTGGTGTCACCAAGGGCTGGGCGGAAAAACATCCACGTACCCACTTGGCCCTTTTGAAGGCACTGATTCGGGCGGCCCGCTGGTTGGATGAAAACAATAATGCCAACCGTATGGAAGCGGTCAAAATGCTCTCCAAAGCGGAATTTGTCGGCGCTGATGCCAAGGTGATCGCCAACTCGATGACCGGTACCTTTGAATACGAAAAAGGGGACAAACGCAATGCCAGTGATTTCAATGTCTTTTTCCGCCACCATGCCACCTACCCGTTCTATTCGGATGCCATCTGGTATTTAACGCAAATGCGCCGTTGGGGACAAATCAGCGAGTTTAAGCCGGATAGCTGGTACCTGGAGACGGCACGCAAGGTCTATCGCCCCGATCTCTATCTGCAGGCGGCCAGAGTGCTGGTGGAAGAAGGCAAGGCCAAAAAAGAGGAATTTTTGTGGGATAGCGATGGTTTTCGTCCCGCACAGAACGAATTCATCGATGGCATGCGCTACGATGCCCATACTCCGAACGCCTATCTGGAGCAATTGACCATCGGTTTGAAGGGAAAACAGAAAGTTGTTTCCGGGCGACTGGAAGGTTAACCTTTTATCAGGGGATGATCATGAACAGTGTGGTAAGCACACCGGTTGCCGAAGAAGGGGAGCAGGCAACGGTCAAATCGCCAGCGGCTGTCAGCGCACGCCTGGTATGGAACCGCCGCATCGAACGAATGACAGCCAGCTGCAATCTGCTGGGAATCGGCTGGTTGATTCCATTGTTGCACATTCTCAGCGGCGACGGCAGCCGCAGCCAATGGTTGGCCTTGTGGCGCCTGTTGTTGGTGCCGGTCTTGGCCATCATGATCTTTTTGGGGGTGTGGGCCGGACTGGCCAGCAAAGTCAAAACCTCTTTGGGAGAGATTCCCGGTCCGGTGATGGTCGCCGAGCAGTTTCAACTGTTGCTGGAGGAGCATCGCACCGAACGCCGCAAGGAACAGGCCTATTATGACCGACAATGGGAGCAGTACCAGCGCACTGTGGCCAAAGGCAGCACCGCACGCTTTGAAAAACGGGCGTATGCCGGCAAACCAACCTATCTGGATCAAATTTGGACCAGCTTGAAGACTGTCTTTACCGGCTTTCTGCTGGGGTCGCTGATTGCCATCCCCCTGGGCGTGCTATGTGGTTTATCGCGTACGGTGCAAGCGGCGTTGAACCCGCTGATCCAAATATTCAAACCGGTATCCCCTCTGGCCTGGTTGCCTCTGGTGACCATGGTGGTGAGTGCTGTCTATGTCAGCGATAACCCGATGTTTGAAAAAGCGTTTCTCAACTCAGCCATCACCGTCACCCTCTGCTCGTTGTGGCCGACATTGATCAATACGGCAGTGGGGGTCTCCTCCATCGACCGGGATTTAACCAATGTCAGTCGGGTATTGCGGCTTTCCTGGACGGTCAGGGTACACCGTTTGGTACTGCCTTCGGCACTGCCCTATATTTTTACCGGTTTGCGCCTGACCCTTGGTGTGGGGTGGATGGTGCTGATTGCCGCTGAAATGCTGGCGCAAAATCCCGGTTTGGGCAAATTTGTCTGGGATGAGTTTCAGAACGGCTCTTCCCAATCCTTGGCCAAAATCATGGCCGCTGTTTTGACCATTGGCATGATTGGTTTTCTGCTCGATCGCATTATGCAGACGCTGCAGACTGTTTCGACCCGTGGTCGGACGCTGTAATCGACGGGCTTGATCGGCAACTCGAAAGATGACAGGAGGGAACAATGGCTGTTCTACAGTTACAGCAGGTGGGCAAATCCTATGGGGAGGGGGCAGCACGTAGCGCCGTTCTGCGCGATATCAATCTGTCGATTGCAGAGGGGGAACTGCTTGCCATTGTCGGTTTTTCCGGTTCAGGCAAAACCACGCTGGTCTCTCTGATGGCCGGTTTGATCGAGCCGGATAGTGGGACGATTTCTCTGCGCGCTCAACCGTTACAGGGGCCGGGGCCAGATCGGGGGGTGGTATTCCAGAGTTACTCCCTGATGCCCTGGATGAGTGTGCGCGAGAATATTGCTCTGGCGGTGGAGGCGATACATCGGCAACGATCCCGTGCCCAACAGGCCGTAATGGTGCAACACTATATGGCGATGGTCAGTTTAGCGCATGCCGCCGATCGACGCCCTGCCGAACTATCCGGCGGCATGCGGCAACGGGTGGCTGTTGCCCGCGCCTTGGCGATGCAGCCGGAAATTCTGTTGCTGGATGAGCCGTTATCCGCCCTGGACGCTCTGACCCGTGCCCGCCTGCAGGATGAAATTGCCGCCATTCATGCCCAGGAAGGCAAAACGATCGTGCTGATTACCAACGATGTGGATGAAGCCCTGTTGCTGGCCGATCGGATTATTCCCCTGACCCCGGGGCCGAACGCTACCTTGGGGCCGGAATTTTTGGTCAATCTGGCTCGCCCACGGGGGCGCAGTACCATTCATCATGACGAGCAGTTCAAGAAATTGCGCCGTGACATTACCGCCTGGATGATTGAAGCCAGTCGCTCGTTGGAAAAAGAGCGCAACAACCAGCTTCGTTTGCCCCAGTTGCAACCGCGTATGCCGGGCGAAGATCGGCCACCGCGTGCCTACCGCCAGGCAGCGACCAGCAGCAATGAGGCCCGCTATCTGGAATTTTCCCAAGTGATCAAAAGCTATCCCACGCCAAAGGGAGAACTGACCGTGGTGGACGGCTTTGACATGATGGTGCGCAAAGGGGAATTTATCAGTTTGATCGGCCATTCCGGCTGTGGCAAATCCACCGTATTGGCCATGGCTGCCGGATTGAATGATGTGACCCTGGGCGGTATTGTCCTGGATGGCCGCGAGGTACACAGTGCCGGACCGGATCGTGCGGTCGTTTTCCAGTCACCCAGTCTGTTCCCATGGTTGACCGCCCGGCAAAATGTCATGCTGGGGGTGGAACGGGTCTATCCCCATGCCACTCGGGCAGAACGGAGGGAGGTGGTGGAATATTATTTGTCCAAGGTCGGTTTGGGCGATGCCATGGATAAATCGGCTGCCGATCTCTCCAACGGCATGAAACAGCGGGTCGGTATTGCCCGTGCCTTTGCTTTGTCACCCAAGCTGCTGTTGCTGGATGAACCGTTTGGCATGCTGGACAGTTTGACCCGTTGGGGGTTGCAGGAGGTGTTAATGGAAGTGTGGAGCCGTTCGCAGGTAACCACCATCTGTGTGACCCATGATGTGGATGAGGCGATTCTGTTGGCGGATCGGGTGGTGATGATGACCAACGGTCCACATGCCCGCATCGGACGTATCCTGGAGGTAAAATTGCCGCGCCCACGCACGCGCAGTCAATTGTTGGTTCATCCCGACTATTATCACTATCGTGAGGCGTTGCTTTCCTTCCTGGATGAGTATGAACATGGCCATAAAGGCAAGCAGGAAGCCGCCTGACGAAGGCGGTGATGAGGCTCTGGCACTCTCCATTCTGGTCATTGATACCGATCCAGAACGGGCAGTCATTCTCGAACAAGGGCTGGTGGAGGCGGGTTATCCACGGGTGATGACCATCCGTTCTTTTAACCAATTGGCCAGTCGCATTGCTTTGTTGCACCCGGATGTCATCCTGATCGATCTGGGCAACCCGGATCGGGATACTCTGGAGGGGTTGTATCAGGTGACCCAATCCTTGCAAAGGCCGATTGTTGTCTTTGTCGATCAGTCGGATCGTTCGATGATCGAACGGGCCATCGAGGCTGGCGTCTCTTCCTATGTGGTGGATGGTCTGCGCAAAGAGCGAGTCAGGCCGATTGTTGAAATGGCCATTGCTCGTTTTCACAGTTACGAAAAATTGCGTCGTCAGCGGGATGAGGCCATTCTGGCTTTGGAAGATCGCAAAGTGATTGAGCGGGCAAAGGGGATGTTAATGAAACAAAGAAATATGACGGAAGAGCAGGCCTATCATGCCATGCGCAAGGCGGCGATGCGCGAAAACCGCAAGTTGGCAGAGATTGCCCGCATTTTGTTGACCGCACTGCAAATCGAATAGAATGGGATGGTGCCGTGAAGCAAAAATTATCGATAGTCAGGGCCGGTTTTATACCGCTCATCGATTGCGCGGTATTGGTGGTGGCCAAAGCGTGTGGCATGGCCGCAAAGCATGGAATCGATCTGCAACTCTCCCGGGAAGGTGCCTGGGCGGCGATTCGGGATAAGGTTGCGCATGGGGTGCTGGATTGTGCGCATATGCTGGCTGGCATGCCGCTGGCGATGCACCTTGGTTTGCAGGGCAACAGCACGGCGATGGTGGTGCCAATGGCTTTGGGGCAGGGTGGCAGTGCGATTACTCTGGCTCCCTGGCTGGTCTCTGCCATGCAGGTTGCCGATCCGGAAGCCATGGCTGGACCCCGCCAGTTGCGCAATCGGGCGTTGGCGCGGGTTATCGCTGCGCGGCGTCGTTTGGGAGAGGTGCCGTTGCGTCTGGCTTCAGTCCATCCTTTTTCCAGCCATCATTATGTATTGCGCCACTGGTTGGCAGAGGTGGGTGTTGACCCCGACCGGGATGTGGCGTTGCTGGTGGTGCCACCGCCGCGCATGGTGGAAAGTTTGACGCGGCAGGAGATTGCCGGTTGTTGTGTGGGAGAACCGTGGAATCAGTGGGCGGTGCGCTGTGGTGTCGGGGAGTTGGTGGTTACCCGCCAGGAAATATGCCCTCATGGCCCGGAAAAGGTGCTTGGCATGCGGGCTGACTGGTTTGCCGGGGCCGGAGATGTGGTAAAAAAGCTGGTATGTGCTTTGGCAGAGGCCGCCGTCTGGGCGGATCAGGCAGAGAATCTGGAAGAGTTGCTCCGGGTTTTGAGTCAGGAGGCCTACCTGGATACCGACCGGGAGGTGTTGCGCCCGGTGCTGCGAGGGCAACCCCTGCTCAACGGCTATCACGCCGCCTCTGTCCCGGATTACCAATATTTTTTTCGTCACCAGGCCCTGCTTCCCACCGTGCAACATGGAGAGTGGTTGTTGCAACACATGCGGCGCTGGAAACAGTTGAACGGAACGATCACCGACGATACGGCGCTCTTGAATGGACTGTTTTTGACCGATTATCTGCCGCAGTGTGGCGTCTACCACCACCAGGACGGATAACGGCGGCTGGGGGCAAGATTGTTGACCAGCAGCGCAATGAGCAGCAGAAAGAGCGCGCCAATGCCGACGGGTGCGATGACATAGAGAAAACCCAACTGGTGCAGGGCGTCGGATCCGATCACGGCAATCAGGGCGGTGGCACCGCCGGGAGGGTGCAGCGTTTTGCTCAGATGCATCGCCACAATGGCAAAGGAGACGGCGTAGGCGGCAGCCAACCAGGGGACGCTACCCAACCACTGAAACATGATCACCCCAATCAGCGCCGAAACCATGTGTCCGCCAATCAGGTTGCGCGGCTGGGCAAAAGGGGTGCCCGGTGCGCCATAAAGCAGAACGGCAGAAGCACCAAATGAACCAATCAGCAGGGCCTGGTCAATGGGGGCAAAAAAGTGGGAATCCAGATAGCCCACCAGGCCGATACCGACAAAGGCCCCAACCCAGGACCAGAGAACTTCATTCAATTGGGCTCGAGGCGGAGAGGTGCCCCCGCCGCGCATTTTGTGCAGCAACACCCGAAGGCGCAAGAGAAAGCGAAACCAGCGGCGCGGCGGTTGGTGCAGGTCTGCTGCCTCCCGTTGCAACAGAAAACGACTGTCGGCAAGCAGAATCTGGCTGTCAAGCTGGTTCATCAAGTTGCTCCTGTTCCGCATGGGGATTTGCGACAAAACGTCGGGTCATCAACCACAACAGGGCCAAACCTGGCAGGGCAGCCAATGTGGTCAACAGAAAATAGAGGGTCCAACTCATCTGATCGGCCAACGAACCACCCATGGAGGCCAATAATGTGCGTCCAAAGGCCATGAAGGAGCTGAGTAAGGCATATTGGGTAGCCGTATAGGCGATATTGCACAAGGAAGATAGATACGCAACAAACGCCGCAGTTCCCATTCCGCCACTAAAATTTTCCACAGCGATGGTCAGGGTCAACAGCGGCAGGCTGTGACCGCTGGCGGCCAAGAGGACAAACATCAGATTGGAAACCATTTGCAACAGGCCGCAGTAGAACAGGGATTGCAGAATACCCAAACGGTTGACCATGACACCACCCACGACACTGCCCGCCAGGGTTGCCGCCAGACCAAAAATTTTGCTGATATAGGCAATTTCCACTTTGCTGAAATCGAGTTCCAGATAAAAAGGGTTGCTCATCACCCCAGCCAGCGAATCGCCCAGTTTATAAAAAAGAATAAACAACAAAACGATGAGCCAACCGTCACGACGGGTAAAATCGGCGAAAGGGGCGATGACGGCTTTGGCAATCCAGCGCATTGCCGTTCCCCGTCTGCCGGGCAATTGACCCCAGCGCCCGATCCAGGCCGGCAGCGGGGTGTCGTTGGCCAAGGCGCGGGGATGATGATGAATATTTGGCTCTGGATTGAGCAAAATGGTCACAGCGCCGACCAGCATCAACAGGGCCATGAACAGATAAGTGAGCAGCCAACCGTAATAGGTGGCCAGATACAAGGCACCGGCTCCCGAAGCCAACATGCCGATACGGTAACCCAATACATAAATGGCCGCCCCGGCACCATATTGCTTTTCTTCAAGAATTTCTACACGATAGGCATCGATGACAATATCTTGACTGGCCGACCAGAAGGCCACGAGCAGAGCCAGCAGGGCAGTGGTCAACGGATTTTCTCTGGGGTCGCTCAAGCCAAGCAGGCAGAGGGAGATCATCAGGGCACACTGGCACAAGAGCGCCCAACTGCGACGGCGGCCCATTTTTTTGCTCAACCAGGGAATTGGCAGTTGATCTATCAGCGGTGACCAGACAAACTTGAAGGTATAGGGCACGCCGGTCAGGGCAAAAAGACCGATGGCGGTTTTGCTGATACCATCTTCCGATAACCAGACCGAAAGGGTGCTGAAGGTCAAGGCAAGGGGCAAACCACTGGAAAAGCCAAGAAAAAGGATCGCCAGAACCCTTTTTTCGGTATAGACGGAACAGGCTTGCCACCACTGTTGCAGGGTGCGACGGAAGGATAACATGGCCAGCGACATGATCAGTTCCTTGGGCGATGAAAAATGCTGGCAGCATAACATGCTTTAACAGGCAGGGGAATGTATGGATCTGTTTGACGCTGTTTCGTGCCGTTCTTGCCTGACTCTGTCAAGAATATGACGAATTTAAGGAGGTGATCCGGTGAGCATCGGCAAAGCTGCAGGAATTTTGTCACTCATGACAGCGGAAAAGCGGTTGCGCCTCTTGGCCTACATCGATGAACGGGATGAACGGTTGGCCAAAGAGTTGTACGACGCCATGCTCTTGTTCAGCGATTTGCTGACCGTAGATGAACGAGGCTTGCAAAATTTGTTGCGTGCGACCGATAGTGCCGTGTGGGTGGTGGCGTTGAAAGGGGCGGAGTGGCCATTGGTGGAGCGGATTCTGGATAATTTATCCCCGCGTGCTGCCGACAATTTGCGCGAGGAGATGGCTCTGCTGGGACCGGTGCAACGGCATCGGGTGCAGGCGGCGCGTCAAACCATTTTGCAGACGGCTCTGGCCCTGCAGGCGCGGGGGCAGTTGTGGTTTCTCGGTAAAGGCAGGGATAAGGATGTCATCTTTTGAGGGAGCAACACGAACCTGGAACAGAGGGGTGTGGAACCGGGGAGGGGGGATCAGCCTCCTGCAGTTCCACACCGCCGCCGATTACAGGATACCCGGTCCTTGCAACGTGGTCACGGTACGGAAAGGAATGCCTGCAGCCACGGCGCTGGCAACCAGACCGGCGCGTAAACTGAAACCGCTGTACTGCGCCGGATCCAAACCGATGGCCTGAACCCGTTCTTTGACGATCAAGGCGATGCCATGTCCGGTCAACGGGGAGCCAGAGCGTTGGCCGTGCCGGTTAATACCTTGAAAAACGGAACCTTCTTCAATTTGTGCGCTTTGCAACCATTCTTTCATCGCCCGCACCGGACAGGCGGTACCACGGGCATATTGCAGATAGGCATTGCCCTCCGGCAGATGGATTTCAATGCCTTCACGGATGAAGCGCAGATCGGCCAGCGACAGGGTGGTCATTTCCGAACGGCGCAGTCCTGCAGAAAAACCACATAGAATAAGCGCTTTGTCTCTTTTATCTTTCAGACGCTCACCCAGCGTTCCGACAATGGCCAACACCTGTTCTTTGACCAGCGGTGCCACTTTACGCTGCTCTTTGCCATGGCTGCGCCGAATACCGGACAAGACGGCATGCACCGCATCGGATTTGGTTGGATCATCCAACCCTTGGTTGGTATGTGCTTTACCGATCGATACTTTCCAGCGCACCAAGGTGGCATACTTGTGGGTTTGGGCATGGGCCATCAAATAGGCAGCCACTGTTTTGGAGGCGGAAGGTACGGTGCCGCCCCAATCCACATAACGGCGCAAATCACCCCAATAGGCCATACGGGTATTGTTGGCCAACATTCCAGCTTGCGGTGGTCCCATCTGTGGGGGATATTCCAATCCCTGCGAGACCGGTGTAGGTAAAACCTCCATAAGAGACCAAAATTCCTTAAGTTTAGGTGTGAAACAATACATATCCATGACTGGCAAAATAGCCAAATATTCAGGATATTTTATCTTGTTATACAACTTTTGTTATATATTAAATCCAGCAATTGACGCAGCGATTGCAGCCGGCTGGCAGCCGAACGGAATTCCGTTCGGCCACCGGTTGACATTGCTGCCGATTTGCCCGGACTGTGTCGCAGCAGAGGATCATGTCCGTTTGCAGTAGAGTTCTTTGTTAGAGGTCTCTGCTACGCGATTCCGGTCAAACGTGACTGTTAGTATGCAGTAACAGTGCCAAGTTTCGATCGTCATGGTTAGGGTGAGATTGAAAAGAAAGGCAGAGGTCGAAGATGGTGACATGCATTTTCTAAAAAATATATTTATAATCCAAGTGTTATGCTAATCATGCTGAGCTGTTTTTCTTCCCCTGACTCACTGTATTGGCCTGGCTTACAAGAAAAAATCACCGAATATGATCTGTTGGGGTTGACAAGGTGACACTTTATTGTCATCCTGCGCATCTGGGAGAGATGGCCGAGCTGGCTGAAGGCGGCACCCTGCTAAGGTGTTGTATCCGATAGGGTACCGAGGGTTCGAATCCCTCTCTCTCCGCCAATCTGCACTGTTCTCTATCTCTTCGGAATACCGATTTCTTTGCCTGTCTGCAGGCCTCCTTTTGCCAGAGCCGCTCCCGTGTGTCGATCTTTTATCCTCAACACCGCCCAAGCGTCAAATTCCCATGATTTCATTAACTTACGGTGGAGATTTTTTTGTCTGACACTCTGCGGTCTGGTGTTGGCCGGTTGTCAGCCGGAGTCGCGCCAGGAGTCAGCCTATCTGGCTTTGGAGGTGCGGGATAAAGACCGCTTGCCCCTGGCACCGCATGTGATCAACAACCGCGCCAAGCCCTCTGCCGCGATGGTGGATGAACAAAAGGGCATTCCGTTGCGTTTCATGGTACTCGATAAACGCACCCTGAAGATCCATCGCCTGGAAGCACCGGTAGGACATCGGGTCACTGCCCCCTGGGGCGGCGCTTTGTATCCGGTAGCCTTTGTCAATGATTTGGTTATCCAGGAAGGGCGGCCTTGGCATGGGCCGGATGGCTATATCAATCCTGCAGCTTGGGTCATGCTGGAAGATCAGAACGGTCAACCGCTGCATGAAGGCTGGCTGTTCGAGCGGGATTCGGCGCAAACGGCCTGGGACCATCTCCGTTATGATTTGACCTTTCTGGGCAAGGTGGAACCCCCGGCACCCGCACCGACAACAGGCCGTAAAGGGGCCAACGCCGCCGGGGCTGCAGCACGCAAACGCATACCTTCTTCACCCACCACAGCCTTGCCGGAACCCCAGGATGAAGTCATGGAAGGTCCGGAGTTGCGCGATTGACTCTGTCGGCTGTTTCTGCTCTGGATGAACACCATCTGCAGCTGTTGACTGCCGAGCAGGCGGCAATGTTGCTGGCCCTGGTGGCAGCCGGACAATCCGGTGCCGAAGAGGAGGTGCCAGTTGGTGCGGTCTTGCGCGATCAGGAAGGGCGTTTTTTGGCGGAAGCAGGCAACCGACCCATTGCCGATCAGGATCCGACAGCCCACGCCGAAATGGTCGTCCTGCGCCGCGCGGCACGACGTTGTGGCAATTATCGTTTGTTGGGTAGCCATCTGGCGGTATCTTTGCAGCCCTGTCCCATGTGTCATAGTGCTGTGCTGCAGGCGCGAGTGGCAACCATGCACAGTGGGGCTGAAAGAAAACAATCTGTCTCAGAACAAGATGTTGGACATTTTTCTGTCTGGGATGGATCGCTTTTTTCGGCAGAGAGCGCGGCGCTGTTGCGAATTTTCTTTGATAAAAGACGGCATGTCTGATTTAATGCCACGGTTAAACAGGAGGGGCTGTTCTTGTAGCCATACCGGGGAGAGATGACCGAGCGGTTTAAGGTGCACGCCTGGAAAGCGTGTGTACTCCAAAAGGGTACCGAGGGTTCGAATCCCTCTCTCTCCGCCACCTTGCGCTCGAACGTGGCCTTATGGGTCACCTGACGGGCTGCACAGATTAAGAGGCCGATTCCGCCACACCATGATTGTGACGTTTGCCATACAGCGGGCGGCGTTGATGGCCAGGACGTACGCAACGGAAACCCGTAAACCCCGTCAGGACCGGAAGGTAGCAGCGGTAGCGGAGCTTTCCGTGTGCCGTACTCAGCCTGGCCGGAGCCGCCCTTAACATTCATGTCATCCTACGTCGTCCTGGCGCGTCGTTGGCGTCCCCGCACATTCTCTGCTTTGGTCGGCCAGGGCCATGTCACGCAGGCCTTGAGCCATGCACTTGCCAGCGGTCGCATTCCGCACGCTGTTCTCTTTTCCGGCATTCGCGGTGTCGGTAAAACCACGCTGGCCCGTTTGTTGGCCATGTGTCTCGACTGCGAACAGGGGGTATCCGCCCAGCCCTGCGGTCAATGCACCTCCTGCCGCCAGATTATTGCCGGCAACCATCCTGATGTCCTGGAAATTGATGCCGCTTCGCGTACCAAGGTCGAACAGATGCGGGAAATATTGGATGTGGTGGGCTACTCTCCGGCAGTTGCCCGCTACCGCATCTTTATCCTCGATGAAGTCCATATGCTCTCCAACCAGTCTTTCAACGCCCTGCTGAAAACCTTGGAAGAGCCGCCCGCACACGTCAAATTTCTTTTTGCCACCACTGAAGCGCGTAAAATTCCGGCTACCATTCTCAGTCGTTGCCAGCGCTACGATTTAAAACGGGTCTCCCGCGAGCAGCTTGCGGCCCATTTGATCCATGTGCTGCAGCAGGAGGGTGTTGCTTTTGAGGCAGAAGGGGTTGAGGCGGTCGTTCGCTCGGCGGAAGGGTCGGTACGGGATGCGCTCTCTTTACTGGATCAGGTGATCGCCCATGGGGCGGGTGTGGTGCGTTATGAAGCGGTTCGCGATCTGCTGGGTTTGACCGATCCTGAATCGATCCTTAAACTGCTGGAGGCGATTTTGACCGGTCAGGGTGCTGCCGTACTGCAACAGGCGCAATCCTTCTATCATCATGGTGTGGAGCCGGAGAGTCTGTTGCGTGAGTTGTTGGAAGCGTTGCATCAGGCCAGTCGCTTGAAGTTTGGGCAGCCATCGGTCAGTCCCGGGTCGCTGGATGAGGGGTTTACCCGTCGCCTGACGGAGTTGACCGAACGGGTCACCATGGAACATTTGCAAATGGTCTATCAGGTGTTGTTGCGCGGCAGTGCCGATCTGCGCTTGGCTGAAGACGGGTTACAGGCATTGGAAATGGTCTTGCTGCGCGTCGCTTACCTGAAACCGGTTCCCTCCCTGGAAAAGTTGCTGGGCTTGCTGGATGGTCACGAACCGTCACCGCCAGCCGCAGGCCGTGCGCCAGCCGCAGAATTTTCTAAGCCGGTTCGGGAACAAAATGCAGATGCCGTGACTCCAACGGCAAATGTGAGCGCCGTTGTCCCGCTTGATGCCTTGGAGGAGGGAGGGTTGCCGATTGGCGAAGCGGCGGTTACACTGCCTGCGTTGGCTGCGGCACCGGCATTAAACTCCTGGCGGCAATTGGTCGATTATATTGCTGAGACAGAGAAAGAGCTGGCGTTGAAGCTGGAGCGCCTGGTCAGCTGTCCGCACTTTGCTGTTGATGATCAAGGGGTGCCAAAAAATATTGTGTTGCAGCTGGCAAGTGATGTCTATGGTACGCCGGAACAGATGCGCCGCCTGGTCCTGACTTTTTTGCAGCAAAAAGGTTGGCAGGATGTGACGGTGCAGATGGAACTCAAAAGTGCCGAAAGTCGCTGTGAGACGTTGGAGGAGAGCGATCAGCGGCGGCAACGGGATCATCAGGTCGCCTTGGAAGCACAGATGAAGCAACACCCGATGGTACAAAAGATTATTGACCGTTTTCAGGCGACAGTGGTGCATGTGCAGCCACTCGGCGGCGCGGTCGTATGAGTGTTATTGACCTCTGCTTAACGACATCCAAAGGAAAAGGATGATGAAAAATCTTGGCAACATCATGAAGCAAGCCCAGGAAATGCAAAGCCGAATGGCGAAAATGCAGGAGGAGCTTGCCTTGGCGCAGGTGTCCGGTCAGTCTGGTGGCGGCATGGTTGAGGTGACCCTTAATGGTAAGCAGATGGTGCAACGGATCAAAATTGACCGATCCATTGTTGATCCACAGGATGTGGAGCTGTTGGAGGATTTGGTCACTGCTGCGTTTAACGATGCCCAGAAAAAATTGTTGGATTTGACCCAGCAAAATTTGTCCAAAGTGACGGGTGGTATGAATATTCCCGGATTGAATCTGCCTTTTTGATGCGTAACGCGGCGGGATTTGGCGGTGTCAGGGGGGAGAGCGCAGCGTCGGCATATGGTTTGCCATCGGTAGAACGGGCGGTTCTGCTTTTGGCCCGCTTCCCTGGGGTTGGGCGCAAAAGTGCCCAGCGGATGGTCCATTATTTGTTGCGCCAGGGGCGTGGCGAAGTCGAGCAGCTGTTGGTTGCCCTGCAAAATTTGGCAGAACAGGTCTCCGAGTGCCGAATTTGCCATAATCTGGCCGAAGGGGAAGAGTGCTGGATTTGTGTTGACCCGCGCCGTGATCCGCAGCAATTGTGTGTGATCGAAGAGGCGATGGATCTGCTGGCGGTGGAAAAAGCGGCAACCTTTCAAGGGCGCTACCATGTTCTCGGCGGCAGGCTGAATCCATTGGCTGGTATCGGACCAGAACAACTGCATCTGCACTCCCTGGAGGAACGTTTGCAGACAGGGACGGTCCAAGAGTTGATTATTGCCACCAATCCGACGGTTGAAGGCGAAGCAACCGCGCATTATGTGGCACAGTTGGCGGCACCTTGGGTGGAACGGGTAACCCGTTTGGCCTATGGGATGCCGATGGGGGGCGAGTTGGAATATTTGGATGAATCCACCTTGTACCAGGCGCTGGCCGGTCGTCGGCCATTTTGAAAAACAGGAAATTGTGCGTCGCAATAGACAAACCGTTGTGCAGCGCAGCAAAGCAGGTTACTATCGCGCAATCGACTTCCTGTTGCAATCGATTCAGAGCAGGTTCGTGACACCCAAATTTTTGCATTCGTGACAGGCAGCGCGTGCAGCACCGCTTGTTGTTGCGCGCAAGCAGCAAAAGCATCATAAAATGCAGGAAAAAATTGGGTTGAGGCCAATACAGAACCGGCCCTGATTCCCACCTTCTTGGAGGGTATGTTGATATGGCTACCTTGAATGCTACCGAGCAATCTGCATTCCCGTTTCCGGGTATTCCCGGAACTGGCGATGGTTCCGACGCTGTCTCGTATGTTGAGACCCGAGCTACGGATGGTGCAGCGGCTTACCCCATTACCTCCTCGACCATTATGGGACAACTGTACCAAGTTGCGGTTGCCAATGGGTTTTGCAATGTCTGGGGCACGCCCCTGGCCTGGTTGGAGTTGGAGTCGGAACACTCATCGGCCTCGGCCTGCGAAGGATTTGCCCTGGCAGGTGGTCGGGTGACCAACTTTACCTCCGGGCAAGGTTTGATCCTGATGAAAGAGGTACTCTACACCATCTCTGGCAAACGTTTACCGCAGGTGCTGAATGTGGGTGCCCGGGCCCTGACCTCGCAGGCCTTGAACGTTCATGCCGGACACGACGATGTGATGGGGGTGGCCGATTGTGGCTGGGGCATTTTGTTTGCCCATAGTGTGCAAGCGGTCGCCGATCTGTGCCTGATCGCCCGCCGGGCCTCGGAAGATGCACAGACGCCGATGATGAATGTCCAGGATGGTTTTCTGGGTACACACACCATTGAAAATCTGAATTTTCCAGAAGATGAACTGATCCGCCGTTTTCTGGGCGATCCCAACGAAAAGATGCGGGCCATTTTCAATCCGGAAGCGCCGTTGCAGATCGGTGTGGTGCAGAATCAAGAGGCCTATATGTTGGGTAAAATTGCCCAGCGCCATTTCTATGATAAACTGCCCGGTATCATTCAGGCGGCAATGGATGACTATTACCGCTTGACCGGGCGTCGCTACCAGTTGGTCGAAGGGATCGGCATGGAAGAGGCCGAATATGCCATCATTGCCATGGGTACCATGTCTGAGACGGCGGCCTCGGCGATCGCAACGGTGAGTGAGCGGTTGGGGGTGAAACTGGGGGTGGTCAATGTGACCAGTTTCCGTCCTTTCCCGGCGGCGCGGCTGGTCAATCTGATCAAAAATTGCAAAGCGGTATCGGTTATTGAGCGCTGCGATATACCGACCATGGTGGATAATCCGCTGACCACGGATGTGGAGGCCTCTTTGGCCAAGGCGGTGATGGGTGCCCCCGGCTTTGCAAAACTGGACAAAATTCCTTTCGTCTTCACCGGAACAGCCGGTTTGGGATCCCGCGACACCACTCCCGGTCATATCGTGGCGGTGGTGAGAAATATGTTGAAAGGATCACAAGAGGGGAAAGTCTATTTTTCGCTCGGTATCGACCATGCAACGGCGCTGCCGGTAGAAACGGAACCGGATGTGCGTCCGCAGGGCTCTTTCTCGGTACGGGCCCACTCGGTGGGTGGCTACGGTTCGGTGACAACCAACAAAATTATTGCCACCATGTTGGGTGATATTTTCGGTTTTCGGGTACAGGCGGCTCCCAAATATGGTTCGGAGAAGAAAGGATTGCCGACCAATACCTATTTGACCGTTACCCCAACGGGCAAAATTTTGACCCATTGTGAGTTGCAACACGTTGATTTTGTGCCTTTGATGGATCCAACGACCTGGTTTATGGGCAATCCTTTGGTCGGTTTGCAATCGGGGGGTATTGTCTTCCAGCATACCGATGAACCCACACCTCAGGCGTTGTGGGACTCTTTGCCGCCCTATGCCCAATATTTCATGAAGGAGAGCGGCATCCGTTTTTATGGGGTAGACACGGTCGCCATCGCCCGCGAAAGCTGCCTGCACGACTCTTCACTGATTCAGCGTTTTCAGGGGGTGGTTTTGTTGGGGGTTTTTCTGCGAGTGACCCCCTTCCGGGAACAGGCTGGTCTTTCTGAAGAGAAATTGTTTGAACTGGTCCGTAAACCGTTGGTCAAATATTTCGGCAAACGGGGTGATCTCGTCGTGGAGAACAATCTGGAAGCGGTACGACGGGGTTATCAACGGGTGATGGAGGTCACACCAAGCATCATGGCAAGCACCTCTCCCGAACTGCTGGCGCAAGGCCAGGCAGATTGGGATGCCAAGGGCAAGGATGTGAATGCATTCTTTATTTGACGGTAATCCAGGCGGAGAATTGCCATGAGCCAACGTGCGATCATTTATTCCGAACCGACTCCCGAATGGTATGATATCAAACGGGCCCGCGAAGTCATGGAGGCGTACAACTCCGGGGCCAGTTCCAACCAACCGGCTGATCCGTTTGTTGCCTGTTCCATCGTTCCGGCGGGGAGCGGTTCCTATCGGGATTTTTCCTATATTGCGCCTGACCTGCCAGAGTACACCGCAGAAAACTGTGTCGCCTGCATGGAGTGTGTGCAAAACTGTCCCGATTCAGCTATCTGGGGACGGGTGATTACCCCGGCAGCTTTGGCGGCAACGCAAGAGGCGTTTAGTGGCCAGGAACAGGAGTTGGTGCAGAGTCAGTTGGTGCAAACCACCAAGTTCTGGAAAACCTATCAGAAAAAACATGAAACAAAACCGGATTCCCCGCCGGGAGCCTGGTTTGGCATTTTTGTCGATCCGACCAAGTGCAAAGGGTGTGGCGAGTGTGTGGTCGCCTGCGGTGACCACAAAGCCTTGCACATGATCAAAAAAACGAAAGACAATTTACCGGACTTTTTTTCTTTGTGGGAGTTTTACAAAAAGAGCCCGGATACCCCTGCCGAGTATATCAATCCCAAATTGAAAGTGGATATGATGCTCAGGGGGGATGCCAACCAATATGTCGGTGGTGCCGGTTCCTGCATGGGCTGTGGCGAGACATCGGTCTTGCGGCAACTGTTGGCCATCGTCCATACTCAGGTAGGCAATAAATATGGTATTGTGGCCAACACCGGGTGCAATACGGTGTACGGTTCCACCTATCCCTACAATCCCTATCGGGCACCCTGGGTCAACTCATTGTTTGAAAATGCGGCCACGGTGGCGATGGGTATTCGTGCCCGCTGGGACCAGATCGGTAAGAGCGACCATCAATTGTTGGTTCTGGGTGGTGATGGTTCCATGCTGGATATCGGTTTTCAGGCGCTCTCCCGCATGTTGGCCTCGGGCATGAACATCAAAGCGATTGTTCTGGATACCCAGGTCTATTCCAATACTGGTGGACAAACCTCGACAGCCACCTTTGTGGGGCAGGATGCCAAAATGTCGATCCATGGAACCTCTGTGCCTGGCAAGCAGGAACGGCGCAAAGAGATCGGCAACATTGCCATGATGCACCCGTACACCTTTGTGGCCCAGACTGTTGGTCCGATGATCAACCATTTCTATAAGGCGGTTGAACAGGCTTTGGCCTTCAATGGTCCGGCATTGATTAATGTCTACACCACCTGCCAACCGGAACATCAGGTGGCAGATGATCAATCCTGTGCCCGTGCCATTGCCGCTGTAGAATCCCGCGCCTTTCCGGTTTTTATCTACAATCCGGATAAGGGGCCCACGTTGGCTTCGCGGCTCTCCTTGCAGGGCAATCCTTCTGTCGAGCGTGACTGGCATCGGCGCCGTAATCGGGATGGGTCGGAAGAGTTGCTGGATTTCATCTATTTTGCCCGTGGCGAAGGACGTTTTGCCAAGCAGTTTGACAAAGAGGGCAAACCGAGCGAAGTGCTGAAAGTTTCCATGCAGGACCGTTTGGACAACTGGCGTCTGTTGCAGGAGCTGGCTGGTATTTCCAATGTCGACCAGGCCCAGGAGCTGGCAAAAGTGGCAGCAGGTCGCTAGGGCGTATTGATGTTTGCGGCTCGCTGCTCTTCAGGCAAGGTGTATGGATAAAATATTTTGTATGGTGATGTCGATTTTTGGTGCAAATTGTTTGCGCCTGGTTTCTAATATCCGGTAATTTCAAGACCAGTAATCGATCCGTAATGCGAAGGGAGTCAGTATGTCCACAGAACAGGATATGGCAGGTAAACCGGTATCTCCTAAAGATTTGGACGGGGACTACTCCCCTCAGTCATTGGAACGGCTCATTGTGGCCCATGATGGCAGCTTTAGTGCCCAACTCTGTTCCCTGAAGATTTCCTCGCAGTTTCAGCGTATTTTCAGCACCACACTGCAACGGGGCGTGGGCTTTGAGGCCTTTTGCGTCGGACAGTATCCCGATGGCTCACGGGTTCCGGCCTCGCAACTGTTTACCGAAGTTTGCAATTCTGAAGACCTTGAGTTGATCGATCGCTTGCGTCTTTTGTTGCACCTGAAAACGTTCATGGCTGCCGATACCGATGATCGCTGGGTGTTTACCAACCTGCATCCGCGGATCATGCTGGGCCACAAGGAACCGGATCCCTCATATCTGGCGGCAGCCCTGCAGCATGTCGGATTGTCCGCCAATCAGGTGGTGGTGGCGGTACGGGAACATACCCAGGATCGGCAGGCCAAACTGGTCAAGGTGATCGATACTCTGCGCGGGTTGGGTTGTTTGGTGGTGTTCGACGACTTTTTGTCCGAATCGGCAAATCTGGACAGCTTGTGGCGTTTGCGTCCGGATATGGTCAAACTTAACCGCTTGTGGTTGCAAAATGCTGCCCGTAGCGGGCGGGCCAAACGGATGCTGGCGAAACTGGTTTCTCTGGTCCACGCTGCCGGAGCTCTGGTGTTGATGGAACAGATTTCCACGGAAGAAGAGGCCTTTATGGCCATGCGCATGGAGGCCGACTTTGTCCAGGGCCCCTTCTGGGGAGAACATGACAAAGAGTTGGCGTTGCATATTGCCGAAGGACCGGCCAGCCAGGTGGATAGATCTTTTGCCGTTCTGCTGGATAAGAGCGAACAGGCTGTGGCGCAGGATTATCGCCAGGTCGACTTTGAGATGGGCTGTTTCAGCGGTGATGTGCTGGAGTGTGCCTGGGCTCTCTCCGATGGCGTTCCCCTGGAAACGGCAGCCACCTCCCTCTTGAGTATTCCTCGTGTCGAACGGGTCTATCTTCTCAACGAACGTGGGGTGCAAGTAGAACCGGATATTTTCCGCAAAGGAGAACCTCTCCATCTCGATCCCCGTTTTCGTCCTTTGCGCGATTCCACAGGTGCCACCTGGACTCGGCGTTTCAGTTTTCATGATGCGATTCGTAATCCGGGGGTGGTGCAACTTTCCCCGCCCTACCGTTCCAATGCCAGCCGCAATGTCTGTGTTACCCTGTCGATGACGGTGATCATTCAAGGGGTGCAGCACGTGCTGTGCTGTGACGTTGAATGGCGTGAGGGTGTTATCCTCTGAGACATATTTTTCTGCAGGCAAGCCATGGGTTCTTCCTATTATCCTGCTCTACTGGAGTGTATCCGGCGCGAACTTTCCCGCCCACGGGAAATGTCGGTGCGGGTTGGCAGTGCCGTATGCAGTTTGTTGGATGTGCGGGATCCCTTGGATGGGTTGACGCGCGAAATATTGCAGCAGCGTGAACCATATGAAATTGAATGGTTGTTGTCACCCATGTTTACACCGGACGATCAGGAACGAGAGCGGTGTGAGGTGGCACTCCCTCTCTCTGGAATCGATGAGGAGACCGCTGAGAGGTTGGAGTTGCTCTTGTCGGCGGAAGGAATTTATTGCCAGATCAGCTTTGGCCATCGGGAGCGGATGGTGCCGGTCATGCCGGTGGTCATTGAGCGCTATTTGCGCCTGTTGCACCTGCGTGACAGTGTCAATCCGTTGCTGATCGCCCTGCTGCAATCCTGGCCAGAAGCGGGAGAGCGCTCTGCCTTGACCAGTTTGGCGCGGCGGAAGGTCTGGCAGACGGATCAGTGGGCACAAGTTTTTTTGATGGCGTGGCAAGCCATGCTGGCCAGACAGAGTTTTCAGGTGGAAAAATTTCGTTTTTTGACCGAATTTATCACCTCCTACCGTCCTTCTGATCATGCGGAGCTGATCAGCTCCTTGACCAATCTGGTGGCTGCCTATCACCAGGACCATGAGCATCCGGTCTACAATCAGCAACTGGAACACTACCAGGGAGGAAATATACGCTCGCACTCCTGCGGACCGGAAATCAAAAGCTACCGTTTGGCAATGACACATGGCTTGTTGACCGATTTTTCCTTTTTTGATAATGCGTTATAGTTTGCTTTGCCCTTCCGGTGATTGCCGTTTGTGACAGACGGTAACAATTCTCCTTGCCCACCTGTTTGAGATTCCTTGACGAAAGCCATTCACTCCAGCATGATGCCCGACCAGAAATCGGCAAGCGACTCTTTTGAACATTCTGCAACGGAGTGAAAAAAATATGTCCGGATCAGCACAAAACCAGGCAGACATTATCTACACTGTCGTCGATGAGGCCCCGCAACTGGCCAGTGGTTCCCTTTTGCCTATCATCCAGGCTTTTACCAAGGTGGCAGGCATCACGGTTGGCACAAAAGATATTTCCTTGGCAGGACGCATTCTTGCCAGCTTCCCGGAACATTTGGGTGAAGCGCAGCGTCAGCCGGATGATTTGGCCGAGTTGGGTGAGATGGTGGTTACCCCGGAAGCCAATGTGATCAAGTTGCCCAACGTCAGCGCTTCGATGCCGCAACTCAAGGCGGCGATTGAAGAGTTGCAGGGGCAAGGATTTGCAGTGCCCAATTATCCTGACAACCCCGCGAACGAGGCAGAACAGGATATTCGCGCTCGTTATGACAAGGTGAAGGGAAGCGCGGTGAATCCGGTGTTGCGCGAGGGAAACTCGGATCGTCGGGCCCCGAAGGCGGTCAAAGATTATGCGCAAAAAAATCCGCACAAAATGGGTGCCTGGAGCGCTGATTCCAAAACGCACGTTGCCTCCATGAAATCGGGTGATTTTTTTTCCAACGAAAAATCGCTGACCATCGATGCTGCTACCGCCGGTGCCGGGCGGATTGAATTTGTTGCTCGTGACGGCAACGTGTCCGTGCTGAAAGACAAAGTGGCTCTCAAAGATGGCGAGGTGATTGACGGAACGTTTATGAACGTCAATGCCTTGCGCGCCTTTTTGGCTGAACAGGTCAAGGAAGCCAAAGAGCAGGGGGTGCTTTTTTCCTTGCACATGAAGGCCACAATGATGAAGGTCTCTGATCCGATCATTTTTGGCCACGCCGTACAGGTCTATTTTCAGGAAGTGTTTGACAAACATGCGGCCACCCTGGCGGCAATTGGTGCTGACGCCAACAACGGCTGGGGCGACGTGCTGAAAAAAATTCAAACCCTTCCCGCCGATAAACAAGCGGAGATTGAGGCCGACATTCAAGCCTGCCTGGCCAATCGACCTGATCTCTACATGGTGGACTCCGATCGGGGGATTACCAACCTGCATGTACCCAGTGACATCATCATCGATGCCTCCATGCCAGCCATGATTCGCAATGGTGGCAAAGGTTGGGGACCGGATGGCAAAGCGCGGGATACCAAAGCGGTCATTCCCGACAGCAGCTATTCGGGCGTCTATCATGCGACGATTGAATTTTGCAAAAAGCATGGTGCTTTCAATCCCTCCACGATGGGCAGTATTCCCAATGTGGGGCTGATGGCGCAAAAGGCCGAAGAGTATGGTTCGCACAATCAGACCTTCAAGGCACCGGCAGATGGTACCATTCGGGTGGTGGCGGCCAGTGGTCAAACCCTGCTCAGCCATGAGGTGGAGAAGGGTGATATTTGGCGCATGTGCCAGGCCAAAGATGCGGCGATTCAAGACTGGGTCAAACTGGCGGTCAATCGGGCGCGTGCCACTGGCAACCCGGCAGTGTTCTGGCTGGACAAAAACCGTCCGCACGATGCCGAACTGATCAAAAAGGTGGAACGGTATTTGAAGGATCACGATACCACCGGTCTGGATCTGCGTATTCTCTCCCCGGTGGAGGCCACCCAGTTTTCCCTGGAGCGGATGAAGCAGACCCAGGATACCATTTCGGTGACCGGCAACGTGTTGCGTGACTATCTGACCGATCTGTTTCCGATTCTTGAGGTGGGAACCAGCGCCAAGATGTTGTCGATTGTGCCGTTGATGAACGGTGGTGGTTTGTTTGAAACCGGTGCTGGCGGTTCGGCTCCCAAACATGTGCAGCAGTTCATGGAAGAGGGTCACCTGCGTTGGGACTCTCTGGGTGAATTTTGCGCCTTGGCCGCTTCCTTGGAACATTTGAGTGCGGTGCGCAACAACAAACGGGCATCGGTTTTGGCCAAAACACTGGATACCACCACCGGTAAATTGCTGGACAATAATCAATCACCGGGTCGTGATGTGGGTGAGTTGGACAACCGGGGCAGCCACTTCTATCTGACCATGTACTGGGCGCAAGCCTTGGCCGCGCAGACGGACGATGCCGAACTGCAAAAACATTTTGCGCCGATTGCCGGGCAATTAACCAGCAATGAAGAGAAAATTGTTGCTGAACTCAATAGCTTGGGTGGCAAAGCGGTGGATTTGGGTGGCTATTATCATACCGATCCGGCCAAAGTGGCTGCGGCCATGCGTTCCAGTCAAACCTTCAACGCGATTATTGCACAGGTTTAACCATTCGTTCAGTTGTGAGTCGTTCATCCGGGGCGGTTTTCCCGGATGAACGCTTGCAAAAGACAAAAATACGCCACCATGTGGGTATTCCGATTCGCCCCATGGTGGTGCGTTTGTCACTTGTTTGCTTGGCAAGACAATAGGGGGGGGGAACGATGGCTGGCCCAAAAGTGGCGACCATCACCATCGCTTTTGATGGCACGGAATACACGGTTTCTGCCGGTCGCACAATTTTGGTGGCGCTGGAAGAGGCAGGATTGCGTTTTGTACGCGGGGTGGGGTGTCGTGGTGGTGTATGCGGTGCCTGCACCGTGTTGTACCGCATGCGGGATGCACACCCACTTGTCGCCGGGTTGATGTGTCAGGATGAGGCAAAGCATGGCATGGAGATTCTCTCTCTGCCCTATATCCCCCAGAAAAAAGCAGTACACCGGATGGAACTCCCGCCAGAGAACAGCCCGGAATATCAGGTCTTGAGTCTTTATCCAGAGGTCAACAACTGCGTCATGTGCGGTGAATGCAGCCGATTGTGTCCAGTGGGTATTGATGTCATGGGTTACGTGGGAATGATCAAGCGGGGTGACCTGCGTTCTGCGGCACAGCAGTCGTTTACCTGTGTGCAGTGTCAGGCTTGCGTGCTTCGCTGTCCTTCCAGCATATCGCAACCCAATGCCGCATTGGCTGCCCGTCGTTTTCATGGGCGTTATCGCGAGGCACCGGCTGAACATTTGGCCAAGGCGCTGGAAAAGGTAGAGAGCGGCCATTATCGTTCTCTTTTCCGCAAAGTGCGTCGCTTGTCAGGGGTGGAGTTTCAGGCATTGTATCAACGCCGTGAACGGGAACCGGATGATGCCCCTCCTGGTACCTGGTTACCCGAAGACCGTTCTTTGATCTGAGCCGTGGATGAATGGAGGGGCAATTGGTTATGATCAAGGGTGAGGAATTCTGTTCATGGAAGGTTTGAACCACTTTCCTGAAGCATTGCGTGAGTCGGCCCGCCTGGTGGTCAAGACGCGCGAGAGCCGTTTGACCGCTTTGCGTCGTGGTGAGAGTTACCCGTCATTGTCGCTTTCTGACCGGCGAGCCTGGTTGGAGGAGTTTCATCCCGACTATCGGGCCGATAGCTGCCGTCCCCTGACTTTAGGACCCAACCAGGGGGATTTGGTCCCTTGTGAATTGGCCGATCTGTTGGAATCCTGGCCCCGCCATGCGGTCAGCCGTCATTTTGCCTTGTCTCGTCGCAGCCATTCAGCTGCAGAAGGCGATCCCTCTGCACTCGCCCCGTTCAGCAAACAGGTGAAAGCCGATTTGCATACCGACGTGTTGGTGATCGGTGGGGGTGGTGCGGGCACCACGGCGGCGATTGCCGCTGCCGAAGCCGGAGCCAAGGTGTTGATCGTTACCAAACTGCGTCATGGTGACTCCAATACCATCATGGCGGAAGGCGGTATGCAGGTTGCGGATCAGGAGGCGGATTCGCCGGTACAGCACTATCTGGATACCATGGGTGGGGGTCATTTTATCAATGATCCCGATCTGGTGGAATCATTGGTCAGCGATGGACCGCGAGTTTTACGCTGGTTGGAAGAGTTGGGCATGCTCTTCGATAAATATCCGACTGGACGCATGAAGGTGCGACATGGGGGTGGCACTTCGCGCCGTCGGCTGCACGCCTCCGGCGATGTGACTGGCCTGGAGTTGATGCGCGTACTGCGTGATCATGCCGAAAGCTTTGCCAATATTCGTGTTTTGCCCTTTCATCCGGCGGTAGAACTGTTGACCGATGACAATGGCCGGGCGGTGGGAGCGGTGTTGGAACATCTGGTCGCGGGTGATCGTCTGCCGACCATTCAGGTTGTCCATGCCCGGGCCGTGGTTTTGGCCACGGGTGGCTTTGGCCGTCTGCACTTCAAAAAATTTCCCACCTCCAACCATTATGGGGCGCTGGCCGACGGTTTGGTGTTGGCCTATCGGGCTGGGGTGCCACTGCGTGATTTACGTTATTGTCAGTATCATCCGACCGGAATTGTCTACCCGGATCGCAAAATTGGCTTGCTGTTGACGGAAAAATTTCGTGGTTGGGGTGCGCAACTGCTGAATTATCATGGCGAAGAGTTTGTTTTTGGCCTGGAACCGCGTGATGTCACTTCGGCGGCGATTATTCGCGAATGCACCGAGATGGGTAACGGCATTACCACCCCCAGCGGTCGGGTGGGTGTATGGCTGGATATTCCGTTGATCGATCTGTTGCATGGGCGTGGTACCATTGAACGGGAGTTTCCGGGTCGCTTCCGGGAGTTTATCGGCAAGGGTATTGATCTGCGCGTGGCCCCGGTGTTGACCTATCCCACTCTGCATTATCAAAATGGCGGTATTGCCATTCAAAGCGATGGGGGTACCGATATGCCCGGGCTCTATGCGGCAGGGGAGGTGACCGGTGGGGTGCACGGCGACAACCGCTTGATGGGTAATGCCCTGCTGGAAATTTTGGTTTTTGGTTTGCGGGCTGGTCGCAGCGCGGCCCGTTTTGCTCAAAACAACGGCGAAGGCAGCAATCCGGGTGTATCGCACCTGGAAAGCTTCATGGAGGCGTTGCACGAAAAAGCTGCCGGTCAGCATCGCACTTCACCGCGACTGTTGCCCAGTTATGGGAAAAGTGGGCTTCCTGCTTGATGGAACGCGCTTCCGACAAGCATGGACTCCAGATGGTAAACCGCTTATTATCGGCAGTTCAGCCGCCGCGAGGCAGGGCTGGAAAGCAGCAGATGGACAGGGGATTCTTCGGTAGCAGGATGATGAATAACGTTGGAGCGAACGGGAACCACTTATGAATATTCACGAATACCAAGCTAAAAAGATTCTAGCCAGTTATGGAGTAAAAGTACCCCGTGGCCATGTTGCCTTTACCGTCGACGAGGCGGAACAGGCGGCGAAGCAGTTGGGCAGTGCCGTCACGGTGGTCAAAGCACAGATTCATGCCGGAGGCCGTGGCAAAGGTGGCGGGGTCAAAGTGGCCCGCAGCCAGAGTGAGGTCAAAGAGTATGCAGAGCGCATTCTGGGCATGACACTGGTGACCCATCAGACCGGTCCAGCCGGCAAAGTGGTGAAACGGCTCTATATCGAAGAGGGGTGCGCTATTGCTCGTGAGCTGTATCTGGGTATGGTGGTGGATCGTGCCTCCAGCCGGATCACCATGATGGCCTCCACCGAAGGCGGTATGGAAATCGAAGAGGTTGCCGCTCGTACTCCGGAAAAAATTCTCAAAGAGGTGATCGATCCCGCCGTGGGATTGGTTGCTTTTCAGGCCCGTAATTTGGCATTTGGTTTAAAACTGGAAGGCAAGCAGGTCAACAAGGCGGTACAGTTCATGACCGCACTCTATAACGCCTTCGTTAATTCCGATGCCTCATTGGTCGAGATCAATCCTCTGGTGGTGACCGCAGAGGGTGACTTGATGGCGTTGGACGCCAAAATGAATTTTGACGACAACGCCTTGTACCGGCATGAAGATATTATCGAGTTGCGTGATTTCAATGAAGAAAATGACAAAGAGATTGAGGCTTCTCGGCACGGTCTGAATTATATCGCCCTGGAAGGTTCCATCGGTTGTATGGTCAACGGTGCCGGTCTGGCCATGGCCACCATGGATATTATTCAGCTCAAAGGGGCCAAGCCGGCCAACTTTTTGGATGTAGGCGGCGGTGCCACCACGGAAGTGGTGACGGAAGCCCTCAAACTGATTCTGTCCGACAGCAGCGTCAAAGCCGTCATGATCAATATTTTTGGTGGGATCATGCGTTGCGACGTGATTGCCAACGGTGTGGTGACGGCTGCCCGTGAAGTGGCCATCAAAGTGCCGCTGGTGGTGCGTCTGGAGGGGACCAACGTCGAACTGGGCAAAAAGATTCTCAATGAATCCGGTCTGGCGATTATCTCCGCCGATGATCTCAATGATGCCGCCGAAAAGGCGGTGGCTGCGGTGCGATAGGAAGGTGCAAAAATGAGCATTCTGGTTGACAAGAATACCCGCGTCATTTGTCAGGGCTTCACCGGAGCCAATGGCACATTCCACTCGGAACAGGCGATAGCCTACGGCACGCAACTGTAGGGGGGGGTGACTCCCGGTAAGGGTGGCAGCAAACATCTGGATCGTCCGGTATTTGATACGGTGGCTGACGCCGTCAAAGAGACTGGTGCCAATGCCTCGGTCATTTTCGTGCCACCTCCTTTTGCTGCCGATGCCATCATGGAGGCCGCATCCACCGATATGGATCTGGTGGTCTGTATCACCGAAGGGATTCCGGTGATGGATATGGTGCGGGTCAAGCGTTACCTGCAGGGTCGCAAGACCCGTTTGATCGGTCCCAACTGCCCCGGTATCATTACCCCTGGTGGGTGCAAAATCGGGATCATGCCGGGACACATCCATCAGGTGGGCAAGGTGGGTGTGGTCTCCCGTTCCGGCACCTTGACCTATGAAGCGGTGGCGCAAACCACACGGGTCAATCTGGGACAGAGTACCTGTGTCGGATTGGGCGGTGATCCGGTTAACGGCACCAACTTTATTGATTGTCTGCAGTTGTTTGAAGCCGACCCGCAGACGGAAGCCGTGATCATGATCGGTGAAATCGGTGGTACGGCGGAAGAAGAAGCAGCGGCTTGGATCAAAGCCAATATGACCAAGCCAGTGGTTGCCTTTATTGCCGGAGCAACCGCACCCAAAGGTAAACGGATGGGGCATGCGGGAGCAATCATCTCCGGTGGCAAGGGGACAGCAGCCGAAAAGTTTGCAGCGCTGGAGGCAGCAGGGGTGCATATTGCCCGTTCGCCTGCCGACATGGGCAGCACGCTTGTCGCGGCTCTGAAAGGGTGAGGGGTGAGAGTGTAGTCGCAACCGGTTGTCAACAGTCTGTTGCTTGCCGCTGCAGGTGGGGGAATTGACAGACTGTTTCGTTGGGCGCAGCCTCTATCAAAAACAAGAAAGCAGCCTAATAAAGGAGTTTCGATGGCAAAGAATGACCTGATTATTCGAGTAGCCGGGGAGGGTGGTGAGGGTATCATCTCCACGGGTGATTTCATTGCCGCCGCGTGTGCCCGGGCCGGTCTGGAGGTTTACACCTTCAAAACCTTTCCGGCGGAAATCAAAGGCGGTTATGCCATGTACCAAGTGCGGACCTCGCCGGAGCGTATCTATAACCAGGGTGACACCTTTGATGTCTTTTGCGCGTTCAATGGCGAAGCCTACGAAGTCAACAAACATTTGTTGAAACCGGGTACGGCTTTCGTCTACGACTATCCAGGCGGCGATTTTGAACCGGAAATTCCTGAGGGCGTCATTGCCTATCCGGTTCCGATGTCCAAAACCGCCAAGGAGATGAAATCCTATCGCTCCAAAAATATGGTTGCCATGGGTGCCTTGTCGGTATTGTTCAATATCAGCGAAGCCACCTTGAAGCAGGTATTGACCAACAAATTCAAAAAGAAGGGTGAAGAGATTCTCAACTTCAACCTGCAGGCTTTCGACAAGGGCAAAGAGTTGGGCCTGGCGTTACAGAAAAATGATCCCTGGCGGGTTGCCGATCCGAGCGATCCCAAAGATGTGATCGTGATTTCCGGCAACGATGCTGCCGGTATGGGAGCCATTCTGGGAGGGTTGGAATTTTTCTCCGCCTATCCGATCACCCCGGCAACAGAAATTGCCAAATATGTGGCGACCCATCTGCCAAAACTGGGTGGTACATTGATTCAAGCCGAGGATGAAATTGCCTCAATCGCCCAGGTGTTGGGTGCCTCTTATGCTGGCAGAAAATCGATGACGGCCACATCCGGTCCTGGTTTGGCCTTGATGGCAGAAATGCTGGGCATGGCTTCGATGAGTGAAACACCGGTCATGTTGGTCGATGTGCAGCGTGGTGGGCCTTCCACCGGTTTGCCGACCAAACATGAACAGTCAGATCTCTTTTTGGCAATTCATGGTGCCCACGGCGATGCCCCGCGCATCGTTTTGTCGGTGGAGGATGTGAAGGATTGCATTGATATGACGGTGGATGCCCTGAACATTGCCGAAGAGTATCAATGTCCCGTGTTGTTGCTGTCGGACGGTTCACTGGCCTTTTCAACCCAGACGATACCGCGGCCTGATCCGGCCAGCTATCGACTCGTCAATCGCAAGAAGTGGGACGGTGAAGGTACCTACAAACGTTACTTGATCACTGATGACGGTATTTCGCCGATGGTTGATCCGGGTACGCCGGAAGGGATGCACATTGCTACCGGTTTGGAACATACCGAAACCGGCGCACCCAGCTTCAAGCCGGAAGCGCATGAGTCGATGCATGCCAAACGCTTTAACAAGATCAAACCGATTGTTGATCGTTACAAGCCGGTGGAAGTCGATGGCGACGGTGATGCGGATGTGGGCATCATCACCTGGGGCAGCACCATCGGTGTGGCACGGGAAGCGGTGGCTCGCCTGCGCGCCGAAGGGCACAAAGTGAAAGGATTCTATCCCAAACTGATGTGGCCGATGCCGGTTGCGCAGTATGAATCATTTGCGGCGACCTGCAAAAAAATTCTGGTTCCGGAGGTCAATTATCAAGGACAGTTGTCCCATTTCATCCGGGCTGAGACTTCCATCAAGCCGATTCCGTTCACCATCTGCGGTGGTTTGCCCTTTACGCCGATCCAGATGATCAACAAAGTCAAGGAGATAATCTGATGTCTGTCGCCGCACTCCATAAAGTTGATCTCAAGCCAAAGGATTATAAATCTGAGGTAAGTGTCGTCTGGTGTCCCGGTTGCGGATATCATGGCATTCTCAACAGCATCTATCGGGCCTTGTCCGAATTGGGTGTCGACTATGCCAATTTGATGGCTATTTCTGGTATTGGCTGTTCTTCGCGGACACCATACTTCATCAAATCCTATAAGATGCACACCCTGCATGGTCGGGCCGGACCGGTGGCAACTGGTGCCCAGTTGGCACGTCCTGATCTGGCTGTGCTGGTGACCGGTGGTGACGGCGATGGTTTTTCCATCGGTGGTGGTCATATGCCGCACATGGCCCGCAAAAATGTCAACATGACTTATGTACTGTATGATAATGGTATTTATGGTTTGACCAAGGGGCAGTATTCGCCCACCTCACGCCCTGAGTTGAAGGCCTACACCACCCCCTATGGTGGACCGGATGAACCGATGAATCCACTGCTCTACATGTTGACCTATGGGGCAACCTACGTGGCACAAGGTTTTGCCGGTAAACCGCAGATCTGTGCTGAGCTGATCAAAGGGGCTTTGGAGCATAAGGGCTTTTCTTATGTCAACATTTTCTCGCAATGCCCCACTTTCAACAACATTGACACGGTGGAATATTATCGTGAGTTGGTGAGAGAGATCCCGGAAGGTCATGATGTGACCAGTCTGGGTGCCGCCATGGAGTTGGCCCGCCGTGATGCAGAAGGCCATGCCCCGATCGGACTGCTGTACAAGGTGGATCGCCCCACCCTCGATGAGCGGTTGCACAAAATTGTCGAGAAGGTGGGTGGCCACCCTGGTTACGATGTGAACAAAATTATCGATCTGGCTCGTCCCTGATCGAGGCCGCGGCCATGCAGCCAATAACCGATAAAGCACAGTTGCTGGCGACCTATGGCCGGGATGGACAGTTGCGCGGTGCGGATCTCTCTTTCATTGAGATCCGCACCATCGATTTTCGTGGTGTCGATTTAACGGGTGCCATACTGGTGGGCAGTCGGTTGTATGATGTTTGTTTCGACCAGTGTCAAATGAGTGAAATCCATCTTCAGGAGACTCTCCTGCAGCAGGTATCTTTTCTTGGCAGCCGCATGGATCATGCCTTTTGCCAACGTTCGCAATTTCCAGAGTGTCGTTTTGATGATGCCGATCTGGCGTACAGTCGCTTTTTGATGTGCAATCTGGAGGCGGTTTCTATGTGCCGAGCCAATTTGCAAATGGCACAGTTATTGGCCTGCCAGTTGGACCGGGTGGATTTGACCGGTGCCGATTTGCAGCGCGCCTCTTTGCGGGAATCCACCCTGGATCACACCCGTTTCATTGCCTGTAATCTGGCCGGAGCCGATTTGCGCAAGACCAATCTCTATGATGCCTACTATGAGCAGGTAGCGACCGAGGGTGCCATCTATTATGGCAAATCACCCTGGGATGGGCAAAACTCTGTTGAACCACACCTGGGCCGCAAAATCGTGGTGTTTGATGGCGAATAGTGAACAGTTGCGCAAACAGTTGTTATGGGCTGCCAGTCGTCGAGCAACCGCCGAGCTGGAACAGATGCTGGCCAATACATTTGAAGAGATGCTGCTCACTCTGAATGATGAGCAGTGCCAACGACTCCTCTTGTTTCTCGATCACTCTGACTGGGATATTCTCGATTGGCTGGGCGGTAAACCTGCACCAGAAGGGGTGGATCAGGAAGCACTTTCCTGGATTCTGCCGCACAAATAATATTTTTGTTTGCGGCGACAGGCTCTCTGACCGGCAGACCGTCGCACGATGAATCAACCCCCTGGTTGAGCTATCGGTTCCAAGAATCGCGCGCTGCACAAGTGGGATGATGGCATGTTACTGCTTTTTACTGACGTTGCCATTAAGCGGTCAACTTTTCGATCAGGCGAAGCAACTCTTTTTTCTTGATCGGTTTGGTGCAATGGTCGTTGCAACCGGCGGCCAGGCTCTCCTCTTTTTTGTCCTGAGAGGCGTGGGCGCTGAGGGCGAGGATGGGCAACGGCTTGCGGCCCTGTTCCAGTTCCCACTGGCGAATGAGGCGGGTTGCGGCATAGCCGTCCAGATTGGGCATTTGGATGTCGGTGATCAACAGATCAAATGGTTCATTTTGTACTTTTTGTACCGCTTCCCGGCCATCGGCGACCATGGCCAACTGGTACGGGGTTGATTTGAGATACATCTGGATCAGCAGTTGATTTTCCTGAGAATCTTCGGCAAGCAGAATGCGCAGCATGCTGTTGTGGCTGTACAGCTCTGCTCCTGGTGCTGCTTGCGGTTCCGTGACCGGCAAGGAGGCCGGTGGGGCTGGCAGGGTGAAGGAAAATGTGCTGCCTTGTCCCAACTGACTGCTGACCTGTATTTGTCCTCCCATACATTCCACCAGCTTGCGACAGATGGCCAACCCCAATCCGGTGCCACCGTAACGGCGACTGATACCGGAATCGGCCTGGGTAAAATCTTCAAAAATCATCGCCAAATGGTCGGATGCAATGCCAATGCCGGTATCGCGAACAGCAAAATGAAGGTGATTGGCTTGTTGCGGATCGGTTGCCAGTTGCAGGGTAATGCTTCCTGTTTGGGTGAATTTAACCGCATTGCCAAGCAGGTTGATTAATATTTGTCGAACCTTGCCATCATCTCCCCATGTCGCCTCCGGGATGGCGGGATCAATCTCCTCGATCAGTTGCAACCCCTTCTCTTCAGCAACCACCCGCATCAATTCGGCCGTCTCTTCCACCAGGGTGCGGGGCGCATACGGCAGTGAGGTCAAAAGCATCTGTCCCGCCTCAATACGGGCAAAATCCAGCACATCATTGATCACTTCCAACAAGGTTTTGCCGGAACGATGGATGATGCGAGCCAGTCGATACTGTTCGCCATCCAATGGTGTTTCCAACAACAGATCTGACATACCCAAAACCACATTCATCGGCGTGCGGATTTCATGGCTGATGGTGGTCAAAAAGCGGGTTTTGGCTTGATTGGCAGACTCTGCCCGATCTTTGGCCTCGCGCAGGGCTTGTGCCATGCTTTCCTGTTCGGTAATATCCAGAGCCATGGAAAGAACCCCATGTACCTGCCCGTTGTTGTCTTTGAGGGGGGCATTGAACCATAAACAGGAGATGATCCGACCATCTTTGGTGATATTGTTGCCTGGTTGCGAATAGCCGGCCTCTTTGCCAGCCAGCAACTCGTCCATGGCGGCAGCGACCGGCTGCAGCGCGTCGGCTGGTACAAACAGTTGCAACGGAGTATGGCCCATGGCCTCCTCTTTGCTGTAACCAAAAATACGTTCTGCCGCCGGGTTCCAGTCGGTCGCCTGAAAACGGGTATCCCAGACAATGAAGGCAATCGGCATGCGGGCCACTGCTTGTGCCAGCAGATCGTTGAGCACCAGTAGTCTTCCTTGCGTCAGATACAGCGAAGTATGGGAGCGTTGCAGATCAATGTTTTGTTGTTGTAAAACACGCACCAGGCGCAAAATAAAGCTGGTCACCAGGACAGACATGACCAGATCAGTGATCAAGCCGGTAACCATATAATCGCGTCGGATCTCGCCATGGAAATACCAGGAGAGCAGCGCGACAGAGAGAAGGGTGCCGCATTCAGAAAAGAGTACGACAGCCAGGAGAATTCGGCTGGGCGACCAGGTTTGCAGATAGCGTATCATAGCGACTCTTCGAGCAAGGATTGCCGATACGAAGAACCGGCACCGCCACAGAGTAGCGCACCTTTCGTTACGACACCAGAGCAGGATCAAAAAAGAAAAATATCCTCATCTTCACCCTGTTCGTCCGGGTCGATCATGCCACCCGGTGGGCGGAGAATACGTCGTTCACCGATGCGGCGATCGAGCCACAATGATTGGGCATAAAGCTCTTTAAGGAGGGGGATGTTTTCCCCTTCAATACAGTTAAGGCGCAAAGCCCAGGCGGCCACCCAGGCATACCAGAACAAGCGACGCAACTCACGACGCTCTTCATCGTTGCTCGCTGCCTGGCAATCTTGTTGCAATTGGCGAATTAAAGCAGCCAACTGTTCTGCCGGATTATCCGAAGCCATCAGGAGATCGATGCGCTCTTGTACCCTGCGCAAGGCATTTACCCCGTGCAAAGTGCCCTGCAGGGAGGCAAGCAGACGATCCATATGTCCGGCATTCTCGGCACCGCGGACCAGTTCGATATAGTGGTAAGCAAAGTGCAGCGCCTTTTCCGCTGCCTGGAAATGGCCGGGCCCCACATTGCCTGGTGGATCAAGGAAGACCCGAAAAGCATCGCGCAGGGTCAAATAACGCAACACCACCAGAATGGGATCACCCGGCTGGAATGGTGCCATACCTTGACTTCGCCCCACATCGCGGATCAAGTCTGCCTTCAGGGATCCGTTGGCACGGATCAAGGAGGTGATGATTTGTCCAATGGTATCGCCCTGGCTCACGTTTTGGGTTCCTTTGTCTTTTGACAAATGACGGATAATACAGCTTTAACTTGTCATAACAACAGGATACAGCTCGACGAAATGAAGACTGATTCTTGTTACAGGACATCACAAGCGCTGTCAATCCAGTTCTGCAAGGTGAACCAATTTTTCAGTACTCCTTGATCTCTGTTTTGCGCAACAGGGAGGCGATTTCCGTTTTACAACTGGCAAAACTCGCAGTAAACTTTTCTGAAGTTGGGTACATTACAGCGCAGAAGATCGGCCATTTCGCGAAACCGAATGGGTTGAATGGCCTCACCTGGCTGTCAGAGCGCAAGAGGGATTGGGTATGGTACGTTTGCTGGTTGTGGTGGGAGTCTGGTTTGTTTTCTTGCCGAGCTTGTTGCAGGCTGAACGGCAGATCACCCCGGCTGATGTTTATGCCGAAGTGGTACGTATCGAAAAGGAAGTGGAGCTGATCAAAGCCCAGCGGGGTATACAGGAGGTGCGTAACACCGAACCGGTGTCAGCCAACCTGTTGCCTCGTCATCCCTGGCAGAAGAGCTATCTGATTCATCGCAAAATCAACCTGTTTCGTCAACAACTTGGGTTGCCGAAATTGGCGGCTCCGAGCTTGCAACCATTGGTAACCTTAGAGCCGATCCTGGTCTATGAACAGACACAACGTCTGTTGACGGAAATTGCTTTGTTGAAAATGCACCTGGGTATCGAAGAGTTGGTTCCCCCGCAACCGGTGATTGCCGGTAGACAGCCTATCGATGTCTTCAATAAATTGCATCATGTCTCCGTGCAATGGGATCTGTTGCTGCACGCTTCGGTCACTTCGACCGATATTTATGCCCAATTGCGCCGTATCGACGCTGATGTCGATACCCTTTTGGATTTTCTGCACATTCCCGATCAGGCCTTTCCCCCGGCCAAACAGGGATTGGTTAGCTTGGAGGAGCTATTGGCCTCCAGCTTTACCCTGATGGAGGAGGTGCAACGCCTGCAGCAGTTATCCGGTTTGCCACGGGTCGATTTTGAACCTTTTCGTTATCCCAAAGAGGTCACCTCTACCGATGTCCTGAACCTGGTCAGTTTTGTTTTGGCTGAGTTGCAACCGGTAAAGGCCAACTTGGGACTGGTCCACGAATTGACTCCCGTTGCTGGCTATTATGGGGATAAAGGAGCTGCCGTCGTCCAGCAACTGTTGGGTTATGTGACCAACAAACTGCGTTTAATTCGATCGATGTAAGAATGAGGCTACAAAAGCATGTTCCCGACTCCTTCCGCAGAAGCAAACCAGCTTCCCTGGTATCATCAAATGGGGCTGCGCAGTAAGTTTATTTTAATTTTCTATTTGGTAACCCTGACCTTTCTGGGGGTGATCGGTCACACTGGCTATCATAGTGCCGCTGCGGCGATCCAGGATAAGGCAATGCAACGGATACAAGGCCATATCCAGAGGATCAGCAACCAAATTGATGATACCATGCAGTTGACCCGTCAAACGCTTAACTTTTTTGCTGATCACTTCAGCCTGAAGCATCTCCTTTACTGGCAGGATCTGGAAGATGGCAAACGTCGGGATCAATGGCGGGTCGTGACCAGAAATGAGTGGCTTGGCTCGGTCAACAGCTACGATTATTTTTTTCAGGTAGGCTATATCGGTCTGAACGGGCAGGAAAAAATGGCCATCCGACGCGATCCGGTCCATGGAACCGTGAGCGCCAGCAACGATGCCGATCTGCAGGATTGGAGCAACGATGTTTTTGTGCAAGCCGGACTGGCGCAAGAGGGTAAAGCACATTTGGTATCACGCATGGAGTTGAGCCAAGATCGAGGCCGGATCGAAAAACCGATCATTCCCATTATTCGTTTTACCCAACCGGTAATCGGAGACAACAAGGTCAAATATGGTGTGGTGATGGTCACTTTGTTTGCCAACGCTTTGTTTGATTCGTTGCGTGCCGCCAATGTCCATCGGGATAAAGGGGAATATTATCTTTTGGATGTCAATGGTTTTTTCCTGTTTCATCCCGATGCGGAAAAAACGTTTGGTCATCAACTTGGACATGGCGAAAATATCGGCAACCACTATCCTGGCATTGTGCATCGATTGCAGATGCATCCGGAAGGCACCTTTGCTGATAATGGGCAAATTATTGGTTATAAAAAAGTTTTTCCGCAACCTGGTGATCTGAATCGCTACTGGATTATCCTGAGTGTGACACCGGAAAAATTGGTGCTGCAGGAGTTGGAACATTTTCGGCATCTGTTTTTCAGTTTGATTTTAATTTTACTGGCGGTGGTGTTTTGGGTGGTGCGCCGTTACATCGATAGTGTGATGCAGCCATTGCTCCAGGTTACCCGCAACTTGCAGCGACTAAGTCAGGGTGAGGTGGAAAATGTCACCCTGGCTTATCGACCGCAGGATGAAATCCGCATGATGTTGGATTCGGTCGAGCGCTTGATGGGCAATATGCAACTGTTGGTCAACCATGCCGACAGCATTGCGCAAGGGAATTTAAGCGGTGAGGTTCCTTTGCTTTCGGAGCAGGATCGACTCGGGCAGGCGCTTAACAACATGACCTCCATTCTGCGCAGCAGTCGTCAATTTGCCGAGCAGCAGTTGTGGTTGAAAGATGGTATAGGATTATTGAACCAGGCCCTCTCTATCGACCTGGCACCGGCGGAGTTGGCCGAACGGGCTTTGCATTGGCTGGCCCGCTATTTGGCGGTGGGGCGGGGCGTTGTCTATCGCTATGATCCAGAGCAGGGGGGGCTCTCTTGGTTGGCTGGTTTTATGACCGTGCCACAGAGCAATGCCGAACGAACCATTGCCATCGGACAAGGTGCCGTAGGTCAGGTTGCTTTGGAACGGAAGCCATTGGTACTGAGTTGGCCGGAATTTTCCGAACAGCCGATGATCGGCACGGTTACCGAAACGCGACCGGCGCGACATACCTTTACCTGGCCGCTGATGCGCGAGGGTGAATTGTTGGGCGTGTTGGAACTCAATGGTCTGTTGCCACTGGAGCCGTTGCATCGGGAACTGCTGGACAGTGCCACTCAGGTAATCGCCTATTTTCTTTTCATCTCTTTGCAGCGGCAACGGATAGAAAATTTGCTGCAGGTGGCCGAACAGGCCAGAAAAGAGGCGCAGGCTCAGGCATCGCGCCTGGAGTTGGCCAATGCCCGTTTGGAGATGCAGCAGCAGTTGCTGCAGCAGCAAACGGAAGAGTTGCAACGCACCAATACCCACATGGAGGAGCAGCAGCAACAGCTGCAACAACAGACGGAAGAGTTGCAGCAGACCAATACGCAGATGGAAGAGCAGCAACAAATGCTGCAACAACAATCGGTTATTCTGCAGGCAAAAAATGAGGAGCTGCTTCGCTCGCAGCAGGAACTGGCAGTGCGGGCTCGCCAACTGGAGGAGACCAACCGATACAAAACAGAATTTCTTGCCAACATGTCACACGAACTGCGCACACCGCTCAATTCGATCATCTTGTTGGCCAAAATGTTGATGAGCAACGAGCAGCGGGATTTGAACGAAAGCAGCGTACGGCAGGCGGGGGTCATTCATGATGCCGGCAATGAACTGTTGCGTTTGATCAACGATATTCTCGATCTTTCCAAGATTGAGGCGGGACGGATGGAACTGCTTAAAGAGGTAGTGGCCAGCCGGGATTTGCTGGAAGAGTGGCACGAGTTGTTCGCTGCGCTTGGTCGTGAAAAGGGTGTGACGTTGCGCCTTGATGATCGCTGGCAGGCCAGTTTATGGACTGATCGGCACAAATTGTCGCAAGTGGTGCGCAATTTGTTGGCGAACGCCTTCAAATTTACCCAACGCGGTCAGGTAGAGCTGTTGTTGTCCGCCGATGCCGCACATCCGGGTTGGCTCAGCATCCAGGTACGCGATACGGGCATTGGCATTCCAGAAGATCAGCATCAGCGTATTTTTGATGCCTTTCAACAGGTGGATGGTTCCATTTCCCGCCAATATGGTGGCACCGGTTTGGGGCTGTCGATCTGTCTTCGCCTGGTGGGGTTGTTGGGGGGCAGGATCAGTGTGCAAAGTGAATTGGGTAAAGGAAGCACCTTTACGGTACTCTTGCCGGTGCAGGTTCCGACAGAAGATGGAGCTGCCAAGCCACCCAGTGTGGAAGCAGTCGAAAGAAGAGGTTCGCTTTTGTGTCGGGATGATCGGGAGTCGTTGCGCTCGGATGAACATCCGATCCTGATTGTTGACGATGATCCGATTTTTTGTGAAACGGTACTGATCCGTACCCAACATTTGGGTTATAAGGCCCTGGTTGCCGGAAGCGCGAGCGAAGCCTTTGATCTGGCCCTGCGCTATCGTCCTGCTGGCATTTTATTGGATTTTGGACTGCCCGATCAAAATGGTCTGGCCTTATTGCACCGGCTTAAGGCAAACCGGACGTTGAATGCCATACCGGTTTATATTGTCACCGCCAATGTGGAAAAATTTTCCTGGCAGGAGGAGGGAGCTTTAGGCCTGCTGCACAAACCGCTGACCATGGAGTCTCTGGCGGAAGTGATTGAAAAATTTCGTCAGGTGCAAAGCCAGCCGGCGCGGGTTTTGTTGGTAGGCGGATCTCATGAGTGTGAAGGGTGTTCGGTTGGCTTGCTGGGAATGGAGGGGATCGAATTGGTTGAGGTGCAGGGTATTGAGGCAGCCTTGGCCGCCCTGGCGCAAGCAACAAAACAGCCGTTCAATGTCCTGGTCAGCGATTATCGCTTGCTCGGTGAAGAGACGGCCATCGATCTGTTTGCGCAGGTGGATCTTTTGCACCCTTTACTGCCGATGGTCGTCTGCAGCAACAGTTTGTTGACTCCTGAAGAGGAGATGGCAGTACGTGCCTATACCGATGCCATCATTCAACGCAGTCCCCAGGCTGAAGTGCGTTTGTTGGCCGACGTGGAGCGTTTTCTGCAACAAATTCGCACGCCGGTCGCCACAAGCGGACAGTGGCCAGATCGTCCGGGAGCAGGTAGTATCACACCCTTTTTGGCTGGCCGTACCATTCTGGTGGTGGATGATGACCCGCGCAATCTCTATGTGACCACGGCAGCCTTGGAACAGCAAGGGGGAAAGGTGCTGCAGGCTATGAACGGTCGCAAGGCGCTGGAATGGCTCTCCCGCGCAACGGTGCATCTGGTGTTGATGGATATCATGATGCCGGAGATGAGTGGCTATGAAACCATCGAAGCCATTCGGGCGCAGAGTCGATTTGAGCATTTACCGATTATCGCCCTGACAGCCAAAGCGATGAAAGAGGATCGGGAAAAATGTTTGGCGGTTGGGGCCAATGATTATTTATCAAAGCCGGTTGATTATGAGGTTTTGATCAATATGGTTCGTGTTTGGAGTGATCGTTTGCCATGACGGTAACCCATATTGAGCAACTCGGCATCCACCATCTGATGATTCAAGGTGAACGTCTGACACCGCTTGAGGAGGAGCAACTGTCGGCGTTATTGCCCCTGTTGCAGGGTAAACCGGTCGAGGTGCGTTGTTATGACCTGGCTTGGCCATCATGGCCTTTGGTGACCACCCTGGCCTCCCTGGCAACAGAGGGAAACAATAAAATTTTTTGCTACAAACTGCCCTTGTTTCGCTATTTGAAAGGGTTGGGATTGCCGGTGCGCTGGGTGCGGGAACAGGGAGTGCCGCAAGCAAGCCGCGGCCTGTTTCGTGCTTTGGTCATCGGCGGATCTTCCGAAAGTCTGGAAAAAATTCTCGAATTGATCGCTGCCTTACCCTACAACGACTGGGTTGTCTTCATCGTTCAGCATGTGGCAGAAGATCGCCAGCATCTCCTGGATCAATTGTTGCGTCAGCGGACCACCTACAGGGTTCTGATGCCACACCATCTGACACCGTTGCAGGCAGGAACCATCTATGTTGCCCCACCGGGGCATCATATGCGGGTTGCCCATGGTCTGCTCTATCTGACCCAGGATCGTTCGGTCAACAGTGCCCGTCCTGCCCTGGATACCCTGTTTGAAGCAGTGGGTCGTGAATTTGCACAAGGGGCGTTGGCGGTGTTGCTTTGTGGTTGGGGGCGGGATGGGATCGAGGGAGGGCGCATTCTCTGTGAGCAGGGGGGAGAGTTGTTGCTTGTCGACGGCACCGATTGTCCGACGGCACGCTCCTTGCCGGAAAATGCCGCTAATGCCCTTCATGCGGCGCTGCGTTTGCCCTGGGAAGGGGTGTTGGCCTTGGTGCTGGCTGCCGCCAATGGCAACGAAACACTCTTGCCATCCTTTGCGTTGCAAACCTTTTATGCCGCGGTCAATCGACAGTATGGCTATGATTTTCGAGATTACCATCAGGATATGCTGGCACGTCGTTTGGAGGTTACCCGTCAGGGATTGGCTGTCGATAGCCACTATCAATGCCAGCGCGAGGTGTTGACCTCACCCTTGGCTTGTGAGCGGCTCTTTTTGGAGTTGTCGATCAATGTGACCGCCTTTTTTCGCATGCCAAAACAGTTTCACTTGCTGCATAGCAAAATTTTTCCCTATCTTGCCTCATTTCCACACCTCAAAATCTGGATTGCTGGCTGTTCCAGCGGTGAAGAGGTCTATTCGTTGGCGATTCTGCTGCATGAGGCCGGACTCTATGCGCGGTGTATGATCTATGCGACGGATATCAACCCGTTTGTATTGCTGCAAGCCCGCAATGGTCTCTATTCTGAAGAGTTGTTTGTTGATCTGGAAAAGCACTACCTTGCGGCTGGAGGTAAACACTCTATTGATCAATATTTTATCAGGCACCATGATTCTTATCGGGAAATCATCCCTTTATTCAGGGAAAATATTCTTTTTTACCGTCATTCGCTGGCCGGTGATGGTCCGTTTAATGAATTCCAATTGATTCTGTGCAGAAATTTGCTGATTTATTTCAATCAAACCTTGCAAAAAGAGGTGATGTCGTTGTTTGATCGTTCCCTGCACCGCGATGGTGTGTTACTTTTGGGGGAAAAGGAGGGGATCCGACAAGGAGAAGGGGAGCGCTTTTTTACCACCTTGAAAAAAGGGAACAGCCTCTTTTCCCGTCGGGTATGGATGATAGATGACGATGAGGGATGAACGTTTTACTCTGTTGATTGTTGATGACAATCCAAACAATCTGTTTGCGTTGCGCGCTCTGTTGCAACGTCTGCCCCATGTGCGCGTCGAAGAGGCTACCGGTGGGGAACAGGCGTTATCTCGGTTGCTGGAACAGTCGGTAGATCTGATCCTGCTTGATGTGCAAATGCCTGGCATGGACGGTTTTGAAATGGCCCGTCATTTGAAAATGACCAGTCGAACACGAGAAATTCCTATTGTGTTTATAACTGCTGTTTATAAAGCAGATGAATTTGTGCGTCAAGGTTATGAAGCGGGCGCGGTTGATTATCTGACCAAGCCAATTGATCAAAATTTATTATTAAATCGTATCCGATTATATCTGGAACTCTATCATCGGGAGCGCAGTCTGCAGATTGCCTTGACCGCCTTGCGCCAGCGTGAACGAGATTTGGAGACTGCCAATCAGGTATTGGAATTGCGGGTGCATGAGCGGACCCAGCAGTTGGAGCAGCAAAACCGTTTGTTGCAGCAGGCCAAAAATGAGGCGGAGCAGGCAACCCGGGTCAAGGGTGAATTTTTGGCCACCATGAGCCATGAAATTCGTACTCCGATGAATGTGGTGTTGGGTATGTCGGAAATGTTGCTGGAAGAAGAGTTGAGTGAGAAACAGCGTCGCCTGGTCACAGTCATGCATCAATCAGGCAAGGCGTTGTTGGGGGTGATCAACGATATTTTAGATTTTTCCCGGATTGAAGCCGGTCGGATCGAATTGCGAGAAGAGCCGTTTTCACCGCGTCGTCTGGTTGAAGAGGTGGTAACGTTACTGCGACTGACCGCAGAACAGAAAGGATTGTTGTTGGAAGCAGTACTCCCGGATGATCTTCCCGGTTGGATTGTCAGTGATGAGGGTCGTTTGCGGCAAATTCTGGTCAATCTGTTGGGCAATGCCATCAAGTTTACCGACACAGGGCGAGTCGGCATTCAGATCAACCGAGAGGCAAATCTGCCCGATCGACTGCTTTTTTGTGTGGAGGATACCGGGATTGGTATAGCGCAAGAGCAGGCGGAACGCATCTTTGAACAGTTTACTCAGGCGGACAGCGGTATCACCCGTCGTTACGGCGGTACGGGTTTAGGGTTGTCGATTGTCCGCAGTCTGGTGGAACGGATGGGGGGGCAGATTTGGCTGCAGAGCGGCATCGGTTTGGGCAGTCAATTTTTCTTTACCCTGCCTGTTCGGGAAGCGGCAATGCCGGTAGCGGAAAAGGATGGCGTGGAGCGGATAAAGAGTCGTTCTGGCGATCAGGTGTTACGTATTCTGCTGGCAGAGGATGTGGAAGAAAATCAGGAGTTGTTTGAAGTCTATCTGCAAGAGACGCCGCACCGTTATGTCATGGTTGGCGATGGTGAGGAGGCTGTCGAGCGGATACGGCAGGAGGAGTTTGATCTGGTGATCATGGATGTCCAGATGCCGCGCATGGATGGTTATACGGCCACCCGCTTGATTCGTCAGTGGGAACAACAGTCGGGAAGAATACCGGTTCCGATCATTGCCTTGTCCGCCCATGCTTTTGAAGGAGAGATCCAACGAAGTCGCGAAGCCGGATGTGACAGTTATCTTGCCAAACCCATTCGCAAAAAAACCTTTTTATCGGCCCTGCATCAAATCTCTCGACGAGAAGAATGCAACCAAAAAAATTGACCCGGTTGGGGGGCTGGCGAAAACAATTTGTGCAGATTGCGCTGGGTTTTGCTTCGCCTGCCAGGCGCAAAAACATGCGCACGCTTTCAGCCCGTAAACGTTTTTGCCACGACAGAAAAAGAGCAAAAGAGAGGCAGGATGTCCGAGTTGTTTTTACTGGGCTTTTAGGCTTGTTTTGCCAAAATTTTGCTGACGCTGGCCAGAATTCGGTCAGCTTGCAACGGTTTGCTGAGAATTTCCAGGGCACCAAAGGATTGGGCCATGCGCAAGGTCAGGTGTGGATCCATGGCTTTGTAACCGCCAGACATGGCGATGATTTTGCTGTCCGGTTTGGTGCGCAAGATGGCTGCCAACAGGTCGATACCATCCATTTCCGGCATGAAAATATCGGTAATAACCAGGTCAACAGGGTGTTTTTGCAGCAGGAGCAAGCCTTCCTGACCATTGCCCGCTTCCAATACTTGATGACCCGCCTTTTGCAGGATCTCCCGCAACAATAAGCGAATCACCTCGTCATCATCCACCACAACGATCAACGCCACCTTGTTCTGCCTCCACCCATGGTTAGCTGGTTACGCATGCTGCACTGCCGCAATTTTCTCCAGTCTGCCTGCTCCCGACATTGTCGCAGATTTCTTCTCTTTGGCAAGTACGGAATCAAACCGCTCGAACAAAATTATCCACTTTGTACTGAAAATGCTTGCATATGCAGGAATTTCATCTTATCATCGTCATGCTTTGCGGAGTTTGCGAGATTAAGTCTCACTTTCCGAGTGGTTAGCCAATTTGCTTGGCGCAGGTTTTATCTGGAAAATTGCATTCGTATTCACGGGAGTTGCTATGAGTTTGCCACCATTGGGGGACGATTCTGAGGTGTATATCACCACGTCCAAGGCTGCCCGATTGCTGGGTGTGTCGCAACGGACGGTTCATTATTGGATGGATCGGGGGGCGATTAAGTATTGGAAGACTGCGGGAGGCCATTTTCGTATCCCGATGAGTTCCATTCGTCAATTGCTGGAAAAACGGCAGGTGGAGCTGTTGGAATCGGATCAACCGGTTTTGACCGTGTTGCTGGTTGAGGATGATGCCGATTTGCGCGAAGTGGCCAGTGCTGTGGTTGCCAATTGGAATTGGCCCATTCGCTTGGTAACGGCAGAAAATGGTTTTGAAGGTTTGATTCAAGCGGGTGTTCACAAACCGTCGGTGATCATCACCGACCTGTTGATGCCGTCGATGGATGGCTTTCAGATGTTGAAGAGTCTGCAGGGAACCCCTGATTTAAATATGCCGCGTATTGTCGTCGTCACCGGCATGGATGCCGAGCAGATTGCCGCCAATGGCGGCGTGCCGTCGGATGTGGAGGTGTTGCACAAACCGATTCCCTACGATCGGCTCAAAGAGATTGTTTTGGATGTTCTGCGCAACCACAGTCGTGGCAAATATGCGGTCACACGTGAATCGGGGGTATAGCAGAGAGGATTACGGCAGGTACAACTTGGTTGTCGGGAGGATCGGGGATGGAACGCAGAGCATTCTTGCAGAACTCGGTTGCATTGGCAGCGGGTACACTCTTGCCGGGTGGGGTGATGGCGGCGGAAAGGGGAGTCGAGCCCGGCAAAGAGGGCAAACCCACCATTAAAAACTACCGGGCGTTGGGTAAAACCTCAATCAAAATGAGTGACATCTCCTTTGGAGCAGGCAAACTGCCTTCGGCGTCGATGATTCTGCGGGCCATCGATCAGGGGGTCAACTATTTTGATACCGCCCCCGATTACGGCAACAGCGAAACCTTGATTGGCGAGGCGATGGGACGCATCAAACAGCGGGAAAAAATTTTTATCGCCTCCAAATATTGTTCGGCCAACCCCTATCCGGGCCATTTGCCGGTTGGTGCCAGCAAGGATGAGTATATTGCCGCTGTGGATGGCAGCCTGAAGCGGATGAACCTCGAATATCTGGACGTGGTTTTTGTCCACGCCATCGGCGAAAAATCGACCTCACTGCAAGAGGAGGAGCGCCGCCTGCTCGATGAAAATATGTTGGCTGCAACCGATGCCTTGAAAAAAGCCGGCAAGGTGCGTCATCTGGCGGTCTCTTCGCACGGACCCAACAATCTGGAACCGTTGTTGGGCAAGGCAGTGGAAAGCGGTCATTATGATGTGATCATGACCGCCTTCAACTTTATGAAATTTCCCAAGCTGCCGGAGGTGCTGCACAAGGCAGCGGATCGGGGCGTGGGTGTGATTGCCATGAAAACTTTGGCCGGGGCAAAAGAGGGCAATCTGGATCCGGCGGGTGCGGTTTTTGAGCATGCCGCTTTTCGCTGGGTCTTGCAACACCCGCAGGTGGCCGGTTTGGTGATAACCATCAAAACGGTTGACGATCTGAACCTTTATGTGCAAGCCTCTGGAACACCCTTTACCGCCGCCGATCAACGCGCTTTGGATCACTACGTCGCCCTGTATGGGCAAAGCTATTGCCGTACCGGTTGTGGCGACTGCATGGGGTCTTGTGCGCAAGGGGTGGATATTGCCAATATTCTTCGTTACCAGATGTATTTTGCCGATTATGGCGATGAAAAACGGGCGATGCAAAACTATGCCCAGCTGAACAACAGTTCTGCCGCCGCTTGTCTGACCTGTACAACTCCCACCTGCAACGGGGCGTGCCACCATGCTTTGCCGGTCTCTGCGATGCTGCAGGCGGCCCACCGTTCTCTGACCTTTACCGCCGTCGCCTGACGGTCCCCTCTCTCCGGTGCTTGATCCGGTGCCAGCAACACCCTCTCCCCTGCCGCGCCCGCAGCCACCGGCAGGGGTGCGGTGGTTGTTGTTGGCCTTGTTGCCATTAATGGCCTTGCTGTTGTACTGGCGCGGGCAAATTTATGATCCGGCTCTGCTGCAATTCAAGGGGGGTGGACTCTCCCTGGGGGCTTTGCTGCCTGATACGGTTGAGCCTTGGCAGCGTCTGCCTGCGCTGCGCGCCTTCAGCAAAAATAATTTGTACGAATACATCAACGGCCATGCCGAATATTTTCTCGCTGCCGGTTTTCGTTCGCTGACGGTGGCAGAATATCGTTTGCCAACCGATGGTCAGCAACCATCGGCAGTGGTTGATTTTTATGACATGGGCGAACCGCTCAATGCTTTTGGGGCCCTGGTTGATGAAGTGGGGGGTGGGCAGGCGATTGCCTTGGGCGAGGGGGCTTTTGCCGGACCGCGCACCTTGGGTTTTCTGGCTGGTCGCTATTATGTCAAGGTGGCTGCTTTTGCCGATGGTATGCCGCTGCTGCCGTTGGCGGAGGCGCTGCTGCAAGGGTTGCGCAAAGGCAGCGCCGGCCAAAGCGGCGGGGAGTTGTCCCTGGATCGACTGTTTCCCGATTTGGGCAAGGTGACGGCAACCCGTTACATCAAGGAAAACTATCGTGGCTGGAGTTTTCTGCAGCGGGTGGTGGAACGACGTTTTCAGCGTGCCGATGGTCGTGAAGGACAAATGTTTGCCGTGACGGTGAATGAGGCACAACAGGCCGCTTTGGAACAGGCGTTTCGGGCTTTTTGCCAGCAGGAGGGTATTGCGATTCAGGCGTTGCAGGAAGGGGGAGTGCGCCTGTGGCAACTGAGTGATCCTTATGAAGGGGATTGGCTGTTGTTACCGCTGCGCGGGCAGTGGCTGGGTATTTTTCAACCGTTGGATACAACGATTCTGGAGGCGCTGCGGCGTTTTCTTGGCCATGGATGAACAGCACGAGTCAGAGGTGACGGAAAAGGGTCGGAAACGACGCCATGGTTCACGCCTCAATCAAGTGGAGGAGCCATGGAGTCGGCGTCGCTTTTTGCGCGAGGTGGCGCTGAGTGGTGGCTTGGCCTCCGGTGTGGCGGTGTTGGGTTATCTGGGTTACTCCCGGGAGGCCATCCGGCCAAAACAACAGGAGGTGCTGACGCTGCGCGATTTTCGCGTGCCCGCAGACAGCCACCATGCCACCCTGGCCGTGGCGCGGGGAGAACAGGTGGAGGCGATGGTGCGCGAGGCGGTGCAGTTGTTGGGGGGGATCGGTCGTTTTGTGCAACGAGGGGATACAGTATTATTAAAACCCAACGTCGGTTGGGACCGGCAACCGGAGCAGGCGGCCAATACCAATCCGCAGGTGGTGGCGGCAGTGGCCCAGTTGTGTCGGGAGGCGGGTGCCAAACAGGTGTGGGTGACCGACTGCTCGATCAACGATCCGCGGCGCAGTTTTAACCGTTCGGGTATCGAAGCGGCGGCGCAACAGGTGGGTGCCCAGGTGCGTTTTCCCGGCAGCAGCGATTTTGTCGCCACCGACATGCAGGGTACGGTGCTGAAAGTCTGGCCCGTATTGCGCTATTTTCACCAGACCGACAAGGTGATCAATCTGCCGGTGGTCAAACAGCACTCCTTGAGCGGTTGTACCCTGGCGATGAAAAACTGGTACGGCGTGTTGGGCGGGCAACGCAATCGTCTGCATCAAAACATTCATCCATCGATTGTCGACCTGGCCGCAGCGGTGCGTCCCACCTTGACGGTGGTGGATGCCACTCGGGTGTTGCAGCGTAATGGTCCATCCGGGGGCAGCCTGGAGGATGTAAAGCGAGAAAACACCATTGTGGCTGGCCTGGATGAGGTGGCTCTCGACAGTTGGGCCTTGGGCTTGCTTGGCTTGACCTCCAGCCAGGTGCCCTATCTGGCGATGGCGGAACAGCGGGGTTTGGGCAAGGTGGAGTGGCGCTCACTGCATTGGCAGGAACGGCAGGTGGGCTGATGAAATTTTTGCCTCCGGGGTTGCGTGCGATTCGGCGTATTTATGCCGCCTTTTTTTTCGCTCTGTTTTTGCTGTTGCTCTGGCGCAGCGATTTTGCCCATCTGCAGGGCTACGACGTGGGGCTCTTTCTGGAGTTGGACCCGCTCACCGCCCTGGCCGCTGCCCTGACCAGCGGCACGCTCTACCGTGGCTTGGCCTTGGCCTTGCTTGTGGTGATTTTAACTCTGTTTCTTGGGCGTTTTTTTTGCTCCTGGATCTGTCCGCTCGGTATTCTCAATCAGATCATCAGCCATCTTTTCACCTTTACCCGCCCGGCGGATGACTATAAACAAAACCGTTATCAGGCTCTGTTCCGGGTAAAATATTATCTGTTGGCCGCCCTGTTGGTGATGGCACTGTTCGGGGTGTTGCAGATCGGTCTGCTCGATCCGATCGCTGTGCTGACCCGCTCTTTTGTAACCGGCCTCTGGCCGGCACTGCAATGGCAGGGGGCGGGGTTTTATCTGACGCAGCCCTATTTTCTCGGTGGTGCCGCCATCGCCGTCATGCTGCTGGCCATTGTGCTGGCCAACCGTTTCATGACCCGCTTTTGGTGCCGGGTGTTGTGTCCGTTGGGGGCTTTGCTGGGAGTGCTTTCCTGGCGTCCGCTGTTGCGCATTCGACGCAATGTGGATCGTTGCACCGATTGTCATAAATGTCTGCGCTATTGTCAGGGAGGGTGTGATCCGGATGGCGCTTTACGGGTCAGTGAGTGCCACCTGTGCATGAACTGCCTGGAACAGTGCCCGGAGGGGGCGCTCCATTTTGGCTGGGGAGAGCCCCGCAGTTCGGTAGCTGCACCACTGGATGTCAGTCGGCGACGTCTGGTGGAGAGCGCCTTGACCGCCGCCCTTTTTGTGCCACTGTTGCGCAGTTCCTATTCGGTGGCCGGTACACCACACCCGGCGATGATTCGTCCACCCGGTTCCCTGCCGGAGGAGCCCTTTTTGGCCCGGTGCATTAAATGCGCCGCCTGCATGCGTGTCTGTCCTACCAACGTTTTGCAACCGGCCCTGCTGGAAGGGGGCGTGGAAGCGCTATGGACGCCCATTTTGCTCAATCGACTCGGTTATTGTGAACACCATTGCGTTTTGTGCGGCCATGTCTGCCCGACCGGGGCCATTCGCCCGTTGCTTGTGGCAGAAAAGATCGGTGAGGTCAACGCCACTGCGGGCAACAAAGCCGAACCGATCAAACTGGGTACCGCCTTTTTCGACCATGGCCGCTGTCTCCCTTGGGCCATGCACACCCCGTGTATCGTCTGCGAAGAGGTTTGTCCTACGGCCCCGAAAGCAATCTGGTACAAAAAAGTGGAAATGGCGGATCGGCAGGGGCAAAAAATAGTGCTGAAACAACCCTATGTCGAGCCATCTCTCTGTATCGGTTGCGGCATTTGCGAGAACAAATGTCCGGTAGCCGATCAGGCCGCTATTCGTGTCACCTCGGTTGGAGAGAGCCGTTCGGAACAGAACAAGATGATTCTTGGCAGCGGTCGGAGCGGTTCATGAAATTGCATCTGGATATGCCATCGGGTATTGCCGGCAACATGTTTTTGGCAGCGGCCATCGATTTGGGCGTGGAGGTGGCTCCTCTGCAGCAGGCGTTGCAAAGTGTACTGCAGGGATGGCGTTGGACGATCACACCGGGACGGCGGGGTGGTCTGCGTGGTCTGCATCTGGAGGTGCATGAAGAGAGTCATCAGGAGGCGGATGGTCACGGGCATGATCATCCGACCCATCACCACCATCACCCGCACCGTCATCTGGGAGAGATTCTCGCTTTGGTTGACCATTCCGCCCTGCCAGAACCGGTCAAGCAGTTGGCGGCGACCATCTTTCGCCGTTTGGCAGAGGCGGAAGCTGTCGTGCATGGCATTGAGATTGCCGAGGTCCATTTTCACGAGGTGGGCGCGGTGGATGCCATCATCGATATCTGTGGTGCTGCCTATGCCTGTTGGGCCCTGGGAGTCAGCAGTTGCAGTGCCTCTGCGCTGGCCACTGGCAGCGGTTTTGTCGATTGTGCGCATGGTCGCCTGCCGATACCGGCTCCAGCGGTTGCTGAGTTGTTGCGACGCTATCGGGTGCCCCTGCTTGCCGATCCGGTAAATGGAGAATTGGTGACGCCGACCGGAGCGGCCATTCTGGTCACGTTGGCCGAACGCTATGGTGCTTGCCCGCTTACCCGCATTGATCGGGTGGGGCAGGGGTTGGGCAGCCGCGAAATTGCCGGTCGGGCCAATCTGTTGCGCCTGTTGGCACAGGAGGAGGAGGAGAACGAGGCAACTCTGTTGCGGGAGTGGGTGACGGTATTGACCACCCATATCGACGACATGAATCCGGAATGGTACGGTGCCTTGAGTGACCACTTGTGGCAGGCCGGGGTCCTGGATGTGGCCTTGCTGCCGATAACGATGAAAAAAGGTCGTCCCGGCGTCCGTCTGGAGGTGATGGCAGAGACGGAACAGGCCGAGAGAGTGGCTGCCTTGATCTTGCACCACAGCACCGCCCTGGGTGTCCGCCTGACCCCGACCGAACGACTGATTTTGCCCCGCCGTCTGCGGGAGATCACTACCCCTTGGGGCATGGTCCGGGTCAAGGAGGCAGGAGAGCGCTGCAAAATAGAATATGCCGACCTGCTGGCCGTGGCCGAGGGGCAGGGTTGGAGTTTGTTGCAGGCCCAGGAGAGGCTTTTGCCGTATTTGCAATCGGTTTAAAGCGCAGGCAGTCGAGGGGTTTTCCATTTTGGCGGTGTGCAAGAGCCGCCATCCCATTGTGTTCAATGAATGGCAATAAGTGATGTCACCAGAGCGATTACACTCTTTACTGAACGATTTGGCGCAGGGACGGAAGACGGTTGCTGAAACGATGGCACAATTGCAGCGTTTTCCCGTGGATCCGGTGGAGCAGGCAGGCACCATTGTTGCCAGGCTGGATACCCAGCGCAGTTTGCGCCATGGTTTTCCGGAGGTGATTTTGGCAGAGGGCAAACGTTTTGACCATCTGCAGGCGGTGGTGGAGCGGGCCTTGAGTCATGATGCGGATCTGCTGATCACCCGCTTGAGCCGCAAGCGGATGGCCCGTTTGCAGGCGCTCTTTCCGCTGTTGCAGGTGGCGGGCGGATCACGTTGCTTGTACCGGCAGATGCAGGCCGAAGCCGGGGCAGGGTTGGTCGGGGTGTTGTGTGCCGGAACCAGTGATATTGCCGTGGCCGAAGAGGCGGCCTGGACGGCCCGTTTGCTGGGAGCGCGGGTGGTCTGTTGTTATGACGCGGGCGTGGCCGGCTTGCACCGTTTGCTGGCCGCCAGCGATCTGTTGCGGGAGGCCAAAGTGTTGGTGGTGGTGGCCGGGATGGAGGGAGCGTTGCCCTCGGTGGTCGGGGGGTTGGTGGATAAACCGGTGCTGGCCGTGCCCACTTCCGTAGGGTATGGTGCCTCCTGGCAGGGGTTGTCGGCCTTGTTGGGCATGTTGAACAGTTGTGCCGCCAATGTCACGGTGGTCAACATCGATAACGGTTTTGGGGCCGGATATGTGGCCGGTTTGATCAATCGGGGAGCGGCGGGAGTGTGATGGCAAACGAACCGGATAGCCTCTTGTATGCCCACTTGTTACAGACCATTCGCGCCTGTGAGCGGGTGTTGGTGGCCTTTTCCGGCGGGGTGGACAGTTCGTTTCTCTTATGGGCCGTGCGCGAGTCAGGGGTTCCCTTTTTGGCTGTCACCGCCTTGTCGCCCACCATGCCCGCCCAGGATCGGCAGGATGTGGCACAGTTGGTGGCGGCGTGGCAGGTGGCGCACCGTTTCATCGACAGCGGCGAGATGGCCGATACACACTTTGTGCGCAATGATTTCAATCGCTGTTATTATTGCAAAAGCGACCTTTTTTCCCGCCTGAGCGCCTTGGCAGAGCAGGAGGGGTTTGCCGTGGTGGTCGATGGCAGTACCCGCGATGATGCGGCTGATTATCGACCCGGTTTGCGGGCCAAAGGAGAACACGGGGTACGCAGTCCGTTGTGGGAGGCCGGATTCGGCAAGGCAGAGGTGCGCCGTCTGGCGCAAGCGCGGGGGCTACCCAATTGGGACAAACCGGCCTCGCCCTGCCTCTCCTCACGCATCAGCTACGGCGAACCGATCGTCATCGAATCGCTGCGCATGGTGGAGGCAGCGGAAGGGGTATTAAAAAATCTCGGTTTTACCACCTTGCGTGTGCGCAAACAGGGCCAGACCGCCCGCATCGAGCTGCCACCGGCAGAAATCCCCCGCCTGCTGCAAGAGCCCCTGCGCCAACAGATAAGCGCTGCACTGCGCGTCTTGGGGTTTCAGTTTGTCACCCTGGATCTGGAAGGTTTCCAAAGCGGCAAGCTCAATCGGGTGTTGGCAAAGTGATCAATTGACATGACTTTAGAGAATATGATATGAATTTAGATTGGTCTGAAACTGAAAACTCTAATCATATAGATATTTTTCCATGGGACGAAAATTTCAATACAGGCTTGTCCAAGATTGACGAACAGCACAAAAAGCTGGTGCAGTTGCTCAACCTCCTTGCCAGCCATCTTGCCTTTAGTGCAGAGACAACGGTCTTGGACAAGATTTTTCCCCAACTGGCCGAATATGTACTCTACCATTTCGAGACCGAAGAGGAGATTTGGCAGGGATACCTTGCAGGTGACCCCGCCGAGGTCGAACATCAGGCCATTCATCGCTCCTTTGTACAGGAAGTCTCGCGCCTTGATGCGTCCCGGAACTCACATCTCCTGTCAGAAGTGGCCGAAGAGACCCTTGGATTTCTTGCTCGTTGGTTGGCGTCCCACATCCTTGAGAGCGATCGCTATCTGGCCTATATTGTGCTGGCGATGAAGGAAGGATTGCCTCTGGAGCAAGCAAAGCCCCGGGCCAGGGAACAGATGGGAGGGGCAACGCGCGCGCTGATTGATATCATTCTGTCGATCTACTCCACGCTTTCTTCGAACACCTTGCGGTTAATGCGCGAACTGGCAGAGCATCGACGTGACAAGGAATCGCTGCTCCGCTCTCGTCAGGAGGTGCAGGCAAGTGACCGGCGCTTCTCACAGCTTATCCAAAACTCCTTTGACACCATTGTCGTCCTTGACGCTGAAGGGATCCAGCGCTACGTGAGCCCATCCGCCGAGTGGTGCCACGGTTACGTTCCCTCTGAACTCGTAGATATCCCGGTGATCGAACGAATGATCCATCCCGATGATCAGGAACTGGTTCTGGCTGCGTTCCGGCAGATCATTGAGACGGGGTCTGGTGGCGCACAGTACCGACACCGGTGCAAGAGCGGTGGCTGGGTGCACCTGGAGGCACGCGGTTCAAACCAGTTGGGGAATCCCGACATCGGCGGGGTCGTGGTCAATGTCCGTGACATTACCGAGCGCATACATGCGGAGGCGACGCTGCGGGAGAGCGAATATCGTTTTCGCAGCCTTTTTTCCACAATGCTTAACGGTTTTGCCCTGCACGAGATCATCGTCAATGAGGTGGGCCACCCCGTAGACTACTGTTTCCTGGAGATCAATCCCGCTTTTGCCGCCATGACGGGCCTTACCCCCCAACAGGTGCTTGGCAAGAGAGTGCTGGAACTGATGCCAAATACTGAAACATACTGGATCGAAACCTACGGTAAAGTAGCCATGACGGGAGAACCGGCTCGTTTTCAAAATTACAGCGCTGCTTTTGGTAAATATTTTGATGTTTATGCCTTTTCACCACGCCATGGCCAGTTTGCCGTGGTCTGTGAGGAAATTACCGAACAGGTTCTTGCCCAGAACGCCTTGCAGGAGAGTGAAGAGCGCTACCGCGCTTTGTTCGCGGCGGCCCCGGACGCCATCTTTCTTTTGGACTCAGTCTCCGGGCTGGTTCTGGATGCCAATACAGCCGCCTGCCGGTTGATTGGGAAACCTCTGGAGGAAATCCAGGGGATGCATCAAACCAAACTTCATCCCCCCGCCATTGGGGCTTTCGTCCGAGATACCTTCCAGGAACAGGCGAGGCAGGCTGCTGGATTCATAGGCATACCCATAGAAGTTGCGGTCCTGCGGTCAGATGGGCAGGAGATACCCGTGGAGGTGACCGGAAGTGTCCATACTTTTCATGGCAGGTCAATCCTGCAGGGAATCTTCCGTAATATTAGCGAACGTAAGCGGGCGGAAACGGGTCTACGTCTACGCGACGAAATCTTGATCAATATGACGGAGGGGGTGGCTCTGATTCGTGCTCAGGATGGTAAAATTGTCTATGCCAATCCAAAATTCGAGGGGATGTTCGGCTACTCTGCAGGTGGTCTGAACGGTCGCGACATCGCCGTCATCAACGCCCGAACCAATAAATCCCCGGAGAAAATCGCCCAGGAGATCATGGCTGTCCTGAATCGGGATGGCTTCTGGGAAGGGGAACTCCTCAATTGTCGTCAGGATGGGAGTACACTGTGGTGCCGAGCCACAGTCTCCGACTTTGTTCATCCAGAATATGGAACGGTCTGGCTGACCATCCAACAGGATATTTCTGAGCAGAAAAAAGCCGAGTCTATTCGTCTGAAAAACGAACAGCGATTACGGATGCTCATGGAGTTGGATCAGGATCTGCTGCAATTGAAAGAGGTTGACCTGTGCCGCCGGTTGTTGGACATCGCCGTGGCGGTGACCAACAGCGTGGTTGGCTATCTGTATCTTGTCGATGAGGATCAGGCAACTGTCCGCCTCTCGGTGTGGAACCAGGCAGCGACGGATTTATGCGGCGTCACACACAACACTCATTACCCTCTATCCCAGGCCGGTATATGGGCCGACTCGGTGTGCCTGAGACAGACGGTGGTCCATAACGATTTTCCCAACGAACTCGCCCACAATGGCTATCCTGAACATTTCCCGGTGTGGCGTCACATGAGTACACCGGTCATGCGTGAGGATTTGATCCACATGATCATCGGGGTGGGGAACAAGGATACCCCCTACGACGAGCAGGATGTCGTCCAATTGCAACTCTCAGCCAATGAGGTGCAATTGTTCATGTTACGTTGGCAGGACCAGGATGTGATCAAACAGGCCAAGTTAAAGGCAGAGTCAGCCAACCAGGCAAAGAGTGATTTTCTTGCCACCATGAGCCATGAAATCCGTACTCCCATGAATGTGGTGTTGGGGATGTCAGATGTGTTGCTCGAAACCAACCTTGATCCGGAACAACGCCAGATTGTCCAGACCATGCACCAATCAGGCAAGACGCTGATAAATTTGATAAATGATGTGCTGGACTTTTCCAGGATAGAATCCGGTCGTTTGACGGTCTCCGATCTGCCCTTTTCACCCCGTCAGGTTGTTGAAGAAATCGTTCGTCTGATGCGGATAACGGCTGAAAACAAAGGACTGGTTTTATCGGAAAATATCTTGCCAAACATACCAGACGCTATTGTTGGTGACGAGGGACGGGTTCGACAGGTACTGATCAATCTGCTGGGCAACGCCATCAAATTCACCCCGCATGGGCAAGTCTCTTTGCGATTGTTACCTCATCCTCAGGAGTCAGAAACCCTTCTGTTCAGTGTGTCCGACACCGGTATTGGCATTGCTGAAAAGGAGGCAAATCGTATCTTTGAGCATTTTACCCAGGCAGATTCAGGTATTGCCCGACGGTATGGTGGCACGGGTTTGGGGTTGGCCATTTCCAAAAAACTGGTGGAACGCATGGGTGGTCAGATTTGGGTGGAAAGCCGGTTGGGAGAAGGCAGCACCTTCTTTTTTACCCTGCCATCACACCCGGTAGAAGTTACCGCAGATCTGGAAGCTCCAATCAAATTAACGAATGCTACTCCTGCCAGAACTCTCCGTATCCTTGTTGCTGAAGATACTCAAGAAAACCAGATGCTGATCCATGCGTACCTGAAAAAAACTCCACATCAAGTGGTAATGGTCAATGATGGTATCGAAGCCGTGTCACGGGTGCGGGAAGAGTCGTTTGATTTGGTACTGATGGATATCCAGATGCCCAACATGGATGGATACGCCGCCACACGCGCCATACGTCAGTGGGAACAAGAAGAAGGACGCCAGCCTTTGCCCATAATGGCTTTGAGTGCCCATGTTTCTGTCGACAGGAGAGAAGAGAGTCTGGCCGCCGGGTGTGATGGACACCTTGCCAAGCCGATCAAGAAACAGACTCTGTTGGATGCCATTCATTGCGTAGCGGAGAGCATCAGTGAACGTGATTTATTGAATACTGTTCAGCACGTTACATAGGGAGGATGCCAATGACCAAGTCAGATTTGATCAAGCAGATTGCGCATCAGTGCAACTTGATGCACAGGGACGCGGAGGTTGCCGTCGACACCATTTTCGGATCCATCGATCCATCGCGCACTCCTTGGAGATTGGTGATCGGATGACCGTTTCCAATGTCTGCAAGGCTGATGATATTGGCTGGCGACAGCCAACACTGCCATTTGTAGAGCCTGAGTACCGGATCAGCAGGATCCTCTGGCAGATACAGCCCAATACCTGGAGGCTGTTTTGATTGAGGCCAAGGGACGAGAATATGGTCAAACCGCATGGAAACGGCTGTGCCACCAAAAATCGGTCACTTCAACTGTCAGATGACAAACAAACATGATGGGTCGCGCAATCGACCCATTACAGCCGCTTTGAGCGGCTCACAACCGAAAGCCCCCGGCTTTGCCGGGGGATATTTACTCAATCTGCATTCGCAACCCTACGGCGTCATCGCCAAACGAAAGCCGATGGTGGGCACCTTCAGCGACGAGCTGTTTTTGTTGCGCATGGTGCAGCGCAACTGGCGGTGGACGCTGCTGAAAAAACCACCCCGAAACACCCGGTCCGAACCGCCACTCTCCACCAGCGGATCGGTTGCTGCCGCAGCGGCGTAGGCACCATAAATATCCTGGACCCACTCCATGACGTTGCCACTCATGTCGTGCAGAGCAAAGCCGTTGGCTGCCATTTTGCCTACCGGATGTACATGGCGACCACTGTTGCTCTCATGCCAGGCCACTTTGTCCGGGTCGGAGCCGCCGCTGTAGCTCTCTTCCTTGCCACCGGAGCGGCAGGCGTATTCCCATTCGGCTTCTGTCGGCAAACGAAATTTATGTTCCCCCATGCTGTTCAACTTTTTGAGAAACTCCTGCACATCGTCCCAGGCAACACTCTCCACCGGGCAATCGTCGCCGCACTCTTTTGCCTGCAAATCAGCTGGATCTTCGCCCATTACTTTGCGCCACTGCGCTTGCGTTACCTCGGTGCGGGCCAGGCGGAAAGAGGAGAGAGTCACTTCATGGGCCGGTTTTTCCCAGTCAAAACAACGTGCGGTCCACTCGCCAGCACAACCCATGGAGAAAGTGCCACCCGGAATATCCAGCAACTCGATGCCGGTTATCGGATCCCGGAACACAGACGGAGCATCGGCACTGCCTGCGCTACCACCGTGCAACATCAACAAAGTCAGTACCAAGCCAGAAACACCCTTGCGCATGATCATTCTCCACAAACCAGCGTTAACAATTGCCACAGTCGATGGTTTTCCACCTCAACCCGCTCGGCGCGGCGGATCCCGATGCCGCTCCATGATCTCCACCGCCTGCGGCAATACCCGGTGGAACAAAGCCACTAAATGCGGATCAAAATGGCTGCCTGCATCCCGATCCAGTATGGCCATCGCCTCTGCCACCGGCCAGGCCTTTTTGTAGGGACGTTGGGCGGTCAAAGCATCAAACACATCGGCGATGGCGACAATGCGGCCACTGAGAGGAATATTCTCCCCCTGCAAGCGGTGCGGATAGCCGCTTCCGTCCCATTTTTCATGATGGGTCAAGGCGATCTCTTTGGCCAGGATTAACAAATCGGCCTGATGGTTGCCAATAATTTCCGCCCCCATTTCGGGGTGGGTTTCGATTGTTTTACGCTCTTCGCCGTCCAGCGCCGCCGGTTTGCGCAAAATATGGTCTGGAATACCAATCTTGCCAATATCGTGCATCGGTGCCGCATTGAACATAAGTTCGGTCCATTCGCCACCGATGGCCAACTGTTCGGCGATCAGGCGGGCATAGTGGCTCATGCGGATCACATGCAGCCCGGTTTCATTGTCTTTGAATTCAGCGGCCCGCCCTAAACGGCGGATAATTTCCAGCCGGGTGGCCAACAACTCTTCGGTCCGTAGCCGAACCAGTCGTTCCAACTCTCGGCGCTGGTCATATAACGCCAACTGGGTGCGTACCCGCAACTCGACAATCGGCGGTGAAATCGGTTTGGTGATATAATCGACCGCACCCAGTTGCAGACCGAGACGCTCATCCTCCACCTCAATTTTTGCGGTGATAAAGATGACCGGAATCGCAGCGGTGAACGGATCAGCCTTCAGGCGGCGACATACCTCATACCCATCCATGCCCGGCATCATCACGTCCAACAGAATCATATCAGGCCGTGGCTCGCTGTGGGCGATGCGCAAAGCGCGTTCCCCGTTCAGGGCTGCCTTGACTTTGTATTCGGCACGCAGAATACCGCTTAAAACATCGATATTTTCCGTCGTATCATCCACCACCAGAATGGTGGCCCGATCCGATTGAGTGTTGGTCATGATTCCGTTCCTCAAACTGGTGCTGGCTGCCAGAGGCAGGTTACCTGTTATGCACCGCCAATTACAGCAAAACAAGTGACAATCACCCTCTGAATGGGTTATCCTGCCTGACAAGAGGGGAGTGTTCCATGGGTGGAGTCAATCGTCGTGTACATGCCTGATCACCCGATTCATTATTTGGTTTTTCGGCTCGAAGAGCAACTGTTTGCCATCGCCATTACCGATGTCGAGCGGGTTTTTCGAGCTTTATGGGTGACCCCTGTTGCCGATGCTCCACCTATTTTGAGCGGGTTGGTCAATCTGCGCGGGCAGGTGGTGCCGGTGCTTAATCTGCGCCTACGACTGGAGCTGCCAGAACGGATGATCGATCCTGAGGATCGATTGATATTGTTGCCAGGAAAGATGCCCTGTTGTTTTTTTGTTGATCGCATCGAGGGGGTCATTCCTATCGACAATGGGGCAATTCAGCCACCGGGCAGTTTGTCTCCGCACCTGGAACCGTTGCTGGACGGAGTGGTCCAGCACCAGCAGCAGACCGTGTTGCTGTTGCCCAAAAAGCGTCTGCTGCAGCCGTTGTTGTCTGTGGCGCAACCGGTACTGGCCGACGTGGCGTCATGATGTCAACCGTCAAACCCTCAGGGGAGCTTGCTCTTGCCGGGGAAGAGCTGGCTTGGCTGCGTAACCTCATAGAACAGCGTTTAGGCTTTCCTTTTCCTGATCACCGCCTGGAGGATTTGTATCGTTCGTTACGTGAAATGGCAGCAGCCGAGCAGATAAACGACGTGGCGCAGATGGTCAAGTGGTTGCTCTATCGTGCAACGCCAGAGCAGCAGCTGGCGTTGATGGCCCGTTACATCACCATCGGCGAAACCTATTTTTTTCGGGATGAAAAGCAGTTCGATCTGGTGGCCAAACAGCTCGTGCCGCCGCTGCTGCACAGTGGCAAACGACCGTTAATGCTCTGGAGTGCTGGTTGCAGCAGTGGAGAAGAGCCTTACACACTGGCCATTGCCCTCTTTCTGCAGGGGCTGCGCGAGAACGAAGTGCAGATCGTTGCCTCGGATATCAATCCCGATGCGCTGCAACGGGCCAGAGTTGGTTGCTATACCTCCTGGTCTTTTCGTCATGCCTTGCCGGATATTCAGCAACGCTTTTTCCAGCGTACTGCCAACCAGCTTTGGCAAATCAACGATACCATCCGCCAGCGGGTGAACTTTTTTTCGCTGAATCTGGTGGAGGATTCCTATCCGGCCCCCTTTGATCAACCCGCTTCGATGGCGGTCATTT
>PDZV01000056.1 GCA_002753135.1 Magnetococcales bacterium WMHbinv6 | reverse complement strand
CCGCGCCGGGCAGGAGCGGGTTTTGGCCCTTTTGGTTTCTGATTCTGGGCAGTTGCGCAGCCGGGTCATCCACCTGCAGAGCAGCCTGAGCCAGGAAAAATTGAACCAGTTCAGCCGTTTTTTAACCCGGCAGCTGGAGGGGATGACCCTGGCCGAGGTGCGAGAACGGCTGCAGCGGGAGCTGGAACAGAGCGAAGAGGAGTACCGCCTGCTCTGTGGTCGCTTGCTGGAGAGTGTGGCCAGTTTGTCGATGGGCAGCGAATTGATCGTCAACGGGCGGATGAATCTGTTCCACTCGTTTGCAGAGCTGTCGCGGGTGCAGGAAATGTTGGCGGTTTTGGAAGAAAAAAAAGGTCTGTTGGCCTTGCTGGATCGCTGCCTGGATTTGCAGGGGGTGCGTCTGTTTATTGGCAGTGAGGCGGAGTGGAACCAGCGGGGATGTGTAGTGGTTGCCGCACCGTTCCAGGGTGGAGAAGGGTGTTATCCGGGCACTCTGGGTGTTTTGGGTCCGACGCGGATGGATTACGCCCATGTGATTCCCTTGATCGGCTACACCAGTCAGGTGTTGAGTACCCTCTTTTCGGACGGGACGGTGAGTGGTTCGGTGCAGAGTGTTGCAGAAAATCGTATCAATGCAGGGGAGAGTGTGAAGTGAGCAGCGAACAGGAGAGTACAGCGCAGGAGGCGGTAGAGGGTGTGGTGGAGCAGGGAGAGCCCCAGGAGGCGAAAACAGCCGAGGCGGCCCCGGCAGAAGAGAGCCCGCTTGCCGACGCCGAGTTGGAAGAGGCGGTGGCCCGTTTGTTCGGTGAAGGAGGGGAGGCGGCAGCTTCGCCTGCGGCCCCAGCCGTTGAAGAGCAACTCAAGAGTGCCCTGGCGCAAGTTGAAGAGCAACGCAACGCCCATTTGCGCGCTGTGGCCGAAATGCAAAATGTGCGCAAACGCTACGAGCGGGAGAGCCAGCAGGCGCGGCAATTTGCCATCGAAGGGTTTGCGCGCGATCTGCTGCAGGTGGCCGATAATCTGGAACGGGCCTTGGCGGCGGTGCCCAAAGAGTGCAGCCCTGATTTGAAAGCGTTTCTCGAAGGGGTGGGCATGACCCAGAATGAGCTGGTGCGGGTTCTCGGCAAACACGGGGTGACGCGGGTCAAGGCGCTGCATGAACCTTTTGACCACAACGTGCATCAGGCGGTGCTGCAGGTGGCCACGGAGGAGGTGAGTGCAGGCAATGTTGCCCAGGAGTTGCAGGCTGGCTATCTGTTGAACGGTCGCCTGTTGCGTCCGGCCATGGTGGGCGTGGCCAAAGAGATGGAAGCATAAATTTATCGCGGGTTGCTCTTGACAAGGGTGACAAGAGTTTCCATATAACGGGCATGACATGCTGGGGCCGAGGCACTCCAACGGCGAACAAAACAAAATAATGGATTGCCAAGGCTGAATTAAGACATCCTGCGAGGCAAGAGGTATTAAGATGGGCAAGGTGATTGGTATTGATCTGGGCACCACCAATTCGTGTGTTGCGATTATGGAGAGTGGTGATCCCAAGGTGATTGAAAACAGCGAGGGAGGTCGCACCACGCCATCGATGGTGGCTTTTACGCCCAGCAGCGAACGGTTGGTCGGCCAGGCAGCCAAACGGCAGGCGGTCACCAATCCGAAAAATACCCTCTCTGCGATCAAACGTCTGATCGGGCGTCGCTATGATGATCCGTTGACCGCCGAAGACAAAAAACAGGTCGCCTATTCCATTGTCAAAGCCGACAACGGCGATGCCTGGGTGGAAGCAGGCGGCAAAAAAATGAGTCCTTCCGAGGTGTCGGCCTTCATTCTGCAAAAAATGAAGCAGACAGCGGAAGATTATTTGGGCGAAAAGGTGACCGAGGCGATTGTCACCGTTCCGGCCTATTTCAACGATGCCCAGCGGCAGGCCACCAAAGATGCAGGCCGCATTGCCGGCTTGAACGTGTTGCGCATCATCAACGAACCGACGGCTGCAGCGTTGGCCTATGGTTTGGATAAAAAAGGCGGCCAGACCATCGCGGTCTACGATCTGGGGGGTGGTACCTTCGACATTTCAGTGCTGGAGATTGGCGACGGCGTTTTTGAGGTCAAGTCGACCAACGGCGATACCTTTCTGGGTGGTGAAGATTTTGACAAGGCGATCATCGATTATCTGGCCAGTGAGTTTTTGAAAGAGAGCGGTATCGATCTGCGCAAGGACAGCATGGCCTTGCAACGGCTGAAAGAGGCGGGTGAAAAGGCCAAGATTGAACTCTCCAACAGCACCCAGACCGACATCAATCTGCCCTTTATCACCGCAGATGCCAGCGGTCCGAAACATTTGAATATCACCCTGAGCCGGGCCAAACTGGAAACGTTGGTCGATGGTCTGATTCAACGGACCCTGGGTCCCTGCCGGACAGCGCTCAAAGATGCCGGCGTTGCGACCCGGGATATTGACGAGGTGATTCTGGTCGGTGGTATGACCCGCATGCCCAAGGTGCAGGCGGTCGTCAGCGAATTTTTCGGCAAAGAGCCGCACAAAGGGGTCAACCCGGACGAAGTGGTGGCCGTGGGTGCCGCCATCCAGGGCGGGGTGTTGAAGGGTGAAGTCCAGGATGTGTTGTTGTTGGATGTTACCCCCTTGTCGCTGGGTATCGAGACGCTGGGCGGTGTGTTCACCAAGCTGATCGAAAAAAATACCACCATCCCGTCGAAAAAGTCGCAGGTATTCTCCACGGCAGCGGATCAGCAGTCGGCGGTCACCATTCGCGTGGCCCAGGGCGAACGGGAAATGTTTAACGACAACAAACTGCTGGGTCAGTTTGATCTGGTCGGCATTCCGCCCGCGCCCCGTGGCGTGCCGCAGATTGAGGTGACCTTTGATATTGACGCCAACGGTCTGGTGCATGTCTCGGCCAAAGACAAAGGAACCGGCAAAGAGCAGTCGATTCGTATTCAGGCCTCGGGTGGTCTCAATGACAGCGAGATCAAACGGATGGTGCAGGAGGCGGAGCTGCATGCTGCCGAAGACAAACGCAAACGTGAGCTGATTGACGCCCGCAACCATGCCGATTCGCTGGTTTACAGCACAGAAAAATCGCTGAAAGAGCATGCGGACAAGATTGAAGCCGGTCTGAAAGGTCAGATTGAAGCGGCGGTTGCTGATCTCAAAGGGGTGTTGGATCAGGACGATGCCGAAAAGATTACCGCCAAGACGCAGGCGTTGATGGAAATTGCCATGAAGTTGGGCGAGGCAGTCTACAAGGATGCGGGCGGTGGTGCGGCGGAAGGGGCAGCAGAACAGGCCTCTGCCGGTGGACCGACCGGGGGTGGCTCCAAAAAGTCGGGTGACTTTGTGGACGCCGAGTATGAAGAAGTTAAGGACGATAAAAAGTAAAGTAGATGGCGAAAGATCTCTACGAAATCCTGGGCATCAGCCGTGATGCCCAGGAAGCTGACATCAAAAAAGCCTACCGGAAGTTGGCGATGGAGTTGCATCCGGATCGCAATCCGAATGACAAAAGTGCCGAAGCCAAGTTCAAGGAGGTTAACGCGGCGTATGAAGTACTCAAAGATCCCAAAAAGCGGGCCATTTATGATCAATATGGCCATGCCGGCTTGGGTCAGGGAGGAGCGGGAGGTTTTTCCGGCGATCCCAGCGGCTTTGGTGGCGGTTTCGGCGATATCTTTGAAGAGTTTTTTGGCGACATTTTTGGCGGCGGCGGTGGACGGGGCCAGCGGGGTGCTGGTGGTGCCCAGCGCGGCGAAGATTTCCGTTATGATTTAACCGTCACTCTGGAGACGGTGATGAACGGTTCGGAAGAGCGGATACGCATTCCAACCATCATCGTTTGCGCCACCTGTGGCGGCAGTGGTGCCAAGTCAGGCTCTGGTCCAGAAAACTGCACCATGTGCGGTGGCGCGGGCCAGGTGCGCACGCAGCAGGGTTTTTTTTCGGTGGCCCGTACCTGTCCCACCTGTCGCGGCCAGGGGCGGATTATTCGCAATCCCTGTGGCGGCTGTCAGGGACAGGGTCGGGTTCGTTCAGAGAAGACCTTGACGGTAAAAATTCCCGCCGGTGTCGATACCGGCAACCGGATTCGCCTGTCGGGGGAAGGGGGAGCCGGTTTGCGCGGTGCCCCCAATGGTGACCTGTTCATCGTCATCGAAGTGGCCCCGCACCCGATGTTTGAACGGTATGAGGCTGATCTGTTGTGTCACGTGCCGATTACCTTCACCCAGGCTGCCTTGGGCGGTCGTTTGGAGGTGCCGACCTTGAGCGGTCGGGCCCGTGTCACTTTGCCTGCGGGTACCCAGACCAGCAAACGCCTGATTTTGCGCGGCAAAGGGTTGCCACATTTGAACCGTCCCGGCATGTTTGGCGATTTGGTCGTTGAGGTGCGGGTGGAGACACCGGTCAACTTGAGCAAACGGCAGAAAGAGTTGCTGGAGGAGTTTGCCGCCTGTTCCGATTCAGAATCGCAGCCGGAATCCAATTCGTTCATGGGCAAGGTCAAGGAATTTTTGGACAAGATGGCCGGCTAGGATTGTCGGTGCCGGTGATGGCTTACCCTGCAGCAAGGGTTTGGGAGCAGATCAGAAGGGGCGGGAAGCATCATTTCCGGCCCCTTGTTTTTTTGGACAGGATGGTTATGTTGGCAGGGTCGGTACTTTCTTGGTGACAGGATGAAAAAGCATGGTTGAGATCGGCATTATGGGTGTAGGTGGTCGGATGGGTCGCATGCTGGTGCAGGCGGTTCAGGCAGCGGGCAAGTCGTGTCGCCTGGTGGCAGCCAGTGAGCGGGCCGACTCCCCTTTGATTGGTCAGGATGCGGGCGAGGTGGCCGGGATCGGTGCCATTGGCGTACCGATTTTGAGTGATACCGGTCGTTTGTTTGCCACCGGTCGGGTGGTGATTGATTTTACCCGCCCGGAGGTGACCTTGGCCCAATTGCCGAAGGCGGTTGCGCTGGGCAGTTTGTTGGTGATCGGCACCACCGGTTTTGATGCCGGGGGCCGGGGCAAAATTGCCGAGGCCGGGCAGCAGATTCCGATTGTGATGGCCCCCAATTTCAGTGTTGGGGTCAACTTGATGATGCGGGTGGTTGCCGATGTGGCGCGGGTGTTGGAGGAGTCGTTTGATATTGAGATCATTGAGGCCCACCATCGGCACAAAGTAGACGCCCCATCCGGCACGGCCTTAGGTCTGGGACGAGCGGTTGCCCAGGCGATCGGGCGGGAGTTGCATGAGGTAGCGGTTTATGGTCGCGAAGGCATCACCGGTGAGCGTGAGCGCCAGACAATTGGTTTTGCCACGGTACGCGGGGGTGATATTGTCGGCGATCATACGGTGCTGTTTGCCGGCGAGGGGGAACGTTTGGAGGTAACGCATCGGGCTTCGAGCCGGATGACCTTTGCCAAGGGAGCGGTCCGGGCGGCAATCTGGCTTGCGGGTCGCAAGGCGGGGTTGTATGATATGGCGGATGTGTTGAATTTTGACCGGGGAGGGAGTGAATAGCCGTGGAGAGTATCGAGGTTGCGAAGATCAAGCCGGGCCAGAGCGTGACGTTGGAAATTGGTGATGCCGAGGTGATATTGACCAAGCTGGAGGGGGCGCGTCATTTTCGTGTTGAGGACTGGTATCCAGAGGAGCGGGAAATTTATCTTTTGGATGCGGAGATTCAGGAAGACGAGTTGCTGCATTACACCTTTGAAGATTTGGGCGACGACGTCGCCGCGATCCTGCGCCTGGATGAGGGCAAATTCGGCCAGGACCGCAAGGTATTGAATTTCCTCGCCCGTCCGGTAAGCAGTATCGAGATGGAAGAGGAGGAGGAGGAGGAAGAAGAGGAAGAAGAGGAAGAAGAGGAAGAAGAGGGGGAGTGAAGTAATCAAGCCAGAAAAAAAAATACCTCTCAACGGCACATTTCTCTTGCAAAGGTGCAGCAGTTTTGTCATGCTAGGTTCAACCTTTTGGAGCAGGGGGTGAAACGGCTTCGACGGGGTTGAGAAAGGCTGTGGAGGCAACTCGGCATGGTACCGCCGTAACGGGCTAAAATCACAATTGCCAACGACGAGCATTATTCGCCGGTTCTCGCTGCAGCGTAAGCTGTAGCGGAACGGGGCCTTGATTCAGGCCTGGCAACAGGAGCCGCGAGGCAGGATCAAACCGGAACGTGAGCGCCGGCCTAAATCCAGAGGCACCCAGTCCTGCGAGGTAACGGAGGACCCAAAGCACGCCGATTGCAACGCTGCGGGCCAACATATCGGCAAAATGGTTGTAACTCCTCCTGGTTGAGTACTGATTTCGGACGCGGGTTCAACTCCCGCCACCTCCACCATTTAGTTTTGAAATTTCTCCGTAATATTGTGAGCCGTCCAGCGAGGCGGCTTTTTTTATGCCAAAAAAACGCAATATTTCCAACAGTTAACCGATACCGGTTCGGTAAATTTTTTGGTTCACTTTCGGACTGACGGGAGTTGAACTCGCCACTTTTCTTCTCCGGTTGCCCGGATTCTCCCAGACCTGTTGACTTCGGCCTTCGAAGTACGAGATTTTCGTACGCCATTTTGTTGCGTAAAATCAATCACATTATCAAGTCAACAGCTTTCGTACTCTTTCGATACCCATCTTGGTTGCGTCTATTGACTGGCGGGAGTTAAACACGGGTACGAGCCAAGGTTTTTTTGGCCATGATTCCAGGCGGCTATTGTGGCAACCTCTTGAATCTGATAAAGTTTGCGCCGTGTTTGCGTTGTTGCCTGATTCGTAAAGTCTTCTGGATGAAGCGTGTACCTTGTCGAGTCGCGCAAGCGTGGTCCGTGTTGGCACCCGGTGGCATTGTGTCGCCGATTTGCCGGTTGGTGGTATCACAACGCGGGTTGAGCCAGAAACGCAACAGGTGGCGCGTTGTTCGGAGAAGCCGGAGGTCTATCCCCGCGCAGGCGGGGGAACCTCGTCATGCGAACAGTACCCGGGGATTTATGGGGGTCTATCCCCGCGCAGGCGGGGGAACCTGATTGTTCCTCGATCCTATCTTTACCTCCGTGGGTCTATCCCCGCGCAGGCGGGGGAACCGAATTGGGCGAAGAAGACAAAGATTTCCTTGAAGGTCTATCCCCGCGCAGGCGGGGGAACCCTTGCAGCCAAATCTGCACCGCTCTTTCTCCCGGGTCTATCCCCGCGCAGGCGGGGGAACCACCCCGACCGGCGATGAGATGCAGGCGCGAATGGGTCTATCCCCGCGCAGGCGGGGGAACCGTGTCAAACATGAAACCGACAGCATCACTGGCGGGTCTATCCCCGCGCAGGCGGGGGAACCGGGACGCAGTCTGTGATTTCAAAAGGAGATGGGGGTCTATCCCCGCGCAGGCGGGGGAACCGAAGATCTGAACTTTGCTGTTTCTGCCCATTTGGGTCTATCCCCGCGCAGGCGGGGGAACCTTCCGCCGGGAGTGCGGTATATTCCGCCCATTGGGTCTATCCCCGCGCAGGCGGGGGAACCGAGCAGAAAGCTACCGAGGCGGGGGAATCGGCGGGTCTATCCCCGCGCAGGCGGGGGAACCTCAGCGTGGCAGTGTAGGCCGTCTTGCGGCTCGGGTCTATCCCCGCGCAGGCGGGGGAACCTGAGCCTTGCCGTCTGAGTACCCAGGCCACTGGGGTCTATCCCCGCGCAGGCGGGGGAACCTTGGCAACCGCTGGCCGGTAGATTCTTGTGGCGGGTCTATCCCCGCGCAGGCGGGGGAACCCCAGCACGTTCCGGTCGATGGTGAATGACGGCGGGTCTATCCCCGCGCAGGCGGGGGAACCGCTTCTGCGGCGGCCATTGCAGGACGTGAAGCGGGTCTATCCCCGCGCAGGCGGGGGAACCCCTGATGGTTAACTATGTACTATTAGAGATATTTTGTCAAAGAGCAATTGATGGACCCCAAACGGGATCAGACTGCACTCGTCGTTTCGGATAATGCTCGACGTACCAGCAGCATGGCGTTATGGGAGACGATTTCCTTTGGCGGTTCGCCCAACGTGGATAGACCAAGGCCTCCATTTGCAGCACTGTCGACCCACGTCATGACAATACTGCCTTGATGCAATTGGTTATGCCAATCGCTCAGTACTTGCCAGATTCGTGAGCGTACACCGGCACTGATGCGAGGGTGTGCATATACGCCGGGTGCGAGTTCCAGCATGATTGAACTGAGAAATCCGCGATAACGCCCTTCCACATTGCGTGTAACGACCACGATCATCGGCATCAACTCATCTCCGCTTTACGATCAACATCTAATAACAGCTTGATCTTGTCGATCATGTCAGGAATGATATTCCGTTGTCGCAACAACCGTGCGGCGCGTTGGCGCGTCAGCCTTTCCACAGGTTTCCCAGTCTTGATGGCCTCCGTGGCAGCACCGAAAGCAATATCCAGGGTGACATCATGCCGGTAGATGTCCGCAATATCGAGTACAAAGGAGTGCCCTGAATCTTCATGAATGAACCCCAATTGCGGAATGGCACCAACAGCAGCTACAGCCACACTCGCAGCTGCACGCATGGCACTTGCGGCATGGTTGATCGCCTGATTGGGAAGATCGCCAACACTGGGATTAGTGTGTTCATAATGGCGACCACTCCAGGGAATGCCATACCGTTCGGCGGCCAATTGGTAGCTGCGTTTGATTCGCGCCCCCTCCTGCCCACGCAATACCTCAATATCCCGGGTACGTACAATTTCACCAAAGCGGATGGCATACATCGCTTGCGCAATTTCCATGCGCGTTTTGAGATTGGACCAGAGCGTCACCTGAGCGCGCGCCAGTGCCGAACTGTCCGGCATCAGTGGTGGGGCAGTGTAAAAACGTACTCCCCCCTCTCCAACGGCTGCCAAAGCACAACCATGCCGTGCCAACAAACGCAGCGCGTCATGTGTGACGCTTGATCCAGGTCCCAAAAGAACAATGGCCAGGGACTGATGCGGAATTTGATAGTCACCGGCGGTCAATTCACCTCCCCCATTGGTGACAAAACGCAAACAGCCATCCTCGACCTCAAGACGCCCCCGCTCCAGCCAAATGAGGCCATGGCGGTCGGAATAAGGAATACGTGCCTTTTCAAGGCCGAGACGCCCCACCAACATGGCTATCGACCCTGGGCCGGACGCAGCAGCAGCATGCCATAGCCATAGGCGGTATGCCGACCGATTCCCCTGGCAAGCTTTTCAGCAAATGTATTGCCATCAGTGATTGTCAGCTCTCCTTGCAGAGTGACATCTGGTCCCTGCACACGTGCGGAGCCATGCCGCACGTGTTGGACCCGCTCAAAGCGCGTCATGCGGATGATTCCCGTCTGCGCCGCCTCGCCAAGGCGTTCGGCAAACCACTGCGCATAGACCTGATCACGCTGCAAACCGATCTCTGCCTCCCCCGGCATGGTCTGGGGAGACCGGCGCAGCCTCTCAACAAGAAAAGCATCCACTTCTGCCCCCTTGTGTGTGAACTCTCCCACTGGCTGTCGAAGGCGTCGCACGGGTCGCACGCGGATATCGAAAGCCAGTTTTCGTCCTGTGCGCCACTCAGTCGGCATGGCTTTGACCGCCAAACGTGCCGGATCGCAGACGGCCAGGCTCTCCGGGCTTGCGCTCTCATACGCCGTTTCCGTCAAAGTCGTCTGCTCCTGGGCAGTGTAGGCATACAACGTCCCGACCCGTCCTTCCCGCGCCACCATCAGGCGGAAGGGTTGCAAGATACCCTTGCCGAAGGTTTCGCTCAGCAGATGATGCAGGGCGCACCCTTCATCGCTGGACAGATTCCGACCGGCGGACCATCGGCGCAATGCACGCAGTTCCAACGGCAAGCTGATCATGTAAAGTATACTCATGTTTTCTGCTCCGGACGGATGAATCCTTCGACGATCTGACGGGCACCGCCATGCAGACCCGTGCGCCAGTTGCGGATATCCGGCAGATCGATGATGCGTAGCACCTCTTCCCCCGCCTCCGGTCCTTCACCCAGAGGCCAGATCGCACGCAACCGTCTTCCTCCCGGTATTTGCTGCAGGGCCGCGTAGGCGGTGGGCGCGGCAATGGGTTCTTGTCGGCGCAGAGGAGCGCTGGGCAGACATGGTTTGCGGCCGATGAACAAGGGCCGGAGCGGACGATCAAGATGGGCCGCAAGGGTGTCAAGATCGGCATCGTTGCTATCCGGTTCAAGGCGCAGGACCACCGTGACGTGCGCATCCATATGGTATTCCCGCAGGCGGCGGTGCGGCGCTCCGTAACTGCTCCCGGTTCTGCCTTCGGGTTCACCCCGTGTTGTCCAGCCTTTGTCATTTCCCTCCAATTTGGCATTCTGGGTATCTGTCAGCAGAGACGACGGACTCTCCCGTTCCAGACGGGCCGCAAAGAGCAGCCGATCCTGGAGTTGCTGGTGTCGTAACCAGTCGGTGCGGAGATAACCCATCGCATTGGCAAACAGACCGGTCAGCATGGAGAGTGCGGGAAAATCCCGGGTGACACCCATATGATCGATGGTCACTCCACCGAAGGCGACCAAAGGGGCTTCCAGCGAGAGGACAAGCCATCGGTGCTCAGGCATAACTGCCATCTCCGACCTGGCTGGCAGCCCATTCGGCCAACCTCTTGAGCGGCAATCGTTCCTGACTGCTCGAAGCAGAGCTTTGTAGCGGTGTCATCGCCGTGGAAAGATAACGGCGTGCTTCGCCGGTGGCGTAGGCGTCGTCGTACAGGGCAAGTTGCTTGTCAAGCTGCCCGACCGCCCGTTCCAGATCGTGCGGAATGGCCCGACGAAAAGCGGTGGCCAGCGAACGCGGTTGCCGATCGCCTGCTTCGATCAGCATCAGATCAGCGCGACCATAGGGTGCTGTCGAGCCGAGTTTGGCACCGGGAGAGACCTCCGCGACCAGATGAACGAAATGGTGGACAACACCTGCGGCCAACGCCTTGTTACCGCCGCAATTGTCGATGAGGCCGGGCAGATCGATCACCAGGTAACCGTAGAAGAGACCGCAAGTCAGTTCGGTTTCCTGGATGGTATCGGCGCCGCTGTCGTCTTCTTCCCGCTTGAGGTCGTCGACCGCAGTGAAATAATCGCCTTCTGCTTCTGCGGCATGGACGGTAAAGGCATGGGCGACATGCACCGGTGCCTCAATGTTGGCAGCCGGGTCGGAGGTGACCATGCGACCAAAAAGGGCAGCAGTCAGACCGCCCGGCAAGGCTGTGTTTTCGCTCATTGCTTTAAAATTTTTATCTTTTGCCCATTCGGCAGCGGCCTTTTCTGCCCCTTTGGCATCGCTTGCGGCGGCAGCAATTTTTTCGGCCTGCTCTGCCAGCCAGGCCAATTCGGGTTGACCCAACAGCAGAGTCTGACGGCTCTTCTTGGTATCACCCTTGTCACCATACACCAGCTTTTGGAATACCAGCTCCACGGCCTTGACCACCCCTTCCGGATAACGCCCATTGAGCGGCGCAATCACCTTTTCCGTCACCAGTTCGCGGGAGCGGAAGGAGTCCACATATCCCGTCAATTTGCAGAGAGCGTAAGGATCCTTGTCAGCCATGCGCCAGTGCCGTTTCAGGCATTGCGAAGAGATGCGCGTGCGCAGCGTATCGCCATACGTCAGCCGTTTGGCTTGCCCGCTGTCGTCGCGGTTCAGCAGGGCGGCAGTGTAGGAGTGCAGCGTGTGAATTTGCAGGAATCTGGGAGCGGTCATTCGGCGCGTTCCTTTTACTTGGGGTTGCGAGTGGAGTCGAGACGTTTGTAATAGGTGCTGGCCAGCTTGCGGGTGTGCTTTACATCGTCCGAGAACAACAGACAGGCGATGTCGAGGCAGTTGATGCCAGAATTCGGGGTGCGATTGGCAGCCAGCATGCGTGCCATGCCTTCAAGAGCCTCACCGCGTCTGGCAAAGGGTAGCGTGAGAAACCGCGCCAGTCGTCTTTCTGAGAAAAATGGAATCTCCCCTGACCAGCCAGGCTGAGCACCGTCGCACAGCGCCGTCCCGAAAGCGTACTCACTCTGATGCAGCCTGCCCCGATTTGCCGGGTCGCCCTTCGGAGTCAGAATCGCCATAATCTTGACCAGTTGCAGCCATTTGTCCTCCTGGAAATCAGCCAGAAATCCGCATTTCCCGGCCAACTGCCAAAACGCCGTTTCGCTGGGACCGTTGACCGCCATGCGCCGCAAACGGGCCAGCGGTCCGGGGTCAAGTCGCAACAGAAAGGCCGAGGCTCTGGAGATGGCCTCTCCCAGGCCGATCGCATTGTCATCTGGAGGCATTGTTGGCGTTCTCCTTGTCCGTATCTGGAGTGATTGCATTGGGGAAAAGCCCGGGGTGCAGCTTGCGGAGCGCAGAGTGCAACCGATGGTGCGCCCGTGCCTCGGCCCGATGACGAAACAGGCCCGCGCAGGGCATGGAGGGCAGGTATTCATCGAAGATCGAGCGTGTGCGCTCCCAGAGCAGGCGTGCAAAATCCTCTTCTTCGGCGTGCAACACTTCTTCTCCCTGTTCCTGCGCTTCAAAACGGGCCCATAGTCGCTCAAAGAAGATGGTGTCGGCATAGCGGTCGAGATGAGATCGGGCTGTATTGGTAAAGCTGTAGAGTTCTTTTTTGATTTTGTTGCGATCGCCATTTGCCGCAACCAGTACCAGCGCGTCACGCAGTACCTTGTCGAACCCTTCAATGGTATTCATCTGTGCTTGGGCCAGTTGGTGCAGTTCGGCACGCTTGGGACCGAGGGCACGGGAGATCTTGCCGCCTATGGGAATCACCCGGGATTTGAACCCTTCGGTTTTGCTGTTGCCACGTGCCAGTGCGCTGGCTACGAGTACCAGGCTCTCACCGTTGCGTTCGAAGGAGGCAGGTTCGGCCAGCAACGGAAGCACCCAATTACCCGACAGAAACAACTCCGTTACGGTACGATAGTCGAAGTCTCCCCCAGACAGGGTAAAGCTTTTATTATCTGTCTTGTGAACCGGGGCGTAGGGATCGCCCAGGGCTCCTTTGAGATGCTTGGCCTGGATGCGCGTCTCTTTGGAGGTGCCTTTGCGTGCCTGGATGCGTCCCGCATCATGCACCAGACGCACGCGGCGACAGACCTCAATGAACCAGATATCCAGTTCAGCAAGCTGAAGCTGTGTCCCTTCGGGCCAGGGCGCAAGCCAGGTCAGCCCAAGCCCCTGATCGGTGCGGTAGTCGAGCGGGGAATGTTCCAGGAGATCATCCCGCCTGGCAAGCAACACCCGTACATCCCGCCTGAACCACGCACCGGCACGGGGCGACAGACCTCTGTGATTCGTGGCGGCAGGCATGGGCGCAAGGCTCAACAGGGAACGGGAGGATGAACCACCGTTCATGCGTGCAATGCCCTGGTTGCCCGCCCCGCCAAATCCTTCGCTTGTTTGCAGGGAAACGAGTGCGCAGACCCAATCCTCCACCGCGCCATCATGGGCCACGGCCTTTTTGAGATCATGATTTTTTGAGGTAATCAGCAGGTCAAGGGCATCGGGTGACGGAACAGCATTTTTTAATACGCACCCCTTTGGGACCGGTGGTTGCATAAAGGCGGGTTTCGCCCACTCTGTGACCAGCAGGCACCAGGGTTCATCATTGGGAAACGCTTCGGTCATACGGCGCAACAGTTGCGCCCAGTTTGCTTCATGCTCGGGAATATTGGTCTCGCCTGCGCCATGGAGCGCCAATGCCGCCAATTGCACCAGAAACATGTGCCAGCACGGAACCTGATGCGGCCGCAGAGCCGGAAAGCCCTCCACCTCATCCCGAGCCAGGGCGGCCAGCAATCCGGGCAGTGTCATTGCCCCAAGAGGCAAGACCCGAATGAGCGGTTCATTAAGAAGGTTGTATTGAATCTCGGTCATTTACCCACCTTTTCTAACCCCTCTCTGCCATAGACAAACTGCACATCGTCAATAGTAAAACATAATTGATTATTGGTGACAAGAACCATTATTTTTTCTTCAGGAACTGCTCCGTGTGACCAGTGGGCAGGCAGTGTGACGCCAGAGATGGTCTGTCCAAACGGTCCTGTTACGGCCTTCTCGAAGGAGATCTGCGCCCCTTCTGCCCCAAGCCGTGTACGGATTTTCTCTTCATTGTCAGGAAATCGTGCTTCAGTGAACTCGTGGTCAGTTGCCAGGAGTACATTACCTGCTGCACCAGCCGCGGCCATGGTGTTTCCGGAAACTTTGCTCCAATACGCCTTCCAGACTGTCCCTTTTTCCGCATTGAGTGCAGCGATTCTCTCCGGATGTGTTGCGCTTTCGACCAGGAATCGGTTCATGGCGGGAATCTCCCACACGGGATGATCCAAAATGAGCCGCCGGGTCAACTCACAGGCATGCAGGTTGCGGTAGATGCCGCCGCCATCCCGGAAGCAACCCAGGCCGTTGTCGAAGGTCGGCGTAGCCAGTTGGTCAAGCCCTGCCTGCGGCGCGAGCACCACGCAGGTCGGTTTCTCGAACCCTTCAGGACGGGGCAGGGCATGTCGATGCAGTCGCCCGATACGTTGCAACAGCACATCGACAGGGCACAAATCGGTGATCAGCAGGTCGGCATCGATATCGAGACTTTGTTCCAATGTCTGAGTTCCGATCACGATCACCCCTTTCGGCGCACGTGTGCCATGGGGAGAGAGCACCGTTTCCAGAGACTGATCGAGAAGCAGTCGATCTTCTCTGGCGAAGCGGCTGTGATGCAGTGTCGGTCCGCCAGCCGTCTGCCACAGCAGGGATTCCGCGCCGCTGTTTCGGATCGCGCGAAAGCACTCCAGTGCCGCGGTGACCGTATTGCGAATGACCAGCACGCGCGCGCCTGTGCGCGCTGCCGCCATGGCGCGCTGGGCCGCTTCCTGGGCATCCCAGGAGGCGGCCAGGGTCATGACCACCTGTTTTTCCCGTCCATTCGACTTTCCCAGCAGAGGTTCCGACCGGCTCATGCCCCAGACCGCCGGATACGGTGCGGCAGCCGCCTCCTGGAATGCTGGTTCGGTTACACTTCTGCGTTGGCTCAGCCACTGGCTGCGCGCCACAGAACCGAGGGTTGCGGACATCAGCAGGGCATGCCCTCCGCGTTCGACATGGGTCTTGAGAAGGTGGTTTTGTATCACGCTCATATAGAGGTCGGAGGCATGAACCTCATCGATCACCAGTAGCAGTCGGGACAGCGCCGCCCCGCGCAGATGGGCATGTTTGACCTGTATGCCGGCCAGCATGACCTGATCCACTGTGCCAACTGCAACGGTGGCGGCAAGGTATCGTTTGCTGTTTTCTGCTGCCCAACGGGCCAGACGTTGCCGTTCATCTTTGCGGTCGTCATCGTCCCAGCGGACTTTCCAGCCAGGCAGTGCCTGTCCTGCGACATCTCCAGCCTGGAGATAACCTGGTACGGCGAGCACCACCTCTGCTGCCTGATCGCCGAACAGGCGTTGCATCGCCTGTTGCACGCGACCATGGAGTTGTCTGGCTGCCGCCCGCGTGGGCAAAGCGAAGTAGAGGCCATCTACCTTGCCAGCCGCAAAAAGTCGAGCAAAACGCCAAAGCGCAGCCTCGGTCTTGCCTGATCCCGTTTCCGCTTCCAGGATCAACATCGGGTCATCGAGCGACCATTCGCTGACAAGTTGTTGCGACGGTCGGGGAGGATCTTTTCTGCCACTGAGGGTAGCAAAATCAGTTCGTGCTGCAGCGATTCGCCGTACATTTCCCACATCCAGACCAATCTCCACCAATGCCTTTTTCGCCTTGACCTCAGCTTGTTCCATGTAGTGCAGATCGAGTTCGGGTTGATAGTCGAAAATAGCCTGCGTCGACCCCAGCCAGTCGGCCAGGGTGACCAGACCGCACAACAAATGCTGAAAACCAGGAGTTGTGGGCAACGATTCACACTCGGCGACAAAAGCGGGCGCAAACCAGCCGGACATGGCCTTTCCGATCTCCTGCGACGCTTCTATTGGGTCGTACCCCGCTACGGGTTGCCAATGAGGAACTTTGTGCGGTTGGAACGGACGGCCATGGTGGGCGAGGACAGCAAAGAGCAGGTTTTCGTCGATTTCCCAGAGCTGCAAGGCTTCTAAGTGCAGGTTGTTGGCGATGCTCCATTTCGCGGCACCGGAAAAAATCGCGGCACCGGCAGCGACATGTCCGGTTATTGAGGGATGCCCGGCGTTGCCCGTCCAACCCTTGGCCTGAAAACCGGGATATAATTTGCCTGCATCGTGCAGAAAGGCGAGCATGGCCAAACGTTTGATATCGCACGCAGAGAGTATCCTGCCTGCCGCACGATCCAGTCGGTTTTTCATGACCGGTTGTGTTGCGATCCCTTCAAAGCATGCCGCCACATCAGCACAATGGTGAGCCAGATGATGACGCAAGGAGCGATCAATTTTTCCCCAGGGTGAACGATACGCCATGGCACGTAATTGGTTTTCCTCGCTTGAAATCACTACATTTCAACACTACAGGGACATGTATCATCACCTTGTCGACGTAGGAGTTGTACAGGTTTTTTCGTCTAGCCAACCAAGAGACGACAGCCACTCTACCACTCTCCAACTGCTGATGCCAGAGGTACGCTTACTAGTTCAGTCATAGCTGACCGCCTGAAACCCAAACTGCACCCGCTGCTCCTCCCACACCATCGAAAACGGCTCCATGAGATCAGCCAGGGTGAGCGTCTCTGGCTGTCGGCCATCGAGGATGGCGACGATGATATCGGGTGCCAACTGGTTCAGGCGCAAGATCCGGGAGATGTAGGAGTCGTTCATCTGCTCCCGTTCGGCCAATTCCTTCATGCTCTTGACTTGGCCGGACTGGATCAT
>PDZV01000055.1 GCA_002753135.1 Magnetococcales bacterium WMHbinv6 | reverse complement strand
ACTGCTGTTCATGTATCGCACCCTCTTTCACAGCCGCTTCATTCTGCGCCTGGCACTGCTCATCGTGCTGGCCGTCAGCGGTTATATTGCCCTGTTGCAGGGGCTGCCGGATAGCTGGTTCGATTATCTGTACGATGTGGATAACCGCTGGCAGGTGTTGCCATGATGCACCGGGCTCTCGATAACTGGAAAAATATTCAACTCTATCTGTGGTTGCTCTTTTTTGCCTATCTGCTGCACAACGGCCTGGAAACCAGCTATCTGGCTCCGCTGCAAATTGCTTTTTTTTATGCCGGCTGTGCCGTGCTGCTGCTGTTGCTGATCGCCGGACTGCTGCCCGGCAACACGCAAGAGGCTCCACCACTGCCGGGAGGCCTGCACCTGCGCCTGGCTTTGGAAACACTCAGCCACGGCGTGCCGCTGTTGCTGATTCTGCTGGCCGGCATGACCACCCTGAACCTGAATGTGGCCACCCTGCGCGATGGCATTCAAATGCGCATTCTCGATCCCAACCGCAGCCCGACCACACTCGAAGAGTCGATCCAGCAGTTGCCGCCCGGCGGCTATCTGGAGACAAGCCATTTGCAACTCTACGGCAATCCGCGCCTGCAGCAGGGGGTAGCGGTAACCCTGATTGGCCGTCTCTCCCGCCTGCAGGGCAAACGGTTGCAGGAGAGCTTTCCGCAATGGCACGGCGAGGCAGAGGTGCTTCTGCTCTATCGTTTTGCCATCGCCTGTTGTGCCGCCGATGCCTCACCGGTGGCTGTGCTGTTGGAAAATGTGCCGGATGGGACCGCTGTGCAGGAGGAGGCGTGGTATGAAGTGCGCGGCAAAAGCCGGTCCTTGCCGGGGGAAGAGCGCCTGCTGGCCATTCAGGTCGAACAGCTGCAGACCATTGCACCACCCAAAAAACCCTATCTGAGTTGGTTGGAGGCCAATTGATGATCGCTGCTCGGCGGCAGCGGTCAACAGCTCTCTCTGGCGGTCAGGCGCTGCTGTAACAACCATTCCGCCCACTGCCAATCGAACAGGGTATCAATATCCACCGACCGTTCCGGCGGCATCACATGGGCACGGGTTCCCGGTCCGACAAAACCGCCCTGTTGCATAAACCAGTCACAACGTGCCACATAGACCGCCCCGTTCAGGGCATAGGCAACCGGCAGTTGCTGGCGACCGACACGGGTGGCATCCTGGCCCATGACCGGCTGCAACTCCTGGTTTTCCGTCAAAAAATAGCTCCAATAGGGGGTTTTGACCGGCGTCACCGCAACACAGGCCGGTGCCTGCTCCTGCTGGCAGCGTTGCAGACAGGCGGTAATATCTTCGGCCAGGCGCAAGGGGGAGGTGGGTTGCAACAACACCAGCCACTCATAGCGCTGCGGCAGGCTCTGCAAGGCGTGGCGCAGGACATCGATACCGGAAGCACTATCGGTGGCCAGATGGGCCGGTCGAATAAAGGGCACTTCGCAACCCCACTGCTCTGCCGTGGCAATGATCGTTGCATCCTCGGAAGAGAGAATCAAACGATCGATGGCGGTACACTGCCGGGCAACCGCGATGGTCCAGGCCAGCAGTGGCTTGCCATGCAGGAGTCGACAATTTTTGCCCGGCAACCCTTTTGATCCCCCTCGGGCAGGCATTACCGCCAGCACACTTTGACCGGCAATCACCTTTCTGTCTCCTCCTCCGTTTCGGCCAGAGGCTGTTCGACCTGATAGGAGCGGCTGGCCCGCCGACCGAGCCACCACCAATAGTCCATCGGCGAAATTCCCTCGCCGGGTCGTTTGCAACCCATATTTTCTGCCGTAAATGGTTCGCCCTTGTCGATCTGGCGCAGGGCCACCAACCGTTTGCGCACCAGGGCGCGGTTGGGCAACTCTTCGGCGGTCGCCCTTTTTTCGCCATCGCCCAGCGCCTGTTCTACCGTACGAATGGCCTGGACCATGGCCGCCAGCTGCTCCGGCTCCAGGGAGGCCTGATGATCGGGACCGGGCAGGCTGCGATCCAACGTAAAATGTTTTTCCACAACACAGGCACCCCGGGCCGCCGCTGCAATGGCCACGGCTATCCCTTGTGAATGGTCCGACAACCCCACCGGCAGGGCAAAGGTCTGGCGCAGGCGATCCATGGCCCGCAGGTTGATGCTGTGATCCGGTGCCGGATATTCGCTGGTACAGTGCAGCAGAATCACCTTGTCGGCCAGCTGCTGCCGGCCTGCCGCCGACTGCCAGGAAGCGGCAAAGGCGCTTGCGGAAGGGGGGTGCTGCAGATAACCGCAGGCCAGCACCGCCAGCGCCTGTTCCACTTCAGCCAGATCGGCCATGCCGGTGGAAAGAATGATCCGCCGCCCATAGCGGGCCGCCTGCCACAACAACGGCCCGTTGGTAATCTCTCCGGAAGAAATTTTGATCGTGGTCAGCTGCAGGGTGGCGCACAAAAATGACAAGCTGGGCAGATCGAAGGGGGTGGACAAAAAGGCGATACCCCGGGCATGGCAATGGGCCTGCAGGATAAAATGGCTCTCCGCATCCAGCTCCAAACGACGCAGCATCTGCCATTGCGACTCAGCGCTGCCGGTGGTCAGCTGTTGGTAGCGGGCTTTGGCTGCCGAGCGGCTGACCAGTTCATCACTGCGAAAGGTTTGAAATTTAACCGCATCGGCCCCGGCAGCAGCAGCGGCATCGATCAGCTGCAGCGCCCGTTGCCGATCACCGTTATGGTTGACACCGGCCTCGGCAATGATCATCGTCCGCGCTGGTGCAAAAGAGTCCGACAGGGATGGCCAGAACAGAGACATAACAGAGCGCTTTCCCTCAATAGGTCATCTGCTTGCCGAGCAGACGCGCCTTGCCCGGCAGGGCTTTGAGAATGGCCAGCGACCGTTCGGCCATATAACCGTCGCCATACAACGGATCACCCGGTTCGATGGTGGCCCGATAACGCGCATCAAAGGCTGCCCGGGTGATGGCTTTGCCGATGGCTTCTCCTTCCAGAGGCACCGATTGCAGCTGCTGGCCTGGCAGCCGTCCTTGCTGGCGGTCACCGATGTTGACCGCAGGCAGACCCAGATAAGGGGCCTCGTGAAAGGCCAGGGAGGAGTTGCCCAGCAGACAGCGGGCGTGGCGCAACAGGGCCACAAAGGTGGAACGGGGCAAATGACGATAGAGGATGAGCTGCTGCCGTTCGGCAGCCTGCTGCAGCACCCGGGCCACCTCGGCATAGCCCGGATCGCTGTTGGGGGCTCCGGCATAGAGCGTCAAGCCCGCCTGCCTCGCCCCCTCCAGGCAGAGTGTCACCTGTTCGGCAGGAGAGAGGCCGTGACCATCCAACAAGGGGTGAAACAGCAGGACCGCATACGGCTTGCGCACCCCTTCGCCCAGCTGGGCGGCCAGTTGATCCAGGGTGAGCGGCTCCGTTTGGCGCAACCGGTCCACCCCGCCGCTACCGACCACATGGATACGCCAGGGCTCTTCGCCCATCCGCTGCAGCCGTTCTGCATGCGCCTGGTGCATCACCAGATGCAGATGGCTCATCTTGCTGGCGGCATGCCGTACCCATTCGTCGGCACAGCCACCATACAAGGAGTCGCCGCCCGCCAGATGGACCACCGGGATACCCAGATAGAGACCAGCCAGGGAGCCGATCACCACCTCTTCCCGATCACCCAGCAGCAGCAACAGATCCGCTTTTTCCCGCGCCAGGGTTTGCGCCAGGGAGGTCAACAGCAGACCGCTGGAGCGTACCTTGCCCACCCGACTGCTGGAGTGGAGCAAGGTTTCCAGCCGTTCGACAATCGGCAGACCATCCTCTTCGATCTGCCGCACCGAATGGTGGTGCAGATCGGTCAAATGGGCCCCGCAGACGATCACCCCCAGGGCAAAGGCAGGATCGTCCGCCAGTGCCCGCAACAGGGGGTAGAGTAGATCATACTCGGAACGAATGCCGGTCAAGGCCAGAACACGTATCCGACCCGCACATTCGTTGAGCAATCCATCCGTTTCCGGCCCGGGTGTCACGCCAGAAAATTCCGGTCAGCGCTGCTTAATTGACCCGACCGGCATCCACACCCAGTTTGCCCAACAGCTCCGCCAGGCGGTTCATGTTGGACAGGGAGAGCAGAGTGGCATAGATCCAGCCCAGTTCTCCAGAGCGGAACAGTTCCAGGGCTTTTTCCTGGGGCAGTTCCATCAATTTTTTTTCATCGACCACCAACAGGCCGCCCATGGAAAATTTGATGCCACCGGCCAACTCGGCACGGGCGGTCAGCTCGGTGAGCAGATCCATCTCTTTGAGACGGTTGACAAAAATTTCCGTGCGTTGGTTTTGCCCTTGATACTCTTTGAGAAAACGAATGGCATTTTCCAGCAATGGGGCCTGCTCGCCCTCTTCGGTGAACAGAGGGGTACCGGTTTCATCGTTGAAGCCGGAAAATTTTTCGTCGATGCACACCGCCAGATTGCCATCGCCGGAATCGGCCAAAACAAACGGATAACGACGCACGAAAGCAGGAATATAACGGGCATCCCACTGGCCGTTGCTGTCGAGATAGAGATTTTCGTCGTTGCGCAGCCCCAGCATGGCCAAGGGGATGGTCCGATCTCCCGCTTTGGCAAAGACAATGGGATACTCTTTGGCAACATGGACAAACTCCATGCCGGTGATGATCACCGAATTGGTGCCCCGCGCGAAAGAGTAGTTGGCTCCCTTGTTGTCGATTTTGAACGCACGGTGCCGTTCCTTGTTGAGTGCCACCGGTTGCTCATAGAACAAAAGCTGCTTCATGCTTCGTTTCTCCTCAATGTTATGTCGAAATTGCCAGGGAGCAGCGGTCTGCCACCTTCCCCCGCGCACCCGCATTATTGTAAATCAATTCTCGGCAAATAGGGAGAACTATTTTCAGATGGATGGTACGCTTTCATTTGCAGGGAAAACTCTGCCCGCAGAGAGGCGGGCAGAGCAAAACAGCGGGTAGCAGCGAGGCATCAAGCAGCGGCAGCGGCAGCCAACGCTTCGGCATAGTTGGGCTCTTCGACAATTTCCGGCACCTGTTGGGTATAGACTACCTGACCGGTGCCATTGATCACCACCACGGCACGGGCGAAGAGACCAGCCAACGGTCCGTCGCTCATGCGCACGCCATAGGCTTCGCCAAAACCTCTGGCCCGCATCTCGGAGACCGATTGCACCGCCTCCAACCCTTCGGCCCCACAAAAACGTTTGTGGGCAAAGGGCAGATCCAGAGAGACACACAAGACGGCGGTATTCTCCAGTTGTGCGGCTTCAGCATTGAAACGACGCACCGACATGGCGCACACACCGGTATCCACGCTGGGGAAAATGTTGAGAACCAGACGCTTGCCGGCAAAATTTTGCAGCGACACATCAACCAGGTCGGTGCCGGTCAAACAAAAATCAGGGGCAGCACTGCCCACGGCAGGCAAGGTACCACAGGTATGAATGGGATTGCCTTTGAAGGTGATTTGGGCCATCCGAAGGTCTCCTAAACGCAAACAGGGGTGAATGAACAGTCGCAGAAAAGATAGGCTGCCGGAGAAAAAAGGTCAATTGGCAATTTTCAACGGCTGCGCCATCGGCAAGCACAGGGTCAGCCAGCGACAGGCAACCGTTCCGGCAAACGGCTGAGGCCACGCAACCAGTCGGCAGCGGCCATCCGTTTTTTACCCGCCGGTTGTACCTCGGTCAGCAGGAGACTCTGCTCAGCGCAAGCCACTTGCAGACCATCGCTGTGACGGGCCACAATTTGACCCGGCTCACCTTGCTCCGGGAGGAGGCGGCTGGCAAAAATTTTCAGCGGTTTGCCCTCCCACAGGGTATGGGCGACCGGCCAGGGATTGAGGGCACGAATCTGCCGTTCGATCTCAACCGCCGTCCGGCTCCAGGTGATACGCTCATCGTCGGCAGTCAGCTTGGCAGCATAGGTGACCCCCTCTTGTGCTTGCGGCAAGAGCGGCAGTTGCCCCGCCTTCAACAACGGCAGGCTCTCCCGCAACAAATCGGCCCCCATCTGCGCCAACTGATCGTGCAGTAGGCCGACAGTGTGCTGTCCGCTTATCGGCAGGCTGCGCCAGCAGAGCATGGGACCGGTATCCAATCCCTCATCCATCCGCATCAGGGTGATCCCCGTCTGGGCATCACCGGCCAACAGGGCCCGATGAATCGGAGCCGCACCCCGCCAGCGCGGCAACAGCGAGGCATGAATATTCAAACAGCCCCAACGCGGCAGGGCCAGCACGTCGGCAGAAAGAATCTGCCCATATGCCACCACCACCAGCAGATCAGCCTGCAGGGCGCGCAAACTCTCCACCGCCTCGGCTGCCCGCAAACGGTGCGGCTGAAAAAGGGGAATACCGTGTTGCAGCGCCAGCTGTTTGACCGGGGAAAAAACGGTCTGCAAACCGCGACCGACCGCTTTATCCGGCTGGGTAAATACCCCCACCACCGGATCATCGCCACGCAACAACCCCTCCAGGATGGGCACGGCAAAGGTGGGGGTGCCCATGAAGACAATTCGCCAACGCGGCTGGCCTGCGCTCATTTTTCCTTCTCCTCGGCAGCTTTCTTTTTCAATTTTTGCAAAATTATGGAACGTTTGAGCGCCGACAGATGATCGATAAACAAGGTGCCGTGCAGGTGGTCGATCTCATGTTGCAGGCAGACGGCCAACAACTCTGTGGCTTCAAGGTGCAGCGGTTGATTGTACTGATCCAGGGCACGAATTTCGATCACTGCCGAACGGACCACTTCAGCCACCTGATCCGGCACCGACAGGCACCCCTCCCGCCAGGGCAACATTCCTTCCATGCGGACAATTTTCGGATTGGCCAGGCGCAGCGGTGTGTGCATCTGTTTGGCCTGCTCATCGCCAATATCGACCACAATCACCTGTTTGAGTACCCCCACCTGCGGGGCAGCCAAACCGATACCGTTGGCGGCATACATGGTCTCCAGCATGTCATCCATCAATGTGCGGATGGTATCGTCGACTTTTTCTACCGGCAGGGATTTTTGTTTAAGGCGTTTGTCCGGGGCAGTCAAAATAGGCAGTATGGCCATTGCGTTTCGATCATAAGGAAAGAGAGATACCAAACCGTTGCAAGCCCGGTTTTTTGGCATGTTAACAAAAAGGAGCCCCATTGCGCACCTTTTTGCTGCACGGTACCGCACAGGGATGGCAAACGGGCTTGAGTGGGCCTATACCGCACGACTTTTCATGGCGGTGACCGGCAGATCTTCCAGGGGGAGCAGTTCAGCCTGACCGGCAGCAATCGTGACCCCGCTGCGTTTGAGCCAGTATCGTTCCATGGCATCGATGATGGCCGCATCAAATTTTTTTCCGGCACCCTGTTTCAGGATGGCCAACGCCTCTTCGGCAGGCATGCGGCGCCGATAGTGGCGATCGGCGGTCAACGCCTCAAAAATATCGGCAACCGTAATAATTTTGGCCAAAAAAGGAATATACCGGTTCAACAAACCGACGCCGTAGCCGGAACCATCCATGTATTCATGGTGGGAAGCGGCAATTTCCGGCACATGACGATATTTGCGCGAAAAACGCATCCTGGTTAAAATTTCGCGCGTATAGGAGACATGCTTTTTGATCTGATCGTACTCACCCGTGGTCAACGGCCCACCTTTTTTCAACACGGTATCTGCCACCCCCAGCTTGCCGTAGTCGTGCAAAAAACCGGCAACCCGCACCACATCCACATCGTTCTGGGCCAATCCCATCTCCTGGGCAATGCCACAGGCATATTCACTGACCAGTTGCGAATGGCCTGCCGTCAAGGTGTCCTTGGCATCGATGGAGGCAGCCATCACTTCAATGAAGCTGTGAAATTGTGTTTCATGTTCCTGCAGCAGCAGCGCATTTTCCAGGCTGATCGCACTGATGGCAGCCAGGGCATGTAAAGTTTCAATGTCATCCGGGGAGAAATCGTCCGCCCCTTGTTTATTGATGATCTCCAGCACCCCCAACGGTTCTCCGTTGCTCGATTTGAGGGGAACGGCGACAATGTTGCGGGTTCGGTAGCCGGTTCTCTGGTCGGTTTCCGGATTGAAAAATTCACATTGATAGGCATCTTCGATCACCAGCGGTCGACCGGTAAAGACCACCCAACCGGCAATGCCCAGATTGACCCGTACCCCAATTGCCGGTTTACCCTCCAAACCGGTGGCATAGAGAGAGCGCAAGGTGCCTTCCTGGTTGTTGAGGACAAAAAAGGTTCCCCGTTCGCACGCCAGTTCGGCCACCCAGCGATCCACCAGCGCTTTGGCCTGCGCCTCGTCCAGATGTTGAAAAAATTCCGGGGTGGCAATGGCTTGTGCTTCGGCAGCCAATCGGTTTTCATCCTCGTGACTGAAACACCCTTCCTGCTTGTTCAACAACTGTACCGCACCCAGCACGCGATTTTGCCCATCGGCAATCGGCACCACCAGTACCGTTTCGGTACGGTAGCCGGTGACATGATCCACTTCGCGGTTAAAAAACGGGACATTATAGGCATCGACGACATTGATGATTTCGCGGCGCAAAAAGGCCAAACCGACAATGCCCATGCGCAGTGCCAGACGGATGCCCCCTTCCACGCCAGAGGCCGCGTGGGCACACAGCTCCATGCGCTCCCAATCGAGCAAAAACAGGGCGGCCCGGTCTGCTGCACAGAGCGTACTGGCCGCCTGGGTAATCAGCAGAGGCAGCCGATCCAGACGATGGGTAGCTCCCAGTTGCAACTGGACATCCAACAGCTTCCGACTGACGGAATCGATCGACATGATGGCACCTCCTTGAGAAGCACCACAGCAAAGAGCAACGGGGGAACAAACGGTCAGCGGGCCGGTCCGATCTCGGTAATCAGATAGCCACCCTTTGCCGAATGGGTGATGGTAAACTGCACCTTTTGTCCGGCCTGCAGTGCCGTCAGGTTGGCCTCTTTGGCGACACCGAAATCCATGCGCATGGCTGGCCAGTTGAATTCGGGGATGGGGGGATGGTCGATATTGACCACCCGTTTCTGGGCATCGACCGTGTGCAGCAGACCTGCAACATGTGCTTTACTGGCTGGTTTGGCACTCTTTTGCTCCTGTTCCGATCCGGCCATGGCCGGTACGGCGCATAACCAGGTGATCAGAGTGGCAACAAGCAGACGGACAAGGGGGGACATGGCAGGACTCCTGAGCTGACGAAGGGCAAAAGACCGAGGGCCATTCTACACCAGTTGCCAGCCCCTGTTCCAGCATATTATCAACACTCATCGAGCGCCGTTTTTCAACCGGCTGCCCTGCCTGCCGGATGGATGGCCCCCAATACGGCTGATTGTCGCGCTCCGGTCGCTCCCGGCAATGAGGAGGGTAGATCACGCAAGGTGCGCACGGCAAACCAGGCGAAAGCCTGGGCTTCCAGGGTATCCACATCGACCCCGAGAGCGGCACTGTCAACTATTTCGCTCTCCGGCAGGGCCAACTGCAGACGACTGGCCAGATGGAGGTTTTTGACCCCCCCACCGCACAAGACCACCTGATGCGGGGCCGGGGCCAACAGCTGCCGACAGGCCATGGCCACCGATACCACCGTCAATTCGCACAGCGTGGCAAAGGTATCGGCCTGGCTCAATTGCGGGAAAATCTGCAAAAAGCGATGCAGGAAGGGCAAACCAAACAGTTCGCGACCGGTCGATTTCGGGAACGGGCGCTGAAAAAAAGGATCCGACAACAACCACTCCAGGGCACGGCCATCAACGGTACCACGGGCTGCCTGGGCCCCATCCCGGTCATGGGTTTCGGCACCATGGCTGGTCAGTTCCGCCAATAAATCCAACAAGGTATTGGCCGGTCCGGTATCACCTGCCAGCAGGGGCTGTTCCGGATCGGCAGGCAGGGCGGTCAGGTTGGCGATCCCGCCCAGATTGACCACCGCCACCCGTTTGCCCGCTTGGGCAAAGAGCGCTTGATGAAATAATGGCGTCAAAGGTGCCCCTTCCCCTTGTCGGGCCATGTCGGCGGGGCGAAAATTTGCTACAGTGGTAATGCCCGTCGTGGCGGCGATGACGAAAGGATTGCCGATCTGCAGCGTAAAATGGGGCGGACGGTGCCGCACCGTCTGACCATGGCTGCCGATCACCTGCACCTGATCCGGGGTCAACCCCCCTTGGCGAATCACCGCCAGGGCCGCCTGGGCAAAAAGCCGACCCAATTCATGGTCGAGCCGCCCCATTCGATCCAGCTCCTCTGCCGCCGGTTCATAAAGCGACAATACCTGCTGGCGGATCTCCATCGGATAGGGAATAACCGTATGCGCCAAAACCTGGGGTGGAACAATGCCATCGGTGCGCAACAACACCGCATCAATGGCATCGGCAGAGGTTCCCGACATCAGCCCGACCGCATGCACAGGATATTCGGTAGGTAAATTCATCGCTTTAACACAGCTCCACAGTGAGAAACCAAACATGTCACAACAACAAGCCCAGCGCGTCGCCGAACAGATGCGCCTCATACGCCGGGGAGTGGCCAATCTGATCTCAGAGGCCGAGTTGCAAGAAAAACTCACCCGCTCCCTCGCAACCGGTGTGCCATTGCGCATCAAGGCCGGATTTGATCCCACGGCTGCCGATTTGCACCTTGGTCATACGGTATTGTTGCATAAGATGCGGCAATTCCAGCAACTTGGCCATGAGGTGATCTTTTTGATCGGCGATTTTACCGGTCGGATCGGTGACCCCACCGGCAAGAATGCCACCCGCAAACCCTTGACACCTGAAGAGGTCACGGCCAACGCCCATACCTATCAGCAACAGGTTTTCCATATTCTCGACCGCGACAAAACCCGGGTGGTCTTCAACAGCGACTGGATGGGCAAACTGTCGGCAGCAGAGATGATCCAACTGGCCGCCCGCCATACTGTGGCCCGCATGTTGGAACGGGAAGATTTCGCCAACCGCTACCGCCAGAATCAACCGATTGCCATCCATGAATTTCTCTACCCTTTGGTGCAGGGCTACGATTCGGTGGTGCTGCAGTCCGATCTGGAGTTGGGCGGCACCGATCAAACCTTCAACCTGCTGGTGGGCCGGGAGTTGCAAAAAGATTATGGCCAATCCCCGCAGTGCATTTTGACCATGCCGATCCTGGAAGGGCTGGACGGCGTGCAAAAAATGTCCAAATCTCTCGGCAACTATATTGCCATTCAGGATCCGCCGGATGAAATGTTCGGCAAACTGATGTCTCTTTCTGATCCTTTGATGTGGCGCTACTATGAGTTGCTGTCGGCGCTGGATATGGAACAGATTGCCAACCGGCGGCAACAGGTGGAGGCGGGCAGCTATCATCCCATGGAGGCCAAAAAACAGCTGGCTCTGGAAATGACACAACGTTTTCACGGTGCCGAAGCCGCTCAACAGGCCAGAGAACGGTTTGAAGCGGTCTTTGGCCATAAAGAGTTGCCCAGTGATATGGAAACCATTACCCTGGCCAGCCAGGATGGTTTTCTGGGCCTGGCGGCGGCGCTGACTCAGGCCGGTCTGCTTGCCTCCAACAGTGAAGCGTTTCGTATGATCCGCCAACAAGCGGTTGCGGTGAATGGTGAGCGGGTAAAGGATGATCGCCTGCGTCTGCAGGCCGGAAACACCTATCTGTTACAGGTTGGAAAACGACGTTTTGCACGATTGCAGCTGACATGAAACAATTTGTTATCCTGGTATCAATGCTCTGCGCACTGCTGCCGTTGCAGCGGCTGACAGCCGGAGAGAGCGGTTGGCGACTGGGTGCGGTGCCCGGCGAACAACTGACTTATCGGATCAGCTGGCTCGGTGTCCCCTCTGCCGATGCCTCCCTGCACTGGGAGCGCGGCACGGATCGACACTACACCCTGCAGGCTACCCTCTCGACCATCGGGGCCGCACGCCTGTTGCGCGCCCTCGATGAAACCTTGAAAAGCGAAGGGGAACGGCATGACAGCACCTTTGCCGCCCACCGTTCCGTCAAGGATCAACATCGGGGGGATCAGGTCAAATGGACTTCATTCTGGTTTGACCGGGAGATGCGGCAGGTGGAACGCCGCCATCGTTCGCAGCAGGGCAAAGCGGAAGAACGGGTGATCATTCCGGTGGAAAGCGATCAGGTGACCGATCCGTTGAGCGCTCTCTATGCGGTTCGTGCCTGGCCAGAACTGCTCTCAGGCCGCACTCTGCAACGGGTGGTGGTGGATGGCGAAAAAAGTTTTTGCCTGACCATCCACATCGGAGGCAGTCAGCAATGGCAAAACGGCCTGGGATCTTTTCGCGCGTTCCCGCTGCAGGTGGCGGTGGAAAATTCCGAACTGTTCCGGCAACGGGGGCCGATTCATCTGCTGCTTAGCGATGATGCACGCCGGATTCCCCTGCAGATTGAAGCGCAATTGGCCATCGGTGCCGTCGTTGCCGAGCTGGTGGGTTTTGACGATGGCCGGGGAGAAAGTCGCAAACTGGCGGAATAATCCAGGCAAACGGAAGAGTGGCCACACAACAACAGGTTGACGAGGAATCACATGTTCTCCCCATCTGTACAGGATAGCATTGCAGTCATCATCCCGGCCCGCTACGCCTCCAGCCGTCTGCCCGGCAAACCGTTGCTCGATCTGGCTGGCAAACCAATGATCCGCCACGTCTACGAACGGGCCAGCCAGGCAGCCGTTGCGGCGGTGTGGGTGGCCACCGACGATGAACGCATTGTTGCCGCCGTGCAGGCCTTCGGCGGCCAGGTGCTGCTGACCGCTGCCGATCACCCTTCCGGCAGCGACCGGGTTGCCGAAGCGGCCCGGAGCTTGTCTGCCACCATTATCGTCAATGTGCAGGGCGATGAACCGTTGCTCGATCCACAGCTGATCAATCAGGTGGCGGCACCACTGCTGCAGGATCCAACCCTGCCGATGGCCACCGCCGCCCACCCGATTGACAATCCAGCCGAGATGCAGGATGCCAATGTGGTCAAGGTGGTCTGCAACCGCCAGGGCAACGCCCTCTATTTTTCCCGCGCACCGATTCCCTTTGACCGGGATTGCCCCTTTAACGGACCGCCGCTGTTGCGCCATCTCGGTTTGTACGCCTACCGGGCCTCCTTTCTGCAAACGTTGGCCACCCTGCCACCCACCGCGCTGGAACAACGGGAACGGCTGGAACAGTTGCGGGTTCTGGAATACGGCTACCCGATTCGGGTGGTCATCACCGAACAGGCCGCCATCGGGGTCGACACCCCCGCCGACGCCGAACGGGTGCGCCAACTGTTGGGCCAAGGCCGCCATGAATAGACCTGCGCTCGCCTCTTCGTGGCCGTTGCTCTGGCTGCTGCCGGGCATGCTCTGGTTGCTGACCGCCTGCAGCACCACCCCCACCTCCGAGGGACGTCCCATCTCGCAGGTCAATATCAACGATGCCTGCGATATTTTTCGCCATCGCGGCTCCTGGTACCAGGTGATGAACAAATCCTACCATAAATGGGGTACCCCGGTGCATGTGCAGCTGGCGATCATCCATCAGGAGTCCAAATTTCGTTCCGATGCCCGACCGGTGGCCAAAAGTGGCTGGATGGGCTTTTTTCCCGGTCAGCGCCTCTCCTCTGCCTTTGGCTATGCGCAGGCTCTGGATGGTACCTGGGCCAATTATCAAAAACAGACCGGTAACAGCCGCGCCGATCGGGAAGATTTTCGCGATGCGGTCGATTTTATCGGCTGGTATAACCATATCAGCCGAAAAAAACTGGGCCTCTCCACCTGGGATGCCTATAACCTCTACCTGGCCTACCACGAAGGCCACGGCGGTTATGCGGCCAAATCCTACAAAAAAAAATCCTGGCTGATCAAAGTGGCGGAAAAGGTGCAACGCAATGCCGAACGTTACAAAACACAACTGGCCAGCTGCTCCGGCTCCTTCTCCACCCAGGAAGAGAAGGAGAACAACTGGTTTGTCTGGCCGTTTTGATCGCTGCTTGACAGGCGCTCACCAAGAATGATCCTTGCCACAGCAAAGGAAAGAAAAGATGAAACAACTGCTTGATCTCTGGCCGGTGGTACTCTTTTTTCTCACCTACCAGTGGAGTACCATCTATGTGGCCACTGCGGTATTGATGGTGGCTGTCGGCCTGCACTCGGCGATCATCTGGTGGCAGCACCGTCAATTGACACCGATGCAATGGTTGACCCTGGCGCTGGTCCTGCTCTTTGGCGCTGCGACCCTGCTGTTGCAGGATCCCCGTTTCATCCAATGGAAACCGACCCTGCTCAACTGGTTGATGGCCGCAGCCTTTGCCGCCAGCCATTTTATCGGCGAAAAACCACTGATCTGTCGCCTGCTGGACAGTCAAATTGCCCTGGCACCACCTCTCTGGAACCGTCTCAGCCTGGCCTGGATCGGCTTTTTTCTCTTTTCCGGACTGTTGAACCTCTGGGTCGCCTACCAGTTTGATGAAGCAACCTGGGTCTCGTTCAAACTGTTCGGTCTGCTTGGGTTGACCCTGGTATTTGTACTCCTGCAGGGCATCTGGCTGGCCCGCCATCTGCCTGAGGAGAATCTTCCTCAATAATCCATCTTCCAGTTCACACCGACGCCGCTCTTGTTGGTTTCATCCATTTCGGTCTGAAGAACCACATTCGGCAGCACTTCCAGCTCAACCGACACCTTGCCGCTGCCCTGCTTGACCCCCCGTTCCACACCCAGCAGCAGATTGTCGCTTAAATATTTTCCCGCCTTGACCGAACCGGCTTCCACACTCTCGCCGCCAAACTCCAGGCGGTCGATGCCAATACTCTCCCGTGCCTTGCCCAACAATCCCGGGCCACCGCTGCGCAATTTTTCCACGGCAACCGCCAGGCCAACCGCCTGCGCCGGCGTCAGTTGTTGCCGGTTGCGATTGAACAAAATGCGCGCCAGCAACTCATCTTGTGGCAGTTCCGGATCACTGCCCAAGGTCAGGGTCGGGTTGAATGCCGGACCCTGCAGCCGCAAGACGGCCATCATGCCGCCGTTGCTTCTCGACTCCGCTTCCAGATCCAGGTTGGGTTGCGGCGGCGATGCGCCATCAAAGGCAATAATCCCTTTGCGCAAATCAAAACGTTGATCCAAAAATTCAAAATAGCCGCGTTTGACGGTAATGCGCCCGTCCAGACGGGGTTCGTCCACCATCCCTTGCACCTGCAAATCACCCTGCCATTCCGATTCCAAACCACGGCCACGCAAAAAAAATCGACTCGGCAAATGCAACTGCAGATTCAAATAAACGGGTGTCGATGTCGCCTTGAGCCGTGGCACGGCAGCAATGTGCAAGCCATTGCGAATTTCACTGTCCACAGCCACCGTCTGAATATCCAGAGATTCACTGTCGGCCAGATACAACAACACCTCGTTGCCGGTGATTGCGCCGGTAACGGTCATCTTGTCCCAATTGCCCTGCAGCTCAAGTGGTCCGCTGACGGTAGCCTGCCACTCGTCACGACGTACCAACATGCTTTTCTCGATGGTGGCCTGCAGGTGATAGGGCAAACGCTGGTTCCAATCCAAGGTCAAGGCACCGGTTGCCCGCATCCGCCCCTGGCCGCCGTCGTTGGCCTCCAGACGATCGATGGTCAAGGTACGGCCATTGGCGCGAATATCCAGATTGATCTGTTTCAACTGGGTGCCCAGCGAGCCGTTTTCATAACTGCCATTATGCACGACAATGGTGCCGTTAACCTCCGGTGCGGCCACGGTACCGGCAAACTGCAGGGCAATATTGAGCAAGCCGGTCAGCTTTTGACTGTCCATCAAACCCGGTGCCGCCATCAGGGCAAATTGAGCCAATTGGGCATCAGCCTGCAAGGTGCCAGAGAGGGCACCGGTTGGCGGCAGTGCCAGCTTCCAGGGCACAAAACTCAACTGCACGGGTAAAGCCACCAGGGCCGTCACCGGCTGCGAGGTTAAATCCTGCAAGGAGATCTGACTCTCCAGCTGCCCCTTGAGCAGACGTACCGTCGCCTGCAAAGTGGCGGGCGGTACCGCTTCCAGTGCCGGTTCATTGATGTGAAGCTTTTCCAACGACAAGGAAAACTCCCCATCCGGTTGGCTGGAACTGCCCGTCACACGCCAATGGGCCCGGGCATTGCCTTGCAGATCCGGACCACCGACCCTGTGGACCAAAGACAAAGGCAGACGCAACTCCCCCTCCATGTCAACCTGTTGCGCATCAAAACGGAGCTGCATCTGCAAACGGGCCGGGCCGTAACTCAATTGCAGGCGACTCAGCTCTACACGTACCCAATCCGCCTTCTCCCGCCGTTGTCCCGGTGTCAGGAGAATCTGGGCGGGTTCATGCAACTGCACGGCATCGGCACCGATATGGCCGGAAAGATGGCGTAACGTACCGTGGATGACCCCTTTGCCATCCATGGTCATCGTGCTTTGCATCTCCCAATCAATCGCCTCCTGCTTGATCGGTTTGAGCGCGGCACGCGCAACCGGTATGGGCAAGGAAGAGAGCGCCTCCGTCTCCCCCTGGCGGATCACCCCGGAGCCCGTCGAGTGGAACGTCCAGACCCGGTGTTCCCCATTCAGCACCCAACTGGCGTTGCGCAGCTGCAGTTTGCCCCAATGCAGCTTATTGATCTTGCCATCAACTCTGCCGCGCATCTCCCCCCACAGATTGTGCAGATCGGCCTTGAGTACCGCCTTATCCAACATGCCGAAACTGCCACGCAACGTATGGCTGTCGCCAACCAGCTGCAGCTGTTGCTCTCCACCCTGCCCTTGCCACTGCAGCTGCACGTTAAGCGAACCTTGCAGATCGGCAGGGGCAGAAAGAGCGCCAGCAGTCAACCAGTGCAACCACTCTCCGGGGGTGTTGCTGTTGCCTTGCCAACGCCCGTCGGCAAGCCGTTTTTGCCAATCGACCTGCCAGGCGTCACTGCTCAACTTGCCCCCTGGCCACTCCAGCTTCAGATCAGTGAACTGTATGCTGCTGCCCGTGACGCGATACATGGCGGTCAACGGCAACGTTTGTTGCCGCTCTCCCCCCGGCAAATCGGCTGTGAGCGTGCCACGTGGCCCAGAGTGCCAACTCTCCACCACACATACGACGTGTGGTTTTTGCCAATGCCAACCGCCTGCCTGCCATTGTCCTCCCTGCAGGGTGGTCTGCAGACGCGGTGCCGTCAAGGCACCCTCCCAGCGCAGCTCAGCCTGCAGATCCCCCTGCAAGGGGATGCCCGCCTGTTGCGACCACGGCTGTAACTGGGCAACACGCAACTGCAGTTGACCGCTTTGTCGTTGCCACTCTGCATCGCCCCGCCCCTCTCCCTTACCCTGCAGATGGGCCCCTTGCAGACGCAGATCCTCCAGTCGCCACCCCTCCCGTGACTGCCACTGCAGACGAGCCTGGGTAGTCAAGCGATCCCCCAACAGGGTTTGCAGCGCCGCAGGCAAACCCTGCAATTGGGTCAAGGCCCCCTCCAGCGCAAGTTGTACGCGCCGCCCGGCCACGGCTTGCCTACCCTCTTCCGTTGTCACTCGCCAGGTGCCGCTCAGCTCTCCTGCCCCTTGACCATGGTTCCAGTCCGGTTGCCAATGGCGCAGCCAATGTTCCAGATGGCGGCTCTGCCATTGCCACTTCCCGGCACCGGTGGCCTGCAGCAGATCCAGTTGCCCCTGCCAGGTGGCCTGATTGTCTGGATCGTGTAACGATAAACGGGTCAGTTGTACCCCTTTGCCGCGTTCGGTCTGCAGCTCTGCACGCCACTGCCAGGGGGCTGCCAGGTGTAAACCTCCCCCCGTTTGTCGCACAGCGGTTATCTCTCCTTCGCCGCGCCAGATTTGTGGCACAGCCGGATGCCACTCCCCCTGCCAGCGGGCGGTAAGACGCTCCGCCTGCCACCCCGCCAGCACAACCTTATCGGCTTGGGTGGTCAACTGCCAGCTCGGATGTGGCCAACTGCCGTGCAGGGATAAAACGGTGTGCAACGACCCGGCAACAGGGTGCCCCAGCAACGGCGTCAACACGTTTGCCTGCGGCATGCTCAGGCGCAGATTGCCTTGCAGCTGCTTTGTCGCCTCCTGCCAAACCCCCTCCCCTGTACCGTGCAGCGTCTCTGCCGTCAGGGCAAGCCGCGTGAGCTGCCACCGCTCTCCCGGCCACCAGGCCAGTTCTCCTGCCACCTGCACGGTGACGTTGTCTGCTGTTGCTGCTTTTTTTGCTGTTGGCGCTGTCAAAATCTCCGCCTGCAGCTCTTGAGTGCCGCACAGATTGTCTGGTCGCGTCATCCGGCGGCAGCCACTGCTGACACCACTCCAGAAAAAACAC
>PDZV01000012.1 GCA_002753135.1 Magnetococcales bacterium WMHbinv6 | reverse complement strand
CTGCTGTTGAGACGGCTTTGCACCAGAATGGGGGCGTTGAGCTGCTGACCGGGGAGGGCGGGCAGTTGTCCCAATTCGCCGGTGACCAGCTGATTGTTTTGCGCTTTGACGGCGCGCAGGGCATCACCGGGCGACAGGTTGAAGGCGGCCAGCTTGTCCGGATCGAGCCAGATCCGCATGGCGTATTCGGTACCGAACAGGTTGGCTTAGCCGACCCCCGGTACGCGGCGCAGCTGTTCGAGGACGGTGCTGGCGGTAAAACTGCCCAAAGCGACGGCATCCTGGCTGCGGTCCGGCGAGTAGAGGGTGATGAACATCAAATAGTTGCGCCGGGATTTGACCACGGTGATTCCCTGCCGTCGCACCTCTTCCGGCAGACGGGCTTCCACCCGTTTGATGCGGTTTTGTGCATCCACCGAGGCAAAATCCAGGTTGGTTCCCGCCTCGAAGGTGATGGTCAAGGTCATGGTACCCATGGAGTCGCTGGCCGACTCCATATAGAGCAGATGTTCCAGACCGTTCATCTCCTGTTCGATCAGGGCGGTGACTGTCTCTTCCACCACCTGGGCAGAGGCACCGGGATAGGTGGCGGTGACGGCGATGGCCGGAGGGGCCACATCCGGATATTGGGCGACCGGCAGTTTGTTCAGAGAGAGCAGGCCGGTGAGCAGAATCACCAGGGCGATCACCCAGGCAAAGACCGGTCGATCGATAAAAAAGCGGGGCAACATGACCGGTATCCTAACGGTTGGCGGCAGGAGGGGTGCTGGCTGCTGTCGGCGACGGGGCAGGCAGATCCTTGGCGGTGACGATACTGCCGGGACGGGCTTTCTGGATGCCGCTGACGATCACCCTCTCCCCTTCCTGCAGTCCCTCGCTGATCAGCCAATCCTGTCCGGAAAAGCCGCCGGTTTGCACCGGACGGGGTATCACTTTGTTTTGTTCATCCACCATCAGGACAGTTTGCCCCTGGGCGGTGGTTTGTACCGCTTTTTGCGGAACGGTAATCCCCTCACTGCTGGCCAGAGCCAGTTGCACCCGCACGAATTGACCCGGCAGCAGCATGCGCTCCGGGTTGGGAAATTCGGCACGCAAGGCGACAGCCCCGGTTTGCGGATCGATGGCCATGTCGGTAAAGTTGAGTTGACCGGCATGGGGATAGCTTTGCTCCCCCTCCAGCAGCAGGCGGATGGCCACCGGTTCCAGCGCTTTGGCGCTGCCGGAGCGAAGGGCCTGTTGCAGACGGAACCAATCGGGACCAGACTGGGTGAAGTTGACCCGGATCGGATCCAGTTGTTCGATGGTGGTCAAATGGGTCGGCTCTTTTTGTCCGACCAGGGCCCCTTCGGTGACCAGGGAGCGCCCGACCCGACCCTCGATCGGGGCGGTAATGTGGGCATATTCCCGATCGATACGGGCCCGTTGCAGGGCAGCTTCGGCGGCGCTGACTTCGGCGGCCTCTTTTTTGTATTGGGCTTCGGCCTGGTCGTACTCCTGGCGGCTGACCGCCTCTTTGCCGACCAGCTGTTTGTAGCGTTCCACGGTCTGTTTGCTCAATTGACGGGCGGCGATGGCTCGTTCCAGAGCGGCCTGGGCGCTGCGTTCCTGACTGGCCAGGGTGCGATCATCCAGTTGATAGAGCAGCGCACCGCTTTTGATGTCGCTGCCTTCGCGGAAGAGAATTTTTTCCACCACCCCTTCAACCCGGGCCCGCACTTCGGCGCTGCGCACGGCCTGCAGTCGTCCGGGGACCACCTGTTGCAGGGCGACCGTTTTGCGGACGGCTGCCACCCGTTCCACTTCCGGTGGCGGCGGGGCGGCGGTTTTGCCGGGGCTGTTTTTTTCGCCATCGCTGTTGCTGCATCCATTCAGCAAAAATAAAAGAAGCATTGCTGCCGAAACGTGGGTGCAAAAGCGGACCATGATCTCTCCTTACCTGCTTTAATGACTATTCTTTATCTACTCTATGAGAGTGGCTCCTTTCCAGCAAGGTTTCTTTATGTTGGACTGCAAAAGAGAGAGGCCGGGCCTATACAGCAAAAACATGCTGCAAATAAAAGAGTTCGCGCACCAATTCCCACTGTTCACCCGGGCTGGAAGGCTGAAAATCGGTGGGTGACATGGCCCCACTGGCAAACAAACGCGCGACAGTATGGTGATCCCAATCCAGCACCGCCCTGCCATTGTGGGCATTGCTGACCACAATCCGAGGTTCGGGGCGTTCCAACCAGGCATCGACGATGAAATCCATGGCTCATGCTCCTTTTTTGTTGAATGGGAAAAAGAGTTGCTGCGCTTGCAGCCCCTCCTGTTGGCAAGCACGATAGCATAGGGTGAAGGGTGTTGTAAATGAGAATCATTCTCATGATGAAAATTTGTATCGATCTTGTAGCAGCTCGAGTGTTGCACAAGGGGGTTGGCAGACCTTGCTTTGTTTTGAGACAACAGGTTACCATCCCGGAAGAGGGGAAATCGAGTGAATTGAAACGGATAAGAAACGAATAATGAGCGTGTCGCGACGGTGCCGCACAAGACAGGGGAGAGCAAAGGATGGAAGAAATCAAGATCAATTTAACAGAAGCAGAGATTCCCAAGCACTGGTATAACGTAGCGGCAGATCTGCCGACACCCATGCCGCCTCCTTTGGGACCGGATGGTAATCCGATTGGTCCAGATGCGTTGGCACCCATTTTTCCGCAGGCGTTGATTGCCCAGGAGGTTTCCAACGAGCGATGGATTGCCATTCCCGATCCGGTGCGTGAAGTCTATCGGCAGTGGCGTCCGGCCCCGATGTTTCGGGCCCGTCGCCTGGAAGAGGCGTTGGGCACACCGGCACGGATTTATTACAAATATGAAGGGGTCAGCCCGGCAGGTTCCCACAAGCCCAACACGGCGGTGGCCCAGGCCTATTACAACCAGCAGGAGGGAATTCACCGTCTGACCACCGAAACCGGGGCTGGTCAATGGGGTTCCTCGATTGCCCTGGCTGGTGCCATGTTTGGCTTGACGGTGCGGGTTTACATGGTGCGGGTCAGCTATCAACAAAAACCGTTCCGTCGTTCCCTGATGGAGACCTGGGGGGCGGAAGTTTTTGCCAGTCCTTCCGAACTGACTCATGCCGGTCGTTCGGCGCTGGCGCACGATCCCAACACCCCGGGTTCCTTGGGTCTGGCCATCTCCGAGGCGGTGGAAGAGGCGGCTGGGCGGGCCGATACCCATTACGCCCTGGGTTCGGTTCTCAACCATGTGGTTTTGCACCAAACGGTGATCGGCCTGGAAGCGCAGGCGCAGTTTAAAAAAATCGGGGTGAGCCCGGATGTGGTGATCGGCTGTTGCGGCGGAGGCTCCAACTTTGGCGGTACCGCTTTTCCCTTTTTGATGGACAAGGCTGCCGGAAAAGAGATACGTTTAATAGCTGTGGAGCCCGACTCCTGCCCGACGCTGACCAAAGGGCGCTATTGTTATGATAACGGCGACAGCGCCGGCCTGACCCCGCTGATGCCGATGTACTCCCTGGGGCATGATTTTATTCCGCCGGGCATTCATGCCGGTGGCTTGCGCTATCATGGAGATTCTCCCCTGGTGTCGCATCTGTTCCATTTGGGGTTGATCGAAGCGGTTGCCGTGCCGCAACTGGCCACTTTCCAGGCGGGTGTGCTGTTTGCCCGTAGCGAGGGTATCTTGCCAGCACCGGAATCAAACCATGCCGTGCGGGTGGCGATTGATGAGGCTTTGCGTTGCAAGGAGCAACAAGAGGCCAAAACCATCTTTTTCACCCTCTCCGGGCACGGCCATTTTGATATGGCCGCCTATGATCGCTATTTTGCCGGCGAATTGGAGGATTATTCCTATCCGGAAGCAGAAATTACGGCGGCGCTGGCCAGTTTGCGTCCGATCAGCCTGCCGTAACGGCGACCGCTTTTGATCCAGACGTGTGCGAGGGGGCGCACGCCTGGGCAGCAGTGCCTGGCAGGGATCGTTTGAATCGTAAGGGATGACGAGGAGAAAACGGTGTTTTTCAGCACAAACAGTAAAACGGAAATGCCAATGGAACGTTTTTTGGCGGATCCGACAGCGCCGATCATTATTGACGTGCGCGGCAGTACCGATGTGGATCCGGCCATTCCCGGTTCGCACCGGGTCTATTTGTTGGATATCGATGAACGAACCGAAGAGTTTGAAAAACGTTTTGCCCCACAGATGGCAGCCAGGTCGTTATTGTTCTACTGTGCCAAGGGAGAAGGAAGCAACTTTCTGGTCAAAAAATTTTCCAAAAAAAGCCGGGTGCAGAGTCTGCAGGGAGGCATGGCCGCCTATCTGGCGGTGGTGTCGCAGTTGCTGCATGAGCATCCCTACCGGGAGTCGGACCGTCGGGAAGAGATGATGACCCATCTGTTGATGGCCCTGACCAACCGGAACACCCCTCCGGCCACCTTTCGGCAAATTGTTGACCGTCTGTTGCGGATGTCACCCAACCCGCAGTTTCGTAAGCTGGTATTGTAACTCTTTGCTTTTGCCGGTTTCAGGAGGAGACCATGACCCAAGACCAACTTTTTGCCGAAGTGGATAAGCGGACCAATTTGGCCATGAGCAATGAGGTGGAAATGTTGACCTTTTTTCTCACCGACGGCCAACTGTACGGTTTGAACGTGTTCAAAATTATCGAAATTTTGGAAACGCCGAAAGAGATTACCCGGGTGCCGCATGCCCACCCGGTACTCAAGGGGGAGATCAATTTTCGTGGTCACCCGATCAATTTGATCGATCTGGGCGAATATTTGGGCATGCGGCCCATCGATTACCGCAAAGAGATCAGCTATGTTTTGGTCTGTGAATACAGCACCACCACCCAGGGCTTTTTGGTGCATCGGCCCAATATTTTGATCACCAAAGGGTGGGATGAGATCATCAAACCGGCGGGCGAGGTCTACGAGCAGAGTTGCCTGGCGGCGATCACCTACCATGATGGTCAACCGATCCAGATGTTGGATGTGGAAAAAATTCTCAATGACATTGTCGGGATTGATATTACCATTTCCCAGGAGTTGATTGCCCGCGGGCAACAGATCGTGCGCAAGGAACATCATATTCTGGCGGTGGATGATTCCAAGGCGGCCTGTCATTTGATCCAGGCGGTATTGAACCAGATGGGTATCCGCCACACGGTGGTCGATGAAGCGCCCAAGGCTTTGGAATTATTGGAAAAATCTTTAGATCGGGAAGGGCGCAGTGCCTACACCATGGTTTTTACCGATATTGAAATGCCGGTCATGGATGGTTTTACTTTTACCCGCATGGTCAAGAGCAATCCCCGCCTGGCCAAAGTCTATGTGGCGGTCAACAGTTCATTAAGCAACAAATCCAATGAAGAGAAGGCGCATCAGATCGGGGCCGACGATTTTATCCCCAAGTTTACCCCAGACAATATGGCTCGCATCGTCCTGGAGCAGGTGGAAAAGGCCAATCGGCTGTTGGATAGCCATTAACATCTTGATACGGAATAATTTTTACTGCTCAGTAGCGTCAGGGGTATCCTCAACAGGCGTTGGTGAGGAGTCGCTGCCTGCTATGGGGTGAATTGGCTGAAACTCTGGACAAAAAACCAGATGAAAGCGGGCAAAACCATAGAACGGCACATGGTAATGATTGCACCATAAAAAGCGCCAGCGTACCATGGGTATGCCGGTGTCGATGGGCGGCGAAGAAGAAAAATGGATGCAGTCAAAGCAGTTTGTCAGCATAATGATCTGTACCAGGCAAGCCGGTGTCGGACTGTGCAAACAAAGAGGAGAGAACAATCGATGCCCATGGGTGATACTCTCCAGCCAATGCGTGTCAAAGTATGTCAACAAAGTATGGCACAGGGTGGCTGCAAAGTCCAGAAGCGTGCTGTATTGGCAATAAAAATGACATAATCCCGTTTGCCATTTATTATCTAACTGTTTGAAGGAATAAGAAAATGTATCAGAACGTCGTGCCGGTGCAGGTGCAACGACATGGTGCGCTGCGGGTCAAAGAGATGAATCGCTATACGTTTGCCGAGCGCTTTCATATTGCCTATGTGACCCAGCAGGAATTTATGCGTGCTTCTGGCTATTATCCGATTGTTTTCATTGAAGACAAGCCAGGAAACGCCTATCGTCCGGTGGTATTGATGGGGTTGCAGGAGGGGGAAAATCTTTTTGTCGACCAAGAGGGTAAATGGCAAGCCGGGTATATTCCGGCCATTATCCGTCGCTATCCTTTTGTCTTGACGGCGGCTGGCAACGATCAGTTTGTCATCTGCGTCGATGAAAGCAGCGCGCTGCTGAGTCAAAGTGAGGGGGTTGCTCTGTTTGATGCCCAGGGACAGCCAGCTCCGGCGATGGAAAATGTCAAACGCTATCTGGCCGAGCTGTTTCAGTTGGAGCAGTTGACCATCCTTTTTTCCCGCCTGCTGGCGGAGATGAATTTATTGGTACCGCTGCAGTTGCGTTTGAGTGACAGCGATCGGCAACATACCATTGCCGGTTGTTTTGTGATCGGCGAAGCCCGTTTGCAGGCGTTGGCGGCTGAGCAATTTTTATTGTTGCGGGAAAAAAATTATCTGACAGCGATTTATGCCCATTTGTGTTCCTTGCAGCAGGTGGAACGGTTGACCTTGTTGCGCCAGGAACGGCAAGCAAAAGAGCCAGTCGCCCCCTTGCCACAGGAATCCACCACTGTCAGCGAAGTAATAACAGCGGCGGTCGCCACAAAACCACCTGCTGCACCCGTCGCCGCACCCGTCGCTGCAGAGGCACCCGCCAAGCGGACAGCCAGCAAAACCACCACTGCCCGGACTACCGCTGCCGCAACGGCCAAAGGAGAGGCCGCAGTACCGGCCAAGGCCGTGGCGGTCAGCAAGACGGCAGAGGAAACGGCGGTCAAACCTGCCCGTTCCAGCAAGAAAAAAATCTCTTCCTGAGTGGTGCCAAAAAAAATCTGCGGGGGCCAAGCGAGCCCCCACAGATTTTTCGTAGCATGCAAGCGGTGGGCTACTTTTTGACTTCGTTGCCTTTGGCCTGCGCTTCCGCCTTTTTGGCCTCTTCCTTGCCTTTGACTTCGGCCTTGGCCTCGGTTTTGCCCTTCTGTTCCTGGGCTGCTTTCTGCTCTTTGCTGGCGGCGGTGGCCGCTGGCTGTTGCTCCGGGGTGGCGCTGCTGGCCAGGGCGGTGCCGCTGATCGCGGTGGAAGCCAACAGAACGGTCAGGTAGAGGGATGCTTTGTGCATGGGTGTTGCTCCTTTGTCGGGTTATTTATGATATATGTTGTTACTTGCACTGTGTCGGCCTGCCTGGGGCAGGGTCCGCTTACTTCTTGACTTCGTTGCTGGCTGCGGGGGCGGTTGTTTTGGCCGCCGTTTCGTTGCCCTTTTGCTCTTTGCCCTCTTTGTGGTTGGCAGCCGGTTTGGCTTTGTTGTTATCCACAGCGGCCTTGTTTTCGCTGCTGGTGGCGACCACGGCAGTTTTGTTGGTCGGGGTGGTTTCTGTGGCCAGGGCGGCAGTGCAAACGGTACCGGAGGCGATGGCCACAAGCAAAGTCAGAGCCGATTTGTTCATGTTGTGTGTTCCTTTCCTATGTTGAATTCGATCTATCGATGGCTTTGTCAGTTGGGAGCTTGTCTGTTTCTTCTCTCGCTCTTGCCACTATGGACGACGGCTGTGGTGAAGATTGTCGGGGTGGGTCGCATTTTTTTTGTCGGGTGGTCGATTTGCTGGCAAGCGGGTGGAAACAGCTTTTCTTTTGAGCTTGTTTTGACTAGACTGGCTGGCGCTTTTTATGTGGATTTTTTCCCTTTGTCGTCGGATGGAAGCTGTTGTGAGCCAAGCCGTGCATGATTTTCGCGAACTGTTTTTGCAGCAGTGGCAGCGTTTGGAGACGTTGGCCACCCGTCGTTTTGCCGACGCCAATCTGGCCGATGAGGCGATGCTTTATACCCAGGAGGCGATGTCGCGCAACGACTGGGGGCCGTTGCGGGCGTATGAGGGGCGGGCGACGGCCTCTTTTGCCACCTTTTTTACCCAGGTTGCCTGGCGCATGTTGGAGGATTTTGCCCGCAGTCGTTTCGGGCGGGTGCATGTGCCGCAGTGGGTGAACGAACAGGGGCCGTTGCTGGGTGAAATTTATCGACTGCTCTGCCTGGAACGGCTGCCGGTGTTGCATGTGGTGGAATACCTGCACCATACGGCACCCGGTAAACGTTCGGAAGCAACCATCTGGGCGGCCATTCGCACCATTCTGAAACAGGCCACCGATTGCGGCAAAGGGGCGGTCGCGGAGGTGGCCACCGAAAACGAACTGCTCGACGATCTGGCCGGTCCAGGGAACACCTTGCACCGGTTGTCGCCGGAGGAGCGCAAAATTGCCCAACAGCGTGAAGAGGTGATGCGTGCCCTGCACCGTTTTCTTGTCCAGGGGGAGGAGAAGGAGCAAGGCAGCGCCTCACGGGCCGTTCTGGACAAAATACGCGCCGTCCTTTCGTTGAGCAGCGAAGAGCGGTTGATGCTGAAAATGTTGTATCAGGATGGCATGGAGGTCGAGGCGGCGGCGCGTATGTTGGGGTTGAACAACAACCAGTTTTACGGTCGGCAGCGTCGTCTGCTGGCTCGCATTCGCAAGGCGCTGGAACAGGCTGGTCTGAGCGAAACCATTCATGGATTGCTGGAGGAAGAGGCCGGTGCAGAAGAATAAGCGACAGCATTGCCTGGTGTCGCCGTCTATAGAGTCAGGAAGGATGTGCTTCATTATGGCATCCGCAGAGAGCTGGTGAACACAACAACGCCAACGGGCGGCGCGGTAGAGGTATTCACAAGTTCTGATCTTTCTGCCGATGGGATAAACAGGCGATGAAACCAATCACGGGAGTCGATACCCCTCTCAAGGCGCAGCAGGCGGACCATCTGGCCGTTTTGCTTACCCTGGCGGCTGGTCAAGGAACAAGCGCGGGCACCTGTCCGCTGGACGGAGAGTGGCTTGCTTTGCTGGAAGGGCGTTTGTCTGAGCAGGCGCGGGGGGCTCTTTTGGACCATCTCGATCAATGCCCGGCCTGTTACCGGGCCTGGTTGGGGGTGGCTGCCCTGCAGCCGCCGCAGGTTGGGGAGAGTGTGGTCTATCTCTCCCACTGGCGCAGCAAAAAGGTGTGGGGGTCGATGGCCCTGGCCGCCGGTCTGCTGCTGGTTGTGCTGCAGTGGAACCCCTTGGCACCCGATCTGGGCGGCATGGTGACGGCGGCCTATCGCAGCACGTTGAGCGAAGGTGCCGGGCGTGGGCAAACCGATGTGGGCCAGTTGCTGCCTGCTGGCAGTGAGCCGCTGGCTTTGGGCTTTGCCGAAAAAGGGGGCGAAAGTGCGCAGCGACAGGCCTATTTGAGCGGCATCAAATCGGGCTGGCAAGCCTTGCGTACGGGTAGTCCGCTGCCGGCTGGCGAGAGCGGGGGGGATGTGCAGGTTTATGAGCAGTTGGGCCGCTGGCTGCTGTTGCTGCAGAGCAGTTGCCAGCGTGAGCCGCCGCTCTCGGTCACGCTGTTGCGCCAGCAGAGCCGTTTGAGCGAAGCCTTGGCCAACTTGTTGCGGCAGCGGGAGGCGGCAGGCGACGCGGAAGCCCGCATTGCCGCCCAGGAGGTGGAGAGTATGCGCCAGCTCTTAAGCGCCCCGGCCCAAGCGGACGACTCCCCGGCCCGTCTCTGCCGTCAGTTGCAGAAGGGGGTTGCCACCATTCACGAAGGGTTTCAATTGTGATTTTAGCGATCCGGCAGTCGTTGTGGCTGGTTGCACTGCTGCTGCCGATCGCTTTTCTTGCCGCACCTCTGCGGGGGGATGCCGCCGGGGCTGGGGATCTGCTCTCCTTGCTGGAAAAAAAATATGGCATGGTCAACCCTGCCGCCAACCCCCAGGTGGCGCGGGCGCACCAGGTATTTGCCCGTGTGCAGGATGTGGCCGACAAGCGGGCCAACCGCATGCCGCAATTGACCGTGGTCAACAAAGCCGAGCAGCCGTGGGCTTTCTCCTTGCCGGATGGCCATATTCTGCTCTCTTTGGGGGCCATTCAGCTCTGTTATCGCCATATTTCCCAGACGGAAGGAGATGCCCGGCTGGCCTTTGTTTTCGGTCATGAACTGGCCCATTTAAGTAAAAACGATTTTTGGGATCAGGAGATGCTGCACTCCCTGAGCAAAGAGGAGAACGACGGCATCCGGGCCAACCACAAGCCGCAAAAAACAGAGAAGGGCCATGAAACGTCTACCCCGACCCCGTACGGCAACAAGGAGCGGGAGGCAGACGATTTAGGCTTTCTCTATGCCGGCATCGCCGGTTATGCGGTCCATACTCTGTTGGATCACAGCGACGACCAGCGGCACGAAAATTTTTTTGCCGCCTGGGGTGAATCTCCGCATGGCGGGGGAGTTGCCGGTCAGCATCCGGCAGCGACAGAGCGGGAAGCCTTTTTGCGTGATCGTCTGGAGCGGTTGGCGGAAGGGATTCCTTTTTTTCGTTTTGCCGTGCGCCTGGCCCATTTTGCCGAGTGTGAGCAGGCGATTCAGTTGTTCCGCCATTTTCTGCAAATTTTTCCCTCCCGTGAGGTCTACAACAATTTAGGGGCTTGCCATTTGCAGCGGGCGCAGCGGCAGATGAACAGTACGGCGGCGGTGGCCTCCTACTGGTTGCCGCTGCTTTTGGATGGTCACAGCCGGGCCGAGGGGTTGATCGGCGGTTATCCCCGGCAGGTGCGCGAGGAGGGCGGACGCCTGCCCTCGGTCTTGCCGGACAAGGAGGGGCGTGAGGTAGAGCAGGCGATTGATTATCTGGAGCAGGCGGCGGGCATGGATGCCAGCTATATGCCGGCCCGGCTCAATCTGGCCACCGCCTATTTTTATCGGGGCGAGTTGTTGAAGGCCCGCCTGGTCTTGCAGGAGGTGGAGCGGATTCAACCCGGTCAGGCGGATGTGCAGGGCTGGCAGGGGTTGATGGCCTTTTTGGACAGCGAAGCGCAGGGTTTGGCCGCAGCGGCCCTGCCCCCCTTGCAGCGCAAGGCGATGCAGAAGGAGGCCTCCTTGTCGTTATTGTTCAATCAGGCAATTCTGCAGCGCAAACTGGGTCGGGAGAGTCGAGGCTGGTGGAATCGTCTGGCCGCCCGCAAGGAGCCGCTGCCACCCCGTTATGCCCGCATCGCCTGTGCCGCCGCCCGCCTGCATTGTCTGGCGGCAGCGAAAGAAAAACATCCCCTCTGGCGTCTGCCCCTCGCTCCGGGTCAAGATTTGGATGCTGCCGATCGACGCAAACTGTTCGCCGGTTGGCACGCCACCTCTTTGGGCTGGCTGCCGGGCAAAAAACAGGGCACCGCCTATCGGCACGGCGACGAGGCGGAAGTGTTGGATTTGGACGGCTATGCCGCAATGGTGGTACTGCGCGATGGCCGCCTGGGCAGCGCCGCCGCCTTGCGCAACAAACTGGGCCCCCCCTTGCAGGTGCGCCCCCTGGCCGACGAAATGGCCGTCTGGAGCTACGGCGAAAACTGGGCAGTGCTGGTGCGCAACGGGTTGGTGATGGAGGTGTGGGTTAGTACCCCTTCTGCTCGATAAACATGATTTAGGGTCTGTTCTCACTCGTTGAGTTACGTTAAACCGATCCCCGGGAGGGATCAGCAATGGGAGGCTGTCGGGCTTTCGCACTGGCGATAATCGGGAGGCAAAAGGTGAGGTGACCTTTTCTTGTTGATGTTGCAGGCAGATTCCTGGTACTCTGAAGCCAGTCAATATTCCACTGGAGTCCGATCATGACCACCATCACTTTTGACACACTGAAGTTTGTGGAAACGCTTAGAGCCTCTGGTTTTGACGAATCGCAGGCCAAAGGGATGACGGCGGCTATCCAGGAGGTGCAAAAGGCTAATTTGGACAGCCTTGTTACCAAGCATGATCTCGAAAAAGAGCTATCCCCCATTCGTACCGACTTGGCAGTCATTAAATGGATGGTCGGTATCCAAACGGCAGGCACTGTCGCGCTTATTCTCAAATCCTTCTTTCCGCACTGACTGGCACATATTTTCCGCACCATTTTGGTGACGTTGTCTTGCCCCCTTCATCCTGTAATATTGCGATGGATGGGTGGTGACAGATCACATCGCTCCAACCTGGCGACAGTTTCCTGCCGATGGCCTTTTTACCGTGCGCTCTCAAAGGAAGCAATCCGGGGTACGAGGCAAAGTGACGGATCTCGTTGGATAACAAGGTTGGTGTCTCTATTTCCATGCGCGATCTCGCTGTAGCCACCCATCCGTACAGTGTCTTTCATCATCGGGGGTGACGCAAGCCGCGACATGGCCGTTAGTAAGCAGTATAAGGTATAAGTGGTTTTATCAATCACTCATCGCCTTGATCAGTTGCGAACGGGCATCCACCAGCTCCTGTTGGCACTTTGCCAGTTTGGCGGTGGCTTCGTCCAGCTCTTTTTCCGCTTTTTTGATCTCTTTTTGCGCCTCGGCAATTTTGTTCAGGGCTTGGCCGACATCGGTCCAGGCGATCCAGGAGGTGACCAGTTTGAGTTGGTCGGCGTTGTCACCGATGATGATTTTGCCCTTGCCGGACAGAATGTTCAGACGGTGTTTGCACAACTGCCCGGGGCTGCCCTGCGGGCAGGTGCAGAGGGCGGTGATGTTGCGCTTTTCTTTGCGGACGGTGACGGTATAGTGGGGCTCTTCGTTGCTGTATTGCACCAAAAAAGAGAGTTCTTTCATGTTTTTTTCCTCGGTTTGCTGCGCGGGGAGGGGGCTCCGGTGCGGATGGCGTTCAACACCGCCACGGCTTTGCCCATATCTTCCGGGTGATGGGCGTTGGAGCCGGGGGAGATCCAGGCGTTATGTTTGCGGCAAATGGCCAGATAGGGGCCCATCGGCTCGTGGTAGGCCGGATTGAGTTCGATGGCGATGCCGTTTTGCGTGGCTTTGCGCACCACATCTTCAAAAAGGTTGAGCGGAAAAGGGGCAGCAAATTTTTCGCAAATGCCGCCGGGATGGGCGATGGCGTCGACCAGCGGATTTTCTGCCAGCGACATCAGCCCTTTGTATTCCAGTTCGATGGCCAGATTCGGGGCAATTTGCCCCATGGTCCAGCCGTAACCGGGATAGGCATGCACGGCACCTAAAATAAATTCGGCCTCGTCCGCTACCGGCGGATCCATCATCAACCCGCCCTGAAAATCGATTACTGGCACTTCCACCCCGAAAAAGATCTCCATCGCCGGTTTGTTTCTGCGGTGCTGCGGGTGCATGGAGAACAGACGATGCAGTCGGCGCAGACGGGTGCCCTCTTTCATGTATTGGGCAAACCAGTCCGGGCTGGCCACCAGCCCTGGTTCCGTATGTTCGGTAAAGATCAAACGACTGAGTCCCAACTTGACGGCACGTTCAATCAAGGTGGCCAGGGGGGCGGAACCGTCAGAAAATTGGGAATGAACATGATATTCCCAAGGAGGCAGCGGCTGTGTATCCAGTGAGGCGGCGGCCACGAACAGGTGGTCGGGGCGCAATTTTTTTTTCATGGTATTTCCGTTAACAGCACGAGACAATCAAGACCTGAGTCAATTCGACAATATAACAGAAAGAGGAAGGACAAGAAAGTCATTGCCTTGCGTTAAGAAGGCTTGTCCCCAAAGATCAACTGTGTCTGAATAGAAAGGCTGTGCGCAACGTGGCACGGGTCGGGCAATCAGAGCAAACCAGAAGGAGGAGTGATTATGGCAGACAAAGAGGGTCAACTGGATACCCATGATTATCATTTGCATCGGGCACAGGTTGCCGAACCGTTTCCGCTGAAAGGGTGTCAGTCGTTGGACTGGGGGATGCAGAATCGGCTGTCGCGTATTTTTGATCCGAAGAGCGGCAAAACGGTGATGCTGGCGGTTGATCACGGCTATTTTATGGGTCCGACCTCCGGTTTGGAACGGATTGATGTCACCATCAACCCGTTGTTGCCACATGCGGATACCTTGATGTGTACCCGTGGCATTTTGCGTTCGCTGACCCCCTCAACCTTCACCAAAGGGGTGGTGTTGCGCGCCAGCGGGGGGCCGAGCATTCTCAAAGAGTTGTCCGACGAGCGCATTGCCCTGGATATGGAAGATGCCCTGCGTCTGAACGCGGCGGCGGTGGCGGTGCAGGTGTTCATAGGCGGTGAGTTTGAAACCCAGTCGGTCCACAATATGACCCGTCTGGTTGATGCCGGATTGCGTTATGGTATGCCAGTGCTGGGGGTGACGGCGGTGGGCAAACAGTTGACCCGCGACGCCAAATATATGCGCCTGGCCACCCGTATTTGTGCCGAGTTGGGGGCTGCCTATGTCAAAACCTATTATGTTTCCGAAGGATTCGAGACGGTGACCGCTTCCTGCCCGGTGCCGATTGTCATTGCCGGGGGCAAAAAATTGCCAGAGCTGGATGCCCTGGTGATGGCTTATCGGGCGGTGCAGGAGGGGGCCTCCGGGGTGGATATGGGCCGCAATATTTTTCAATCACAGGCTCCGGCAGCGATGATTCAGGCGGTACGCCATGTGGTCCACGAAGGGATGCAGCCCGGGGAAGCCTATGAGCTGTTTCGTTCACTGGCCGGAAAATAGTCGGCTTTGTTGCCGATAGACAGGAGTTGCCATGCACAACCGATGGTCCGCCAGCGCGGCGGAGGAGATGGTGCAAACCTTGGCACCACGTTATGGCGAGGCCCTGGCCTTGCGTACCTATGCCAGCCGTTTGCTGGGCAGTGACCCGGCGCTGGTGCTGCATGGCGGTGGCAACACCTCGGTCAAAGGGGTGTGGTACAACCTGTTGCAGGAACCGATTGCTGCGCTTTATGTCAAAGCCTCCGGCTGGGATTTGGCCCGTATCGAGCCGGAGGGCCACACGCCGCTGGCTCTGGACTATCTGCAGCGTCTGCGTCAGTTGCCGGAACTCTCTGACGCGGCCATGGTGCAGGCGGTGCGCGGGCAGCGGCTTGATCCCGATGGAGCAACCCCCTCCATCGAAACCTTGCTGCATGCCTTTTTGCCCTACACCTGCATCGATCACAGCCATGCCGATGCCATTTTAACCCTGAGCAATCAGCAACAGGGGGCGGCGTTGCTGGCCGAGGCTTTGGGGGATGAGGTGATCATTCTGCCCTATGTGCATCCCGGTTTTGCCCTGGCCAAAGCGGTGGCCGATGCGCACGACCGGGCACCGCACAGCCGGGGCATGGTGTTGATGCAGCACGGTCTGTTGACCTGGGGCGAGACGGCAGAGGCCTCCTATGCCACGATGATCGAGCTGGTCAGCCGGGCAGAAGCCTTTATTGCCGCCCGGCTGACCCCGTTGCCGCAGGCGAGTGCGGCAGAAGAGGAGGCCGCCTGGCAACGTTATCGGCAGCTTGCCCCCCGTTTGCGCGGGGTGCTGGCCCTGCCAGGGCGGACGGCGGATCAGCCGTTTGACCGTTTTCTCCTCTTGCCGTTGATCGACCGGCAGCTGTTGGCTCTGCTGGCGCAGGAGGGGGCGGCTGCAACCCTTTTGACACCTCCCTTGACCTCGGATCATTTGATCCGCCTGAAACCGTTGCCCTTGTGGCTGGATGCGGCGGCCTTGCAGGACGAGGCGTTGCTGCAGGCGGTTGCCCGCTATCGGCAAGCCTATCGGGCCTATATCGCCCGCCATGCCCCGGACGGAGCGGTGGCCGAGGAGGCTACCGATGATACGCCCCGTCTGCTCTTGCTGCCGGGTATCGGGGCCGTCTGTGTCGGGGCCAACGAGGAGGAGGCGGCACGGGTACGGGATTTGCTGCGCCAGACCCTGCAGGTCAAAGGGGCCATTCTCGGCATGGGGGGCCGCTATCAGGGACTTTCGGAGGCCGACTGTTTTGCCATGGAATATTACGGCCCGCAGCGGGCCAAACTGGCCGCAGCGCAAGAAGCCCCGCTGGCGCGACAGGTGGCCCTGGTCACCGGATCGGCGGGGGCGATTGGTTCCGGCTTGTGCCGGGAATTATTGGCGCAGGGGGTCCATCTGGCCGCCTCCGATCTGCCCGGTCCGGGTTTGCAGTCGTTGCTGGCCGAGTTGCAGGCAAGCCATGGCCAACGGGTGATGGCGGTGGCCATGGATGTCACCGACCCGGCCTCGGTGGCCCAGGGGGTGGAGCAGGTGGTCGAACGGTGGGGTGGGGTGGATTTATTGATTCTCAACGCCGGTCTGGCCCATGTCTCCTCGCTGGAGACGATGCAGGTGGAGACCTTTCAACGCCTGCAGCGGGTCAATGTGGAGGGCACGTTGCATCTCTTTGCCGCCTTGGCCAAACTGTGGCGGCAGCAGGGGACCGGCGGCGATGCGGTGTTGATCTCCACCAAAAACGTCTTCGCCCCGGGGGCGCAGTTCGGTGCCTACAGCGCCACCAAGGCGGCAGCCCACCAACTGGCCCGCATCGCCTCGCTGGAGTTGGCCCCCCTGGGGGTGCGGGTCAACATGGTCGCCCCGGACGGCGTCTTCTCGGACGGCGACCGTCCCTCCGGCCTGTGGGCAGAGGTCGGACCCGACCGCATGCGCGCCCGTGGCCTGGATGCCGCTGGTCTGGAGGCCTATTATCAAAACCGCAATTTATTGAAAGCCCGCATCACCGCCAGCCACGTCGCCCGTGCCGTCCTCTATTTTGTCACCCGCCAGGCCCCCTGCACCGGGGTCACCTTGCCGGTAGACGGCGGTTTGCCGGATGCGACGCCTCGGTGAGTGATGGTAAACGGGGGTAAAATTGATTATAATCCGGTAAGTTGGCAAGAGTGGCAGGAACTTGCTTTCAAGCGTGGCGTAGACGCCGACCGGTTGTTGCAGGCGGGTAGTGATGTTGCCGCCGTCTACATGGCGGGCTATGTGGTGGAGTGTGCTTTGAAGGCGTTATGGCTGGTTTCGGGATTTTCTCCCCCGAGATCGGGCAAGCATGGGCATGATCTGCTCCATTTGTGGCAGAAAATGGCTCGGAATCTGCGTGTTGTAGCGGAACAGGAACAATCCGGGCAATTTTTTTTGCAGCAATGGTCCACCGATTTGCGCTATTGCCGGGCGGTGCCCGTTGCCACGCCGGCACCGGCACAACTGATTAGAGGTGCAAAACGGCTTTTTGGCCTCATTCAACAAGCAATCAGGCAACAACAGAGCAAAGCGAACAGAAGGTGAACATGAACCGCGAAACGCTCATTGCTACGATCAAAAGCAACCTGCAGGCTGCCGGATTGGCTGCTGATGATGTGCGGGTGCAACCGGATCCGTTTCAGGGTTGGCGTGTGGCGGTGATCGAAGAAGGGTTTCAGGATAAAAGCCAAGAAGAGCGTAAGGAAATTTGCCTGCGCGGCCTGGATGAATCGTGGCAGTGGCTGGATCTGTTGACCCCGGAAGAGAAAGAATGGGCAGGCCCCCTGCCGTCGGCAGGCGAGGAGGAATATTTGCCCTTGTGGCCGGAAATGTTGGCCAAGGGGGAGCAACCGCTTGATGGTATCTCTTTTCCCGGCGATGACGATGGGGAATTATCACCCCCCCTGGTGGTTACCTTTTACTCCTTGCGCGGCGGGGTCGGACGTTCAACAGCTCTGGTAGGCACGGCCAAAGCCTTGGCTGCCAGGGGGCACAAGGTGATCTGTGTCGATATGGATCTGGAGGCACCCGGTTTGCTCTCTCTGTTCAGACTACCGGCAGAAAAAATCCGCAAATGTGCCGATGGGCAGACTGAGCGGGGCGTGGTTCCCCTGTTGGTGACGTTTGACAGCGGCGGTCAGGCGGAGGTGGAACACCATTTGGTGCAGATAAAGGGTTACCGCGACCTGTATCTGTTGCCTGCCGGTTATCCGGATGCCCGTTATGCCCGTCTGTTGCGCCATATTCTGCCGGATGAGTGGTATCGGCAGGAGCGCAACCCCATGCTGCAGTTGCTGGCGCAACTGAGCAGCGGATTATCTTTTGTGCCTGACGTTATTTTGCTTGATGCCCGTACCGGTTTGTCGGAAATCAGTGGACCGTTGCTCTTTGGCTTGTCGGATATGGCGGTCCTGGTCTTTTATCCCCATCCGCAGGCCAAACAGGGGACCGGTTTGTTGACGCGGGGATTGTTGCGGGCTCGGGTCAAACGGGAAAAACGCAGTGGCAAACATGCCCCTATCCCCCGTTTTCTCGTGTCACCGCTTCCCAACTATCCGTTGGCGCAGCAAGATTACCAGAAGAAATCACTGCAATGGATTGGCGAGTGGATGCAGGATTTTCGCCATGCTTCCGGGTTGGATGGTGAGACGGGGCGAGCCGAGTTGATGACCTGTTTTGTCAATTACCAGGAGAATATAGCGACTTCGGATTATGTGGCGGATGAAAGGCGGCAATTGGATAACTATGAATCGTTGGTGACGTGGGTTGAAGATTGGTTGCCGAGTAAACAGTTGGGTGCAGTGGAAGAGTATCTGCGTAGGCACAAAGATGAAATGCTGCAGCAGTTGCCTGATGATTGGGAAGAATTTTTTTTGGAAAACAGTGAGGTTAACGATCCAAGTTTTGGTATAGAGACATTTTTTTCGGATGAAGAAGAATATTTTTGGTTTCGTGTGCTGCTTAGAGCAACAAGCCGGAATGAGTTGTTTGCCAATTTAATTAAAGCTCAAGTTTATCTTTCTCAACCGGGATCTGTTGAAGAATGGCCTCAAGAAACAATAAAGGTAGGGTTGAAATTGTTGGTTGGCGAAGAAAGAACCGGCGGTTTGGTTGTCCGTATGCATCAATGGATGTTTGATCAACTGGCCAATGCCAATGGAAGGATTCTTGTTAATTGCTTGTTGCAGCTTTTCAGTCTGGCCATTATCAGGGAACGAGAGAAACAGGCAAATGAACCCCACTTCAAATCTATTATTCGCCCTCAGTCGCTTTATGAAGCATGGCCAGATGTCGCCAAGGATTCCCTGAACATCATACGGGAGTATTTCCCGCATCTTGGAGAGTGTCTCGATCAACTGCACCAAAACGGTAAAACCCCTGTCGAACGGTCAGCATTGAGTCTATCGGATAATGACATCACCCATGCTCTACATGCTGGTTTACTGAAAACAATCGCCGAAGACGATGAAGGCGAACCATCGCTCTTCAGTATCCCAGAAATCTATCGTTATCCCTTAGGCTTGCAACGCGTGGATATAAGGTAAGGTTTATGTTGCCCAGCCACTCGCAGGCGCTGCTTTGCTTGCAGCGCGGATTGTTTAATGGTCTCTCCCGCTTTGCCCAGTTGGAGGAGCGTCTGGCTGGGTTGTCGGATGCTGAGCAGCGGGTGGGGTTTGCCGTGTTTGCTGAGGCGATGTTGGCGATTCGTACCGTGCCGCAGGCGGCGGATATTTGGGCGGAGGGGGTGGTGCCTGCCGAGGCGCGGCGTCGCTACGGGCTGCCGGAGCGGGTTCCAGGGGCGGATGGGCTGTTGCGCACTTTGACCGGTGATCTGCATCCCTATCAACTGCTCTACCGACCGGAACGGGCCCCGCTCAACCGCAAAGAGTTGAGCGCCTTTCTTGAACTGGCCGAACGGGTGCCGCAGCCGCTGTTGATCAGCAACGCCCCCGCCCTGCCTGCCGCCTTGCGCAGCCGTACCGATTTTCATGCCATTCTCGCCCCCGATCTGGAGCGGCTCAACAGCCGCGATTTTGCCGCCCTCCGCCGCTGGTTGCAGGGGATCGGCATGGTGCCGGAGCGGCAGCCGTTGCCAACTCCGCTGGCCCGTCTGCTGGCGCGTCTCAACAGTCAGCAGGAACAACAGGATCGTCTGCTGGTCCAGGTTGCCCCCGGTCTTGATCTGCCGTTGCTGGCGCTCAAATGGGCGGAAAGCCAGGGCGCTGGCCGTAGCGTGTTGGTGGTGGTTCCCTCGCTGACCGCTTTGCGTGAGTTGCTGCTGCACTGGCGGCGGCATCTGACCTGGAACGATGTGGCCACCTTGTGGCTGGCGGGCGAGGTGGGCAGCGGTCCCGATGTCAGCCAGCTGCAACAGGCCGACTTTGATCTGCCTCTGGTCAATGAAAGTGAGGGGATTCGTCGTTTTCTCAACGGGCGTTTCAGCGGTGTGCGGGTCATTCTGGCCCCCTACAACGGTTTGCGCCTGCTGGCCAGGGCGTTGATCGGCAGCGCCCCCATTGATGCGGGTCTGCTGCTCGATGGACGGGAGGTGACGCACGATCCCTTTTTTCTCGAGAATCAACATCTGCCGCTCTGCAAACGGTTGCTCTTGACCCCCGCCCTGCGCCAGCTCAATCCGCTGCAGCGCGACAGCGAAGGGGAGGGCAAACTGCTGTGGAATCTGCAGGAAAATCCCCTCTGTGGCCACACCCTGCCCCTGGCTCCGCTGGCGCAGGCGGTGCAGGAGGGGCTGCTGCGCCCCTGGCAGCTATGGATTGTCCTGGTGCCGCCGGCCTGGATTGGTCAGGATGAGGCGGCGAGGGTGCGCCTGTTGTGCCAAACCTTGCGCACCGTGCTGGCAACGGCCAAAACGGTGCGTCATGTGCAGGTGCTGCACGGTTCGCTGCCCGAACTGCGCACGGAAGCGGCCTTTGACCCGCTGCTCTGCCAGTCGCTGGCGGGCAAGGCGGAGGGGCCTCGTTCCGATTGGTTATCCTGTGCGCTCGAGGCGTCGATGACGGCTGCCGAGCGGGAGCAGATGGTGCGTCGCTATCTTACCGCCCCGCAAGCGGTGCTGCATGCTGCTCGCGCCCTGCTGGATGGTTTGACCCTGCCGCAGGCCGATCTGCTGCTCTGTTCGCCCTATGCCCGCAAGGTGAAATGGGATCTGCCCCGTGCCCTGGCGGCGGTGCTGCGCAAGGCACCACTGGCGGGTGCGCCGCCAGAGCTGGCTCCTGGGCAACCCGGCATTCTCTGTGTGCCGGTGCTGGCGGCACCGCTCACTGGTCAAGGGGGCTATGCCAGCGCCGAGCATGCCTTGCTCGGTTCGGATCTGTTGTGGGAGGTGCTGCAGCGCTTGCGTGAGGTGGATGGTGCCTTTGACCGGCAAATTGTCGCCTCTGCCGAACAGTGGGGACGCAAAGGAGCGTTTCCCTGGCAGCCGGGGGCCGATCCAGCCTTGGCCTGGCATGGTCGCATCCGTTTTCTGCTGCCGGAGGGAATTGCCGAAGGGTGGCGGCAGGAGGTGTGGCCGGCCTTGTTTCACCGTTTGAGCCACGAATGGGATCGCCGTTTCGGGCAGTGGCAGGGACAACAGCCGGAACAGGCGGCACAACGGAGCGAATGGGAAGAGCAGCAGCGTAAATTCTGGAAAAAAGGGTTGTTGCGGGACGACCGCCGCCAACGGTTGCAGGAGGCGGGCTTTGTCTGGGATCCCAAACAGCTGGCCTGGGAGGGACAACTGGCGGCGCTGCAGACCTTTGTGGCCCGGCATGGTCATGCCGAGGTGCCCGCCACCTGGCCGGAAAATCCCGCCCTGGCCGAGTGGGTGCAGCTGCAGCGGCGGGACTATTTCAAGGGCCGCTTGTCGGCAGAGGCGGTGCAACGTCTGCAAGAGATCTCCTTTGTCTGGGATCCAGAGCAGCAGCGTTGGGATCAGATGTTTGATGCCTTTGTGCTGTTTCGCCAGCAGCAGGGGCATGGCAAGGTGCCGGAAATGTGGCCGGAAGAGCCGGAGTTGGCGCAATGGGCGACAGAGCAGCGCAAGGAGTGGGCGAAAGGCAAACTGGCGACAGAACGACAAGTGCGCCTGCAGGAGTGGGAATTTTGCTGGGATTTGCAGGCCGCCTGGTGGGAGGAGCAGTTTGCCGCCTTGTTGCGTTTTCAAGAGCAGGAGGGACACCTGTTGGTTCCGTCTTCCTGGAGCGAAGATCCCCATCTGGCCGACTGGGTGAGCAAACAGCGCCGTGACTGGCGGGCGGAACGGTTGCCTGCCGACCGTTTGCAGCGCCTGCAAGAGGTGGGTTTTGTCTGGGATCCGGAGGAGTTGGCCTGGCAGCAGCAATGGAGCGCCTTGCTGGCCTTTCATGCCCGGCAGCAGCACTGCCACGTGCCGGAGAGCGAAGGCGCGTTGGCCGAGTGGGTGCGCCAGCAACGCAAGGCGGCGCAGGCGGGGCAGTTGTCGGCAGCGCGGCGGGAGTTGCTGCAATCGATCTCCTTTATCTTTGATCCCCGGGCGGCGGAGTGGGATGCCATGCTGCTGGCTTTGCGGCAGTTTCGCCAGGAGCGCAACCACTGCATCATTCCGGCCAATGATCCCGACCATCCGGCCTTGTCCCGCTGGGTCAGCCAGGTGCGCCGCGCCTATGCCGCCCAGCAGTTGACGGCCACGCAAATGGCCCAGCTCAACGAGTTGGGTTTTGTCTGGGATGCCAAAGCGGTCTTGTGGGAGGAGCTGTTTGCCGCCCTGGCCGAATTTCGTCGTCTGAACGGCAACTGTCTGGTGCCGGAAAGCTATCCGGCCAATCCGCAGCTGGCCTGGTGGGTGGTGGCGCAGCGCAAAGCCTACAAGAGCGGCCAACTGGAGGCGGAACGGGTCGAACGGCTCAACAAATTGGGCTTTTTTTGGGATCCGTTGGAGGTGCAGTGGTATGAAATGTATGTGGCCCTGGTCCATTACCGGCAGCAGTACGGACGGGTGGTGATTACCCGTGGCACGGCGGATGCCCGTTTGAGCAGCTGGGTAGCCACCCAGCGCCAGGCCCGTCAACATGGCAATTTGACGGCAAAACGGATTGAATTGTTGGATTCGCTGGGTTTTGTCTGGGATCAAAAAGAGGTGGTTGTGCAAGAAATGTTGGCGGAGTTGGCACTTTTTCGTGAACGGCATGGTCATTGTCATGTGCCGGTGCCGTTGCCCTCCAATCCGGCGCTGGGGTTGTGGGTGCAATTTCAACGTCAGGAGTACAAAAAAGGGACGCTGGATCCGGAACGGATTCAACGCTTGCAGGCGTTGGGCTTTGTCTGGGAGTAATTCCTGTCGTTCGCTAAATTACAGCTGACAATTCGTAAACAATTGTGTTAACCTCAATGTAAAAGAAATTGTAATAAACATTGATTTTGTGTTGATAGGGTTTCCCTTCAAACCGGCGGATGATGAGAGGTTGCGGTGAAAAAAGAACTGGCAAACGAGTGGCAGAAGATCAAATCCAAGCAGGAAGCGCTGACCCGCAAGTGGAAAACCAGTGGCAATCAGGATTTGCTGCAATTTTTTATGGAAATTTTGCCCAAGGTGATTGATGCGGATCGTTGCAGTTTTTTTATCCATGATCCGGTTACCGATGCCGTCTGGTTGCAATGTGGCACCGGCTTGAAGGAGCGGAGTATCGTCATTCCCAAAACCGGTTCCAATGTGGGGCGGGTGGTGGCCACGGGCAAGCCGGTCTGTATCGTGCGCCGGGAGCAGCAGTCGGAGTTTGCCAAGCAGGTGGAAGAAAAAGTGGGCTACATGACCCAAAACATGATGTGTGTCCCGATCATGAGCCAAACCTCCAATCAGGTGACGGGAGCCATTCAGGTGATCAACAAGCAGGGGGAGAATGGTCATCTCGGTTTTACCGAAGAGGATCTGGCCCTGTTGGAGCGGGTTGCCAATCATGTGGGCATGGTGACCGAAAATATTTATTTAAGCCAGGAGATGGTGACCGTTTCCGACAAGCTGCGCGGCACGGTGGATATGGCCGAGTGGGTCATCAAAATGTGGATGGGTTTTATGGGGCTGGTGATTTTGGCCGCGTTCGGCGTCATTGTTCACTTTACGCCCCACATGTTGGAAATTTTAAAACGTTAAGCGGCTTGACGGCCCAGCCTGCGCCGTGTCGGTGGCGCATGGTTTTGGCCAACCGTTTACGGGCATCGTGCCAGTCATCGGTGGCGTTCTGCAAGGGAAGCTGAGTTCGGACATAGCGTTTCTCCGTAAAAAAACCGTGCGTTGGATCGATGCCTGATTTTGTTACTGTGTGCAGCCTTTCCCTTCTTGCATCCGCCATTTTTCCAGTGCGTATCTTCAGGCTCTCAACGGGCAAAATATCATTGCCATACGGGTCAACTCTATTTCCCGAAGCAGGCGCAATCTGCTGTCGTGAAATGGCTTATCATATTATAATCAAAAGAAAATTTATGATTTCTTCGAGCAAGATAAATAAAATTAACTTGATTTGGTGAAGATGTTGGCTAAGATGGCATACAATTTTCGCATTCTCAGATGAAATGCTCATAACAAGACAAGAGAACATTTTGTGCCGAGAGTAACACTAATCAAACGGGATAGATGAACAGGCGATGGAAACGATATTATGGCTTAAACTATTGTTGATTGTTGTGCTGATTATGGGCAACGCCTATTTTGTCGGAGCAGAAGTTGCAATTACCGGGGCTCGCCGCAGTAAAATCAAACAATTGGCCGATCAGGGCAGCAAGGCGGCAGAACGTGTGCAAAAGCTGCACATGGAACCGGAACGGTTCTATTCGGTGACCCAGATCGGAATCACCCTGGTGTCGCTGGCTTTGGGTGCCATCGGTATGGATACGCTGGATCTGATTCTGGCTCCCAAGCTGGAGGGGTTGGTGGGCATGTTTACCGATCCGAAACCGTGGTCGGATCTGTTGCACTTGATCAGTTATCTGATTGCTTTTGCCATCATCTCCTTTTTGCATGTGGTGGGTGGTGAGTTGGCACCAAAAATTTTAGCCTTCCACCGGGCGGAACCTTTGGCCATGGCGGTGGCCTGGTCGATTGACATGCAATACATTCTTTGGACGCCGGTCATCTGGGCGATGAAGCATGCTTCCAATTTTCTCTTGTGGTGTGTCGGGCAGGGCGGATTGGTTGGTTCACACGGGGAACATTTCAACATGACCCAGGAGGAGATTCGCACCATCATCACTGCCAGCGAAGATGCCGGGGTATTCAATTCGGAAGATACCAAAATGATCCACAGCGTGATGGATTTTGGTGCCCGCAGTGTGCGGGCGGCCATGGTGCCCCGTCCGGATATTGTCGCCTTTGCCAAAGGGACCCCGTTATCGGATGTTTTGGCACAATTTCGCGAGTTGCCGCACGCCCGTTATCCGGTCTACGAAAACAATCTGGACCATATCCTGGGCTATGTGGCGATCAAAGAGTTGCTGGGAGCGCTGGCCGATGCCCAGGGCGGGGCGGAGATGAGCCACCCGATCGATGATTTTGTCACGCCGATTTTTGTCATTCCCAGCAGCAAGACCATGAGCAGTCTGCTCAAAGAGTTCAAGACCACGCGCCATCATATGGCGGTGGTGGTGGATGAGTATGGCGGCACGGAAGGGATCATCACCCTGGAGGATATTCTGGAAGAGATTGTCGGCGAATATGATGATGAGTTTACCACCCAGACCCGCCGGGTGAAAAAGGTGGATGAACATACCTTTGCCATCGATGCCTCGATGCGGATGATTGATCTGGAATCGTTGTTGAGTTATTCGTTCCCGGAAGAGACCGATTTTGTGACGCTGGGCGGCTTGGTTTATCATACCTTGGGGCGGATTCCCAAGGTGGGTGAACATATTGCCCTGCCGGGGGCAGAGTTGGTGGTGACAGGGATGGATAACCATCGTATCACCATGCTGCAGTTCCGCCATCAGGTCGCTGCAGAAGAGGTGAAAGCAGAGAACGGTCAGCAACATGAGGTGGGGTAACAAAATATCAGTGTACAGGTTGCCTGACCGCTTGCGCCAAGTCAGGCAAAGCGGATAAGGGAGAAGAACAATGGACACGGTTCAAGGGGTGCGGCCAGCAGCGGTGGCCGGTTCGTTTTATCCCAATGATCCTCATGTGTTGCGTTCGATGATTCGGCAGTTTCTCGACCGGGCACCGGGCGGGCATCCACAACCCAGCGCCATGGTGGCTCCCCATGCCGGTTATGTCTATTCGGGCTACACCGCAGCCTGTGCCTATCGGAGTTTGGCCAAGGCGGCACCGGACAAGCCGTTACGGGTCTTTTTATTGTCGCCGAGCCATCGCATGGCGTTGCATGGGGTTTCGGTCGGCAATTATCGGGCCTATCAGACCCCTTTGGGTGAGGTGGCCATCGATCAGGAGATGGTACAACAGTTGGCGGTGCTGCCGGATGTGACCCGTGATCCGGCAGCGCACCAGCAGGAGCATGCCCTGGAGGTGCATCTGCCCTTTCTGCAGGAGACGGTGCAACATTTTCAACTGGTGCCGATGATTTTTGGTCGGATCAGCGGTGGCCATCTGGCCGATATGGTCGCCCGTTTTTGTCAACCGGAAGATCTGCTGCTCGCCTCGACCGATCTCTCCCACTATTACCCGTATGACGAGGCGAGGCGTTTGGACAGTCAAGCTCTGGCCGCCTTGTCGGCGGTGGACCCGCAGGCGATGTCCAAGACGGAAGCCTGTGGCAATACCGGGGTTTGTGCGCTGTTGGAGTTGGCCCGTCGTCGCAACTGGCGTTCGGTGCTGGCCGACTATCGTAACTCCGGGGATACGGCGGGGGGCAAGGATCGGGTGGTTGGTTATGCCAGCTATCTTTTTTATCCGGCAGAGTCGGGGGTCCGCGCCTCCGGGGAGATGACCCTGGCCGGGGTGGCGCGGCTGCATTTGAACCGGATATTGCGCGGTCAGGCAGGGGTGCAGCCAGAAGCCCTGACCACCCGGGTGGCCGCCTTGGCACAGCCGGGAGCCTGTTTTGTCACCTTGACCCGGCAGGGGCAGTTGCGCGGCTGTATCGGCAGTTTGCAGGCCCACCGCCCGCTGGCCAACGATCTGTTGGATAACGCCCAGGCTGCCGCTCTGCGCGATCCCCGTTTTCCGCCGGTCAGCGCCGAAGAGCTGGCGGCGTTGCGTATCGAAGTCTCCCTGTTGTCTGCCCCGCAACCTTTTCCCTACAGCAGCCCGGAAGATCTGTTGCAACGGCTGCAACCGGGGGTACATGGGGTGATATTGTCCAAGGGGGGCCGCCGCGCCACCTTCCTGCCGCAGGTGTGGGAGCAGCTGCCCGAGGCACAAAGTTTCCTGCAGCACCTTTGTCAAAAAGCCGGTCTCTCTGCCGATTGCTGGCGGGAAATGCCGGAAATTTCTGTCTATACCGTGCAAAAAATTGTCGAATAGAACCCTCAGCCACCCGCCGGAAAGCGATCGGTAAAGCAGATTTCCGACAACGGCAATTGACCGGGTCGTGCTTGGGCGGGTTGCAGGGGTTTGCCGATGGCGATGGTCATGACGATGATGTGATCGGCGGGCAGCTGGATCAATTTTCCCACCGCCTGGTAGTCAAAACCGGCCATCGGGCAGGAGTCATAGCCCATGGCTTTGGCGGCCAGCATCACCGTTTGCGCCGCCATGCCGCAGGAGCGAATCGCCTCATCCCGCTGTGTCTGCGGAAAAGGGCCGTAATAGTCGGTCATCGCTTTGATCAGCCCCTGGCGCACCTTTTCCGGGGCCTGTTGCCAATAGCGTTGCGGCGCTTTGTTCCAGGCCTGCAGATCGGCACAAAGAATCAGATAGAGAGAGGCATCGGTGACCTGGGACTGATTCCAGGAGAGGTGCCGCAGCTGTTGCCGCAGCGCCGGGTCACGGGCCACGATAAAACGCCAATGTTGAATATTGAAGGCGGTCGGCGATAAAATGGCCGCCTGCAGCAGCTGTTCCTCTTCCGCCGCACTCAGGCGGTGGTTGGGATCAAAATGTTTGACGGAACGACGGCTGGCAATGGCGGTGAGGGTATCCATACGCAAAGACTCCTGAAGCAAGACGAAAAAATATACGGCCCCTGTCGTTGCCCCCTCTGGCAACGAATCGGGTGCCAGAGGGATTTATTTGCTTTTGTCCGTGGCTGCTTTGCCCTTGTCACTGCCGCTTTTGCCGCTGCCCGGGCTCTCTGCCACCCGTTGCAGTTGTCCGTTTTGCACGTTGAGGCTGGTTTTGACCGTGCGGGTGGTTTTTTCGCCGTTGCAGGCGATCACCAGGTTGACGGCAAGCTGCAGATCGGCCATCCAGCTGACGCTGGTCAAATCAATCGTGTAGCCCTCCTGTTCCGGCAGGGTGCAGTTTTGGCTGCGGGCCACCTCCTGGGCAAGCTCATCAAAGTGGACGTCGCGGCTCTCTTTTTTGCCTAAATCAAGCACCGACAGCCACACCTCTCCCTCGTCGGTCACCGGCAGCGCCACATAGCGTTCATGCGGTTCCCACCAAACCGCTGTCGGCAGGGGATATTTGGCCCAGGCTGACTCATCCATGCGGCTCTGTTTGAGATCGAGCTGATATTGAAACCAACAGAGGCTGTTGCCCCCGTCGGGCGGTTCGCAGGCAGTCATCAGGGTATAGCGTTTGCTGGGACTCAACGGTGCCAGATTGACGGAAATGGGGGCCAGTTTGTTTTTGCCTTCGCCGTTATAGAGGCGGATCAGCGGTTTGATCGGATTGCTCTGAAAGGAGAGCTGACCGTTTTTGCTGAGGGAAAAACCGTTGCCCCCCGGTTGACCCGGCAGCAGAGTGGTCCAGGGCGAGGCCAGCAGCGACTGATTGCCATGATCCAACTCACGCATCGATTTGCTCTCGGCACTCTCTGCCGCCAAGGGGGCGGCGATCAAGGCCAGCAACAGGGAACAGAAGGAGAGTTGCCGCAACGGGGCCGAAAAATTAACCATGGGCGTGATCCTGTGTAAAGGTAAGAGTACCGGCTCGGGCAGTTGGTACAGAATAGCTTATCCGCTGGTGAGCTTTCTATAAATATCAGCAATGCGCAAGGGTAATTGACGCACATCTTCCAACAGCACATAACGGGCCGGACCGTAGAGACGGGCCAGATAGTCGCGTGCCTGACGGTCGATGGTGATACAGAAGGGGTGGATGGCGGTACGTCGGGCCTCGAGCAGGGCGGTGCGGGTATCTTCGATGGCGTAGGTGCCGCGATAGCCGCCGTGGAAACTCTCATAATCTTCCGGTTTGCCGTCGCTGAGGGTGATCAACAGACGGGTTTTCGCCTCTTGCTGATTGAGCAGGGTGGTGGCGTGGCGGATAAAAACCCCCATGCGGGTATAATCCATCGGCACGATCCCGGCGATGGCCGTTTCCAGGGTCGACAGATCGTTTTGGGCAAACGATTTGATGCCATAGAGCTGGCACTGTTGCCGGGTCATGCTGGAAAAACCATAGAGGGCGAAACGATCCTGCAGCTGGTGCAGCGCCTGGCTGAAGAGGACCAGACTTTCCCGAATGGCCCGATTGACCCACCCTTTGGTCGAGCCGCTCATATCGACCAGCAGCAGTACCGCCACATCGCGCTGTTGTTTTTGCCGATAGCAGAAGAGTCGCTCATCCATCTCCTGCCCGGCTTTCTGTTCGCACCAGGCGTTGAGCAGGGCATCCATATCGATTTCATCGCCGTGCAGGCGACGGCGTTGCCAGTGATCGCTGCTGCGCAACATTTCAAAGCGGCGGCGGATCCCTTGCCAGACGCCCTGATATTTGTGCATGGTCTGGGCAACAATCGGCTCGCTGCCGGGCGGAATGGGGCGTTCATAGAGATAACACCAGGCTTTGCGGTAGCTGTTGCGCTGGTAGTCCCATTCGTCATAGAGAAAAAGCGGCTCGCTGCTGGCAGGGGTGACTGCAAAGCGCTCCTCTTGCGCGGCGTGGGTAGGGGGCGGGTCGCTGCGAAAGCCGCTCGGACCGGCGGCAGAGAGATAATCGGGCGGCATCTGCCCCAAATCCTGGACAATGGAGCGGGCCAACACCTGCAGCTCATCGGGCGGACGCAAGGGTTGTCCTTCCAGGCGCAGCTTGAACATCATGCCATCTTCGGCAGGATGCCACTCAAAGGTGCGCCCAGGGATCACCGGCATATCGACAGGGCTCATCTGGCGCAGGCTTGCGCCGAGCAGTTGACGAAAGCGCCTTTTTTCCTCTTCCACCCGCTGGCACAGGGTGGTGACCGCCGGTTGCCAGAGGGGCAGGGCGTGGTAGGGCAGGGGCGTTGGCAGCGGCTGCCCAAGCAGTTGCGGCAGCAGGGCCAGCGTCTGTTGGGCGGTGGCCTCCGGCGTTGTCAGCTGTTGCACCGCTTGCTGCCACGGCGGGGAGAGGGGGCGCGGAGCCGACCATTGGCGCATGAAACGAGCCAGGCCGGGCAACAGGGCTGCCAGACGGCTATCGACGCGCACCGCCTCCAGGGCCAGATAACGACAGGCCGCCTGTTCCGGTTCGGCAAAACGGTGCAGCTGTTCGGGCAGTTGCGGAAAAAAGGTGCCGAAGCGGCTCAAGGCCCACAGATGGGCGGCCAGCAGGCGGTAGAGGCTGCGATTGCCCGCCTGGCTGGGCAGCAGGTCGATAAAAGGGGGCAGAAAAAGGGTGGCCGTGTTGGTATAGGGGCCGGGTTGGTCTGATTCGGCGAGCAGCAACGGTCGCCCGCCCAAGCCGGTGACAAAGGCCTGCAGGGCGGTGATTACTTCGGCCAACAGCACGGTGGCCTGTTGCTGGCGCTGCCGTTGCGGCCCTTGGCGCAGGCGGGCCAGGGCCGCCTGCAGACCAGCCTGATCGTAACGGTTGATCACCGCCTCAAGCCACAGGGCGATGCTGGGGGGATCCAGCTCGGCCAGGCGGCTCAACAGTTGCTGCGTGGCCTGATAAGCCAGTTCCGGATTGATGCGGCTGAGAATGGGCAGCCAAGCCAACACCGGCTGTTGCTGGCTTTCGTTAAAGTTGGCAAGCTGTTCCAGCAGGGGAGCGATGGTGCGGCGCGAAGAGAGGGCGGCAGCCAACCACTCTTCCAGTTGCGCTTCCAGATCTGGCACAGAGGGGTGATCTGGACTACTGTGCATCCTCTGCTCCGAACACCGACTCCTGCAGGGCGGTAATGGCGGTGATCAGGTCAGGATCGTCGCTCAAAGCGTGGGTGATGGCCGCCATGCAGGCCTCTGTGGCCGGGCGACCACTCTGCATCAGTCGACCGGCATGCACCAGCAGGCGGGTGCTGGCCCCTTCTTCCAGACCGTTGCCTTTCAGGTTGCGGGTCAGTTGGGCAAACTGTACCAGCAGGGCGGCCACTTCGTCGCTGACGCCGCTCTCTTTTTGAATAATCAACTGCTCCAGATGGGCCTGCGGATAGTCGAACTCCAAAGCGACGAAACGTTGTCGGGTGCTTTGTTTCAGCTCTTTGAGTACGCTCTGATAGCCGGGATTGTAGGAGATGACCAAGGCAAAGTCGGCAGGAGCCCGCAGCAGGGTGCCCAATTTTTCGATCGGCAGCAGGCGGCGATTGTCGGCCAGCGGATGGATGACCACCGTGGTATCCTTGCGTGCTTCGACAATTTCATCCAAATAACAGATGGCCCCATGGCGTACGGCCATGGTCAGGGGGCCATCCTGCCAGACCGTTTCGCCACCGATCAGCAGATAACGACCCACCAGATCACTGGTGGTCATATCCTCGTGGCAGGAGACGGTGATCAGGGGGCGTTGCATGCGCCAGGCCATGTGTTCGACAAAGCGTGTTTTGCCGCACCCGGTCGGTCCCTTGAGCAGCAACGGCAGTTGATGGCTGCAGGCGGCAGAAAAGAGTTCACACTCATGACCCACCGGTTCATAATAGGGTTCATCGGTGATACGATAGGGATCCAGGGGGGAGGTTGCGTGTGACATAGTGACTCCAATCAGATCAAGCGCGACGCGGCCAAAGCGGCGCAGCCACGAGGGATAGCATGGATAAGACAGAGAGTGCCGTTACCGGTCAGCCACCCCGTCGTCGGGTGGGAAAACAGTTTCCAGCCTGTGTTGCCTGTCATGCCGATCCAGGATTTACCTGGGCATGCCCGTGCGGTTTTGCCTTGTGTACCGAATGTTTGCAGAAAAATGACGATCTGTGGCAAGGGGGAGGCCGGGCTTGGCGTTGTCCGCAATGTGGCCAGGAACATTTGGGTCCGAATCGCTGAAAACGGTACGGTGGAAGACCACGGGAGCAGGCAGTAAGTTCCATGCTCCCGTGGTAAAGGCAGCTATTTCGGCAGGGCGCGCAGGGTGGCCAGCAACGGCTCCCACAACGAACTGGGCCGATTCAGCCGTTTTTCGATGAAGGCGGCAAAATAGAGAGCCCCTTCGGCGATACGGCGATCCCCTTGCAGCAGGGCCGCTTTAGCCCGTTCCCCTTGCACGGCAGACTCCTCACCGGCTTCGGCGACGCTGCGCCAGTAGGCCACAGCCTCTTGTTTGTTGACGAAACGGTCGGATTGTTGTTCCGCCGTCGGCAGAGAAGTGACCGCCACCAGGTTGCGACCAAAGGTCATCGGCCAGCCGGTTTCTGCCCAGCGGCGAGCCTCGGCGATGGCCTGATCCAACAGTTGTACCATCTTTGTCTTATCCATTGTCAGATCTCCTGTCAATCCATACCCATGTCGATATAGCCGGTCGGGCAGATTTCGGCGCAGATATGGCAGCCGACACACTTTTCATAGTAGGTAAACATCACCTCACCCTCTGGATTGCCAGAAAAACGGGTGATGGCGTGCTGCGGACAGAAGAGCATACACTGGTTGCACTCAAAACAGAGGCCGCAGCTCATACAGCGGCTGGACTCCTGTTTGGCCTGATCACGGTTGAGGGCCACCAGCACCTCTTTCCAGGAGCCTTTGACCACCTCTGGATGTTCGAGGCGCCGTTTTTGTTGTGGTGTGGCAACAAAAAAGTCCGATTTCAACTTTTCGTAACGGACCACATCGCGACGGGCCGGTTTCGGTGGCAAAGGCAGGCCGTTGACCAGTCGATCCATCGCCTCGGCGGCTTTGCGCCCGTGGCCGATGGCGGTGGTCAACAGGGTGATCTGCAGCGCATCACCACCGCCGAAGAGGTTGCTCATCCCTTCGATTTTATAGTTGTGGTCCACTTTCAGCCACGGACCACCGGCGGTACAGGCTTCCAGGCCGGACATGTCGGTGCTTTGTCCGATGGAGGCTACCACCATATCGCAGGGCAGGACAAACTCGGTTCCCGCCTGTGCCTTGAAACGGAAAAAAGGAATCGGATGGTCCCAGCCCTCTTCACCTTTGCTCTTTTTGACCATTTTGACGCACTGCAGACCGGTAACCTGCTCACCGTCTCGTTGCACGGAGACTGTTCCGGCCAGATAGACCATTTCTGTCCCTTCGGCCACTGCTTCGTCAAACTCGTAGCCGGAACATTTCATCTCTTCACGGGGTACGGCAGAGACCAGCGTGGCTTTGGATCCCAGACGCAGAGCCAGACGAGCCACATCCATGGCCACATCGCCATCGCCGATGACGGTTATCTGTTTGCCGATCGGCATCATCTCGCCCAATTTTTCAAAATCTTTGAGAAAGTCGATGGCGTTGGTCACGCCGGGGCCGTTGGCACCGGGGATGGGCAACGCCCGCCCTTTTTGCGCACCGACCGCCACAAAAACCGCATCGTATTCATCGCTCAGTTGTTGCAGCGTGACATCGACCCCGACCCGGATACCGGTACGCAGTTCGACGCCCAGATCGAGAATACGCTGACATTCGGCCTCCAGAACGGCACGGCTGACCCGGTAGCCCATGATGCCGTAACGCATCATCCCGCCTGGTTTATCCTGGGCTTCGTAGATGACCACCGTATGGCCACGCCGGGCCAGATGATAGGCACAGGAAAAACCACCCGGACCGGAGCCGACCACCGCCATTTTTTTGCCGGTGCGCTGTGTCGGTTTCGGGAAGGCCAGTTTTTTCTCGATGGCATATTCGCCGATGGCCTGTTCCACGGCGTTGATATGGATGGTCTCATCGCGAAACTGCCGGTTGCAGGCCCCCTGGCATGGCGCAGGGCAGACCCGGCCCATCACCGCCGGAAAAGGATTGGTCTGGGTCAGACGATAAAAAGCGGCTGCCCACGGATCATCCCCCTCTTTGCGGGTGCCGCGAATCAGATTGTGATAGCCACGAATATCTTCCCCTGCCGGACAGGCGTTACTGCAGGGGGGAACCCGTTCGACATAGGTTGGGCATTTGCCGCTGCGGTCGCCATAGGCGACGATGCGATCCAGGCCGGATTCGCGCAGCAGCGGCTGAAATTCCCATTCCACGGCAGAACGGTGAATCGGGTTGGCGTGTACCATGAGTTTCACCCCCCCCCTAGAAACGAATTTGCGCGGATTGGTTGAGCGACACCCTGGCGTGGCGATAGTTGTCGATCATCGATTTGTCGAAGGCAAGGCCGGTCTCTTCAAAGAAGCGACGCCAACCGATGCGCTCGATCCATTCGCCGAGACGCTCCCAATCGCGACCACCGGCCTTGTAGGCTCCCAGGATCCGTTTCAGCACGTCGGTCACCTCTGGCCAGCGGGGCGGATTGTTGGGCAGGCCATGCGCCACCAGTTTCATGTTGGTGGGTTTGCTGCGGGCGTTGGAGTTTTTGCCGCCGACCCAGACGGCCAGCTTGGAGTGTTCCGGATGGTTGATCTCCATGGCCGGGCAGGCACCAAAGCAGGCTCCGCAGTAGATGCACTTCTCTTCGACCACCATCAGGGAGGGTTTGCCGTTGACGGTGGTGGGACGGATGGCCGCCACCGGGCAGCGGGCCACGGTGCTGGGCATTTCGCAGACGTTGGCCAAAATTTCATGGTTGATGCGCGGCGGGCGGGTATGTTGCACCACCACGGCTATATCCGCCTGACCGCCGCAGTTGATTTCGCAGCAGGAGGTGGAGAGACGAACCCGGTTGGGCATCTCTTCGTGGGCAAAATCATGGAACAGGGCATCCATAATGCTTTTGGCCACGCCGGAGGCGTCGATGGCCGGAATGTCGCAGTGCAGCCAGCCTTGGGTATGGGCGATGGCACTGACCGAAGGACCGGTACCACCAACCGGGTGACCAATGGCTGCCAGATCACGGATCAGAGGTTCGACGTTGGCTTCGTTGGGGGTCATGAATTCGACATTGTTGCGGATGGTCCAGCGCAGGTAGCCATCGGCATATTTATCGGCCAAATCGCAGAGGCGGCGGACAATATCCACCGTCACCTGGCGATGGGTGGCCGCACGGACGGTAAAAAGCACGTCACCGCTCCAGGCGACATGTTTCAACACACCAGGACGGGGGCGTTCGTGATAACGCCATTGTCCATAATTTTTCTTGCTGATCGGGTGCAAAAAATCATCGAGCGAATGGGGACCATTTTCAATGGTTTTCCAGGTACGTTCGGCCATCAATAAGACTCCTTGAGACAGGTTGAATCGATTCGGTCAAGAGAATACTGGCGATCAGGCCGCTTCTTCCGGGCTGTGGGTCAGATCCGCTTTGAAAAACGGATTGTCCCGTGGATGGGCCACCATATCGATATTGGCTTCCAGGCCGACGGCATCAAGAAACTCCTGCACACCCACCCGCTCGATGGTTTCGCCGATCCGTTCGTGATCCAGGCCGTTTTCCGACCAGTAATCGATCATTTTGTCGATCAGTTCGATAAAGGCGTCGATATCCTCTTCCGTTTCCATTTTCATGAAGGGCACCATCACCGAGCCGAGCATGTTGCCGACTTTGAGATGTCCCTTGCCACCGACCAGCAGGGTAATCCCCCGCTCTTTGCCGGGTGAAAGGGCTTTGGGCATGACGTTGAGGCAGTGCATGCAGCGCACGCAGTTGCGGTTGTCGATTTCCAGCTGTTTGCCTTTCAAGGTGATGGCCTGGGTCGGGCAACGGCTGATGACGTTGTTGACCACATAATCGATCCCTTTTTTATCGATAAAATTTTCCACTTCGGCAGTATCGACTTGCATATCATCTTTCCAGGTGCCGATCACCGCATAGTCGGCCCGTTGGATGCTGTTGGTGCAATCGTTGGGACAGCCGGAAAATTTGAATTTGGCTTTATAGGGCAGCTGTGGGCGATGGGTCAGGTCGGCATAATAGCTCAACACTTTGCCATGCGTACCCAGGGTGTCGTAGCAGGCCTGTTCGCAACGGGCCGGGCCGACGCAGGAGGCACCGGTACGGACAGTGGCCCCCGCTCCACCCAGATCCCAACCCCGTTGATTGAGTTCATCGAAGAGAGCCTGCACATTTTCTGCTTTGACGCCTTGCAGCTGCAGGTTGCCGGTTTGTCCGTGCATCGACATCAGACCGGAGCCATATTTTTCCCAAATATCGCAGACTTCACGCAGGGCTTTGGCGCTGTAGTGCAGGCCGGGAGCCGGTTGCACGCGCATGGTATGAAATTCGGTCGCTTCCGGAAACTGGTCGCTGATCATGCTGTAGCGGCTAATAACCCCGGCCCCATAGCCATGAACGCCGACCACGCCCCCCTTCCAGTAACCCATTTTGGTTTCGTAAGAGTAGTTCAACTGATCGAGGACACCACGGACCATGGTTTTTTCCGTCCGCGTCACCGTCTCTTTAAACCCCTTGATAAAGCTGGGCCAGGGACCGCTTTCCAGATGGTCCAGCATCGGGGTGGGATGCAGTTCAAATGCTTGCTTTTTCTCCTGTTGTTCGCTCACGGCTCAACCTCACTTTGCAGGAAGGAATGGATAAGATCGCACGGTTATTTCAAAATGTCCCCTCGGTGCAGCAAGCACCCGCAGGATAAAATAGACAAATATCACGTTTGTTACAAATTTTTCGCAAAAAGTTCCAAAAAAATTTTTGCTTTTTGACGATAATGCTTGAGACGGGTTGCCAGAGCAGGCAATAATGCCATCAACGGCGGATCAACCCTAAGGAAGCGAGGTGAGGCTCATGTGGAAAGCGGAGTACAGTGTCGGCGTCGGCCCGATTGATGACCAGCATCAACGTTTGTTTCAACTGTTTGCCAGCATGATGGAGGCGATTCACAACAACAAGGCAGTTGACGAGATCGACAGAATATTTGTGCAACTGCGTGGCTATGTCACCAGCCATTTTCGTTTTGAAGAGCGTTTGATGCGCAAAGGGGGCTACCCCGCAACTGAAGAGCATGAAAATCTGCACGACAAAATTCGGGAAAATCTCTGTGAATTTCGTTCCCGTTTTCTCAAGGCCGAAGATGAGCAGGGACGGCATGGGGTGATCGATGAAGTGGTACTCTTTTTGACCAACTGGCTGACCGGCCATATTCTCGGCGAAGATCGCCAATACATGCCCTATCTGAATACTCCGGAAGTGCAAAAAATTGCCGAACAGTACTATCACGACGAAAAAGGTTAAGCAGTTCCTCCTGTTCCGTCTGCCTCAAACAGGAGGCAGACGGAAGGGAAAATAGCCCGCATCACCGGGCTTGCAGATCGGCCAGCAGCTGTTGCGCATGGCCATTGACCCGCACGGCGCGATAAACCCGACGAACAATGCCCTGCGCATCAACAACAAAAGTTGATCTGACAATGCCCATGCTCACCTTTCCGTAGTTCTTTTTTTCCTGCCAGACGCCAAAAGCCAGACAGGCGGCACCGTCGGCATCGCTCAACAGGGTAAAGGTCAGGTTTTGTTTCTGGCAAAATTTTTCATGCGAGGCGACCGAATCTTTGGACAGGCCGATGACGCGATAGCCGAGGGCGGCAAAGTCGCTCAGATATGCCTGGAAATCGTTGGCTTCCACGGTGCAGCCTGGGGTATTATCCTTTGGATAAAAATAGAAGATGGCCCCCTGGCTGCCGAGCAGTTGCGGCAAGGGGTGTGTCTGACCGGATTGATCGGGCAGAGTCAGGTCGGGGATGGGTTGTCCGATGTCGAGCATGCGTATCACCTTTGGGTCGAGGTTAACAATTGTGTGCATTTGTCGTCGCCAGCAGGCCTGCTGGTGGAGTGCAGGAGAAGCGGCAGGGGTGGCTCTGGTGGCTGTTGGCAAGAGAGGATAATGCGATGTGGCAAAGTTTGGCAGGTTTTTTTCTGTTGCTGGGGCTGGCCTGGTTGCTCAGTGAAGATCGGCGGCGGATTGTCTGGCGTCCGGTGCTGGCGGGCATTCTGTTGCAGTGGCTGCTGGGGGCGTTGTTGCTCAAGGTGCCGATGGTGCGGCAATTTTTTCTGTTGTTGAACGAGGGGGTGATGCTGCTCGAGCAGGCGACGATGCAGGGTACCGCTTTTGTGTTTGGTTATTTGGGCGGTGGGCCGTTGCCCTTTGCTGAAACGGCACCGGGGGGCAGTTATCTGTTGGCCTTTCGCGCTCTGCCGATGGTTCTGGTGATCAGTGCCTTGGCTTCGTTGTTGTTTTATTGGCGTATTTTGCCTTGGATAGTGCGGGGCTTTTCCTGGATGTTGCAGAAAAGTTTCGGTATTGGCGGGGCGTTGGGGCTGGCAGCGGCCTCGACCATTTTTGTCGGCATGGTTGAGGCTCCGTTATTGATCCGGCCCTATTTGCGGCAGATGAGCCGAGGCGAGCTGTTTGCGGTGATGGCCACCGGCATGGCCACCATTGCCGGGACGATGATGGTGATTTATGCCGCCATTTTAGGTCCGGTGATTCCAGATGCTTTGGGTCATATCATGATTGCCTCCCTTTTGAGCGCCCCGGCGGGGTTGACGGTGGCCATGCTGATGGTACCGCAGCCTGAACCGCCGACCTCCGGTATGCTGGATCCGCCGCACAGTGCCAGCAGCGCCATGGACGCGATAACCCGGGGCACGCTGGAAGGAATCTCTTTGTTGATCAACATTATCAGCTTTTTGATTGTTCTGGTGGCCTTGGTCGCCCTGCTCAACAGCCTGTTGGCCTGGTTGCCGGCCTGGGGTGGCGAGGCGGTGACGTTGCAGCGCCTGTTGGGCTGGCTGCTGGCCCCGTTGACCTGGTTGATGGGCATTCCCTGGTCCGAGGCGCAGGTGGCGGGTATGTTGATGGGGGAAAAGACGGTACTCAATGAGTTTATCGCCTATCTCCATCTGGCCCGTCTGCCGGAGGAGACCTTAAGCTTGCGTTCCCGTCTGATGCTCACCTACGCCCTGTGCGGTTTTGCCAATTTCGGCAGCTTAGGTATTTTGTTGGGCGGCCTGGGCAGCATGGTCCCAGAACGCCACAGCGAACTGGTTTCCCTGGGCGGTCGCGCCATTATCGCCGGTACGCTGGCGACATTGATGACCGGGGCGATTGTGGGAGTTTATTATTGAGGACTGGTGATTCCTTTTGTTGCGCTTCTGCTGGGCGTGTGGCAATTTTTTCTGTTATTGTCTGAAAATTTTCTGGACAAGCATGATTAAGGTGTTTATGATTGTTAATGCAATGAAGGGCCTGTCAATAAAACCCTGATGTGATCGGCTGGTGCTCGAAATGTTTGATAATTATTGATTATCAAACATTTGATAATAAAAATCCGCATAACCTCGTCACACTTCTGCTTGAAGGTGAAGCAGCGGAATGGCTACAATCGGTATAACCGACTGGGCATTCCTGCGGAGTTTCCCGGCAGGACAGTGCGAGGACAATGGGGATTTGACATGGCATCGGGACAGTTGTTGCGACAACTCATTCGCTCAGGGGCTGAGGGCAATCTGGAGGCATTCAAAAAAGCTTCTGAGGAGGTCATCCGGGAAGAGCGGGAGAAGCATCACTACCTGCTTGCCAGCGACCTGGAAAAAATTTTGTATGGTCGTACCAGTGTATCCAGCCAACCCTTGGTCTCACTGGTCAAGAGTGTTCCAAGCGACAAAGAACGTGGCCTGCCGCTGCTTCACATTCGTGAACCGTTGCGTCGTATGGAAGATCTTGTTTTATCCGACGACAACCGTTCTCTGTTGGAGGAGGTGTTGCAGGAACACCATCGTCAAGAGGTGTTGAAAACTCATGGGCTTGCGCCAGCAGATCGTCTGCTGTTTTGTGGGCCTCCGGGTTGTGGCAAAACCCTGACGGCAGAGGTGTTGGCCTCGGAGCTTGGTTTGCCGTTGGCCATTGTACGGATCGACAGCGTGGTCTCTTCCTATCTGGGCGAAACGGCAGCCAATCTGCGACAGGTGTTGGATTTTGTCGCTTCTGTACCCATGGTGGCCTTGTTTGATGAGTTCGACGCTTTGGCCAAGGAACGAGCAGATGCTGCAGATCACGGGGAGTTGAAAAGAGTGGTCAACGCCTTCTTGCAGCTTCTCGATGCCTATCACGGCAGGAGTCTCCTGGTCGCTGCCACCAACCATGAAACGATTCTGGATGCCGCCGTATGGCGGAGGTTCGACGAGATTTTGCTCTTTGAACCCCCCAATCTTGAGCAGCTGAAAAAACTTCTCGCCTGCAAACTGCGTGGTTTGCGCCGGGAGTTTGACGTGGAGAGTAATGATGTCATCAAACTCTTCAAAGGCATGAGCCATGCCGATGTCGAACGGGTGTTGCGCCGATCGGCCAAGGAGATGGTTTTGTCTGGCCAGGAATTTCTTAATGAACGGCATCTTCAGTCAGCCATTCGCCGGGAGGATGCCAGACGTCATCGTATGCAGCGAGGATAACAGACAATGGCAGAGTTTCACCCGCATTTGATTTTACAAAAAGAGTCGCCCGTTCCTGAAAAACGCGCAAAAAATTACAATCCTCCTAAAGAACCGTCTAATATGCGTAGGCATGGTCGCCTTCTTCAACAAAAGGTTGAAATTGCCAAGCGATAAGTAATGCAAGATGTAGGGGGCTTTGATGAGCGCCGCCTGTTTCGTTTTACAGTCCAACAGGGAACCTTGCTCGATTATTTTGAGCTGCGACATCTTTCTCCCGACATTGATTTTGTCAGTCAAGAAGAGAGTTCCGTTGTTGTTGGTTTTGCCAGTGAGGCGGCTCTGGCGAATTTTGAAGCTAGGCTCGCTACCTTGGTGGATAAGGGTGAGGTAATAAATAAAAATGCCTTTTTCGCCTTGCTTAGTGTGGATCGCTGGAGCCCAGAAGATCGCAAGGGATGGGCACTGAAAAACCAGGGCTTGCCAGACCAAGAGCTGTTCCTGTTGGATGTGGAGTTATGGCCACTGGAGGATAACAGAGAAGCGAAAAAGGAGAGGGATGCTTTTGAAACCTGGATGCAGCAACAGCAGATTGAAAAGAAAGATCAAATCAAGCAACCTGGTTTGACACTCTACCGCGTTCGTTGCAACACCTCTCAAGCCAGCTTGCTCTTGCGCCATCGGGATGTACGTTCCGTTGATCTTCCCCCCAAGATCGGTTTGGAACGCTCCCTTGTTATGCAGGATATCAATCAATTTCCGCCCGTTCCTGCGCCGGATGAACAGGCTTCTGCAATCGTTGTTCTTGATAGCGGTTTGATTTCAGGTCACCCTTTGCTGCATCCAGCTGTTGGGGATGTTCAAAGTTTTCTGTCGGGTAAGACGTCCGCCGATGAATGCGGACATGGCACGCATGTCGCCGGACTGGCATTGTATGGCGATTTTGAGGCTGGTTTGCGATCTGGTGCGTTTACCCCTAAACTGAAACTGTTTAGTGGCAGAATTCTTGACGAAAACAACGAAAATAATTCAGGATTTGTAGAAAATCAGATCATAGAGGCGGTGGATTATTTCTGCAGACATTACAATTGTCGTGTGTTTAATCTCTCTTTCGGTGATGTTAACAAACCCTATCGGGGTGGACATTTGAGAGGCCTCTCTCTTATCCTGGACTCATTAAGTCGGGACCGGAACCTGTTGTTTGTGGTTTCAGCTGGCAATCACGTGCTCAGTGATGTTTCACCCAAAGGGTTGGCCTGGAGACGCAACTATCCAGACTACCTGCTGCAAGATGCTTGGCGAATTATCGAACCTGCTCCGGCACTCAATGTGCTTACTGTCGGCAGTCTGGCACATCGCAACCAAACCTTCAACAGCCAGTCCTATCCGTTGGATCCATCCGAACTTTCCATTGCCCAACCGGACCAGCCTTCGCCTTTTACCTGCAGAGGTAATTCTGTCGATGGGGCTATCAAGCCGGAACTGGTTGCTTATGGTGGCAACTGGGCGATCAATACCCGTGCGGGAAACTGGTTATTGGACAAGGGATGCGGATTGGGGGTGGTTTCCACAGGGCACGAGCATGCAACAGGTCGGTTGTTTGCCATCCATTCTGGAACCAGCATGGCAGCGCCTCAGGTAGCCCATCTGGCAGCTTTGGTTCTTCGCGAACTGCCCAGTGCCAGCAACAACCAGATCCGTGCCCTGTTGTGCGCCCATGCTGCCATGCCCGCGGCTAGCCAAGCGCTGATAACACAAAACAAGGATTTCCGGCAGGTCTGCGGTTACGGGATGGTTGATACCTCTGCTCTTTTCTATTCAGTGGAAGATGCGGTGACACTTCTCGCTGGCGCTTCCATTGCCAACAAACGCCATCATTTCTACGAAATTCCAGTTCCCACGACGTTCACGACCGGCAAAAGTCGTCGCTTACGTGCAATCTCGGCGGCTCTGGCCTACACACCTCCTGTTCGCTCGAACAGGATCAAATATCGCGCTACCCGTATTGACTTTCGTTTGGTGGCAGCCCCTGGTTTGGATCAAGTCATCACAATGTTCAATAAGGCAACTGAAAAAGCCAATTACGAGAATATTCCAGAATTCAAAAAGGGATTGATTGGCCAAACGGCGCGCAGCAAAGGAACGGTGCAGGCAGATTTATGGGAATTTAAGCAGTTTAATAAAGACTCGAAACTAAAAGAAGAAAAACTGTTTGCTGTTATCACGCGCAACGATTTTCCATGGGGAGAACAGGTTTGCAATCAAGAGGAAGAGTACGCCTTGGTGATTTCTTTTCGTGATCGGGAAAACGCGGAAGCCCGTCTTTACACCCAGATCAAGCAGCAACTTCAGGCTAAGGTTCGCGTGAGGGGCAAAGTTACATCATAGCCATAATTTGTATCCGGTTTGTCTTCTCCTTGTTCAGGGGGTTACGTTCTGTTGCGCCCGCCAGAGAGAGAGACAGAGATCCAGGCTGCAAATCTTGTTGCCGAGAGCGACGGGTCCAGGCGGGTTGTGCGTAATAGGGGGTGATCGTGAGCGAGAGAAGGGTTGACTGTTACAACTTATATTATATTTTCTCTCTGAGAAAATTGAAACCATCTGTTTTTGCAGTACTGGAGCCGCCTCTCGGAATTGAACCGAGGACCTGCTCATTACGAGTGAGCTGCTCTGCCCCTGAGCTAAGGCGGCCTCCTGTGCCTGCACTTTTTACCTAATTCCGCCGCTTGCGTCAACCCCCAATCTTGCTGCTTGCGTACAATCGCGCATCCGGCGATACTGAGGCGCTTACATCCCTTTTGCCTTTCTGGTTTGAGCATGTTGCGCCAACTGATCGTGGAAAATGTGGCCCTGATTGTCCGTCTGGAGCTGACGTTTCAGCAAGGGCTGACTGTGTTGACCGGTGAGACGGGGGCGGGAAAATCGATTCTGATCGATGCCTTGTCCCTGGTCTTGGGCGAACGGGCCGATAGTACGCTGATCCGCAACGGTTGCGACAAGGCGACGGTGCAGGCCTGTTTTCATCTGCCAGTCGGTCATGCCGTGCGTGGCTGGTTGGCAGAGAAAGCGTTGTTGAGCAGCAGCGAAGAGGGGGATGGCGAAGAGGAGCTGTTTTTGCGCCGGGTGCTGCCACGCAACGGGCGCAGCCGTGCCTTTATCAACGAAATTCCGGTGCCTCTGGCCACCTTGGCCGAATTGGCCGCCTTGTTGGCCGATATTCATGGGCAACACGATCACCAACGGCTGCTCAATCCGGGTACCCATCTGGCCATTCTCGATGCCTTTGCCGCCCATCAGGAGCTGGTAGAGACGGTGCGCCAGGCCTACGAAAAATGGCATGCCATCGTCGCAGAACAAAAATTGTTACGGCAAAAACAGGCGGATGCTGCTGATCGACAGGCTTTTGTCACCTTTCAGTTGGCGGAACTGGATGCAGCCGAGCCGAAAGTGGGGGAAATGGCCGAACTGGAACAACAACGGGCCCGTCTCTCCCATGCCGATCGCCTGGCACAGGCGGCGCAGAGTGCCTTGCATCTGCTGCGTGAACAGAATTTTTCCGCCGCCTCCCTGACCGGACGTGCCGCCAGCGAACTGGAAAACGCCTGCGCCTGGGATGAGTCGTTGCAGCCGCTGGCGACGGGGCTGCGTTCGTTGCACTACGAACTGGAGGATGCCGCCGAGCGGGTGCGTGACTATTGGCACGGCCTGGAGCTGGATCCGGGCGAGTTGGCCCAGATTGAGGATCGACTCGATCTGTTGCGTCGTCTGGCCCGCAAGCATCGGCGGGAGGTGGATCAACTGCCCGCCTTGCGCCAGGAGTGGCAAGAGGAGCTGCAACAGCTCGACTCCATGGAAGAGCGGGAAAACACTCTGGCGCAAAACCATGCCGCCGCCCGCGAGATCTACCAGCAGGCGGCAGCCCGTTTGACGGTTTCGCGGCGAGAGGCTGCCGGGCGGTTGGGGCAGGCCATCGAAGACCAATTGGCGGAACTGTACATGACCCAGGCCCGTTTTGCCGTGCAACTGCACAGCAACCGCCAGGAACCCCGCGCCAGCGGTCTGGAAGAGGCCCAACTGCAGATCAGTCCCAATCCGGGCGAGCCGCTCAAGCCGTTGCATCTGATCGCCTCCGGGGGGGAATTATCGCGCATCACTTTGGCGCTCAAAAGTTCACTGGCCCATCTGCTGCCAGTGAGTACGCTGCTTTTTGACGAGGTGGATGTGGGGGTGGGGGGTCGGGTGGCCTCCAGCATCGGAGCCCGCATGGCGGCGATTGCCTGCTCTCGTCAGGTGCTGGCGGTCACCCATCTGCCGCAGGTGGCGGCCTGGGGTGCCCACCACCTGAAGGTGGAAAAAGAGAGCGACGGCCAGGTTACCAGGGTCAGCGTTCATACCTTGAGCCCGGAGGCCCGTTTGCAAGAGTTGGCACGCATGCTGGCGGGGGAGGTGGTGACCGATGCCGCCCGCGAACATGCCAAGTCCCTGCTGGCCGACTGCCAGGCAGCCTCACAGAACAAAGCCATGCAGCAGCCACAACAGCAGCGGCCAGCCAGTTAGCAGCCAATCCCGCCAATGCCAGCGGCTCTGGTGCAGAATGACAAACGGCAACCCCTGGGCAAAGCCGCGCAGGGTGAGACTCTCCTCCTGCGCGCCAGCCCGCTGCAACAGACGCAACAGCAGCGCCCGTCCGTTATCGGCCACGGTTTGCATGCGCTGCGACCAGCTTTGATTGGCAGAGACGGGGCGTCGCAGCAGACTCTCTTCCCGAATCTGCCGTGTCTCATGCAACAGAGCCGGAATGCTGCCCAAAGTGAAGGCCAGCAGGGCGCACCCCTGTTGCACGGGCAAGCCCAACGGTTGCAACACCCCAAACAGACGATAAAAACCGGTCACCCACTGCATCGGGGTGGTGGTGCGCACCAAAACCCAGGCAAAAGCAATCATCAGCAGCAGACGCAACAACTGTTGCGTTCCTTCGCGCAACCCCTGCCAGGTCAACCAGGGCAGCGGCGACCATAGCGGCTCACCAGGGGTGAGCAGGGCGTGCAGCAGCAGCAAGGTGATAAACAACCAGCGCAGACGCCAGAGTTGCTGGCCCAAAGAGCGCAGCCAATGCAGCAGGGCGTCATGAATCACAAAGAGGAATAAAAGAGTGCTTCCCAGCCACAGCCAGGAAAAAATCGGTTGCCGGTACAGCAAAGGGGCGAGCAGTGCCAACGCCGCCAGCTTGGCCCGCGGGTCACACCGATGCAGGAACGTCTCTCCCAGACCAGGCACGGCGGCGGCCTGTCCCTGACTCATGAGCGTGCCGGGCTGGTCGGTGGATTTTCCAGCAGGGCTTTAAAGATGGACTCCTCTTCCTCCTCCTCTTCCTGCCATTCCAGTTGCCCGGAGAGGTGATGCCCCGCTTGTGCCGTGCGCGGCAGGGCAGGAGGCTGGGTGCCCGCAAGGGAAACTGCCGTTACAACGGCTGGCACCAGGGTGGTGGCGGGCTCGGTCAGGGGAATCAGGGGTTGTGCCTCGGTCGGCGTGGGGGCATCGTGGCCGTTGGCAGCGGTGCGTTGCCGACGTTCCTGGAAATAGTGCCACCCTTTGCTCAACAAGGCGGTGAGCGAGGCGACGGCTGCCACCAGCCAGGCCAGCCATTGCCAATCCGTGTCGTCCGCAGCGGGCGGCACCGGTGGTGGGGGGGTGACCGGCGTGCTGCGCACCACCGGTGCGGGCGGCGGCGGCGGCGGGGCAACGGTTTGCAGCGACTGCTGTTCCAGCTTTTGCAGCCTGCCGCCGGTATCGGCCAGTTGGTTGCTTAAGTGTTCCAGGCGCTGATCCTGCTGCTGCTTCTGCTGCTGAATGGTCTGCACCTGATCGCTCAACTGATCCACCTTGTGGTTGGTGTGTTGCAGTTGTTCACTGATCTGTTGTTGGTTGCTGGCCAACTGGTCGAGTCTCTCCTGGGTGTTGACCGGCGTGTTGACCGCTGCTTTGGCCGCTTTGTCAGTTGTTTTACTGGCGGCGGGCAGTTTGGCTGTGCTAACCGCGCTGCGGGCGGCGGGGAAAGCCTGGGCAATTTCACTCTCGCTGACCCGAAGAATCTCCTCCCGTGTCGGCAGTTGCAACGAGATTCCGACAGGCAGGGTATGGATGTTGTCGAAAGTATGACGCCCTTGATTGCTCTTTTGCAGTGCCACCATGCGTTGCCGCAAGGGCAGGTCGGCTGGGAGTCGTTCCCGGGCGATGCTGGCCAGGGTATCCCCTTTTTTTACCGGTCCGTAATGTTGCGGATCGGCGGCAGGGCGGGGAGTGCTTTTGCCTGGTGCCAGCGCCAACACCACCGGAAAATGGCGGAAATGGCTGCCAACACCGCTGTTGTTCTGCAGCAGTATATTAAAAACAGGAACCCGGATCGGCTGGCTGCTTAGCAGGCGGATTTCCCGCTGTTTGCCGCGTCCCAGGCTTTGCACCTGCAGTTGGGTGACGATCGGATCCCAGGGCAGATGCAGCTTTTGATAATGGCTTTGGGCCGCCAGGCTGCTCTCCACCCCTGAGGCCTCTTCCTCCGGCTCCAGGTGCAAAGGAATGGTGGCCAGGAACGGTTCGCCAAAGCTGCTTTTGACCTGCAACTCGCCCAGCGAAAAGGCCTGCAGCCGCGCAGGCAGCAGCAAAATCAACACAAAAAGGGAGATAATGTCGAGTAAAGCGGGCCGTCGATAGCGCACCATAACGAATCCTGTCATTCAATAAAGGGGTGGACGGCAGCTGCGATGCAAGAATAGTGCGCAATTGATCAGTGTAACGGCAGCGTGGCGCTGAGGGTCAACAGGGTGAGCGTTTCGCTCAGTTAGCAGAGGGCACCGGCGGTATCGCCGGTGGTGCCACCCAGCCGTTGTTGCAGGGCATGGCGCAGCACGACAAAAAGCAGCAGGGTGGCCAGGATGGCCAGCAGAGCGATGGTGCCTGCCAGCAGCCAACAGAGCAGGGGCAGGCTGGCGGTCAGCAGCCAGCCGCTGCGCCGGGGCAGCAGGCGGGCAGCGGTGGCTCCCATGCCGTTGGCGCGCACATAGGGGGTGGTCAGCAGCAGCAGAAGCAGGGCAGAGCGGCCCAGCAGGGGGGCAAGCCAGAGCAGGGAACCCTGTGCAGCGGCGAGCAGGGCAGCCAGGGCGCTCCATTTGAGCAGCAGCAGCAGGATCAGGGTAACCACGGCCATGCTGCCGCAGTGCGGATCTTTGAGCAGATCCAGGGTGCGTTGCCGGTTGCCGATACCCCCGACCCAGGCGTCGGCGCTGTCGGCCAGCCCGTCCAGGTGCAGAGCCCCGCTGCTCCAGACCCAAAAGCTCAACAACAGGGCAGCTTGCACCGGCGGTGGCCAGAGCCAGGGCAGCCCGGCCAGCAGGGTGAGCAACAGCCCCAGCAGGGCACCCACCAGGGGATAGGCCAGCACGGAGTGACCCAGCTCCTGGTCGCTGGGTGCCGGATGCAGCAAAGGCAGAGGAAAGCGGGTCAGAAGTCCCAGGGCGATGCGCAGGGCCCTAAGCATGGGCCGGCGAGACGGCTGCCTCGGCAAAGGTGGCCATCTCGCGATGCAGGGCACAGGCCAGGCGCAAAATCGGCAGCGCCACCGCCGCGCCGCTCCCTTCGCCGAGGCGCATTTTCAGATCCAGAAGGGGTTCAACACCCATGGCAGCGGTCAAGGCCTGAAAGCCGGGTTCGGTGGAACGGTGGGCAAAAAACATCCAGGGCAACACCTCTGCCTGTATTTTCCAGGCGGCCAGAGCGGCGACGCCGGCAATAAAACCATCCACCAGCACCGGTAGGCGCTGTTGTGCTGCCGCCAGATAAAAACCGGTCATGGCGACAATTTCCAGACCGCCGACGGCAGACAAAATCGACAGAGGTTCCATGAGTACCTGGTGATGAAACTGCAAGGCGGTTTCGATCACCCGGACTTTGTGGGCGATACCGCTGGCGTTGAGGCCGGTGCCGGGACCGGTCAACTGTCCCGGGCTGTCGCCGAGCAAGGCGGCCAGAACGGCGGTGGCTGCGGTGGTGTTGCCGATGCCCATTTCGCCAGCGATCAGCAGGCGACACCCCGCCGCTGCCGCCCGGGCCACCGCCTGTTGTCCTGCCTCCAGGGCCTGATCCCGTTCCTCTGGGGTCATGGCCGCTTCTGTGCGAAAATCACGGGTTCCGGCGGCCACCCGTTGCGAAACCAACTGGGGCAGGGGGCCAGGATCCTGCAGGGCTCCCACATCCACCACCTCCAGCGAGGCATCCAGCTGACGGGCCAGCACGGTGATGGCGGCACCACCACGACAAAAATTGCGGATCATCTCCACCGTCACCGCCTGCGGAAAGGCTGAGACGCCAGCGGCAGCCACCCCGTGATCGGCAGCAAAGACCACGCAACGGACCGGATCGATTTGCGGTTTCGCTGTGTCCAGCAGGGCGGCGAGGCGAATGGCCACGCTTTCCAGTCGACCCAGGGAGCCGGGCGGTTTGGTCAATTGCGCCTGGTGTTGTTCGGCGGCCTGGTGTTGTTGCAGATTGGGTGCCGCGATGGGGTCAAACAGCCACTGACAGCGGGTCATGCTATGCTCCTTTCAGACGTTGCGGCAGACCGGCGACCACCCAGCTCACCTGCGGGCAGATCTGGGCCAGTTCCTGATTCATACGGCCATTTTCGTCCACAAAACGACGAGTCAACTCCCCAAGCGGGGTGACGCCCAGTCCGGTTTCATTGCTGACCAGCAGCAGAGGGGTGTGGCAGGCACGGACCACTTCCAGCAGTGCCTGTCGTTCTTCCTGCAGGCGATCCGCTTGCGGGTCCAGCAACAGATTGGTCAACCAGAGGGTCAGACAATCTACCAGAACCACACGCTGCGGGTCCAGCAGTGAGCGCAACCTCTCTGCCAGAGCCAAAGGTTCTTCGTGCAGTTGCCAATGGGGCGGGCGTTCGGCCTGATGCTGGCGGATGCGGGCGGCCATTTCGGCATCGTGCGCCTGTGCCGTGGCGATAAAATGGACCGGCAAAGCACTGGCTTCGGCCAGGTGGCAGGCATAGCGGCTTTTGCCGGAACGGCTACCACCAAGAATCAGGTGCGGTGTGGCGAGAACGGGGGCAGCCATGCGTGTCTCGCCATCAATCGTGGGTGGTGAAGCGTTGCAGGGCCTCGTCCAACGCCAGGGCAACGTGGCGCATCTCTGCGGCCTGTTTCATCATCGTCTGACTGATCTGCTGCATGCCGTCGGCGCTTTGGGTCACCTCGCGGGCATGGTTGACCATCTCCTGGGCGGCCTGATTGGCCTGTTGCACATCGCCGCTGACCTGACCGGCACCGTTGGCCACGGCGCGCATATTTTCCCGGGAGTTGTTCATGTTGACGCTGGCCCCCAGCACGCTGCGGGTGACGTCGGTCACGCCCAGGGTGATTTCGCTGACGTTGCGGGTCAACTCTTTGATACCCTCTCCTGCCACTTGTACCTCTTCGGTCACCTGTCCGGTTTCGCGGGCGACATCGCTCATTGAGCGGGAAATTTCGTCCAGCGCCTGCGATTGATCGTCGACTGCCTGCAGAATGCCGACGTTGCTGTGGCGCAACCGTTCGATCAGTTCCGAGATCTGTTGGGTGGCGGAACTGGCTTCACGGGTGTTGCCCTGAATGGTTTGCACCTGACTGGAGACCAGTTGCAGGGCTTCGCTGGTCTGTTTGGCCAAATTTTTCACTTCGGTGGCCACCACGGAAAACCCTTTGCCTGCCTCTCCGGCACCCGCCGCCTCAATGGCGGCGTTCAGGGCCAGCATGTTGGTTTGATTGGCAATAGTATTGATGATACCCACCACGCGCCCAATCTCTCGCGTGGCATTGCCCAACCGTTCCATCACCTGCAAGGTGGCATTGGCCCCTCCTTGCGCCTGTTCAGCCTCCTGCTTGGCCGCCTGACAACGGTTGCGCACCCCCGACAGGGAGGCGGTCATCTCTTCGACGGCGGCAGCAATGGTGCTGACATTGCTGCTGGAACGTTGTGCCGACTCCATCACCCGGTCCATGCTTTTGTTGACCAGCGAAGAAGAGCGGGCAATTTCACTTAAATTGACGCTGACCTGTTCGGCTGCCGAGGAGATGGTGTGCATGTCGCCGGTCATCACATCGGAATTTTCCGAGACCTCCTGCATGCGGTCGCTCATCTGCCGGGCGGTACCGGAAATGGAGCCCAGATTGCTTTGCATCTGTACGGCGGCAACGTCGATCTGACAGGCTTGCTGGTTGAGACCGTTGGCATTTTCTGTCAGTTGTTCGGCAACGCTATGGAGTGCTTGCGAGGAGTTGCCCAGTTGATCCGCTTTGCTGGCAACGCCCTGGACCATCTCTTTGAGAGCGTAGATCATCTCTTTGAGCGACTGCACCATGCTGGTGATTTCATTTTTCTGCTCCTTCTTGGATGTCTCGTGATGATTGTCGCGGGTGTCGACGGCCTGTTCCGAATAGTGGGCGTTGAGATTGCCTTCGGCCACTTGGGCAAACATGCGTTTGCAGGCGTTAAGAGGTACCACCACGCTGCGGGCTACCAGTCGGGAGGTGGCCATCAAGGCAAGCAGCGAAACGACCATAAAGATCAACAACGAGCGGACCGCCTGCCAGAACAGGCGATCAACATCATCAAGGTAGATACCTGAGCCGACAATCCAGCCCCAATTGGCAAACGCTTTGATATAGGAAACTTTGCGTACTGCTTCGGCCATGCCGGGTTTGGACCAGTGGTATTCCACAAACCCTTCACCCTGTTTGATTGCCAGTTCAACGAAGGCGATAAAGAGTAACTTGCCGCTGGCATCCCTGCTTTGCGACAGATCTTTGCCATCCAGTTCCGGTTTGATCGGGTGCATGATCATCACCGGTTGCAGATCATTGACCCAAAAATAGTTATCCCCGTCGTAACGCAAGGATTTCAGAACCGAAAGGGCAGATGTCTGCGCTTGTTCACGGCTCATCTGGCCATTTTGTTCCAGCGTTTCAAAATGGGTCAGCACGCTGAAGGCGGTTTCGACCACATTTTTGGTTTTTGCTTTCCGGTCTTCAAAGAGGGTATCGCGCAGAGTGAAGCTGGCAAAAGCGCCCAGCAGACAAAGACCCAACAAGGCAAGGGCGGTAATCAGGCGCAGTTTGGCACGAACCGAAATGGAAGCTATCAAAGAAGGTGACATGATCGTACTCGAACAGAAAAGCGGTGTGGGACATACAAACAACATGTGCCGTCTGCGGCAAACGTCAAAAAAGCAAAAACGGTAACTCTCCGCTGAAAGTTATCCTCTTGTCAAGGCACAAGCGGAGCAGCCTCGCCTGCGTCGGATTGCAGCGAGGCCAGAGATCAGTTGACCGTACCTGTGGGCAATCGCCAGCCAGCACGTTCTGCCCAGGCATGCAACTCTGCCAGGCATTTTTCATATTCATAATTTTCCAGATATTGCTGCAGAATCTGTAACTGGTGGCGAGTGGCCTGATCCTGGACCAGGTCGGTCATCTGGGCAAAAACGGTATCGACATCGGAGTTATACTCCTGCAGCAACAGTGAGGCTTCCTGGATCAGGGGCAGCAAGGCCTGGAAATCGGTCTCGCCCTCGTTGGTTGCCGGAACGGCTTCCGCGATCAGCAGTCCAGAATTTTCGATTGCCTGCAGCAGATCGGCCAAGGTTTGCCCGATCTGTTCGAGCATCGGTTGCAGACGGGATGGGTTGGGTGCCTTGCGCAGGGCCTGTTCAACCTCCAGAGCAGCCTGGCTTAATGGTTGGGCACCGATGGTTGCTGCCAAACCTTTCAGAGTGTGGATGCCGCGCAACAGGTTGGGCCAATCGGACTGTTGCAGAAAAGCCAGCAGACTGGCTGCCGTCTCTTGTTGATTGCGATAAAATTTTCCGACAATCTGCCGATAGAGTTGGATGTTTCCCCCCACATTATGCAATCCGGCCTGGGTGTTGATGCCCGGCAACAGGGGCAAGGGGGCAGGGGGTGGCTCACCAAGCGGGGAAACAGTCGGCAGTGGAGGGGAAGAGGCGGGCAACCATTTCAGCAGCATTCCTTGCAGCGAAGGCGGATCGATGGGTTTGGCCAGATAATCATTCATTCCCGCCGCCAGGCAATGTTCCCGATCACCGGACATGGCGTTTGCGGTCATGGCAATAATCGGCACATGCGACCACTGGCTGTTTTGCCGGATGCGTCGTGTGGCTTCATAGCCGTCCATCACCGGCATTTGCACATCCATCAGCAGCAGATCAAAGGTCTGCTCTTCCAGAAGGCGCAGGGCCTCTGCACCGGTGTGGGCCGAGGTGACCAGCAGACCGTACCGTTTCAGCAAACCTTGGGCAACCTCTTGATTGATTTCATTATCTTCCACCAACAACACCCGGCCTTGCAGGGAAATGATCGGTGCGGTACTGGCTGGTTGCGCCGCACTGCTTCCCCCCAACGCCTGGGCAATGGTTTGCAGCAGCGAAGAGGCGGTAACCGGCTTCATCAGAAAATGGGGCGGATCGGGCATGGCATGTGGTTCGAGAATTTCATCGCGACCGTAGGCGGTGATCAAAATGGCAGCCGGTGCCTGATCCCCCAATTCGCGCCGCATGCTGTGGATGGTGGCCAGACCGTTCATCCCGGGCATGCGCCAATCCATCAGCACCAGGTCAAAGGGATCCCGTTGTTGCACCGCTTGCAACAGACGGGTCAGGGCCTGTTCGCCGGTGGTCGCCTCTTCGACGCGACACTGATAGGGGGCCAATATTTCGCTGCAGATGCGGCGGGCCAGTGGATGATCGTCGGTAATCAGAATGTGCAGGCCGACCAGTTGCAGGGGTTGTTGTTCGGGTTCCGGGGGGGTTGCGGCGCTGACCCGTGGCAATTTCAGTTGAAAATGAAAACGGCTGCCCTTGCCCGGTTCGCTGACCAATTGCAGCGTTCCCCCCATTCGTTCCACCAGATGGCGGCTGATGGCCAAGCCCAGACCAGTACCGCCATAACGACGGGTGGTCGAGGCGTCTGCCTGGCTGAAGGCATTGAACAGACGGTCAATCTGCTCTTCACTCATGCCGATGCCGGTGTCTTGTACCTGAAACAGGAGAGTGGCATGCTGCTCGCTGACATCCAGCAGTTGAATGGAAAAGAGAATTTCCCCCCTTTCGGTAAACTTGACGGCATTGCTGACCAGGTTCAGCAAAATTTGCCCCAGGCGGAACGGATCACCAATCAGCCGCTGTGGAATATGCGGGTCGAGGGAGACGAGCAGTTCCAGAGGTTTTTGTTCCAGTTTGGTTGCCACCATGGCAGCCACCTGATCGGCCACTTTGTCGATGGCAAAGGGGATGGATTCCATCACCAGTCTGTTGGCCTCAATTTTGGAAAAATCGAGAATATCGTTGATGATGTGCAGCAAAGATCGGCCCGCCTGCTCGATGCGGGAGAGATAGTGGCGCTGCACGGAGGTGAGTTCCGTTTGGCTGGCCAGATAGACCATGCCCAGAATGGCATTCATCGGGGTACGGATTTCATGGCTCATATTGGCCAGAAAGGTGGATTTGGTTTGGTTGGCGCTTTCCGCCATTTGTCGGGCGGTGATCAGGACGGCGGTTTCGCGGTGCAACACCAGGTAATAAGTCAACATCAACAGACTGACCAACAGGGTGATGGCAATGCCGAGCATGCGGCTGAGTTGACTGTTTTGTTCCTGTTTGAGCATCATAATGGACCACCCTTCCGGATCAATGTCGACTCTGCCGATCAGGTAGGGTCGATGGCCCCGGAACAGGCGATCATTATGGTTGAGCGGTTTGTTAAAACGGGTGGCGGTAGTTGGCAGGCTGCCGAACTGTTTGCTTTGTTCCAGTTGTTCGCGTTTTTCCATCGCGATGGGCCAGAGTGGTTGGGGCAGAAAAGGCTGCTGGCTGGAGAGCAGGGCTACGCCATCTGGACTGAGCAAAAAGAGTTCCGACAGTGGTTGCAGGCCAAGTTCACTGGGAACCAGAACTTTTTTGATCACGGCCACGGCAAGCAGTCGTTGTTCGCCTTTGCCATAGATGGGGGCGCTGGCATAATAGCCGGGTTCGTTGGTGGTGACACCGTAGGCAAAATAGTGGCCGTGCTTGCCGATCATTGCCTGTTGAAAATAGGGGCGGAAACGATAATTTTTGCCCAGAAAACTGGCGCTGGTGGCACGATTGGAGGCAGCAAACGTGTTCCCCTCCTGATCGAGCAGATAGGCAACACCGCCGACGCTGGCCGCCAGATGATCGACAACCAGATGAATGGCATCCAGCCGTTGGCTGCCAGACATATTCTCTTCAAGCAGGTTGCGGCTGATACCAGCCAAGGCGTCAACGCCGGTATCGGCGGCGGAAATTTCCCGATTGAGGCGGTTGACCACCGCATCCAGATGGACCTGCAGTTCGCTGGCCTGATCCGCTTGATAGAGTTTGCCCAGCTGATCGGTCAAAAACCAGCCGCAGCCAAGCAGGAGGGTAACACCCGTTAAGAAAAAGAAAAAATAGCGATCCTGCTGTTCTTTGGAAACATTTTCCGAGTGGTAATAGCTGGTTCCCCAAATGGCGATGGACAACAGGATGGCCGCCAACGAGCGCAGCAGTTGAATCGGTATACCGGTTGCTTGCAAAAACAGTTCACTGTTGAGGAGGTTGGCAGGGAACAGATCGACGGCAGGCACAAAGACGCCGCTGGCGATACCGTAGCCGAGAAAAGCCAGCGCCCCCAATTGCAACCACGGTTTGGCCTGGTGATTGCTTTGTCTGGACTCATGCCAGAGCAGCCAGGCGCTCAGTGTACAGGCTGGAAAGGCCAGCAGATAACGCACCATGGCTGGCAGAGTGTGCATGCCAAAGAGGTCGCTGATCAACAAGATGGAGACCAGCCAGAGCAGGGAGAGACCAGGGATTGTGCTGCGTTGTTGTTTGCCGGCCCAGCCCAGCAAGGCAAATTCGGCCAGCAGCAGAAAAGAGAAAATGTGGATAATCAGACGAGTTCTTTGAAACAGTGGCGAATCACCCGTGACCATTTCCATCAATTCCAACCATTCACTGATACCGTGCAGCAGGGCAAAGCCGCCCAGCCATTGCCAGCGCAATGGTGCCCGCAGCGTGCGAGGCATCAGCAGACAGACGGAGCCGAGTACCAGAAAGCTTAACCCGTAAATGAAGTAGACATAATCGATCTGACCGCCCAGCAGACCAACCGGCGACAGGGCAACAGGGGGGGGGATCGGCAGACTCATCAAGATAGACTCATATGGCAGCAGAGGCGGCTGTATCGCCAGAATTCACCGGTAGATTGTTTTATATTGTTGCAAGAGTTGCAAGAATAATTTATTGATGAACCATTTTTCGGTGGAAGACACCATTTTATTGTTCCAGAGATGGGGGTTATAGCAAGATTGTTTCTGGTTTGCTCGATGCTCCTCATGTAGAATTTGCCAGTGAGTAGGCCTCGGCCATTCTTAGCTATACATCACTGCGGAACAAAGTGAAAGAGAAGGAAAATGCGTATTTTAATGATGGGTATTCGCACAAAGATGATGTTGGCAATGTTATTGCCCGGCGTTCTTTTGTTGTGTATGTCCGCGCTTGCCATGACGGTGCAGGATCGTGCCATGGAGATAATTTTTCTGTGGTTGCAGTTCGGTATCGGTCTCTGGATGCTGGCGATGGCCGTGTTATTCATTCGCTTTGCCTTGGGCTCTCTGTTGCAAATTCAAAAAGTTGTGCAGCGGATGGCCGGTGGCGATTTTACCGGACGGGTGGCGATACCGTTTGGGCATGATGAACAGACCCGCGATGAAATTGTGCAGTTGGGGGTACAGTTGAACATCATGGCCAGCAAGGTCTCCGGGGTGATGAATGTGGTCACGCTCCACTCTGGCGGTGTGGTGGCCTGTGCCGGGGAGATTATGAAAATTCGCGATCTGGTCCGGGATGATGCGCGCAATTCGTTGCATGTGGTGGAGGAGGTCACCGGTCAGAATCGGGTCTTGGCCAAAGAGATTGAAGGGGTCAAGGGGGCCATTGCCATGGCCTCACGCAATATTGAAAGTATCTCGCACGCCTCCATGGAGGTTGCCGACAATATTTCCCATATCGCTTCGGGAACGGAAGAGGCCAGCATCAATATTGGGGCAATGGCTGCTGCTGCCGAGCAGATCAATACCAATATTACCGATGTTAATCGCAATTTGGGCGGGGTTGACACTGCGGTCAGGCATGTGGCGGTGGCAGTTCGTGATATGACCTCGGCACTTGGTGAAGTGCGTGAGCGCTGCCAGGCAGCCAGCGAAGCCTCGGCACAAACCGATAAACGGGTGCGTGATACCCAGGCGACCATGGAAAAATTGTCTACGGCGGCCAATGAAATTGGTAAATTTGTTAAAATTATCAAAAATATTGCCGATCAAACCAGCCTGTTGGCACTCAACGCATCCATCGAAGCGGCTGGTGCCGGGGAAGCAGGCAAAAGTTTTGCCGTCGTCGCCAATGAAGTGAAAGAACTCTCGCGCCAGACCGAAAAGGCAACCTGGATGATTCGGGAAAAGACCGAAGATATCACCACGATTGCCGCCTCTGTGGCGATGGCCAACAAAGAGATTATTGCCAGCGTCAACAGCATCAACCAGGCCAATCAGATCATTGCCTATGCGGTGGACGAACAGACCTCGGCGATCAACGGCATTGCCGAATCGATGAACAAGGTGGCCGATGGTGCCGAACAGGTGACCCGCAATGCCCATGAGTTGGGTGAGGCGGCACAGAATGTCTCCCGGTCGGCGGCAGAGGCGGCGATTGGTACGGCAGAGGTGGCCCGTGCCGCCTCCTCGGTTGCCGTTGCCGCTTCATCGGTGGCGGATGACAGCAAACGGGCCTTGGCCCAAGCCGGAAGCGTGGCCCAGTCGGCAGAAAAAACCTTTGAAGTTTCCCGCGCGGTGGAAAAGCAGATGGGGGAGGCCGAATATACGGCCCGGGCCATGCGGGCTTCGGCACGGCAATTTGATCGCATGGGGATGGTGCTGCAGAGCATGAGTGGGGCTTTGTATGCCACGCAGATGGAGGTGGATATTGGCGCACCGGTATTCAATGTGCGTGCCGCCAAGGGGTTGTATCTGGATTGGCAGAGCAGGTTGGAACAGGCGGTTGCCGGGCGGTTGCAATTGAGTCAGAGCGATGTGGAGCAGATTGACCGTTCCGAATTCAGCCAATGGTTACTGAACAACAGTCGAAAATCCTGTTCAGGGTCGGCAGTGTGTCAGGCAGTGATGAAAGAGCGGGATGTCGTGCATGGCCTGATTCGCCAGTTGGTCAACACCCTGCAGGAGAAAAAAGGGGCCAGTGCAGAGCAGTTGGAAGCACAACTCATGGAATATATTGAGGCGCGGCAGCGCTTGTTCATCCTGCTTGAGTTGGCCTATGAAGGAGTGACTGAACCCAATGCCAAGCCGAAACCGTTTATGGTATGGAGCGAACAACTGAACACCGGTCTGCGGGATATTGACAGCGATCACCGCAAGTTGATGGATATGATCAATCAACTGCACCTGGCGATGAAGAAGGGGGCCAGCAAAGAGAGTGTGCTGGAGATTCTGAAAAAACTGGCCGACTACACGGTCTTTCACTTCAAACGGGAGGAGGACTATTTTGAACGTACCTCTTACCCGGAACGGACGCCGCACAGGGCGGAACACAAAAAGCTGGTCGATTTGGCTGTCGATTTTATCAAACGCTACGACGAAGGGGACTTTGCCATCGTCATCGACTTGATGGCAGCGTTGAAATCCTGGTTGGTCAGCCACATCATGCACTCGGATATGGCCTATACCCCCTATTTAAAGGAAAAGGGCATTCGCTGAGCCTTGAGCCGGAAAGGGCTCTCCTTTTCTCTTGCCTTGCATCGGATTGGTCTGGGGTAGCCCCGCATCCCAGGCCACTCCGATTTTTCCTGGCAGTTATTCTTTTTCTTTATCCCGCATCCGGTTCAGCATCGAGTGAAAGACATCATGGGAGATGGCCATGCCAAATTTTGCCGGGTTGTCGGTGATTTGAATGGCCAATCCATCCAGCGTTTTGCGCACGATCTGACAGGCGAAGGAGTGGGTTTCTTCACCGGAACGCAGATAGAGCGTTCCCCGCTCACCGATCATCGCCTCCACATCATGCCGTTCTGGCACAAAAAAGAGGCCGGTCAACGAGACATCCTTTGACGAGCCATAGTAGGTTCGATCATCGGAAAGTTGCAGCCGTAGATTCTTGTTATGGGTGTAGCGTTCCTTCTCTCGATAGTCGCTCATGGGGTATCCCTCGGAATTTTGTTGCTTCATTGCTGATTGCCCTGCGCTACAAAAATAAAAAGTTAGGCCAGAGGGTTCTGGTCCAGACCAAGGCGAGTGCCATACTCCTGCAGTTTGGCAAACAGCCCGTCCCGATTGATGGGTTTGGTGACATAATCGGTACAGTGGCCTTTGAAGAAGGCCTCAACCACCTGGGTTTCGGTGTCGAGGGCAGAGACCATAAAGACCACCGCCTCCTGATTGCCCGACAACCCTTTTTCCTGTTCGAAGGCGCGGATGCTTTTCAGGGCATCCTGGCCGTTCATCTCTGGCATCATGATATCCAGAAGTACCAGATCATAGGGGCGTTGATCTTCAAAGGCCATGGCAAAGGCTTCCACCGCCTCCCGGCCATCTACGGCCAGATCGCATTCACCGAGTGCTTTGAGCATATGTTGCAACAGAGTCCGATTGTGCGGTTCATCATCCACGATCAAGATACGCATTGCGATTTCCCTTTTTCTGAGTCATGTTCGCCAGGGCTGTTCTTGCTCGGCCCAAACCCCCTTGATACGGCGTTGCTGGGTCTCTCCGCTGCTCATATACCGTCGCGCTGCGCCGCTCGACCCAGCGCCTTGACTGTAGGGCCTTTGGCCGCGAACGAAAACTGGCCCCGGCCAGAATCATTGTGTCTGCCGGAAAAAAGAGCAGGGTGTCCTCAATATTAAAAGAGTTCAAAGTTGTCACCGTCGCCCTCTTCGGCGTTCTCCCCGCCCAGGACATTGCTGTGCATTTTCCGTTCGCGTGCCATGGTATAGAGGCTGGCCAAGTCATCAAATTCATTGGCCATGGTGATCAGATCGCCAGTGACAACGCTTGCCGGATCGATTTGAATGATCTCCGGCAGCAACAAATCAATGCGGCTCAAGACATGATCGATACCCTTCTTGAAGGGATCCTGAAAGTCCATGCCGGCCAGCAGCAGTTCGATTTGCACAATGATGGATTGGGTTTCGCTGATAATATCGTTGAAGGTGGTCAACACATCGCCATGATCGGCATCCATCTGTTGCGCCCGCAGCGGGACGCGGCGCAGCAGGGTGATCACCCGCATGATTCTGGGTGTGGAGTGTTCCGAGTAGTCGAGTCCCACCTCCTGCAGTTGATTGGTGGCGTCCAGCAGTTGTCGGGTTTGGATTACCCCGTCTGCCTGGATACGTTTGCTCAATTGACCCATGATCGTGACCAGGGCAGCAACACGGGGGCTGTTTTTGCACTCCATGGAAGAGAGCAGATTTTCCAGTCTGGCCGCAGTCAGTACCAACATTTCCAAGGCCCGTTTGGCTTGAAAGAGGGCATTTTCCGTTTTGGAAAAATTGCGCAGCAGATCGGTGGAAAAATTGTCGTCAAAAACGCCGAGACGCAACAGGGAACTCAATTGGTAGGAGAGGTCAGCAATTTCATCCTGAAAGGTCATCGCGTTGTCATGGGCGGCAATGATGCTGTTTTTGCGCTCCAGGGCCACCGCTTTGATATGATCCAGATTGAGCTGCAACGCCTGCACGGCGTTGAGCAATTCCGCCGAGAGATCAGTCAGTTGCTCACTGCAGATGCGTGCGGCGATGGCTGACCAGCGTTTATCGATGCTTTTGAGCTTGACAACGGAGATCCGCTGTTCGATGCGCTCCATGGTAGTGATTACATGTTCCATACGCTGGCTGGTAATGTCATCGAACTGAATGTTCTGCATCATCTCAAACATGATGCGGTTTGCCTGATTGGTTTGTGTTTCCAGTGCGTTGCAGCTGTTGCTCATGGCGCGGACCCGGTCGGTCATCTGCTGCATCAAGGTGGTAGAGCGGGCTTTCAGAGTCAGAAAATCGTGTTCCGAGTTGCCCAGGTCGGAGGTAAGGCGACGGGTGATATTGCGCAGCAGCGCAGCCGATTCCTGGCTGGAGAGGACCACTTCCCGGATCAAGGTGCGCATTTGCGCCATCAAACTGTCGACAATGGTGCCCAGCGTTTGCCGTTCCAGTTCGCAGCCACTCTGCATTTTGACCTGTTCGGACATGGAGGGGAGCATGGATTCCTGTTCAATATCCAGTGCCCAGGCAGTGACGGTGCGCAACCGCTCCAGAATCGAGCTTTGTTGATCGACCAGGCTGGTGATTCCTTGCAGCATATTTTTTGTTTCCAGGTCGATACGGCGATAATCATCCTGCAGTTGGCGGATGCCCAGAATGTTGTCATTGGGAGAAAGTCGCTCCTGCACCGAAAAAGCTCGGTTGGTTGCCGAAGCGAAACCGACGGAAAGATGGCCCATCTGTTCGGTAATCTGGGAAAAACCGGCCTTACTGATTCCCTGGACTTTTTCCAGCAAATGTTTTTGTTTGCGAAAACGGGCTAAGGGACTTGGTGTGGCTTCCTGGGTCGTCATGAGCAATCTCCTTGTGCGCAGCAAAGGATGACAATCTGGTTTTTTTGTATTGGACCTGAACAGGAAACTCTAACGTGTTCATTGTCGTGAGTAAAGCTGCATTCTGTGCAACAGGGTACCGAAATGGGAAAAATCTCATTTATGGCCACGCTGGTGTGGTTGGTTTACTCTTCAATCCAAAGGGATGATGGTGTACACTGCGCCAGAAGTTATGCTAATGACCGTTAACAGGACGGGGAAAGAAGACCATGAAAGTGCAATCCGTTTGGGTACGTCACGCCCACCTGACCAACACGATGCCGAATCGGGACGAAGAGGAGCTGATACAAAAGCAACGGAGTTTGCGCCAGGAGATTGCCGGATTATTGTTGCGGGGTCGTTTTGTCTCCTTCCTGAAATATCCGGTATTGATCTTTGACAACCTGTTGAACTGTTTGTGGTGGTTGCAAGGACCGCAGGTGGCCGTCAACGAGATCTACAACCAGTTGGCGGGCCTGAAGGTGGATGCCTTCCACAATTGGGAGTTGCCCAGCATTGAAGAGGCCCGTTCCTTGTTGCGGGAGCCGTTGATCAGCAAACATCCGCGCTTAAGCAACAAACCTGTCTATGTGGCCAATGCCGGTCATGATCCCCTGGATACCCAGGTGGGGATGCTGGGTGGAGCAGTTGCCGGGGAGGAGGGGGCAGCGGCGGGCGGTGGTTTGTTGATTCCCATTCATCGGGTATCACAGCGAGGCATTTTTTCGTTTATCGTCTCCTCTTCGCTGTTCATGACCGGGGTGCCGGGTTTGCAGGAAAAATTAAGCACCTTGTATCAGTTGACAATGCAACTGCACACCCCACAGCAGGAACCGCAACCCCCTTCCATTGCCGACTTGCAACAGTATTTATTGGAAGGAGACTATTTGCGCGCGCGTCTGCCAATTCTGGAAGAGGGCTATTTGCAGGATCCGAAAAAGGGGCTGTGGGAGTTGTATCAGACCAAGCCGCCTCTGGGTAAAGATTGGTTGGAAATGGTGCTGCCGGAACCGTGGGAGGCAAGAAATCCAGAGCGTGACCTGCGCAAAGGGGTGGTGGCCATCGACTTCGGCACCAGTTCGACAGTGGTGGCCTGTCGGGAACAGGGCAAAACCAGTCTGTTGCGGGTCGGCATCACCGATTTTTTTCGCAAACCAACCGCCGAGGATTATCAAAATCCTACGGTGATCGAATGGATCCATCTACCCAATCTGATGGCCGCCTGGAATACCGAAGCCTATCGCCCCATGGTGCGTTGGGATGATTTTCATTTTTCCCATACCGCATTGGCCAGTTATCGGCAAAATGAGGGCGATCAACGCATTGTCGGCAGTATTTTGACCAACATCAAACAATTGCCGCTGTTGGAAAAAAAACAGCAGGGTCCCTTGCGCGTTCTGGATCAGGCCACCGGCAGCGAACGGGAAATTTGTGTCTCGACCGCACAGATGCCGGCTCACGGTCAGCGTATTTCCGTCTCGAGCAGCGATCCTCTCGATCCGATTGAACTGTATGCCTATTACCTGGGTCTGTTCATCAACAGCCGCACCAACGGCCTGTTTTTGGAATATTATATGACCTTTCCGGTCACTTACCCGCGCAAAGTCAAAAAACGGATTCTCTCCTCTTTTGCCCGTGGTTTGATGCGCAGTCTGCCCCCTTCGCTGTTGGATTCACCCCAGCTGCAACAATTTTCCGTGCGCGAAGAGGCTTCCGAACCGACTGCCTATGCCGCCTGCGCTTTGGCAGAGTTGCAGATTCCGGCCAGCGAAGAGGGGACCGCCTTTGCCGTTTTTGATTTTGGTGGGGGTACCACCGATTTTGATTTCGGCATCTATCGCCAGGCCCGTGCCAGAGAGGCGGAACAGGGCTATGAACAGGTGATCGAACATTTTGGTGCCAGCGGCGATATGTATCTTGGGGGCGAAAATCTGGTTCACCACATCGCTTTTCTCACCTTTGTGCAAAATCTGGATGTGTGTCGTACCGCGCAGATCTCCTTTACCATGCCGCCAGAAGCGGAACTGTTTCCCGGTCATGAACTCTGTGTGGACGGTTCGCAGACCGCCCAGACCAATATGGCGTTGCTGATTGCCAAAGTGCGTCCTCTCTGGGAAAATTTTCAGTGGCCGACCGCCGAAGGCGAGGGACGGGTGGGACAAGGCGGGGCCAGTCGCCGCCGTTCTGACGCCATCAGCGATATTTTGCACCGCGCCATTCTCGATACCGATTTCAATCTTGATCCGGCGATTCCCTGTTTCAGTGAGGAGGAGAATCACCTGAGCATAACGATCGATCTGTTGAATCGCAAACGGGAAAAGGTGCCTCTGAAGCTGCTGGTAGACCGCAATGCCATCAATCAGTTTTTGGTCAAACGGGTTGGCAGGGGTATTTACCAGTTTTTTATTGCCATGCAGCAGGCTTTTGCCCGCCGTGGTCCTCTGCCCAAAGAGATCCGCATTCTGCAGGCAGGCAACTCCAGCCGTGCCCTGTTGGTGCAGGCGCTTTATGCCATGATTCTGCAAGAGAATATGTATCGCTGGACCCCGGTGCAGGGGGAGGAGAGGCGCAATCCGGTCATGGAGGAGGTGCGCCGGACACTGCCACTGTTTGATCCGCAGAACGGGGTCACCTTCATCGTGCATCGTCCCCCGGAGGGCAGCCCCAAGGAACTCTATCGCCCCACCGCCAAAACCGGGGTGGCCATTGGTTTGTTGCGCCTGATTCCCGGCGAAAGGGTGCTGGCCATTCATACCACCACCAGCCGCCAGCGCAGTAAGAGCAGCGACACAGAGGGAGAGGGTCTGCAACCGGTGGTGGAAGCGCTGCAGGAGTCACCCTTCCGTCTTTTTGTCGGTGGCCTGGTCAACGGTTTGTTCAAACCGGTTTTGCTGCAGAACGATCCCTATGGCGAATGGCATGAACTGGGGGTGCCCACCCGTCGGGCTTTTCCGTTGATCTATTCGATTTCACCACGAGCTGTTTTTGGTCAGTTGGCCCGTGGTCTGGCCGAATTGGAGGAGAAAAATTTGACCTTCCCCATGGGAAGCGAAAAAAAACACCTGTTTATCCGTGCAATCGCCCCGACGACGGTAGAAATCTGCCTTGCCGACTCTCTGGAGCAGCTCCATCAGGATCCCAGCGAAATACAGGCGTTGCAGGTGCTGGAGTTGGTATAAAGATTTTCGGCCACAGGCCTTGACCATCCGGTAACGGTTGGATGGCCAAGGCCTGGGCAGCGACGCAAGGCAAGCTGTTGGCGATCAGCTGGCAACCTTGAAGAAGGAGATGGCCTCCTGCAGTCGTTCGGCCTGTTCAGTGAGATCTTCGGCAGAAGCGGACATCTCTTCAGCCATGCCGGCATTTTTTTGAATCACCTGGTCCAGTTGTTGAATCGCCTGGTTGACTTGCGCGGACCCTTCGGCCTGCTCCTGCGAGCCGCTGGCAATCTCCTGCACCAGTTGCGCGGTCTTCATGATGTTGGGCACCAGAGAGGTCAGCAACAGACCCGCCTTTTCGGAAATCTGCAGCGTTTTCGAGGAGAGTTGACCGATTTCACCCGCAGCGACCTGGCTTCGTTCCGCCAATTTGCGCACCTCCGCCGCAACCACGGCAAACCCTTTGCCATGCTCTCCGGCCCGTGCCGCCTCAATGGCCGCGTTCAGGGCCAACAGATTGGTCTGACGGGCAATTTCATCAATGATGGAAATTTTGTTGGCAATCTCCCGCATGGCACCAACCGCTTGCTCTACCGCCGAACCGCTTTCGCCCGCATCTTGCGCCGCCTGACGGGCCATTTTTTCGGTGACCTGGGCGTTTTCGGTATTTTGCTGAATATTGGCCGTCATTTGCTCCATGGCCGACGAGGTCTCTTCGACGGCAGCCGCTTGCTGCACCGCGCCTTGTGAGACGGTGTGCGCCCCGTCGTTGACAGCATTGCTTTCACTGATCACCCGCCCGCCGACATCGATAATAACGCTGACGGTTTTGTTGAGATTTTCCACCATATGACGCACCGCACCATAGATGCCGACAGCAGGTTGGCTGCTGTCAAAGGCAATGTTCAAATCCCCTTCTGCCAGGCGCAGAGCGATATCCATAACCATCTTCGGCTCACCACCCACCTGTTGCAACATGTTGCGGGCCAACCAGATGCTCAACAACACACTGATTGCCACCACCAGAGAGGTGAACAACAGATAACCGGTGAAGGCCTTCTGCGCTTCATCGGCCAATTGTTGCGTGCGGGCATCCAAATCTTGCGACAAACGGTCCTCCACCTTTTTCAGCAGATTGATTTTACCGGTGATGGTGTTGAACCAGACGGTGGGATCCACTCCGAACTGACCGATGGCAGTGGCTTTCATCAGGCGGCGAATGGCCTGATCGGCGGGATCGTCATCAATTTTTACCCCGGATTTGCTGTCTGAATCGATTTCTTGTAACGATTTTCCCTGTTTTTGCAGGGCAATGATGCTGTCAATGCTCTTGTGATAGGCTTCAATGTTGTGCCAAACAATGTCAATATCCTTGCGTTGTTCCTCGCTGAGCAGGTCGGCAGGCAGGGCGTGAATCGATTGCATGATCTGTTTGACGGTTTGATAGACTTCCGCAAACTGTTGCTTGTATTTTTCTTGAACATCGGTTTGCGGTTGGCTGCCGTTCGGTGCATAGGTTGCACCACGGATCAGCAGATTTTTTGCCGTATGGTAGACGCCGCGCAAGGCCAGATTTTGGTAAAGTTCGCCAAGATAGACATACAATGGGGAGGCTGCACCCGCTTTGAAGGCAATTTCACGCATTTTTTCCACTTCGGCAACTTCTGGAGCGCGCAGTGTTTGGGTGTAAAAGTCGACTTGTTCCGGCAAGGCAAGGCTTTGAAAACGCAGGAAATAGGTCGACTGTTCTGCTACGAGCTTGGCAAAATCCACATAAGTGCCGGGGGCAAAACGATTTTGCGCAAAGGTATTGGTCAAGACGGCCCGTTCGATACCCACCCGTTCCTTGCCGAGCAAAAAGTTGGCGTAGGAGGTGCTGAGCGACGCCATCTCTACCGTAGCCGATAATTTGGCCAGGATACCGATCCCTTCCAGCAGTTCACGGTTGAGGTTGGTATAGTGGGCAATCGCCTCTTTGGCAACAATCGATAAATTGTCCACCCGTCCGCGAATATCGCCTAATCCATCCATTAGTTGTTTGGCCCGATCCATTTGTGCCGACAAACCGTGGCCAAGATGTTCACTCTTGGTCTGTTTTATGGTGTCGCGCAGGATTTGTATCCGTTTATTGGTCTCTCCCCGCTGTTGCAGGAGTTCTTCACGAAATTTTTGTCCTTTGCTGCCCAAAAAACCAGCGGTCATGCCCCGCTCTTTTTGCGACTCATGCACCAGGGTGCTGCTCAAGACCGCCAGTTTGGAGACGGCATTCATGGCATCCATCTGATTCATCAATGCCTGTTTATTCAGGACACCCTGCACGCCGAAAAGGATCAAACCAAACATTGGCAAAAACAGCATGAGAATAAATTTTGCCCGCAAAGACAACGACTCCAGCCAAGAGATCATTGTTTTTTTCCTGTAAAAAAATTGATAAATATACTTTGGGCCGTATTTGTCATCCGGGGAGTGTTCTCATTCGGCCCAAACCCCCTTAGATACTGTGTTGCGGGGTCGATCACTGCGCACCTGCACGTCGTATGCGGCACGACTTGCGGGTCCGCCGACTTGTCTGAATGGTTTTTGACCTGGCATGGTAACAGGCCATAAAAAGATCGAACAACCTATTTTTTCTTGCCTTTTTTGTTTTTGTCTGCCTTCTGTTTATCGCTTGCCCTGTCACCGCCCCAGGCCGTTGTTTCCCGGTTCAACGAGGTCAGTGGCAACAAATCACGGAAAATGGATTGAAAATCAGTAACAATGTTGCGCGGTGCCGGTTGTACAGCGGCCATTTCAGCGAGAAAGGCTTCTGCTTCCTGCACCTCCTGCTCTGACACATCCTTCTCTGTGTCGTTGCTACTTGCTGCATCGCTGCCGACCAACGATGTGGTTTGCCCAGGCTCTGCCACTGTTTGCTCCTGTTGATCAGGCGCAACTTTGAGTGGATCCACTGCCGTCGCATGCTGTTCAAGGTCGTCTGCCGTGGGCTCTGCGACATCGACAGCCTTTTGACTTACCGCCACCGCTGCTTCTTCTTCCGCAACGAGTTCCGGTGTCGGTACACCGATTCTCTCTCTCTCTGCCACAATCGGCGTACTCTCCACTGTCTCAACGACCAAGGCTTCCCCTTCATGCGCGGTTGTTGCGCTTTCTTGAGCGGCGATGCTCACCTCTTCGGCAACCTTTTGCGCGATGCGCACTTCCTCGGCAGCAAGCGGTACCGCCTCTGGTTCTGCAACGGCTTCGGCAACCCTCTCTTCCGCCTCCTGCCCGTTTGCTTCACTCTCCGCTTCGGCGCTCGTCTCTTCCATCTCTTGCCCGTTTGCTTCGTCCTCGACTTCAGCGACCCTCTTTTCCGCCTCTTGCCCGCCTGCTTCGTTCTCGGCTCCGGTGACCCTCTCTTCCGCCTCCTGCCCGCTTGCTTCGTCCTCTACTTCGGCGCTCGTCTCTTCCGCCTCTTGCCCGTTTGCTTCGTCCTCGGCTTCGGCGCTCGTCTCTTCCGCCTCTTGAACGACTGTGTCGCCCTGTTGTTCGACGACGATCTCGTCTGTTTTTTGAGGCTCCGTTTCACCCGTCAGTTCGGTGCCGTTCTCTTCTTCGCCACCCACTTCAGTGACCGATGCAGGCTCTTCTGCAACGACCGGCGCTGTTTCCGGGAGGATGAGGAGCTTGGCTTCATGGTCGAGACCATACTCAAGCGGGGCAACAGTCTCAGGAGGCGAACTCTCCTCTTCGTTTTGTTCGGGTGTGACACAATCAACAACAGCAGCTGCCAACTGCTCTGGCTCTGATGTGGCAGAATCGACCGCACCCGCTACTTCCTCGGCGGCTTCTTCGTCCACTACCGGGGAGAGATCTCTCTCTTCAGGCAAAATGATCGTGCTTTCATCATTGCTCTCTTCTTCGGCAACGCTTGCCTCCAAATCGATGTTGATACCCGCCTCAACTGCCGGCAACGGCTCCCCTGCAGTCAGAGGATCCGATGAGAGGTTTTGTTCGGAATCTGCTGCGCTTAAGGCAACGGTGTCGGTACTCATACTTGCCGGTTGTGGATCCGTTACGGCTGAGTCCAATGGATCTGCAGCCTGATCGGCTTGCTCAGTTGCCTCTGCGGCTGCCTCTGCCTCTGTGGTCAGAGGCTCTCTCTCCTCGGCAGCATCACCAGCTGCCGCAGTCTCCTCGCTTTCCGACTGCTCATGGGCAGTATCGTGCAGCGCTTCCTCTGCCGTTGTCGGGGCATCCTGCCCGTTTTCTTCATCCAGTTCCGTTGCCTGGACTGGGTCGACAGGTTCGCTTACAACCGTCACTGTTTCCTCAGCCGAGGGCGCAACAGACTCTGCCTCTCTCTCTTCTTCTGCCTGCTCTGGGTTGACGGCGTCATCTGCAAGCCTCTCCTCTGCAGCAGTTGCAAGAGCAACAGGCTCTGCCTCTTCTGCAGCGGGCGGTGGCGTCGGCGCTAAAGTGGGGGCAGGTGTCGGTGGCGGAGTAGGGGCAGGTATCGGCGCTGGCGTGGGGGCGGCTGTCGGTGCCGGGGCGGTGGCAGCAGGCTGGGAGGTCGTTTTTCCCTCTGCTGTTGCAGAGAGATTTTTGTTCCTGTCTGCTGCAGATGGGCTGCTGGCCGCTGCCGGAACAATGCGTTTGCTCTCCACCCGTTTGGGTTCGCTCGGCTGTGCCTGGAAAAGAGCGGCCACATCCAGGATCAACACCGTGCTATCATTGTGCTGACTGATCCCTTGCAGTCGGTTGTGTTGCAGACCGGAGCGGGGGGGAGGATTGATCTCGTCTTCGCTCAGATCGATCACCTCATGGACGGAGTCAACCACCACACCCATCCAGGTGGCAACATCGTCACGCTCCCTGTCAGTCCGGTAGGAACCATCCAAAATGACAATGCGCGATTGCACCGTTGCTTTGCTGCGCTGCATGCCCAACTTTTGCCGCAAATCGCTGACGGGAATCACATAACCCCGCAGGTTGAACACACCCCACACATCAGAACTGGACAAGGGGACAGGGGTAATCTGTGTCGTACGTGATGCGGTTCCGCTTTCCAACATCAATTCGATGACCTCGCGAACATACATCAGGTCAACGGCATAAATATCCTCGTCCAATTGCAGCGTCAATACTTTCATGCTCTCCCCTCGTGCGGACCGGCAAACCATGACAACCTGTTGAAAATGATTTTCTTTACCCGGACATCGCCGGGTTGTCTGCGGCAAAGTCAATCCTGCACGTAAACAGGGAGCCTCCTGCGTGCCACTGTTGCCCATTATACGGATGACCGCTGCAAAGTTTTCCCCGACTGCTCTCTGCAGTCGATTGGCCAGATTTCTCGGCCAATCGTATCGCGAAAGTTTCCCATTCTAACGAGGTAATGATGAAAACCATAGCAAAAAAACGCATTCTGTGGCATTATGCAACAAATGACAGACCTGGATCAGCAGGCCTGCTGGGTGACTCTCGGCGAAAGGGGATTCGGAATGGAGAAAGATTCTGTACTGGATGAAGCGTATCAGCGTGCGAATCTCGCGTTCAGCAATGAGATGGAAATGTTGACCTTCTATCTGACCGATGATCAGCTGTACGGGATCAATGTTTTCAAAATCATTGAAATCATGGAATGTCCCAAGGTGGTGACCAAAACGCCCTATTCACACCCGGTCGTCAAAGGCAACATCGACTTTCGTGGCCATCCGATCTCTCTCTTCGATCTGGCGGAAGGGTTGGGGTTACCATCAATCGACTACCGCAACAGCCTGAGTTATATCCTGGTCTGTGAATACAGCGGCACGATTCAGGGTTTTCTCGTCTCCCGTCCCAACATGTTGATCAATAAAAGCTGGAGTGACATTGTCAAACCAGAGGGTACCCTCTACGATCGCAGCTACTTGACCGCCATCACCTACCACAACAATGTTCCTATCCAAATTTTGGATGTGGAAAAATTGTTGGTCGATATTTTGGGTATCGACACTTCGGTCTCTGATGAACTGCTGGAGCAGGGAAAATTGATGTCCGTCGATCAGCATAAGGTGCTGGTGGTTGATGACTCCAAAGCCGCCTGCAACATGTTATCAGCGGCGTTGGATCAGTTGGGCGTCACCCATGTGGTGATGAACAGCGCCCAGGATGCGTTGGATCATTTGCGGCAAGAGCTGAAAGCCAACAATGGCAAATGTCCGTTTACCCTCATCTTTACCGATTTGGAAATGCCGGGCATGGATGGTTTTTCCTTCACGCGCAAAGTGCGTGAAATGCCGGAGTTGAATAATGTCCGCCTGGCAGTACACAGCTCCTTGAGCAATAAGTCAAACTGGGAAAAGGCGCATCAGATGGGTGCCGACGAATTTGTACCAAAATTTTCCCCCGACCGTTTTGCCGAGGTGCTTCTCAAACAAATTGCCAACGCCGGCAAGCCGCGTGTGGTGCCCGATACGGCAAAATAGATCCGGTCCAAAAAAAACCAGGGGAGAGTCTCTCCCCTGGTTTTCCCAACATCTGCTGCCCGCAGTCAGGCCTCCGTACCGTTGGTAAAAAGAGCGCCCCAACTAAAACAGTTCAATATCACCCTCATCCATACTGGCTTGCATCACTGGGCGATGGGTGGTGGTCTGCATCAGATGTTTTTGCTCCTGCAGTCTTTGCTGCGCGTGCAGAACCCGATCACGGCGGGAAATCGATTCGTTGAACTGCAACTCCATGTCAAAAACGCCATCCCATTTTTCCATGACGTTGATCTTTTTTTCGATGCCCTGGGTCAGTTGGGTGACCATATCTTCAAATTGCAGGGAGAGGACGGCCATACCGATACTGTTATGGATTTCACCGGTAATTTGTGCCACTTGTTGCAACATTTTTGCCGTCAGACGATCATTCTCACTGATCTGCATCATCATGGCGTCCACTTTGTTTTTGGACTCCATGGAAAAGCTCATATCCTTGGAGGCCATCTCTTTGACCACCTCTTTGGCGGTATCGACATGATTGCTGGTTTCCACCACCACATCGCTGATCAAACCGCTGACTTCCCGTGAGGCGATGGCCAGGCGACGCACCTCGGCAGCCACCACGGAGAAGGCTCCGCTGGCCTGTCCTTCGCGGGCGGCAACAATGCGGGCGTTCAAGCCCAGCACTTTGGTCAAATCGGCAATGGCGTTGATTTTGCCCAATGACTCTTCCACCTGCAACATTTCTGCTGAAACATCATCGATACGATACATCATGGCCATACTTTGCTGACTGACCGCCACAATATGTTCGACAAAGGCTTGCAGGATGGCGTCGGTGGCGGTGACAAATTCACCGATGGTGATGTTGCCCTTTTTTTCCTTGCTGCCACCACTCTGTTTGCCCAGGCTGGTCACCAAACTGGAAACCAAATCATTTTGTTCAGCAGTCAAATCGCGCAGCATATTGAAACTTTCGCTCAATTTGCCTACCGACTCCTGCACCAGGTTGCGAATGTGCATACCATCGGCACGCAAGCTGGCCAGTTCACGCCGCAGTTCAACACGAATGTCTTGAGAGAGTTTTACAGGATCCAATTTATCCATCGTCGTTTACCTGACGCCAAGCAACACACCATTATACCGAAGCCGAATCAAAAGATTGTTGCTGTTGCAACAAGGCATTTTGCAATTTAAGCAGACGTTCCCGCCGCGGCTGGCTTTCATTGAGAATCATCTCCATGTCCACCATGCGGGCAAAACGTTCCAGGGCAGAAATTTTCCGTTCAATACGTTTCAGCACCGGTACCACAGCCTCCTCGAAACGAAGCAGGCTGACGGCAACATCGACCTTATCATCAATATTTTCCGTGATGCTGGAAACCTGCCGCAACGTTTTGGCACGGAACTGATTGATGGCACTGATGTCGGCCATCATGGTATCCACCTGGCCTTTGGCGTTCATGGCAAACCCCATGTCCTTCGAGGCCATCTCTTTGACAATATCCCGTACCGAATGAATATTGGCGTTGGTCTCCTCCACGGCGGTACTGATTTGATCGCTGACCTGGCGCGAGGAGGAGGCCAATTGATGAATTTCGGTAGCGACGAAAGTAAAGGCTTCGCCGGAACGACCTGCACGGGCGGCAACGATGCGGGCATTGAGGGCCAACCCTTTGGTCAATTCTACCACGGTATTGATTTTACTCAAATGCTCCTGCACCCGCAGCATATAGGCTGCCACATCGTCCATGCGATAGACCATGCGCATGCTCTCCTGGCTGATTTGTGCGATGCGGTCGACAAAAGTGCGCAGGATAGCGTCGGTTGCCTTGACGAACTCCTGAATGTTGGCAGAGTTGCTGTGTTCCTTTTTTTTGCCTTCCTTGTCAGCGGCTGGTGCCTCATCCAGATCAGCCGCCAGGCCAATGACCAGTTCTTGTTGTTGTTCGGCCTGTCGGCGCAGGCTGTTGAAGCTGTTATCCAGCTTGACGACCGTGTCGCGGATCAGCGAACGCATTTGGGTGCTGGCAGAGCGAATATCTTCCAGACCTTTGCCAAACTCGGTTTGAATTTCCCGATTGAGTACGGTTGCGTCGTTCACAGCATATCCTATTCTGACAGAAAATGTTTTTTACCTACCGACCCTATTTCCTGTTGTTGCTCAAGCCGCTGCTTCCGGCATGCCGCCGTTGCGCATGTCCATCACCTGCTCCAACTCTTCAGCGGAGAAAACTTTATCGGTATCCAGGATGATGATGAAATGGTCACCCTGTTTACCCATGCCGCGAATAAAATCGGTACGCAACTTGGCACCAATTTTTGGTGGTGGATCGATCTGATCGGGATCCAGACTCATCACCTCTTTGACCGAATCAGCCATGGCACCCAGGACGGTTTTGTTTTCGCCGACAGTCACCTCAATGATGATAATACAGGTGTTGACGGTGCGCTCCAACTGGGACATGTTGAATTTGAGGCGCATGTCCATGACCGGTACGACACTGCCACGCAGATTGATAACACCACACATAAATTTAGGGGTTCTTGGCACTTTGGTCAACTGTGTATATTCAAGCACCTCTTTTACCCGACCAATATCCACGGCAAAAACTTCGTCGGCCAGAATGAAGGTCAAAAACTGGGTGGTTTCGGTAATGCTGCTCGTCGCCATGGGCGGACTTCCTCCTGTTCAGGTTTGAATCGGGAGAACACCCCCAGCAGGTGTTCTACACCTGCTGGGGGTCAAAATTTTTCAAACTCATTATCGTCTGCAGCGCCCATATCCAAGACGGCTCCACCCCCCTTTTTGGCGGTTGGGGCCAATGTGACGGCTTTGGACGCAACAATGGCCTTTTTCTGTTTAGCTGGCAAGGGGCTTTCTGAGCCATGGCGGCTGGGAGTTGGCCGACGCGCTGCCGCTTTGGGAGCGCTGCGACGGGAACTCTGCTGGCCGGTTTTGAAAAAGCTGACGGCTTGCTGCATGGTTTCGGCTTGGGCGGAAAGCTCTTCTGCGGTGGCGGCCATCTCTTCCGAGGCTCCGGCGTTTTGCTGAATGACCTGATCCAGTTGCTGAATCGCCTGATTGATCTGCGAAGCTCCCTGGCTTTGCTCACTGCTGGAAGCAGAAATTTCCTGAACAAGTTCGGCTGTGCGCTGAATATCGGGCACCAGTTTACTGATGATTTCCCCTGTTTTTTCAGCAACCTGAACGCTGGAACTGGAGAGCTGGCTGATTTCTGCCGCCGCATGCTGGCTTCTTTCTGCCAATTTACGCACTTCGGCAGCCACCACAGCAAACCCTTTGCCGTGTTCGCCCGCCCGCGCCGCTTCGATGGCGGCATTGAGGGCCAGCAAGTTGGTCTGTCGGGCAATCTCCTCAATGATGGAGATTTTATTGGCAATCTCTTTCATCGCTGACACCGCCTGCAAGACGGAAGCCTCTCCCTCTTTGGCGTCGGCAGCCGCTTTGGTGGCGATGGATTGGGTGGTGTGCGCGTTCTCACTGTTTTGTTGAATGTTGGAAGACATCTCTTCCATGGCTGACGAGGTCTCTTCAATGGAGGCCGCTTGTTGTGTGGTCCCCTGCGAGAGACTTTGCGAGGCGTCTGAGAGTTGATTGCTGCCTGCAGCCACATTGTCGGCGGCATCGCGCATATCCGCTGCCACCGAGCGCAACCGTTCCACCATGCCGCGCAGGGCTGCCGCCAATTGTCCTATTTCGTCTTTCTGCTCGACATCGATGGTGGCGGTCAGATCACCCGTAGCCACCGCCTGGGCGAAAGCAACCCCCTTGATCAGAGCCGTGGAAATCATGCGGGCCACCAGATAGGCAACGGCAATGCCAAGCAGGATGGCAACGATGGAGATGACCAATACCATCCCTTCTACAGACTGGATTTCATGTTCCATTTTGCTTTTTTGATCATGCACGGCACTCTCCACCAACTGGTCCGCTTTGCGCCGGTTCTGAATCATCGAACTTTCCAGTTGGGTTTGTTTGTTGAAGGCAGCAATGACTGCATCCAACTCCTTCTGGTAGATGTCAAAAGCAGCGATAACCTGCTTGATCATATCCTGGTCTGCTGGCACTTTAAACTGCGCAAGCATCCCTTCGGCTTGTTTGCGCGCCGCAGCAACCCCCTCTTTGGCCCGTTTGATCTGGGCCTCATCCTTGCCACGGGTGATGATGATCTCTTTTTCGCCCAGACGGGCAGTCTGAAATTCAGCAAACATATCCTGAGCGCCATCCAGCTTGCCGGCGCGATCCAGCAGTTGTTCGCGAACTTGTGGTCCTTTGGCAGCATCAATCCCGTGGCTGACGGTCTCCAGTTCCGTCTTGAGTTTGCTTAACTGGCCGGCAACCAGAGTATCTACCTCCTTTTTGACCAGACGGGCCGCGTCGCGAATTTTGCCGACGGCGGCAACAACTGCCCTGTCCGCATCAACAAAGCCGGAAAAAGAGGCGCTATAGCCATCGGCCTCGCCGATCAAATCATCCATCTGCTTTTTGTTGGATGGATCTTTGAAGCGAATGTCACGACTCTCGGCAGCTTTCTGTTTGAACTCATCAACGGCCTTGAGCCCTTTATCCTTGTGAGCAGCCTCTTTGCTGGCAAGAAAGTTGCGTTCGGCACGCAACATTTCCGTGACCCGACTCTCGAGAAAAGACATCGCACTGGTATTGTCCATCCGTTTGCCAACATTGCTCAGACCATTCCAGGAACTGAGGGCGACCAGCGCTGTCAGCAGAAGAACCATGCCGAAGCCGATTGCCAGTTTCACGGCAATTTTTAAATCTTTCACGATGGCATTCCTTTCCTTCGAAGTGTTGAGGGCGGAACAGAGCGATCTGCCCGCAAGCCCTGCCAAATCTTTCGTTCTGCTTTCTGCACCTTTCTATGGCACCCATCTCGGCGTGAGTTTACACAAAGAAAATCATCTCGTCTACCGAATCTGTGACAATTTTGCTATCGAGAAGGTTGATTTTTTTTGTCAGTTGCTGTAGAAGGTCATGGTTGAGCTGGTTAAAAAGTGGGACAAATTTTAGCCAACTTGCGTTAATTAAGAGAATCGGCCTGCATGGGGCACCAGGAGGAAGAGATGATCGATTTTTCAGTGGACGAGAGCGGCACGAGCGGCACATTACTGCTGTCAGGGTCGTTGACCATCCAGCATGCTCTTGCCCTGAAAGAGGCGCTGGTGCGGGCTGGGTCGGAAGTGAAACAGGTGGTGATCAATCTGGATCAGGTCAGTTCGTTGGATTTGACCGCCTTGCAACTGCTTTGTGCGGCACATCGGGATTGGATCAAGGCAGGCAAGAAGATCACCCGTGAGGGGAATGTTCCAGACATCGTCAACCGGGTGGTGCGGGAGTCGGGTTTTGTCGGCTGCTCTGCTGGTAACGATGCGATCGGGCTTTGGACGGGAGCAAGCAATTAATGGCAAAAACAATCATGACCGTGGATGATTCTTCCAGTGTGCGGCAGATGGTGGGCCTGACACTCAAAGGGGAAGGATATCAGGTGGTTGAAGCAGTGGATGGCAAAGATGCCCTGGGCAAGGTCTCCGGGGCTGCGATCGATATGGTTATCACCGATTTGAATATGCCGAATATGGACGGCATCACCTTGATTCGGGAGTTGCGCAAGTTACCGGCATTCAAATTTACGCCCATCGTCATGTTGACCACCGAATCGCAGGCGGAACGCAAACAGGAAGGCAAGGATGCCGGTGCAACGGGATGGATCGTCAAACCGTTTAAACCAGAGCAATTGATTGGTGTGATTAAAAAAGTACTCGGCTAGTGTGAGCGGCATAAACACTCACAGGTGCTACAACGGAGTGGAACGCACGCTCTGAAGTTGGAGGTAGCATTGCCGTACGCAGTGGCGGGTGGCAGCAGGTCTGTATGACGGCATGATCATGACGCTGTTGAAGAAGCTCAGAACAATCCATCGGAGGATGACCCCATGGCGGTAGAGATTGATACCAGTGCCTTTACGGAAGAGGCTTACGAGCTGCTTTCAGAGTTGGAAGATTCCCTTCTGGAGTTGGAGGAGCGACCAACCGATATTGAGCTGATCAGCCGGGTTTTCCGGGCGATGCATACCATCAAAGGTTCCGGGGCCATGTTCGGTTTTGACGAAGTGGCCAAGTTTACCCACGAGGTAGAGACGGTTTTTGATATGGCTCGTTCCGGCAGCCTGCCGGTGACCAAGGCGTTGATTGATCTGACCCTGGCCGCGCGCGATCAAATACGCAGCATTCTGGATGCCTCCCGTGGCGGTCCGCCCGCCAATCAGGATAATGCCAACCGGATTATTGCCGGGTTGCGGGCGTTGGCTCCGCAAAAAGGGGGGGCTGCTGCTGTCGAAAGCAAAGCGGCAGCACCGAAAGCAGAGACCGACGGACCGCATGTTTTTCGCGTTCGCTTTGAGCCCAGACCGGAAATTTTTTCTTCCGGAACCAATCCTTTGTTGCTGCTCAACGAGTTGCGCGACATGGGACAGTGCCGGGTGGTTGCCCTGACCAACGCTCTTCCCAGTCTGGAAGATTTGGATCCAGAGCGCTGTTATACCCAATGGGAAATTTTTCTCACCACCACCCAGGGTGAAAATGCCATTCGCGACGTCTTCATTTTTGTCGAAGATGATTGCACTCTGAACGTGCGCCTGCTGGATCGTGATGAAGCGCAGGAAGATGCCGAACCGAAAAAACTGGGTGAAATTTTGCTGGAACGCGGTGATATCAACGAGGAGGCCCTCGGCAAGGCGCTGACCCCGTTGGGAGACCGTTTGGTCAATGCCGGTGTGGTCTCCGCTGACAAAGTGCGCGCCGCCTTGACCGAACAACGGGTGGTGCAGGAACAGAAACAGCAGCAGAGCAAAGCGGCTGAGGTCGACGCGGTGGTGCGGGTGCCCTCTACCAAATTGGACAAGCTGGTCAATCTGGTGGGAGAGTTGGTGACGGTGCAGGCCCGGTTGAATCAAATTTCCGGTCGTCTGAACAATCAGCATCTGCAGTTGGTTTCCGAAGAAATTGAACGGCTGACCGGCGAACTGCGCGATAATACCATGAGTATCCGCATGTTGGCGATCGGTTCAACCTTCAACAAATTCAAGCGGTTGGTGCGTGATCTCTCCACCGAGTTGGGCAAGCAGATTGAGTTGACCACCGCCGGGGCTGACACCGAACTGGATAAAACGGTCATCGATCAGCTCAACGATCCTTTGGTCCACATTATCCGCAACAGTATTGATCACGGTATTGAAAAGCCGGATGTGCGTGCATTAACCGGCAAACCGTTGGTCGGACAGATTCATCTGTCGGCAGTTCACTCCGGTACCAGCGTGTTGATTCAGGTCAAGGATGATGGCAAAGGGTTGGACCCACAACTGTTGCGTCGCAAGGCGGTGGAAAAAGGGCTGTTGTCGCCGGATGCGGTGTTGTCGGATCCAGAAGCCTTCATGTTGATCTTCGGTGCCGGTTTTTCCACCGCAGAAAAAATCACCAACGTTTCCGGTCGTGGCGTCGGCATGGATGTGGTGCGTAAATCGATTGAGAGCTTGCGCGGTACCATCGATGTGCAAAGTCAACTCGGTATTGGTACCACCATTACCCTGAAGTTGCCTTTGACCCTGGCGATCATTGAAGGATTGCTGGTTGGTGTCAACCATGACTATTTTGTCTTGCCCTTGGCTGCTGTTGAGGAGTGTGTGGAGCTTTCGCCACAAGATATTGCCAACTCCCATGGACGGCGGATTGTCAACGTGCGTGGCGAGATTGTCCCCTTTATTCGCGTTCGCGAACGGTTCGCCATGGAGGGAGAACGCCCAGTCATTGAGCAGATTGTGATTGCCAATGTGGATGGTCGTCGGGTTGGTTTCGGTGTGGATACTGTTGTTGGTCAGCACCAGACGGTGATCAAAAATTTGGGAGACAGCTTCCAATATTCCGATGAATTTTCCGGCGCGACCATTTTAGGGGATGGTACGGTTGCGTTGTTGTTGGACTTGGCCCGCATGGTGCGCTATGTCGAGTTGCAGGAGACCAAAGAGACAGGGGGCTAGTTGCAAGTAATGGCCAAGATTCGTGTTTTGGTGATTGACGATTCTGCTGTTGTGCGCCAGACGTTGACGCAAATATTAGAGTCTGACGAAGATATTGAGGTGATCGGCACCGCCCAGGATCCGTTTGTGGCAGCAGAAAAATTGCGCAGCACAGTGCCCGATGTCATCACTCTGGATGTGGAAATGCCCCGCATGGACGGGTTGACGTTTCTGAAAAAAATCATGACCCAACATCCGATACCTGTGGTGATGTGTTCTTCCTTGACCGTAGAGGGTTCCGATACGGCGATGAAGGCGTTGGAATATGGGGCCGTGGATATTATCACCAAGCCCAGAATGGGTACCAAAGCTTTTTTGGAAGAGTCGCAGATCCATATCTGTGATGCGGTCAAAGCAGCGGCCATGGCCCGTTTGTCCCGTTATGTGCCTCGGCATGCGGAGGCGGCCCGAGCTGCCGAAGGTGCCCGGGTGGCGGCTCCGGTCGCCCACCACCATACTGCGCCGGCGCTGGCAACCTCTTCCAGTGGTGCGGCGGCAGGTCATGATCGCATTGTTGCGGCAACGCAGGCGGGCTATAAGGTGCCGCCTAAATTGACGGCGGATGCCGTTTTGCCGCCACCAGATTCCAAGGCCATGATTCAAACCACAGAAAAAATTGTGGTTGTCGGTGCCTCTACCGGGGGGACAGAGGCGTTGCGGGTTTTTCTGGAGGCTTTGCCGGCCAATGCACCGGGCATGGTCATCGTGCAGCATATGCCGGAACAGTTTACTTCCGCCTTTGCCAACCGTTTAAACTCGCTCTGCCAGGTCACCGTCAAGGAGGCAGTCAACGAAGATGCCGTGGTGCGCGGGCGGGTGTTGATTGCCCCCGGCAACAAGCATACCCTGCTCAAACGCAGCGGTGCCCGTTATGTGGTCGAGGTCAAAGAGGGGCCTTTGGTCAGTCGGCACCGTCCGTCCGTGGATGTGTTGTTCCGTTCTGCTGCCCGCTATGGCGGCAAAAATGTGGTGGGTGTGATCATGACCGGTATGGGAGATGACGGTGCGCGCGGCATGTTGGAGATGAAACAGGCCGGTGCAACCAACATTGCCCAGGATGAACAGAGCTGTGTTGTGTTTGGCATGCCGAAAGAGGCGATCAAATACGGTGGTGTCGACATCATCAAACCGCTGGATAAAATTGCCGCAGAGGTGATCCGTCTGTGCAGTTGATTGACAGCTCTCCACCAGCAATAATCCTGCCAAGGTGGGAGAGTTTTTCTGGGGCGTTCTGGGATGCGGATGTGCCAGGAACGGGAGTTGTCAGGCAGACTGTCCCGCTTGTGACCGTTTGAGCAAAATGGCACCATCCTGGGTATTGAAGATAATTTTGCGGCTTACCTCGCCGCCGATATCCGAGGCGACGATCGGAATATTGGCTTGTGCCAAAAACTCTTGTGCCACTTCAATGTTGCGTTGTCCGACGTTGAGGAAGCCGGATGAACTTTGCAACACCGCCCCGCCACCAAAGACCTTGGCTTTCAATTCCCGTTGATTGCTGCCCATTTCCAGCATATGTTCAATCAGCTTGACGATGGCAATGTTGCCGAATTTCGGCGAAGGCAGGCCGTCACCGTTCCACAGGGGCAGCTTGTAATGATTCATGCCGCCACGCCGCAGCCGGGGGTCCCACAAACAGACCGCAATGCAGGAGCCCAGCACGGTGGTGATGATATAATCTCCATCTTTGGCGAACAAAGCACCAGGGAGAAGAAAGGGCTTGTTATCTTCCGCCATTTTTAGAACAACTCGGACTGATCATCGCTGAAGAAAAACTCATTGCCGTCCACGGAGAAGGTGTCTGCTTCGCTATCCGTTTCGATAAAGGGAATCGAGAGGGTGACGGTACACCCCTCGCCGGGTTGGGCACTGACATGCACGCTGCCCTCCATCATGTCGATAACCGCTTTGGTGATACTCAGCCCCAGGCCATGCCCCTTGTGCGCTTTGCGCACACCGCTCTCCAGTTGGGTGAAACGATCAAATATACGTTCGATCTGTTCCGGATTGAGTCCTACCCCGGTGTCGGTTACCGATAAAACCAAACGATCTTCAACCACACCGATATCCAAATCAATGCGGCCACCGGGATTATTGAATTCGATGGCGTTGGAAAGCAGATTTTGTACGACCAACTCCAACTTTTCCGAATCGGATTTAAAATAGAGCTTCTCTTCTTCAAAATTTGCAGTTGAGGCGACATTCATTTTTTTGCCGAGAAAATAGACATTCAGCTCTTTGGCCAGAATGAGGTGGGCAAAATCGTTGACGGCGTGGATCATCAGCGAATGGCCATCGATGGTGCCCGACTGCAGCATGGTTGCCCCATCTTCCAGTTCGGCAGCGGCAAAAATATTGCGTAATTGAAAGTCCAGGCTGAAGGCTTCAGCAAAAATCGATTGGGCGATACCGACAACGGTTTCGCGATCCACTTCGTGGGAGCGGAGCTGTTGAGCCAGACCCAGGATACAGGCAAGCGGATTGTTGATCTCGTTTTTCATGTGCGAGACAAAATTGCTTTTCACCTGTTCGGAGATCTGCAATTTGCGATTGACCTCTTCCAGCCGCCGACTGACAATTTTCAGATCATACAGTGTCTGTTTGGTATGATTGAAACGGGCTTTCAGTTCATTGAGCAGATCGTCATCACTCAGTTCGGCCACAGGACTATTCTCCCTCCGGTTGTCGGTCACTATCCATCCCAGCTGCAATCGTCAGCATACCGTTTATTGTCTGTATTCTCCAGGCCAGTTGTTACCAGGTTGTCATTTTTTCCTTGTCAGAGGACGTTATGCGGCGATGAGCCGATTTTCTGTTTGACATTTTCTGGGAATATAGGCATCTTGCCAAGTTGGTTGCGGCGTGGATGGGGGCTGCCGTTGGTTTGCGTTTGATTGAGAGTATCTGCGGATATGGACAACGCCTTTGCGCAGTCTGGAGATCGTATTGCGCTATCCGATAAGGATTTTCAGCGGCTGAGCGTCTTTATTGAAGCGACCAGCGGCATTCAGATGCCGATGTCGAAAAAATCCATGCTGACGGCGCGTATTCAAAAGCGATTGCGCCTGTTGGGGATGCACTCTTTTACCGAGTATGTGGATCTGGTGTTGGATCCGCGTGATGCCAGCGAAGAGTTGATCCATTTTCTGGATATCGTCACCACCAATAAGACCGATTTTTTTCGTGAGCCGAACCATTTTACCTATATGACAGAAACGGCGCTGCCCGACTTGATGAGGTCAGGGGCCGGAGTCAGTCGACCGGTGCGCATTTGGAGCGCTCCCTGCTCGACTGGGGAAGAGCCCTATACCATGGCCATGGTCATCAAGGAGTTTGCCAGCCGTAACCCCGGATACAAGGCATCTATTCTGGGCACCGATCTTTCCACCCGTGCCTTGCAGCATGCCGAAAATGCCGTCTATGAAATGGAAAAGGCCGATCCGGTCCCCATGGCCCTCAAACAAAAATATATGTTGCGCAGCAAAGATCGCACCCGTGTGCGGATGATGGCGGAGTTGCGGGATATGGTTCAGTTTCAGCATTTGAATTTCATGGATAATGAATATCGGATCAGCAATCCGATGGATATTATTTTTTGCCGCAACTGTTTGATCTACTTTGATCGACCGACGGCGGAAAAAATTGTCAACAAGCTGTGCCGCCATTTGCTGCCGGGGGGCTATTTTTTTATCGGCCACTCAGAAACTCTCAATAAGTTGAACGTTCCTGTCGTTTCGGTGGCACCGACCATTTATCAGTTGCAAAAATAATCGCAGGAAACCAGCAGAAAAAGCAAAAGGCCGGAGCGAAACAAGCGCCGGCCTTTTGCTTTTGGAGATCTCTGACTAAAAAAATCAACTGGCTTTTTTGCGATAATATTCCAGCAAAGAATAGGCGGGAACAAAGCCGCGTAAAACACCCGCATCGGTGATGATCGGCAAGGCGAACAGGTTATGCTGTTTAAGCATGTCTGCGGCCTGATCAATGGTCCCACGCGCTGCCAGAGTCACCATTTTTTGCCGTTCGTTGAGTTTGCCGATGGCTTGGCTCAATATGGCTTTTTCTTGTGGTGTCGCTGCTTTGGAGCCGTGAAAAGCTCCCATCATCCGGCGGACATCACCCTGGCTGATGACCCGCACCAGAATACCCTGACTCTCCACGCCCAGAATGCGTTGTCCATCAGGAAACATGGCCGAGACGGCATCGCTGATCGGTGCGCTTTCGTTGAGCAAGAAGGGGGGAAGGGTCATGACCACCCGCAAGCCACCCGGTTCGTCAGGTGCGGGCAAGGCATCCGCCGCACTGCGCGCCAACAAACCGGCAGCACTGATATCAAATTCATAATCATCGACCGCACGGGCCGGTGGCGCTGTCGGGGGAGCAGCAGGAGCTTGGGTCTCTTTGGGGGCATCGGCAGCCAGTTCTTCTGGTGTGCCGGGCATTTCCACCTTCAGCAGCGCGTTGACAAAGCCTCGCGAAACCAACCAATGCGCTGGTGCGGCACGGAAATCGGAGACTTTGATCTCCATGCCGATATCCAGATAGGTATTGCCCACCTTGGCCGAAGAGGGAATGGCACCACTGGCCAGGTGTTCGACGGAGTCCAGAAAAAGATGACCCCCTGCCAATTTTTCTTCGACACGGGTGTTGAGGCTACCCATGATCTGGTTGGCAATTTCATGGAAGCCCTCTTGTATCTCCTCGGTATACTCCCTGGATTTGACATTTTTCTGCACCACCGCCTTGGGCAACATCATCATCAAGCCGGACAAGGCGATGGCGGCAGGTGCATCCATCAATAAATGAATGTCTCCAGAGTGCAGACCATCCTCAAGTGCATACGATGAGCTGAATTCTGAATCAAAGAGAAAACCCAGATCGTCTTCGCCGCGAATAATACTCACATCCGTGAGAGTGCATTCCACCGGCGCATCGACGAGGGTATTCATATCGTCAGACAGCTTCTGGAAGAAGCTCAGGAAAAATTGTCTGGCCTTTTTGGCAATCTGGTCAGGAATTTCCATGTTCTCTCTGCCTGTTCGGGCGATCGATCTGTGTGGATCTTATTTCATGAACTTGGTCAATACTTCCTGCAACATCTCCGATGTGAAGGGCTTTTTGATATGCCCGTTGGCACCGGCCTGATCAGCGGCCTCCACTTTGCTTTCGCCACCTTCGGTGGTGACCATGACAATCGGAATGGACTGAATGGCATGCGGGCCGCTGCGTACCGTTTTCACAAAGGTCAAGCCATCCATGATCGGCATGTTCCAGTCAGAAAGAATCAAGTCTACGACAACGCCGCTGTTAAGTACATCCATTCCCTCTTGACCGTTACCTGCTTCGACGATGTCATCGATGGCAAATCCGGCCTGGCGCAAACCACGAGCAACAATTTTGCGCATTACACTGGAATCATCAACAATCAGCACACGCATTACTTTCTCCTTCGTAACATGTTAGACGTCCATGCGGGACGGATTATGGCTCTCATCAGGCATCCGAGGCTCGCATGCCCTTTCTAAACCGAATCAGAGTAACCTTTTTACCCGGCAAGTCAAGAAAAAATCCACATTAAAGCCAGCAATCACAGCATAGGCTGGTACAACACGGCCCGTCCCACGGTAATTTGTTTAAAGCCGGCCTCCAGGCCCATCAAGGATTCCGAGGCACCAATGGCAAAATAGCCCTCCGGACGGTTCAGCGCCGAACGCATCCGAATACAAATTTGTCGTTTCAAATCGTCAGAAAAATAGATCAACACGTTGCGACAAAGAATCAGATCAAATTTGCCCAGTGGGGCAAAATCATCTTTCAGATTGAATTGTTCAAACTTGACCGCCCTGCGCACGTGCGGCGCGACTTCATAGATGTCGCCTTCGCGCTTGAAATAGGTTTCCAAAAATCCGGGGCGCATGCCGCGCGAAATGGCCAGATGGTTGTACCGACCTTGCCGGGCGGTGACCAGGGATGAGGCGGAAATATCTGTACCCAAAATTTGCATTCTGCTGATGTCAAAGTTGGGATCCTGTTTGCGTCCGGCAGCATCCAGCAACATGGCAACCGAATAGGCCTCTTGCCCTGTTGCTGCGGCGGCTGACCAGATACGGATTTTTTGTTGCCGTGACTTGCTGGCCAAACGGGGCAAAATTTCATCGGCCAGGGCCGAGAAAAAAGAGTCATCACGAAACCATAGCGTTTCGTGCGTGGTCAAGGCATCTACCACCTTGGTGCGCAGCGGGCCATTGTCTCGCGCCAGTTTTTGAATAAACTGGCTGAAATTTTGGCAACCATGCGGGGCCAGCAGAGGAGCCAGGCGATTTTCGACAAAATACTCTTTGCCGGCCTGCAAATCCACGCCGCTATGCTCACGCATGAACTGCTTGATCCATTGAAACTCATCTGGAGAAACAGCTGTCAGAACGCCCAATGACAGATCCTCCCTTATCGGCACAATTCAGAAATTTTTGAACCCAATTGCTCCAACGAGATGGATTCGTCGGACAATCCCATCTCTTCTACGACACGAGGCATACCGTAGACAACACAACTTTCCCGCGATTGCGTCAGGCAATAGGTCTTCCCTGACCGTTTCAACCCTTTGACCCCGTTGGCCCCATCGTTACCCATTCCGGTCAGAATGACCGCCAGAACCGGCTCGGAAAAGGAGGCCATCACCGACATGAACAACACATCAACCGCCGGCCGACAGCCATTGACCTTCGGACCATCGTTCAAGACCGTTTTCAGGATAGCACCATGCCGTTTGACCGACAGATGACGCCCTCCGGGTGCCAACAAAATTTTGCCCGCTTCTACCTCCTGATCATGGCCCGCTTCCACGACATTATGACCAGTGGAACGGGAGAGCTGCGCGGCCAGTGAGACGGTAAACATCGGTGGCATATGTTGCACGATCATCGCTGGAATCGGCAATTTTGGGGGGATAGCGCTTAACACGCGCGTCAAAGCAGCTGGCCCACCGGTAGAAGAGCCAATCAACAATAAAGCAGGCTTTTTGTCCCAGCCACCGCTGACGGCGGCAGCTGCGGGGCGGCTATCTCTTTCCGGCAGGGGGCGCGCCGCCGTGACACTCGGGCTGCGCAGGGGGGCCAAGGTGCGGTGCGGTTCGGCAAAGGTTGGCGGCGGGCGATTGAGCGGTGGCAAGGTGGGCCAGCCACGATCACGCAACTCGCCTGTCGCCGAGGAGGGGGGGGCACTGACCGCAGGTGCCGGGGTGCGTGCCGGTGCTGCCGGAGCAGAGGGTCGCAACGGTGGTGGTGGGGCCGCCTGACCGGGTACCCGTCGACCACGGCGAGAGAGCAGTGACAAGATCGGTCGCAGGCTGGCCAGCAAAGCCCCCTTGGAGCGATCCATGTCGTTTTCCAATGGCTTGGTGACAAAATCAAAGGCTCCAGAGTTCAAACACTCCACCACAATATCGGCATTGGTATGCGATGCCCCACTGACCATCACCACGGTAACATGCGGATAATGGGCGGTAATATGATGCAGGGTGTCCAGACCGTTCATCTCCGGCATTTCCACATCCAACAGCACCACATCAACAGGAATCCTGCCCAACTTATCCAACGCAATACGCCCGTTCGCAGCAAAATCGACCACCTCCACCCCAGGAACAGCCTCGGCGGATTGGCGGACGATCATGCGATAGGTCGTGGTATCATCTACCACCATGACCCGGAGGGAGGGTGTGGTCATATCCAAATCCGTGGAAAAAATATGCTACCTGTTGGTCAATGGCAGCCTGTCAGATGACTGCATCAACCCTGTTGCCTCATTACCCATCAACGGCAGATCCGCCGGGATGCTCATCGGCACCGAAAATTTTGGCAATATTGAGAATGACCAGCAACTCTTTTTCGATGCGCACCACACCGCGAATAAAGGGGGCGGAAATTCCCCTCAGGTTGGCGGGTGGTGGTAAAATATGATCATCCGGGACGTTGCGTACATCGCCCAGACGATCAACCACCAATCCTACCGGATCCTCCCAGGTGCATTGGGTATCGGCCAGCCGACGGCTGATCCGCATCACCTCATGATGCGTTTTCATGATCACGTTATACTGTTTCAGCGGCTCTTTCCCCTCCTGGCGAGCCACCTCTTCCCGTGTCCAGGAAAAGCGTCTTTTCAGGTCGAACAGGGTGATGATTCGACCGCGAATATTCAACATTCCGCGAATATAATCCGGTGAACCCGGAATCGGGGTGTATTCCATCGATCGATTGATCTCTCGCACCAGCAGAATATCGACCCCGATATAGATGTTGCCCAAGTGAAAGGTACTGACCAGCATGGGTGATTTCTCCGCATCAATATGCCAAAACCAAGGCGGTTACACGCGCTTCAAGGTTGCCAACATGTTCAGTAGCCGGAATTTGTCGGTTGAGGGCACACACCCTACCATGCCGGCCCGCACGCAACGGGTGACCAGATCGGAAGAGATAAACGATGTGGTCGCAATGATCGGTGTCTCCGCATTGAGCGTGCTGGGAATCTCCTTGGCAAGCTCAAGACCATCCATCACCGGCATATTGATATCGGTCACCACCAGATCGTAAGGCGTATTTTTCAGACGTTGCGAGGCAATCATGCCGTCTTCGGCCTGTTCGACCTGGAAGCCGGCTTGTTTGAGATAGGTGGTGGTGACAATGCGCAGGAACGGCGTGTCATCAACCACCAAAGCCTTCATGCCGTCATAATCGACCGGCGCATCCACCGAGGCCGGCATGATGTCCGCCAGTTGGAACAGCCGGTTGAGATCCGGGAACAGCACCAGACGTCCATCGATACGCGCCGTGCCAAACAAACCATCGGCCTGGATGACATGGGTGTCCAGATCGATATAGGCCTCCATGGTGTCGACAATGCGTGAAAACATCAAGCCAACCTGCAAGCCGGAAATGGCCGGTACCACCATGCAGAAGGTGTCATCATCGCCAGAAGATTCACCACCATAGCCGTTGCCTTCCAGACCCAAAATCTGATCGGGATAGAGAATGTGAAAGCTGACGCCGTTATAATGCATGTACGATTGATGGTTGATGTTTTCCATCCGGCAATTGCCGCGTTGAATCACCTCGACACGGCTGACCATGTTGTTGACAATACCCATCACCAGGCCGCTGGGGGTCTCCAGGAGGATGATGTTCTGTTTTTCGCGCAGGGCGGCACGGGTTACCTCTTCCATGTCGGCGCTGGCTGCTTCCAGACTGCTGAAATTGATCTTGGCCTTTTCCACGATACCCGCATAGTCAATAATGGAGGCAACGCTACCGTCGCCGAGAATGGTCACGGCAGAGAAGCAGGTGGTATCTTTGGCGTAAGAGGGCAGGGGTTTCACCACAATCTCTTCGCTGTCCAGCACATCATCCACCACCAACCCGAAGGTGTTGCCGCTGACGTTGATCACCATGACATAAATGGCCTGACTGTAATGGCTGATCGAGTGACCAGGTGGACGAGAGGTCCGTTTGGGAACCGACTGGTTATTGGCCGCCGCATTGGTTTTTTGTTGTTGGGTGTGTTGCCGCAGCCAGACATCCATCCAGCGGATGCCGCCATCGCCGTCTTGGGTTTCGATGCCCAGAGTGCTGGCCAGATCGACAAGCGGCAGCAAGGTGTGGCGCAAAGAGAGTACCGGGGCATCACAGACCATCTGAATCTGCTTGGCCAGATCGGTTTCGGCCACCCGCACGATTTCGATCAGGCCGATTTCCGGAATGGCAAAGCGCAGTTTGCCAGCAGAGACGATCATGGCCGGAATGATGGCCAGAGTCAGCGGCAGCTTGAGAATGATCCGGGTGCCTTTGCCCACTTTGGAGGCGATATGGACCGTACCACGCAATTTTTCAATGTTGGTACGCACCACGTCCATACCCACGCCGCGGCCTGAAACATCGGAAACCTTTTTGGCCATGGAGAAGCCGGGGGCAAAAATCAGGTCAAGCAACTCCTCCTCGCTCATTTCTGCCGCGCGAGATTCGGTGATCAACCCCTTTTCAATGGCTTTGGTTTTGATTCTTTCCGAATCGATACCGGCACCGTCGTCAATCAAGGCAATATTGACCATGCCGTTTTCATGGTAGGCGGCCAGTTCCACCTTGCCCGACTCCGGTTTGCCAATGGCCACGCGGTCTTTGGGCAATTCGATGGCGTGGTCGGCCACGTTGCGGATCATGTGCGTCAAGGGGTCGGAAAGATGCTCAATGACCGACTTGTCCAACTCCACGTCGCCGCCACGCACCTCCAGATCAATCTTTTTGCCCAGCTTCAGGGCCAGGTCACGCACGATACGAGGAAATTTGTTGAACACCACGTTGACAGGCTGCATGCGGGCCTGCATTACCTTGCCGTGAATGCGGCTGGTGACCGAGTCAATGCTCTGGACCAGAGAGGCCAGATGCGGTGATTGGGCAACAAAACTGGAGGTGGCCCGGATCAACTGGTTGCGGGTCAACACCAACTCACCGGCCATGTTGATCAGTTCATCCAGCAAGGCCACGCTGACGCGCAGGGTCTCTTCAACGGTGGGCTGTCCTGCCTTGGCTTTATCTTCCGTACGACCGGCGCTGCCGCCAGATCCGGCGTCAGCTCGTGGTTTGACCAGACGGGCTGAATAGGTGTTGGCTTTGGGTTTGGCAACGGCTCGGGTCGGTTCTGCTTCCACCACCTCCGCTACAGTCGGTTTGCTGACCGGGACGGGTGGAGCCAGTTTGTTGACCAAGGCCGATGGTATGGCAACCGTCTGAATGGCCTGTGGTTTCAGTTGTACAATATCTTGCAGCAGATCGGCAGTCAAAACCGTGGAGACCAAAAGGCGCAAGGCATTACCCGGCAGCGAGGGAACCGCTCCCCCGGAAGCCAGGGGCGGTTTGAAATCAATCACCGAGCCGACCGATTCAACCAGTTGGCAGAACTGGTTGACAAACTCTTTGCGCTCTTTTTCGTCTTCTTGTGTTACTTCCAGGCGCACATCAAAAAATTTGCGGTTCTCCTTCAAGGCGTCGGTGACGGCACCAACAAAATTTTCCAGGTTGAACGGATCGCTGGCCCCACTCGGTGCAACGGCGGTTGCCGCCGCCGGGGCCGTTGCTGCCGCTGCGGGAGCTGCCGCCGCAGCCGGAGTCGCTTCCGCCGCCGGTGCGGGGGCCGCTTCCGCTGGTTTGGGTGGCGGTGGGGCGCTGGGCACCGCATGCCCGGAGCGTTCCAAAATACCCAGAATGGTTGCCACTTCCGCCGAGGCATCCACCGCTTCACTGTTGATGACATCGTGAACCATCGTTTTCAGCTTGTCCAAGGCGGACAACAGGCTGTCGGAGACCTCAGAGGTGGGCTCGATGCTCTTGTCGCGCACCTTACCCAAGAGGTTTTCCATGGTATGGCTCAGTTTGGAAATGGCCGTCAAACCAAAGAAGCCAGCAGAACCTTTGATGGAATGAACGCCACGGAACAAACTGTTGATGATTTCCGGATCTGTGGCGGCTCCCCGCTCTTCCAGGATTAGCAGATTGGGTTCGATGTTCTCCAGGTGTTCTGTCGACTCCTGGACAAACATCGCTAATAGTTCTTCATCTTCTTCCGCCATTCTCTTTCTCCATCAGCAGAAACATAAGAAGATCCGGGACAGGCAACTCCCGGATTCTACCAGTCTGTTACAAAAAGCGCCATGTGGTCTGGTCATGCGGCGCAGCATTTATGGCGCTTCACCGGCTAACCGGGTACTGCCCCCATGTGCAAAAACGGCAGCAGCAGACCTGAAAAATATTCGGCCAGCGCAGCAACAGGCTGTTACTCCTGGATTCTCAACCGGCTCAACGTCTTGTCCAAATCAGCCGTAATGGCGGTAATGGCTTCGACCTGTTTGCCAACAGTTTTACTTTTTTGATCCATCGTATCCACAGTGCGTTTGACTTCCATGATCCCTTTTTCCATCGATCCGGCCACTTTGGCGGTTTCGGCAACATGGCGCGAAATTTCTGCGCTCACCGAAGAGACCTCCATAATCGATTGCGACATGCCATCGACACCAGATGAGGCTTCCACCACGTTGCGGGTCACTTCATCGATACCAGAGGAGATCTCCTGTACGTTGCGCGAGACCTCACCAATGCCGGTCGAAGAGTCCACCACCCGTTTGGTGACTGCTGCCGTCTCTGCCGACACTTCCACCATCGAATGGGAAATTTCTGATACCGTGCGACTCTGTTCGTCCACCGCCTGCAAAATCTCTCCGTTGGCACCGCTCAACCGTTTGATGATTTCACCCACCTGTTGGGTGGCGATACCGGCGGCATTGGTGGTGTCCTGAATTTGGGCAATTTTTTCCGAAATCATCCGGGTGGCTTCACTGGTCTGCCGGGCCAACTCTTTGACCTCGTTGGCCACCACAGCAAACCCTTTACCCGCTTCTCCGGCACCTGCCGCCTCGATGGAGGCATTCAGAGCCAGAATGTTGGTCTGTTCGGCAATGTTGCTGATCACAGCCACCACCTTGCCGATTTCCTGGGCCGAAACGCCCAGTTTCTGCATCACCCCGAAAGTATCCTGGGCGTTGCGTTTGGCCTCTTCCGCCTCTTTGGAGGCGCTTTCGCAGCGCAGTCGCACTTCACCGATGGAAGCGGTCAACTCTTCCACCGAGGTGGCCACCGTGCTGACCGATTGGCCGGTCCGTTGTGAGGCGTCACGCACCTGTTCCATGTTGCGGCTGGCCCGTTCGCTGGATTGGGCGACGGAACTCAGATTGATGTTGGCCTCTTCGGCTGCTGAGGAGATGGTATTCATGTTGGAGCTGATCTGTTCCGCCGAAACCGAAACAGTCTTCATTTTGCTGGACATCCGTTCCGTGGTGGACAAAATGGTCTGCATGCTGCTGCTCATTTCGCTGACCACACCGGTTGTCGAGGCCGATTGCCGGTTCAGTTGATCGGCACCGCTGGTCAACTCCCGCGCTGCGTTGGCCAACTCGGTTGATGCCTGGCGCAACTTGTTGGCATCCTGGGCAATATCCCGGAACATATCATTGAGGCTTTCCACCATTCTTTGCACGGAACGATTGACGCCGCTGTCGGTAGAGCTGCCGCGACTGAAGGCCACTGTCAGATTGCCATCGGCAATCGAGTCGGCGATGTGGCGGATCTCTGAAGAATCACCTCCGCCGCCGCTTCCAGAGATACGGCTGATCAGCAGCAAGGAAAAAAGGAGGCCAACCAACAATCCAACTCCGGGCACCAACAAAGAGCCCAACAGCGAAGGACGATTTTGCTGTCCGGAGGCTGCGGTCAGCTGAAGCGCCTTGCGTACGGCAGCGACGGACTGATCGAGCAGACGATCCAAATCCCGTCTTTTGCCGGTCAATTTTTCCGTCAGGTCGATGGCTTCTGAGGAACGATTGCCACGCAACAACTCAAAGACATAGTTGCCCAGTTTGCTGTATTCGGAACTCTCTTTTTCGATCGTGCGCAGTTGATCGGCCAGAGCGTTCAACTCCTGGGCGCTTTTATCACCTGAGCGTCCGGCACGGGTAACCGCATCGCGAACCCCGTCCTGCGCTTTGCGCAAGCCGTCACTGACTTGGGAGACCAACCGTTTGTACTCCCCTTCAGCTCGCTGTGCTGCATCGGATCCAGCGCTGCTGTCGCCTCCGTCACGCCGATCATCCCGACTGCCATCGGCTGGTTTGCTCAGACCCCGTTCCACCTTCATGCTGGCCGACAAACGACCCGGACCCTCTTCCTCGGCACGAGACGAGGCCGCATCACGGGATTTTATCGGGCTGCTGCTGCGCGCCGTGCGCACGGCGCGCTCGATATGCACCGCTTGTTCCATCTGATTGGCGCGCACGGTGGACAAGGTTTCTGTCAATGCGGCAACCGAATCGATGATACCGGATGACTCATCGCTGTTACCCCCGGATCGGAAAATACCAATCAGACTGGTAATGACCAGTATGGCCAACAGAACGGAAGCCAGTAAATAAAGTTGCGATTTCAGTCTCATTGTGCCCAACATCTCGGTTCCTCTACTGTGTTATCTGTCGCTACTGATTCAATGCTTGCCTTCGGTTTTGTTTTCCGTTTTTGCTTTCGGAGAAGCAACCTCTGCAGAAAGAGTTTCACGGGCGATACGAATTTCGATGCGCCGGGAATGGCCAAGATTGCTGTTTTTGACCGGCTGGGCTTCCGGGGTCACGTTGCTTTTATTGTCTGTACCGGTGTTGCCACTGACCGGTTTGCCCTCGGTACGGATGCGCCAGGCGGGAATAGTGCCTTCAGCCACCAGATAGTCGGCAATGGACACGGCATAGGCCAGGGAGGGGTTGCTGCTCAACAGCGCCGCGGCCTGCGATTTATCGCTGCCTTTTGCCGCTGCGGCGGGCGCTTGCGCATTGCTTCCCTCGGTTGCCTGGCTGTTGGCGGCTGGAGTGTTGCTGGCCGCCGCGACCGGCACCGTAAAGGCGGAACTTTGCTGCAAGTGGGTGGAAAGGGTCATACTGCCTGCCGAACGACTTGCGCGGGCATCGCTCTGGCTGGTACCCCCCTTGCTGCTTGCACTGCTGGCTGCGGCACTCGCACTATCCACAAAACCGGTGACGTGGATCAAATTTTCCAAACTGGCCAGCAAAGATGCCATCGAACGCAAACGATGGCGAATTTCCGGGCGTATCAGTACCGTTCCGGGTACAAAGACCGTGTCCAGTTCCATGCTCATGAAAAAACCCTCTTTGGTGGTCTCCACATCGGCCTGACGCCGATCGACCAGGGGGGTAATTTGATGCAGCAGGGCAATTTTTTGTGGAAAGCCGATCGGGTCATCCACCGCTTCACCAAGAGGCTGTGCTGGTGCCGCCCCTTGCACTCCCAAAGCCCGTTGAATGGACGCAACCATCATGCCCGATCGGCTGGCATCGATGCGCGAAGCCGACAAAAAGCCAACAAAAATGATCAACAGCAGCAGTGCCAGATTGGCAACGGCCAGGATCCATGGAGGCATTCGCTTTGTTTTATTTAAGGAAAGTGGTACCACTTCCTGCACTCCTTTTCGTCAACAGTCAAAAATTGCAGCACGCGGGCAGGCGTGACCGACTGTTGCATGACGTTTTAGGGTTTCTGAAAACACGGCAATTTGCGCCATTTCCTGAATACGCCAGAATCATCAAAATATCAAGTGTGGATCATTGCGCCCACGCGATGATTTTGCTGAAAGGGTACTCAACGCTCAGGAGCATTGGCGGGTGGTGGCGTTGACCAACCGGCACAGGGGTCGGAATCATCCGGGGAGGGTGGGGTCAGCCACAGCAACTCATGGACCGGAGGAAATTGGCTGGCACCGACCTGCAGGGGTGGCCAGGGGGCGGTGGCGGAGAAGGATTCCGTCTCAAAGCTGCTCATGCCCAGATTGAGTTGGCGCAGTTCGGGTCGCAATGCCGCGACCCTTTCGTAGATTCCCATGTTATGGGCGATGTGTCCGGCCCCGACGATGAGCAGCACCGGGCTGTCGATCTGCGGTTGCATGGTGACGATGGCTTCTGCCATGGCATCGTTGCGGGCCAGCCAGGTGTTGTAGAGACGCTCAAGCAGCGATTCAGAGGCCATGCCGCAGTGGGAATGGGCCAATCTTTCGCGCATCCACTGTTGATAATCGGCATGGACAAAAGCGGATGGTCTCCAGGAGCTCCGTTCCAGCGGGGTGAGGGCCTCCATGCCGTCGCGGGTCAGCCGTACCCGGAGCCCTTCCGACAAATCGGCACCAAAAACGGTCAGACCATGCTGGCGGGCCAGCGCCAGCAGCGGATAATAATTTTCCCAGTCGGGCCGATTTTCCCAGCCCAGGCGTTGCCGCAACAGCTGTGCCGGATCGGCAGCCTGCCGGGTGGGCAGGCGTGAGGGTTTGCCGACGCTATACTGCATCAGCCAGGCAGTCTGATCACGCGAGAAAAATTCAAAGCCCAGGATGGGGCGTTTGCCCTGTTGCACCAACTGCTGCACGATGGCTGACTGCAGACGGTGGTGGTGCGGGTTGTCGTGTTCCTCGCCCAGATAGATCACTTCGGCCTGTTGCACCCGTGCCTGCAGCGCCTGATAGCTCAGGTGGGCACCCGTATGGGTGTCGCGGATGGTTTGCGGGGTTGCATCCTGCCAATTGATCTCCAGGGAGGGTTGGGCGGAGAAGGGGTGACTCTGACAGCCGCTGGTCAGCAGCAGGGCGAAGCAAAGCAGAATTGGGTATAGAGGCCGTCTGTTCATGTCAGGTATCGTTGCAGTATCTGTTCATCTTCAGTCGAAAAAGCCACCAGGGTTACCTGCAGACCGGCCTCGCCATGGTGGGCAAAAAAAGAGCGGATGGTCTGCACGGCAATCCGGGCTGCCTCCTCTTTGGGAAAACCGTAGACTCCGGTGCTGATGCCGGGAAAGGCGATGCGGCGCAGACCTTTGGCAACGGCCAGCTCCAGACAGCGCCGATAACAACTGGCCAGATGGCCCTGTGGGTCGGGGTCACTGTGATAGACCGGACCTGCGGTATGGATCACCCAGTCAGAGGGGAGCAAGCCGCCGGTGGTGATCACCGCTTCTCCGGG